>JAISJI010000005.1 GCA_031261605.1 Ignavibacteria bacterium | reverse complement strand
GCGACTAGACCGATTACGCTAACTAGAAAGCGCTTGCTACCCTTTCGGGTTTTAAGCCCATCTCTGATTGTGAGAAATATTCCCCCATAGTTGGCAAATGGAACTATAAAAGTCTGGTTGAATAAATCGCCGATGATAAAGCCGGAAAGTTTCTCAGCGCTCTGCGTGCGCGTGCTGTACATCACCCACGTGATACAAAGGGCAAGACTAAAGAGCAACTGGAAAAATGTAAGCACGGTGGCATCGTAGATTAGGAACGGCACAATCGACAATAGCAATATTCCCAGCGCGGTGTAACTTTTTACGTTTTGTTTATTATTTACGATTTCCATATAAATAAATGTGGAAACTATGGCAGTTAAAAAGAAGATAAATGTGCCAAGTTGGCCGGCGAAGACGTCGAATTCGAAAAACAGAACTCCAAGCAATATACAAACAATCGCAAAGATACGCTCCTTGCCGGTACAAATAAAAGGTGTCATATCTTACTCCTCTACATTAAACTCTAGGATATCCCCGGGCTGACATTCGAGCTCTTTGCACAAAGCTTCCAGCGTAGAAAACCGAATCGCCTTAGCCTTGTTGTTTTTCAAAATTGACAGATTGGCGGGCGTAATCCCGATGCGGGTGGCCAACTCGCCGGACGACATCTTTCGCTTCGCCATAATGACATCTATGTTTATCGTTATGCCCATAACTGCCACCCCCTAAATCGTGAAGTCATTTTCGTCTTTAATCCGCACTGCGGCATCGAAGACGTTTTTGACTACACGAAGGATAAGACCGATAAACGCACAGACTACAGCGACGAGCCAAAACCCCATGCTGTCACTTAAAAAGGCTCCGACGATAAAGACAATTGCTGCAACAAAGCACGCCCAAGAAATCACTCTAAGCGCGGTAATGTTTGTTTTGATAAATATATCTTCCTTCTTGATGTTTGCAATCAGACGGTCAAGAAAAAACAAGGCGATAAGTGCCGGAACACAAGCTGCATAAAAGACACCAAGGTTTGCTCTGATATAATCGGCAGTAATTAACCGCGCCTGATCAAGTATACCGTTATTAAGCATAATCGGCAGAGCAATTGCACTCGCAACAACAAGTACGATTACAACTTTCGTACATATAGATGAAAGAATTACCGAATTCCTAGAACTCCACATAATTATCTACCTCCAATGTCATTTCCGCTACGCTGTCATTCCCGCTCTGTGACTGCGCACAGGATAAACTCCGGCGGGAATCTCTAACTCATTTAACTTAACAGTGGAATCATACCAATAAAAATATCGCTTGTCAATATTTTTTTATCGATAAACGATAAAAAAATGAAGCGACTCATTTATGTTATTAATTAAAGCGTCCAAAAGATGTGCGCTCTTAAACTGCTCTTGCTAAATAATCTCGTCCCTTGGCTTTAAATTCATCCAAACTTGTATATTGTTTATCAACCGCATTGGTAATTTGCTTTTGATTAAATTTCGTCAAAGTTTCAAAATCCTCATGAATGACTAAACTTTGATACGGCAACTTATTGCTACTGAATTGTAAACAGGAAATGATAATCTTTGATGCTTTACTATCATCGCGTGCTCCAAATAAATAAATTGGCCTTTTCGCTGGTATTTCAAAATCAACAACTAAATCTGGAGAATCAGCTAATGGTGTGATGTCCTTTTTCATTTTATAGTTAAAAGATATTTCCATTTCCAAAACAAACTCTTGCAACAAATCATAGAACATTGACTTCACCATTTCACGGCTAATAATATCCATATTGCTAACTTTAGAAATTACTTGTGATAACAAGAACACAGCAGATTGGACTTGTGTATCTAAAACATCAATATAAATCAATCCGTTATCTATCTCACATCTATTTTGGGCTACAATACTCTCTAGAGTAGTTCTCTTGTTATCGGTATCGATGTCAAATGCATATGATAACTTCATAAGCGTCAGTCCATAATCAGAAACTCTAATAAGATTATTGTTGACAGGGCTTTCTTCTACGAAGATATCGTACATATCTCCATCTTCGTGAAAAAAAGGAACCAACACCTTATATATATTGGGTCTTTTCTCACGAAAACCAAAATCGATAGTTTGTTTTTTTAATAATTCAATATTAAGCATTGGAAATATCCTCAATTATTATTCGCTCCGGTAGTTGCTTATTGTCCACAAATGGCTCAACAGTATTCTCAACTCCAACTATTCCGAAATCTGTGATAAAACACTGAATGGCTTGTTCAAATGAATTATACGCTTCTGTTTCCTTTCGATTGGAAGGCTTTAAATATCGTTTCACTTCAATGTCTTTCGATGTAATTTTATGCGTATGATAGCTATGGTGTATATCAACACCTTCTGGCTCCTTCCCATCGTGGGGTCCTTGATACCTTGCAAGAATAATATTTTTGTTAACGTCTGAATACTCATTGGCATTTTCCCAAATAAGTAAAACCGAAAAATCTTCAATGAAACTCTCGGACTTACGCAGAACAAGACTATATTGAAACTTCCCATCATCTGACCGCAAAGATATTTTATTTGAATAATGTCGATTGCCCAGCATTAATTTACGGTATTTCGCTTTAAAAGCCGTCTTTTTTGTATTTATCACTTCACTTAATAATTCTTCTGAAATCATATTATATAAATTAATCCTATTCCTCAGTGGAAGTACTGCAACTCGCAAGTATTCGCTATCAATAAACTTCACACCACTGATAGTGATTGTATCACGAATTAGGACTATTTCTTTCAACAGCAAGAAATTAAATTATACTCGACAGAGAAATCACACTAAAATATGCAAGTATCGACTACCATTTTCTCGTCATAGGCGTACTAAACTAGACTTCGTGTAATAGTTCACACAGTCTGTCATTGCGGGCTTGACCCGCAATCCAGTCTAAAATTGAAATGGATCCCGGGTCAAGCCCGGGATGACAGGCAAGTACGAAAGACCGCATACTTTTGCATCTCACTTCTTTTTTGCATGATTATAAAAGTTGGGGATTGCAGCCCGCAAAAGTATGAAAAATGATTTAAACTTATGAAAAGCATATTATAGTTATGAAAAGTTTGGAAAAGGTATGAAAAACGTAAAGAAAAAGGATTTGTTCAATCCTAGGTTTGGGCTCAGACCTGACTTGTTCCTCATCTGATAAAGCGCAAACGCATAGCTTTTGCGGGTCGCTTGGAAAGATATTAGCATCGCTGAAAAAGCAAGGCAAATCCCCTATTATTTTAATCGATGAGGCATCGGGAGCTACCGACGGAATGAGGGAATTTGCCTCAACATACCAATTATTGGCGCGAGAAGGACTCGATATGTTGGTGGTTATGGCTGGATTTCCCTCGGTCGTTAGTAAGGTGTTGTCTAGCAAAGTGCTTACGTTTCTATATCGGGCCGGCCGTATTAAGTTTGAGCCGTTGCCGATGGATGAAGTCGTAGACTCATATTTGCGAATATTTGCAGAGAAAGATCAAAGAAGACTATAAGGACAAAATAGAACCGTCCCCTTTTTGTCCTTATTTACTTTGCATTTCCTCAATTTCACGCACGGCTTCTTCCATTGTAATGTCATCAAGCCACGCATGACGATCCTTTGTATAGTCGCCTTCGCCCCTATCAAATTGCTGTATGAAGTATGTCATTCCAATAGGACCGAGTTCTCTTGTAAGAATGTCGATTCCAAGTCTGCGTATGACATTGGGGTTTCTATAATCAATTGCGGTACTTTCTTTCATTTTTGTAACACCCCCCATTATCCAAGTAACGGGATTAGCCACCGTTATTGTCAATTTGATTCGCCCGGCCGCTCGCAAGAACGCATCATCTGTTGTTAAGAATACATCAACTCCACTTGTTTCAGCAACGGCAAGATGCAGACTATCCATTACTTTAATACCGTGCTTTTGAAATACCAATGCTCT
>JAISJI010000041.1 GCA_031261605.1 Ignavibacteria bacterium | reverse complement strand
CAGAATGGACTTCCTTTCAACTGAGAATACATTGCATCTGAAAGGTAACACAATGATTTCCCAAAGCCAAACTTGCATCGCTTTTGCATCAAATTGACATTACAAAAATAACACTATATAACAAATAAATTGATACGGAAATCTTAAAAAATGAATGCGGAAAAATTAATACGGAAATCCGTATTTTTGCCAATATAGAGTTAAATTCACAATTATTTCGTATATTTGTAATATTCTATAAACTTATTTTACATAAAACGATGAAAAAAATATTATTGAACACACTCCTATTTTTTATTACAATCACAACAACCACAACGGCATTAAATGCGCAAGTGCTTGGTTTCTTTACAGCAAAGGAAGGTATTGCTCCGGCAATTAATATCGCAAAACAGAGTATGGATTCGCCTAAATTGGTTGCGATTATTACTTCCAATGTTGATGTAAATGTTGGATTTGGGTCGCAAGTTGGCATTCTCAATTTTTATGGAGATGATGTTGGTAAAGCGAACTATTGGGTGTATTTATTTGCTGAGGATAATGATAGAAGCAAGCATATTGAGGTTACCGCTGCAAAGGTAATTCCGGCAGGTGGAACAATACTTGCGATGGCTACCACTCTATTAGATATTCCGTATATAAATTATGATGTTACGATTGATATGGATGCAATGAAAAATAGCGATGAATTTATGAAATCAACACACTACTATTACTATGGAGCAAGTATTACTCTCGGTGAGCGGCAGATTTTTGGCTTAGTTGCAACTAATACGGATTGGACAACGCTTCACTGGTTCTGCCAAGAAGGTAATACCGATATGTCTGAATACGGATATTGCACTGCTCCATATATTACTCTTGATTCTACTATTTGCGGGATGTATCCAAATGAAATAGAAGAGGTTACGTCTTTTGAACTTGCTATTTATCCGAATCCTACGAGCGATTTTATTTATATAAATAGTGAGGCGGAAGTGGATAATGTTAGTATCTATAATGTGAATGGGGATTTAGTGAAAGATTTTGGAAAATTGAATAACACTATGTTAAATATAGATGTTAGCAATATTCCAACGGGCGATTATTTTATTTGCACAACGATACACAATTTAAAGATGTATAGAGCGGTTGCAATATGCAGGTAAGTTTGAGAAATAGCAAGGAGTTAGAGCAATCCGTAATTGATAAAATAGAGGAAGTGTATATGACTTCCTTTCCGGCGAATGAGCGTATTCCATTTGAGTATTTAGTTATGAAAACGGATTATTTTGAGATAAATGGTATGCTGGCGGTTTTCTGTGACGATAAATTTGCTGGAATGCTTTCGTATATTAAGGAGCAGAAATATGTGTTTATAATGTATTTTGCTATTTGCGAGGAGATGCGTAGCGGAGGTATTGGGAAGTGGGCATTACATTTATTTCATACCACATTTAAGGATGTGATTTATATTTATGAGATAGATAAGCCGGTTGATGAGCAAACAAAACGGCGTATTTCATTTTACGAATCATTGGGTTGTGTAATGAATGATTATGTATATTTGCTTCCACCGTTGCAAGAAGGTAATGCCCCATTTCCGATGTTGCTCGGCAGTTATCCATTGGGAATAAGCGAGAGTGAATACGCAGATATTAAGTATATTTTATACCATAAGATATATAGAATAGAGTGAGTTACCTAATCTTTTAAACGAAATTCCCTTCCTGAAGTAGAGGTTCTACCTAACCCCCTAGCCCCCTTCCCACAAGGAAGGGGGAACAATAAATAAATAAAAAATCATAGAAAATCAATTAAATCTGATTAATCAAAAGTTCAGATAATTATTTGAATAAACTAACGAAGTAATATAAAATTGCATATAATTTCACAAAAAATACTTATATTAGTAATTAATTAAATTCACAATTTATTAATCCAAAAAAAATGAACGATATATCCAAACGCCAAATTGCCAGAAATAATCTCACAACATTAGAGAAATTATACTTACCAGAAATTGCACGTGGAATGGGACTTGTTCTCAAGCGTATGTTTCAGTTCCCAAAGCCGACACGTCAATATCCAGAGGAAAGATGGGAGCCAACGGGCTCTTATCGTGGTCGTCCTGTTCTTGTGCAAGAGAATGGGAAAGAACGCTGTGTTGCTTGTGGTCTATGTGCCAGAGTTTGCCCTGCATTAGCCATAACAGTGCAAGCGTCAGATACCACAGATGCAAAAGAGCGGTATCCTGTGTCTTTTGAGATAAATATGTTACGCTGTATATTTTGCGGCTTTTGCGAGGAGGTGTGTCCGGAGGAAGCCATAGTAATGAGCAAGGATTACGAGTTGGTGTTCCAATCGCACGAGGGAGCAGTTATGGATAAGGCGCGTCTATTGCAAGGAACGGATACGCTACACGATAGATTGGAATTTGTGCGAAGGTGGAAATAAGCAAGCGAATTTAATATTATAGTGTTATATTTATGCCATATTGAAAAATAGATATGAAAAAAGAAATAGTAAAAGTTTTTGAGGAACAAAAGGTTCGCTCAGTTTGGGATAAAGAGCAAGAGAAATGGTATGTTTCTATTGTTGATGTTATCGCCGTTTTGACAGATTCACCAGCACCTCGTAATTATTGGAAAGTGCTTAAGCACCGACTAATCAAGGAAGGCAATGAAACGGTTACAAATTGTAACCAGTTGAAACTAACTGCCGAAGATGGCAAGATGCGTCTTACGGATGTTGCCGATGTGGAGCAGTTGTTTCGCCTTGTTCAATCAATACCATCGCCTAAAGCAGAGCCGTTTAAGTTATGGTTGGCTTCACTTGCAAAGGAGCGTCTTGCCGAAATGGATGACCCAGAGATTGGCATAAATCGTTCTTTAAGTTATTATAAACAAAAGGGTTATTCGGATAATTGGATTAACCAGCGATTGAAATCTATCGAAATCCGCAAAGACCTGACTGATGAGTGGGAACGTTGTGGTATAAATGGCACTCAATATGCTTCACTAACCGATATTCTAACTGCCACTTGGTCCGGCTTTACTACTAAGCAATACAAGCAACATAAAGACCTGAAAACAGAAGGGTTACGTGATAATATGACAAATATGGAATTAATTTTGAATACATTGGCAGAAGCCGCAACTACTGAAATTTCGAGAGTTCAAAATCCACAAGATTATGATGAAAATATTAATGTTGCTAAACAAGGCGGCACTATCGCAAAAGAAGCACGCAATAGCATAGAAGCAAAAATAGGACGTAGCGTTGTATCAAAACTGAACGCAAAACAACTAAAAAAACTTGATTAATATGGATTTAGAATATATTGTATGGAAAAGAAATTTTGGAATGGACGCTACCATAATAAATTGGTATAGTTTTTGCGGGGTGAAATAGTTAATTTAATCTATATTTTTTATTATTTTGAAACATACTTACAAAACTTTTTTTCTCCTGCTACTTACGCTTCTATCTTACGGATGCAGCAATGCAGACGTTCCCCCCTATAAAAACAAAGTAACTCTTGGCATAGATAAACTTATATCCTCTAACTTCAACCAAATTAAAGGGAAGCGTGTCGGATTATTTACTAATTACTCCGGTAGAACAAGTTCCGGCAAACTTACTGCTGAGGTTCTGGCGAGTTCTAAGTCCATTAATCTTAAATACATATTTAGTCCTGAGCATGGCTTCTATGGTGGAAGTTATGCTGGTGAAAGTGTGCAGGACGATGAGATATTCGGCGTAGAACTCATTTCGCTATATGGTGCGAATAGACGACCGAAATTGGAGCATTTGCAACAATTGGACGTTGTATTGATAGACATACAGGACATCGGCATTCGTTCATATACCTTCCTAAGTAGCGTAAATTATATGCTTACGTCTTGTGCAGAGGCGGGTATTCCGGTGATAGTATTGGATAGACCGAATCCGATTGGTGGCAATGTAGTTGATGGTATGGTAACGGAAAAAGGACAAGAGAACTTTATGAGTTTGATACCGGTGCCGTATATTCATGGGCTTACGTTGGGCGAAATTGTGGTGATGATGAACGATGAGGGATGGTTAAAAAATGCGTCTGGTGTGGTTCAGAAGTGCAATTTGAGTGTAATTGAGATGTCTAATTGGCAACGGAATATGCGATGGGAGGATTGCAATTTGCTGTGGTTTCCGACATCGCCGCAAATACCATCGCCAGAGGCGGTATATGGAGCAGCAACACTCGGTATTTTCGGCGAACTTAGCATATTAAATATTGGAATAGGAACATCGCTTCCCTTTCGCTATATTGGTGCTCCGACAATGAATGAAGAGTTTGTATATCAAGAGGTTAGGAGTTTTTGTAAGGATGATGAGTTGCTTATACAAATTGCGCATTTCAAGCCATTCTATGGGAAGTTTTCGCAACAATATTGCAAGGGGCTTTTGTTTTCATATCCGAAATGCGATAGATTTGCTCCATTTACGACGGGCGTAAAGACGATACTTGCGATACGTAAGGTTCATCCGGAACTCTTTATTTTAGATAATGTTAGCAAGGAGAAGCAGGAAATGTTTCGTAAAGTAACCGGTAGCAGTATATTACTGTCCGCCATTTTTGGTGGAAAGCGTGATGCAGAAGTTGTAGAAATAGCACAGCGTGGTGTGAATGAATATTTAGAATTGCGGAAGAAGTATTTGAGATATTAGTATTGTTTGATTTTTTTTATCACACAGAAAGCGGAGGCATACGTCTTCCGCTTTTTTGTTATAATGATATTTATTTCATAATTTTTAGTTATATTCGTAAAAATAAAGTTTGTCAAATATATAAATTAAGGAGGTATTTTTATGCAAACGCCAAGCAAAGAACCAACAATAGACCCAACTTACACCTTTGAAAAAGTATGGGCTACACTTGATAGATTATCCGAAAGGTCGGATAAAGAAGCACGCGAATTGCGAGAGCAAACGCAAAGAATGAGCGACCAGTTCCGTCAGGAATTACGTGAGATGTCCGCAGAAACAGATAGGCAAATGCGTGAAACGAAAGCTCGCATCGAGGAGGTAAGTGCCAATCTTGATAAGGGAGCAAAGCAAATGAGAGAGGAGATAGGTGGCATCGGAAATAGTAATGGCTTTATGACCGAAGATATTTTTCTTAATACATTTAATAATAAAAAAGAGTTTGCGGGCTATAAATTTGATATTGTAGAGGAAAATACAAAAAGATATGTGAAGAGTGAAAAATTAATCAACGAATATGATATTAGGATGTATAATTGTAACACAGTTGCCATTATAGAAGCGAAATATCGTGCAAAAGATAGTGCATTGGAGCAAGTATTAAAAAAAGCAGAAAATTTTCGCAAGATTTTTCCGCAATATGAGAGTTATAAATTAATACTCGGTATTGCAGGGATGTCTTTTGAAAATGGAGTAGAAGAAAAAGCCCACGAACTCGGCATAGGAGTGGTTAAATTTGTCGGCGATACGGCAGAATTTCATACAGAAAATATTAAGGAATATTAAAAAATAGTTCAAAATAAATTAAGATGGTTATCTCTAATAATTCCCACTAGTGTGGAAATATCCCATACAATTTAATTACAAATAATAAACAATAAAAATGTTCGTTCATCTTCATAATCATACACATTATTCTATCCTTGATGCCATTGTGACTGTCAAGGAGTTAGTTGCTGCTGCCAAAGCAGATAACCAGCCGGCTGTTGCACTTACCGACCACGGCGTAATGTTCGGCGCTATTGAGTTTTACGAGGAATGTAAGAAGCAAGAGATTAAGCCGATTATTGGTTGTGAGGTGTATATTGCCAATGGCTCGCGACACGATAGAACGGCATTGCAATCCAAAAGTAAGAAGAAAAATTATTTCCACTTGTTACTGCTGGCGAAAAATGATATTGGTTATCATAACTTGCTGAAAATGAGTAGTTTCGGTCATACAGAGGGCTTTTATTCGCGTCCTCGTATTGATAAGGAGTTATTAGAGAAGTATTGCGAAGGGCTTGTTTGCACGAGTGCATGTATGGGTGGTATAGTTCCGATGCTTATTAGCGATAATAATTATGAAAAGGCGAAGGAAGAAGCGTTGTTCTATAAGAAATTATTTGGTGAGGATTTTTACATTGAAATACAGAAGCATCATTACCCCGATGAGAACCTTCTAAACACGCAGTTGGTGCAACTTGCCAAGGAAATAGATGTCAAGATAGTAGCCACTAACGATATACATTATTTAAAGAAAGAGCACGCATTGGCACACAATGTTTATCTGCTTATTAAGGAGTCGAAAGGTGGTGCAGATAAGCCGGATATACATAAATTGCGATATAAGACGGACGAGTTTTACTTCCGCACAGAAGCAGAGATGACGGAATTGTTTAAGGAATATCCGGAAGCAATATCCAATACGATAGAGATAATGGAGAAGTGCAATTTAGAGATAGAACTTGATAAGCACTATATGCCGGATTTTCCATTACCTGCGAACACTACAGCGACAACGCTTGACGAATATTTGAGCGAATTGGTGGATGAAGGATTGAAGCAACGTTATCACGTAGTAACTGGTAATATAGAGCAACGAGCCAAGTATGAATTGGGTGTAATCCAGCAAATGCAGTTCCCAGGTTATTTTCTTATAGTTTGGGATTTCATACGTGCAGCGAAGGAGTTAGGCGTATCAGTAGGACCGGGACGTGGCTCTGCTGCCGGTAGTATAGTGGCTTATGCTTTGGGAATTACTAATGTTGACCCTTTGCAATACGACTTGCTGTTTGAGCGTTTTCTAAATCCGGAGCGTGTGTCTATGCCTGATATTGATATTGATTTCAGCGATGAGACACGAGATAAGATAATTAATTATGTTCAGAATAAGTATGGTGAGGATTCAGTAGCACAGATAATAACATTCGGGACGCTCTCCTCAAAGGCAGTAATTAATGATGTTGGCAGGGTTTTGGGTATTCCATTGAACGATGTGCGTAGGATTACTAGAGAAGTTGGTTTTGGGGAAAGGTTAGCGGATGTTAAGAAAAAGGCATCTATTCAATGGGTATTTGATGAGGAAGATGAGCGTTATCAGCGTCTGTTTGAACTATGCGAGATATTGGAAAATAAGAATCGCAATACAGGAACGCACGCAGCCGGCGTAGTTATTGCTCCATCGGATATTTGCAATTATGTTCCATTGTATCGTTCGGATAAGCAGTCCAAGTCGCAGTCGTTGGAGATAGTTACGCAATATGAGATGTCGTATTTGGAGAAGGCAGGTCTTGTAAAGATGGATTTTTTGGGGCTTCGCACTCTATCTATTATTGACCGTGCTTTGATGATGATTAAGGAGAATTTTGATATTGATATTGATTTAGACACTATTGATTTCAAAGACCAGCAGGTTTATAAGATGCTAAGTGATGGACAAACGAAAGCAGTATTCCAATTTGAAGGAAGCGGTATGACCGAGTATTTGAAGCAGTTGAAGCCACAGAACTTAGAGGAACTTACAGCAATGAATGCGCTGTATCGTCCGGGACCGATGGAGAACATACCGAGTTTTATCAATCGCAAGTATGGTAAAGAGGCGATTCAGTATTTGCATCCATTGATGGAGAAATCGTTAAGCAACACTTATGGTGTTATCGTTTATCAAGAGCAGGTTATGCAAATAGTGCAAGACCTTGCTGGCTTTACACTTGGTGAAGCGGATGTAATGAGGCGTGCAATGGGAAAGAAGAAGCGTGAGTATATGATAGAGTTCATTCCGAAATTTATGGAAGGATGTGCGAAGAATGGTATATCGGAGAAAATTGCTGATGAGGTATTTGAGTTGCTACTTAAATTTGCGTCTTATGGTTTTAATAAATCCCATTCACTCGCCTATTCCTATCTTGCATACCAAACGGCTTGGCTTAAGACACACTACACAGCGGAATATTTGGCATCGTTTATGACGGCAGTTATGAATGGACAGAATGAATTGGTGGATGTATTTGAGGAAGCGAAAAAGTTTAATATAAATATATTGCCGCCGGATGTAAATCTATCTAACACCTATTTTGTTGCCAAAGACGATGCTATTGTCTTTGGAATGGCTGGTATCAAAGGAGTTGGCACAGCAGTTGTGGATGATATGGTGGCAGTTCGCAAAGAGAAGCCATTTAGTTCAATTTTTGATTTTGCTGGACGCGTATCGCAATGCAACAAGCGTGTATTGGAGGCATTGATATGTGCAGGAGCATTTGATTCTATATATTCAACAAAGGAACGAGCAACATTATTTAACTCGGTAGACCTTGCTCTTGAGTATGCCAAGAATGAGAATAACCGCAACAACACTGGAACAGCCGATTTATTTGGCGATACAGAAGATGCAGTAACGGTTGAGCCGAAGTTGATATTTGCACCCGATTGGGACGAGACGGAACGGCTTTCAAAGGAGCGCGAAGTTCTTAGTTTTGCGTTCTCTGGTCAGTTGCTCAACAAGTATTACACGGCTATCAAGTCCTTCAATAGTGCTGATATTACTAATAAGCAGATGGATAGCGAGGATGATATTGCAGAAAATACAGCAAGCGACAACAGCGATACACTGAGCACTTATGGATTAATTACGGGTATGGTGGAGGAAGTTAGAACAAGAGAGGATAAGAAAGGAAAGCGTATTGCATTTCCCAAAGTGCGAAATTATGAAGGAGTTGCGGAGTTAATTTTTTGGTCAGATGCTTACGAAAAGTATTCTGATTTGCTAAATGTTGATTCGGTTATTTGCGTGAAAGGTCGTATAGAAAAGGAGAGTGGAGAGATTGCAAAAGTGACCGTGGATGAGGCATACGATATAAATTCGGCGATAAAAAAGTATGCAGCAGCGATAAATATCGCTATTGACATCAGCAATTTTGATAATGCGAAGTTGCAGCAGTTGAAGGAATATATTAGCGACCAGAACGACAGCAAAGCCGCATCTAACATAGTGTTTCACGTGCATAATCCGCTAAATTCGTATCGACGGAATTATCATTTCAAAGCAGCAAACACGGCGTATTCCAATGGATTGCTTACAGAACTTGGCGTTTTATTTGGGAAGGACAATTTGTCTGTAACGATTACAAATCCTACGGCTCCGGTGAATAATCGGCGGAGTTTCCGCAAGTAGTTTTACATTAAAGGTAAATTATGAATACAGAACCACTTATCATCGCAATTACCGGTGGAATAGGTGCTGGAAAGTCGGCTTTGTCCGCTTGTTTTGCGGAGATGGGCTACCCTATTATCATTACGGATTTGCTTGCTAAGAATATTTTAGCGACTGATACGGATATTCAGCAGAGAATTATTTCCGAATTTGGGAGCGATGCATTTGTTGATGGAAAGTATAATACGGAGTTCATTGCGAGCAAGGTATTTCCGGATGCGGAGAGATTGCAGAAGTTAAATCAAATACTGCATCCAGCAGTGATAGATGCAATGATAGAGCAGGTTGAGACATTGCAGGATAGCGAGCAGCATAGCATAATTTTTGTGGAATCGGCACTTATATTTGAATTGGAATTGGAAGATGGTTTTGACTATGTAATATCTGTTAGTGCAAGCGAACAGGTGCGTATAAAGCGAATTGCAGAGCGTTCAGGTCTTAGTAAAGATGAAATTAAACAGCGAATGAGTTCGCAACTTTCGCAAGAAGAAAAGAATAGGATGGCGGATTTTGTAGTGCAAAATGAGACGACTCTTTTGGAACTTGCAAGTGCGGCGGAATATTTATTGCCGATACTTCAATCGCTACCAAATAGAGTAGAACAAAAAAAGGAAGACGAGTAATCTTCCTTTCTTTTTTTGTTTAACTACAAATTATCAATTAATCTGTTGAGGTTTTGGGTTTAATTTTATTTTTATCAATGGCTGGCATATCTGGTTTGTGTTTTTTCTTTCCGTCCATATAGGAGCCAAAGAATTCTTTGAAAAAATTGTTTTCGAAATTTAGGTATTTTGCAAATTCCACATCAGATAGAATTGGCTTCAATGTTTTTTGTTTTTCGCAAATGAGTTTGTTAAATTCCTCTTGCAATGCGAGTAAAGAGTCATTTACGGGAGCGAACTTCTTCCCATCATCTCCTTTATTCATCTTGCGAAGTTGGTCATCCAATAGTTCAGCAACTTTGCGTTGTTGTTTTCTATTTTCCTCTATTTTCTTTTCGAAGACGCAGTATTTCTGGAGGAATTTTTCAGATTTAGATGAATCTAAGTCGAGGATTTCGAGTAGTTTCATTTTCTTAACCATATCCATACGCTCCTTTGTTTTCTGAGGAGTGGTGATGGATTTGTCGCCCTTATCTATAGCGGATGTAGCGTTAGATAATAATAGCGAGCAAATGATTGCTATTATTAGTATTGGTGGTGTGTTTCGTATTTTCATTAAATAATTTTCCTTATATATTGATTAAATTTTGATTGATTAAAGTTCGTAGATGGAGTTAAGGATTTCTTGGAAAGTGTCTTCATCTACATTTTGAGCGTGCTCTACAAGCATAGCATAGCCGGCTTCTGTGTCAGTATATGCGAGTAGTAAGCCATTGTCAAAACTGCCGATTGTGCTATGGACGTATTGGTTTATGTCGTCGTTCAGGTGCGAGGATGTGATTAAGATGTCGTAGTTGTTCAAATTTTGCAGTTCATTTATGACATCGTTTTCGTCAATATTTTCCGTAAGATATTCCTTTTCTAATGCGGTGAATAGTTGTGTTTTTTGCGTATCTGTGTTAGTAGTGTTATCCGCAAAATCTGCTTTTGGATTAGCGAAATACATATACACAAGTAGCGATGCAGCGAAAACTCCCGCAAGAATAAGTCGTTTAATATTGGGACGAGTAGGAGTATATAATACACCGCGTGCTTCTAAGCGAGCAGCAACTCTTTCAGGCAAATGGTGACTTTTATCGTTGAGCATTGCTTGGAAATCCAATTTTTCAACTTTGTCAAATAGGATTTTGGCATCGTTGTAGTCCTGTTCTAAATCGGGATAATTGTTTATTCCGATTTCAAATAATTCTCTTTCGGCAGCAGTTAGTCGGTCGAATAGATAGTCCGGCAGGAGGCATTCTACTTCATAGTGAGAGATGCCGCAATTAGATGTGCTGGCAGAGTTGTCGTCCATTTGTTTTAATTTAAGATGCTCTAAGATTTCTCTTATTTCGTCATCCTCGTTCGTAGAGTTAGTGATATTCATATTTTAGTTTTAGTTAATTTATTTTAGCATTTCAGCGAGTTTTTTTATTGCGTGAAAGTAGTTTGCTTTAAGTCCGCCGACTGTGAGTCCGAGTAATTGGGATATTTCCTCGTATTTCATTTCGTCGAAATATCGGAGAGAAAAGACCTCACGTTGTCGTTCGGGTAATTTTTGCAGTGCATCGTTGAATCTGTCAAGCAATTCGCTGTATTCGTATTGGCTTTCGGGATTATCATTTTCAACGAGCACCTGTTCTAAATCGGCAGCACTATCCCGCTGTCGAGTATTGTTGATGTTACGTTTAGATTTAGAATTTAAGTATGTATTAACGGTAATGCGGTATAGCCACGTTTGCAAACTGCTTTTGAACTCGAATGTATGCAAATTAGAGAACGCTTTAATGAATACTTCTTGTGCTAGGTCGTCGGCATCATCGTAAGAATGCGTGTAGCGTAATGCAACAGAGAACACGAAGTTGCGATACTTTTCGACAAGTATTTTCGCAGCGGCGTTGCTTTTTGTAGTTACATATTCATTAATTAGTTCGGCGTCAGTTCGTATTTCCAATGCGATGATGTAGGTTAGTGTTCAAAAACATTTCTACAAAATAACCAAATTTTATCACTTTTCAATCTATCGGTTTCAATTTATTAGACAGAGTTTTTTGTGCATAGTTTAATAGTGCTGTAAAAATGTATGGATAAATTTGTATATTAGTGGTAGGAATTATTAGTAGAGTTTAATTATAGGAATATAGAAATGGATAGAATATATTCACCATGGCGAAGCCAATACATTGAATCATTTAACGAAGAGAAAAAGGAGGAATGCTTTCTCTGCGGAGCAATCCATTCTGTCAATGAGAATAAGGAGCGACTAATCATAGCCAGAGAGAGCCATTGCATTGTGTTGCTCAATAAGTATCCGTATAATAGCGGACATACGCTGGTGGTGCCGTTGCATCATATATCGGATTTGGATGATTTAACTACTGATGAGTTAGTGGCTGTGATGGCAACAACGAAGAAAGTCGTTAGTGCTATGAAGGATGCGTTTCATCCGCACGGCTTCAATATTGGAATAAATATAGGACAATCTGCCGGAGCCGGATTACCCGGACATCTGCATTTTCATATTGTGCCACGATGGAATGGCGATGCAAATTTCACTGCCACAATATCGGATATGAAGGTGATTTCTACCGCAATGGAAAATACCCGATTAGCGTTGATAGAGAAAATGAATGATTCACATCTATAATATTATAGTTGTTGTAGCATTTTTTTTGCTTTAGATGAGTGGGCACTTTTGGGAAATTCTTTCAACAAATTTTGGTATGCCAATTTTGCCTCATCAGTTTTCCCAACTCTGTAATATGCTTCTGCGATGCGCGCAGTAGCGGAATCTTTTTTGTCTGATTTACCAGATAATACGGATTTATAATACGGAATTGCCCTTGCATAATCGCGCAAATTAAAATTGCATTCGCCGAGTAAGTAGTTGCAATTAGCGACAGTATTTTGGTCTTTAGCCGATTGCAATGCTTGCTCTAATTGAGAAATAGCACCACTATAATCCCCTTTTGCAATTTTCCCTTTTGCATCGGCTACATATCCATCTACAAGAGTAGGACTTACTGATGGAACTGATATGTCTGACTTTACTTCTGTATCTGTTGCGACAGGTGCTGGTTTTGGCGTATTTGTCTTAGCGATATTGAAATCTTTCCTTGCCTTAGGAGTTGATTTCTTCTCTACTGATTTTGCAGTTGTTGACTTTGGAGTTTGCTTTACAGATTGCTCTTTAAGTGATGTCTTAATGGTTTCGGCTTCCTCTTCGCTACTGATAATAAATGTGTTCTCTATCAAATCGTTATCGAAATATTGTGTAGATGAACTAGAAGGTGAAGCAGTCGTCTCAATTGGCTCAATGTAATCAATTTGGGCATTTTGTTTAGTGGTCGCTGGATTGTTGCGACCAGTAGTTGGCTTCAATTTGTCGGATGCAATATCGCTGAGCATCCCTTTAATCTCTATGATTTCGCCTTTAAGGTTGCTAATACTTTCATTGACGCTATATTCGAAGTCCTCTTGTCTTTGTAGCAAATCATCATTTGGATTCATGGGGTTTGATTTGGTATCTTTTTTGGATTTTGCGTTATCTTTGGATTTAGTGACGCGTTTTTCAAATTGAGCAATAGGGTCATCATTAGCGTCTTCGTTTTGGTCGCTATTATTTTTAGTGCTGTTATTTTGTTTATTTCTATTGCTGTCTTTTTTTCGTTGGTTTGAGAAATTCGCCAGATTAAGTTCCATTTCTTTTTTCCCGAGCCGATTTCCTGTTTTATCTATTGGTGGAACGCAACTTGTAGTGATAAATGTGGCTATTAATAGCACAGAAACCAGCCAAATGCGTGATAATATGCACTCAAATCGTAACCGTAATTTGTAGAATTGCTGTAACATTATGGTATCTCTAATAATTATTGTGAGCGAATCAGTTTATTAGTATAATATCTACAAAAACAATGCCAGAAATAATTCGGAAAGGATTTGCTACCTCCTCCCATTTAGTGAAGGATTTAGGAGGGCAAAAAAACATCCGATATTGAAATACTATTTTACTAAAAGTATGTAGCACATTTCAAGATTATACGACTATGTGTGTTGGCATTGCAATTGCGGTGCCATTTTTTTTGCTGTTATCTCGGCTACTTTCGTATTATATGTAGCACGCTACGTCTGCAATGACGGAATATTCAAACTCCATCCCCATTGGATGATGCAAAGAAAAAAAGATGCCGTATAATATATAAGTGATTTTTTTTTATTATATTGAACGTGAATAATTTGCAAAATAGAAAATAATATTATGGCACGCAAAAATTTTTTGGATTTCACTTATGGTGATATTGATTCCGAAAGGATGGTGATTAACTTAGGTCCGCAGCATCCATCAACACACGGCGTATTGCGCTTAGAAGCAGAATTGGATGGCGAGATAGTTTCCGAAATCTGGCCCCGTATCGGCTACTTGCATCGTTGCTTTGAAAAGTGCTGCGAGAACTCAACTTACCCGCAAGTAATCCCTTACACCGACCGCTTGGACTACATTTCATCAATGAATAACGAACTTCCATACGTGCTTGGTATGGAGAAAATGCTCGGTATAGAAGTGCCGGAAAAAGTGACTTATATTCGCACAATTCTCTGCGAACTTAATCGTATCGCCAACCACCAAGTTGCAATCGGAACATTCGTAATGGATGCCGGTGCAATGACGCCATTCCTATATTACTTTATCGACAGGGAGATGATAATACGTCTCTTTGAGGAATGCTCTGGTGGCAGATTGCTTTACAATTATTTCTGGATTGGTGGCTTGCAAAGAGACATTCCGCCTACATTCAAAGAGCAATGCCTTGCGATAATCAAGCAAGTGCGCTTCCGTAATGAAGAGGCAAAGAAGCTCTGGATATATAACAAAATATTCGTCGAACGCACACGAAACATTGGCGTTCTACCAGCAGATGTAGCACTCAACTTTGCTTGCTCTGGTCCTGTAATCCGTGGCTCTGGCGTTCCTTACGATTTGCGTAGAGTGAAGCCATATTTGAATTACACACAATTTGATTTCAATATACCTGTCGGTAGCGGAGAAGTAGGCACACTAGGCGATTGCTGGGACAGAACTTATGTTAGATTGCAAGAAATGGAGGAAAGTTGTAAAATCATTGAGCAAGCATTAGCACGGATGCCATTTGAAGGCGATGTGCGTGCTGCATTACCAAAGAAAGTAAAGCCACCAGTGGGTGAATTTTACACTAGTTGCGAAAATCCAAAAGGCGAACTCGGCTTTTATATTGTGAGCGATGGCACTCCAACTCCATCTCGCGTGCGCTGTCGTAGTGGCTGTTTCGTTAATCTATCTATGCTTCCGTATATCTCGAAGGGCTGTATGTTAGCGGATTTAATTCTAATACTTGGTAGCATTGACATTGTGCTTGGCGAAGTGGATAGATAATTTTGCAAACCGATAAAATTTAGTAGCTCATAGTTTCGCACTGTGGGCTATTTTTTTTATTTTCATTACCACATACCAAATTTTTCAAATTGCTTCATCATAAATTCCTCGTAAATTGTGCGCAATTCCTTGTCCTGCATCACATTCTCCATCATCATCTCTAAATGCTCGCCCACAGCGCTTGTATGAGCATTGACCGCTATGATGGTGTTGTCAAATTCCAATGAAAGATTTTTTTTGAACTCGGTAAA
>JAISJI010000003.1 GCA_031261605.1 Ignavibacteria bacterium | reverse complement strand
GTTATCGTTGGTGCAATTTTTTTTCATATTTTTGTATTGGGTATTTTTAATGGAATACAAAAATAACATTTTTTTCATTATAAAAAAAACATTTGTGCTCATTTTTTTAACACTGCCCTCCCCGAAGGGGGAACAATTTTATTTAAAAGCCATCCCCTGCCTGACGCACATTAAAAAAACACCCCACCCACCTATAAATTTGCAGAAAATCATTATATTTGGTATATATATCATACCCGTATAACTAATGAATCAATTCACCCCACTATATTTACTGCTTGCTCTTATAGCGCTTACATTCGTAAGCGTCATTGGATTGGTCGTTGCCGTTAATGTAATTACATCTACCGGAATGCCCTCTCTATATGATTTGGAGAACCCACAGCAGAAGTTCGCTACCCAAATACTTAGTTCCGATGGCAAAGTGTTAGACCATTTTTACCAAGAAAAGCGTGTTCCACTTACTTATAAAGAGATTCCAAAGGATTTCGTAAATGCGTTGGTGGCAACGGAAGACAGGACATTTTGGAAGCATTGGGGTGTTCATTCAGAGCGAGTGGTTAAGAGTTTGGTGAAAAATGTTTTAGCCCGTAGGACGAAAGAAGGTGCATCTACAATAACGATGCAGTTGGCACGTAATCTCTACCTCACCCGCGAAGTGAACTTTACGCGTAAGATTAGAGAAGCCGTTACTGCATTCCAAATTGAGCAAACGCATACCAAAGAAGAGATAATAGAGTTGTATGCTAATGCTGTGAATTTCGGGCGAGGTGCTTATGGTCTGCGAGTTGCATCCCAGCAATTCTTTGATAAAGAGCCGAAGGAACTCACAACGGCGGAGTGTGCTTTCCTCGTTGGTATGCTTAAGAAGCCGGGTTATTATACGCAGAGACAGCATAGCGATGAGGCAATAGAACGCCGTAATTTAGTGCTGCTACTGATGCAGGAGCAGGGTTACATCACATCAACTAACTACATAAAAAGCACGAAAGAGCAAATCGCATACCTCCAACTGAATGTTCCAGCAGAGAAAGCCGCTGCCGAGCGTAAATTGCGCAATCAAGGAATAGCACCGCATTTCGTAGAGACAGTGCGACAAAGTTTATCCAAAGACCCCAATATCAAAGGCGATTACGACTTCTACGAGGATGGACTTACTATATACACTACGCTTGATAGCCGCATACAGCAAGCCGTTCAGCAGGTTATCCAAAGTTATATGCCAAAAATTCAGCAGGATTTCACAAAATCGTATTCGTGGAACAACAATAGGGAGTTGCTTAATAAACTTGTAGATAAAGAGGTAGAGCAACTGCCGGAATATAAAGAAGGAAATGCAGGCAAGCGACAACTCCTCAAAGCGAAATATAAATTGGATAACGACTTTATAGCGAAAGTAAAAAATACATCTGGCACAATCCAACTCGGCATTGTCGTAATAGACCAAGCAACTGGAGGAATCGTTGCAATGATTGGCGCTTCACCAAAGGCAATGGCAGAGAATCCGGATGCAAAGTATTCACTCAATCACGCTGTCCAAATTTACAGACAACCCGGCTCATCCTTTAAGCCCTTTGTTTATGCTTCTGCTTTGCAGAAAGGCAGAACGCCAGAGAGTATGATAGAGTCCGGTCCATATTCATATACGCTCTCCAGCGGAGAAGTATGGTCTCCACACGGCTCATCTAAGGATAGCATCGGCTCTATGACACTTACGCGTGCTCTTATCGGCTCTGTCAATACGGTATCGGCTCGCTTAATCACGCAAGTAACAACGCCCGGCGATGTGGTAGCACTCGCACAGAAAGCCGGTATTACCTCTAATCTATTGGCTGTTCCGGCATTGTCTTTGGGAGCAGGTGGCGATGTATCACCTTTGGAACTCACGGCTGCGTATAGTATTTTCGGCAACAACGGCATTTTTGTAAATCCATATTTTTACGATAAGATAGAGGATAAATTTGGAGGAATAATCGCACAACGTAAGCCATTCGCTGCATATACCGATGTGTTAGAAAAGGAGATAGCCGGACAGATGACCTATATGATGCAGCAAGTCGTCAATTACGGCACCGCTACACGTGTTCGTAGTTATTTGAAGAATGTGGATGCTGCTGGTAAGACCGGCACAACGAATGATGCAGCGGATGCTTGGTTCATTGGCTATACTCCGCAACTCGTATGTGGTATATGGATGGGCTTTGACGACAAGCGAGTAAATTTCAATTGCCTTGGTGCAGTTGGCTATGGCGGACGTATCTGTGCTCCTCTCTGGGGTGAGATTATGAAAGCCATTTACGATATACCGGCATTGCCATACAAACAATTGCATTTCCCAACAGTCAATACTGATAGCACACAATCGAACAAGCCGTATCAACTTACGAATACACAAATGGAACGTCAGCAGCAACCCAGCAGAGATAGGAGTGAGGATGACGATGTGTATGACAAAACATTTTTACCCGATGGTGCGTATCGCAGGACCGAGAAGCCGATGCGAGATGTATGGATGGGATAACAAAAAAAAATCCCCCTTCTCCTGTGGGAAGGGGGTAGTATAATAAGTTAAGACCTTCCTTCTTGGGAAGGTCTTTTTTAGTTTTCTTACTTTTATTTATTACACAGCTTCGTTAAGATTAACGAGTTCCTTGTTATTTATTAGGGTCCGCACAACTTCCAACAATTCGCCAATTTGTGGCTTAGTCATCTGTGCATCTGCACCAACCGATTTGCCTTTGTGCATCAGGTCAGGAGAGATGATAGAGGAGAAAAGTACGACCGGAATTTGGCGTAATATAGGATGTGTCTTAATGTGCTTCGTCAGTGTATAGCCGTCCATTTCAGGCATCTCTATATCGGAGATAACGATTTTCACAAATTCATCCAAAGAGTGTCCGTTCTCTACTTCCTTAGCAATATCGGAGAGACGTCTCCAGCAGGAGCCACCATCATTATAGCCATCTATTTTGAAGCCCGCCATATTTAATTTATCGGTAATCATTTTGCGGATAACAGCGGAGTCCTCAGCAGTAACAGCGATAGGATTTGCTTCGAATTTCTCTATGTGGTCGGCGGAGTCATCTATTGCGGATTGTGGGTCAATGTCAGCAACTATTTTCTCTACATCAAGCATCAATATATTATGCTCAGCCATCTGGACAAGCCCGATAATAGCAGTAGAGTCCTGATTAAACTCCTGCATAGAATCCGAGGGAACGATTTGCGACCACGTAATTCGGTGGATACGCCTAACTTCATTAACGATAAATCCGACTTTGAGGTTATTGAATTCGGCGATAACCATCTTGGCATCTTTAGAGCGATTTTCTTGTGAGTATAAGAAATTGCAGAGGTCTACAGCCGGATAAATATCGCCACGCAAGCGGAATACTCCGTAAACGACTTCGGGTAAATTAGGCATCTTGGTAAGTTCCGGCATACGTATAATTTCGCGGACTTTAGCAACATTTACACCAAAGGATTGTTTAATTTGGTTGCCACTCTGCTGTTGAACATAATTGATTTCGAACTCAACGACTTCAAATTCGTTAGTTCCGGTTTCGAGTAGAATATTAGTTTTGCTCATAAGTTGCCTTTTAAAGTTTATTCTGTATTTCTAATATCGGTTTTTTTTTTCAATAATTTAACATATAGTGTAAAAAAAAGCGAAAAAAGTGGATTATTTGCCAATTGTTACGCCCAAAGTGGCATACATATTATCAGATAGGTTAAATTTTTTGTTTATTGATTGTCTATCAATTTTAAGACGCGATACGCATTTCAATCCGGCGGAAGCACAATGTAAATAAGCATTCTGGGCAATAAAGCCGGCTTCGCAAGCCGCTGCTTGATGCTTGTCCTCGCCATCCAAAGAAGTCATTAATATAAGATTAGCGATAAGCATAATGTTTAGGTAAGCGGAGTGGGTATATTCTTGTGTTCCGGCGATGTCTCTCGCATCTTCCGATAGTATAAGTTGGAGTTCGTGTTCGGTCGGGTTGTAAATGTATGTAGCATCGGGCAGGATAACGTATAAAGTGGTTGTTTGCCAATTCTTCACCGTTGGAGCGGTGCGTCTTCCATCGGAGCGGTTCATACCATACATAGACCATAGTATATCGGAGATTTCGGCTAGTGATAGTTCGCTGCCATTAAATTCTTTGGTGGAACGCCTTTTTCTAAATGCTTCTTGTATTGGCATACCGCCTTCCATTTGTGGAGGAGGTAGTGTAATTTTGGAATTTGTGGTCATTGTATCCTCTACTTATTTCAAAATTTATGAGTTTCACAATATAGTTATTTACGTAAGAATTGAAGTTTAGTTTCATTTTTTTTTCGCCTAATCTACATTTCCACAATGAAGGGAATTTAAACAAGTAGGGGTTCAAAATTTTGAACCCCTTTTTGCATCTTCCAAAACATCCGCTCCGCCGTGTTCCATATATTTTTATTGGCTTAGCCAATTTTCACAAGGAAATGGACTTGCATATACCATATATATACCGTATATATCCTATTTCTATGGTGTAGGGTATATTTACCCTTAATTTTGTATTATCAAAATTTGACAATTTCACAAACATAATACAAAGGAGAAATTATGACTTCAATTTTCGTAGAAGTTTTTAAAGCCGGAAAACATACAGACGGTGCCGGCATCACAAAGGATTATAGCATCAATGACATTGAACTAATCGCCGATTTATATACGAAACGTATTGCGGAGAATGCAACCGATGCTGCTCCCTTAGTAAAAGGGCATCCACAAAGCAATGAGCCAGCATTGGGATGGGTTAGACAACTCTTTCGCAAGGGCGATAAGTTGGTTGCACGTATTTCGGATATTGATACAGCGCTTTATGGCGAGATACAAGCCGGTAAGTATAAAAATTATTCGATAGCGATTTCGGATGATATGTCGTTGCGTCATATTGGCATTATTGGAGCAGTGCCACCAGCGGTTAAGGGATTGAATAAGAACGGCGTGGTGTTCTTTAATCAGGAACTTAACTATGAGGAATATGATGTAGATACGGATTTTACTGCTCCAGATTTGAGTGCTTCCGAGAGTTTTCGGACGGAGGAGGAAGCGGACGAGCAATTTGATAATGCGGTAGTCGCTATGTTATTGAATGATAAGGAGAACTATGCAGATGAGAACGAACGCTTGCTAAGATTGAACGACGAGTTAGCCGAGCAATTACAAGTATTACGAAGCAACAACGAGGAACTGAAACAGAAGACACATATTTACGAAGAAGAGCGTAAAGGACAGGTATTCAGCGAGTTAGCGAAATCCATTCCAGCATTGTCGCCAAAGCAACAAGAGGAATTCGTATCCATTCTCCATAATTGTTATACTGCAGATAGCGAAAATGGATGTGGTGAATTTACTGAATATATGAATACGGCGGACAACTTGGTCAATCATTTAACTCTATTTATATCACAACTTACGGACTCGGGGAATTTTGCACAAACGCTTACGCATAGTTTAGAACTTGAGGGCAATAGCATATCGGAGCCGGATAATCCACAAGATAAGAGGCAGTGGTTGCATTCATTGGCTATGAATTATATGAACTTGCATCCGGAGAGCAGTTACGAGCGTGCATTGCAGGAAGTGATGTAGCATAATCCCAAAAATCCATTTCCTTCGGGGAATGGGAACAACAAAACAACAAATATTTTTTTACAAACACAAAATTAATTAATAAGGAGACAATTTATGTCAAAAACTGATTATCGGGTAGTAGACCCAATATTAACAACATTAATACAAGGATATAACAATGCGTCAATGGTAAGCGATGCATTGTTTCCAACCATACCATTACAATTTAGCAAAGGAAAAATACCCATTTTTAACAAATCGGCATTTGTAGTTCGGGATACAATACGCGCAATAGGTGCAAATAGTAATAGAATACCGGTAAGCGATTATGTGCTACTGCCTTTTGAATTACAAGAGCGCGATATAGAGATAGCACTTGATTACTTAGAGGAAGACAACAGTGCCATTATCAAATTAGAACAGAAAGTGACACAGGATTTATGTAATATCATAGCATTAGGAAAGGAGAAGCAAGCAGCCGATATGGCTCTCAATCCAGCGAATTACACCACAAGTGCAAAATACGATTGCTCTTCAACCCAACTTAGTGACGAAGATGTAAATCCGATAGATATAATAAAGGATGCAGCGGAATCGGTTCGTAGTAGGATAGGTAAGTCACCAAATACTGCTGTCATCGGAGCATCGGTATATAGAGCATTGATGGACCATCCCGCTATAATTGATAGAGTTAAGTTTTCGGGAATACGTAAAGTGAATACGCTCACGTTATCAGAATTATTTGAGATACCGAATATAAAGGTCGGATATGCACAATATGCCGATGATTTACTCTTTAAGGATGTCTGGTCAGACAGCATCGTTCTGGCGTATGTGGATGAGAATGAGAAGGGCAAGCGTAGTGAGTATAATCCATCATTCGGCTATACATTGCAGAAGCAAGGATGTCCGGAGATAGATTCGTATTATGAGAATGGTGGTAAGATAAAGGTGATAAGAGCAACAGATAATTATAGCATACAAGTAACGTGTCCGGATGCAGCGTATTTGATATATCACGCATTGAGTAGTAATGAATAATTCAAACAATCAACATAAGGAGAAATTATGAATAACAAAACATTTATTCCAACAGGAATTATTACGGTAATAGCCACAACATCAATATTACCAAACAGATTTATAACATCCGCCGGTGCATACGCAAGCACCACCGATAAAGCCATCGGAGTCGCTATGACCGGCGGCGGAGCCGGTGATGCGATAGCGGTATGTATCCACGGCATCGCTATTGTAGAAACAGCTGCTGCAGTGAGTTCGCTTAACTCGGAAATTAGAGCAAGCACTGATGGTAAAGCAGCAACCGCCAGCACGCCATATCTTAATATATTGCCATTGGATACAGCAGCAAGTGGTGCATTTATTAGAGTGAAGTTGTAAGATATGCTTTTATTGTGGGGGTTAAAATTATTAAGCCCCTACAATATTTTTTTTTCAAACTTATTAATTAGAGGAAATTATGTTAAAGGATTTTTTATCTTTAATCAAAGAGCACCGCCAGATGGTGCTAACAGTGTTCGCTTTTATGGCGTGCAATTTAATTGGAATAATGCTCGGTAGCGCAGAGGTGAAGACGATGTGCTTCTTTCTGCTATTTGAGACATTAGTATTAATAACGGTATGGTTCACTGCCTTTGTGGTATCATACATAAACGAAATACGCTCGTATCTATACAACTCCTTCAGCCACCTGATTTTAGGAGCACACATAGCAGCCGGAATGCTTGTCTTGGGCGTATATTTCACATTGTAGGAGGTGCGTATGAAACGACATAGTGTTCAAATAATATTGCTCTGCATCGCATTCCTAATTAGCTGCAATGCTTATGCACAAAGTAAATATATGCTACCTTGTAGTGAAGCGTTACTAACGAGGTCGTTGGAAGTTGCTATGGCAGAGGTAGGAACGTTAGAGCAGAGTAATCGGAACGATGGTGCGGTCGTTAAGTATTTGAAACCATTTGGCTTACCATCGGGAACACAATATTGTGCTGCTGGTCAGTATTATTGCTTTTTGGTGGCAGCAAATTATTCACCAGAGAAAGTTCCAATAGCGAAGACAGCATTAGCACAAGGCGTGTATAATGATGCGAAGCGACGTGGCTCAAAGGTTCATTACCAGCCACAAGTCCACGATTTAGTTGTCTGGCGAAATGGTAATAGCAGCAAGGGTCATATAGAGCGGATTTACAAAGTGGAAGACGGCGGCTGGGTCAATACAATAGCATTCAATTCGTCTCGGAAGGTGAACGGCAGAGTGCAAGAAGGCGTTTTTTTGAAGCGAAGGAATTTGTTGCATCCGATGGGACGCTTGATAGTAAAGGGATTGGTGGGGTTTGAATGGAAAAAGTAAAATATATATTAATAGCATTATTGGTGCTGGCTGTATTGCTGTCGCTGTATATGCTAAAGCCACCAAAAGCGCATCAGACGGAGAGAGAGGTGGATATAGAGGTTGTAATAGATACCGGATATATACATATAAAGCGACCAGCCGTGGAATTCCGCTCACAAGGACGGATTATGTATACTAAATTGGTGGATAGCGTTGAGCAGCCAGAGTTCGTATCGCAATTCGATACCGTAGTATATACCGATACCATACATTTAGAATATGCTTATCCGCTCAATTTATGGACGCTACAAATGCACTCGGCTATGGACTCGGTGCAATACACGCAGGTGGTAATACGCCAGCAAAAGGAGAAGTGGTGGGTAAAGCCGACGATTGTTGTAGGTGGAGTATTGGTCGGGATTTTAGTAGGATGGGCGGTGAAATAGAAACCTAACCACAAGGAAGAGGATGGGACTTTAAATTAAATAATTAAGGAGAAAAAATATGAATAATTATCTTACAAAAGAATTGGTTACGAGAAGTAACAATTTATCGTTTTTTAAATATATTGGGATATTGCCAAATCCCGATAAACTGCTGTCTCGTAGCGGAAATGCGATGGAACGCTACCGCGAATTAGAGAATGACCCGCATCTGTGGTCGTGTATTCAGAGTCGCAAAAGTGGTTTAGTAGGACATAAGTTTGCGTTAATGCAGGATGAGAGTAGCGAGTTAGTATATGAGTTCGTTAAGCGGAATTTTGCGAATATAGATATACCGCAGTTGGCTAAACAGATGGCAGATGCAGTGCTATTTGGCTTTCAGCCCTTGGAATTGGTATGGCAGGAGGTATTATGGCAACGGCGACATCTGTATCAGATTAAGTTTATACAGCCCAAGCCACAGGAATATTTTGTGTATGCTCCGAATGGCGAGTTGAAGATGCTGACGAAGGGAAATCGTAATGGTGAGCGGATACCCCAGCATAAGATAGTGAATATACAGCACGAAGCCGATTATACAAATCCGTATGGTCAGTCGCTACTTAGCAAGGCGTATTGGAGTGTTACATTTAAGAATTCGGCGATGCGTTTTTGGGTAAATTTTATTGAGAAGTTTGATACTCCTACGATATTGGCGACAGTAACGGATGAGTATAATATGATGAGCGCCGAGGAGATGGAGGAGATTTTAGACAAAATAGTAGAGATGCAGGATAAGAATGCGATATTGACATCGGGTAATATCAATGTGAATTTGCACGATAATACGAAGATGGGGAATGTGGAGTTGTATCGGGAGTTAATAAATCTGTGCAATGCTGAAATCTCTAAGGTCATACTTTCTCAGACGCTTACGACAGAGATAGGTAATGGTTCGTATGCAGCAGCGAAGACGCATCAGGAGATACGTGAGGATGTAATAGCATCGGATATAGAGTTGGTATTGAAGGGATTGAATAGAGTGGTGAGTGAGATATGTGTTTTGAATTTTGGGGAGGTGTCTAAGCCGTTGTTTATTTAACCTCCATTTTCCACACAGAAGGGAAAGTAAAAAAAAGTCCCTCCCTTTTGGGGAGGGATTTTGGCTTGGTCTATTTTATGAAAGTTGCTCCACTTCTACGAAGTAGGATTGGTTTTCTAATGTAAGTTTGTAGGTCTGTGGCTTAGCGAGGTTGATTGTTCCCAGAGCAGCAAGCGAAGTGGGTGCTCCAACATTAGCCGCTGGCTTTGCAGCCGGAGCCGGTGCTGCTTTTGGTGCATCTGATATTTTGCGGACATTGGCTTTTGCATTGCCTTGTAAGAACGCAATACCTTTCTCTTGGCAACTAACAGCGATAAACAAATTCTCTTCGGATGTTTCTATTTTATTTTCTTCCAATTGCTTTTTCCAGTAAGCGAGTCCTTTCTTTGGGTCTCTTTCAGCAATATCCACTGGGTTTTCAGTAGTTACAGGTAGGTTCATCTTTTCGGAGCATAATTTTACGAGTTCTGGGTCTGGTGGAACAGGTGTCTTGCCGAAATAGCCGAGCACCATTTTGCCGTATCCATCAGCGATGTTATCCCATTTTTTACCCATCACATTGTTGTATGCTTGTTGGAAGTAGAATTGGGAAACCGGAGTGACGGAAGTAGCGAAACCGCCACGCTCTACAACTTCGCGCATTTCGCGGATAACCTGTGGAAATTTATCTAAGCATTTGAAGTCGCGCATCATTTGTGTATTTGCTGTTAAAGCACCACCTGGCATAGGTGAGAATGGTATTTCAGGTGATACTTGAGTTGCCTCTGGTGGAATAAAGTAGTCCTTTAAGCATTCTTTAATTACATCTTCGTATTCTCTAACTTTCTCAATATCCAAGCCAAGGTCAAATGGCTTGCCTTTGAGTGCGTGTAGCATAACGATAATATCCGGCTGGGATGTGCCACCCGATACAGGAGCACAAGCGCAATCAATACCATCGGCACCGGCTTCCAATGCAGCGATATAGCAAGCAACAGACACGCCAGCGGTCTCGTGAGTATGGAGACGGATATGTGTGCCTTCTGGTAATAACTTGCGAGCCATTTTTATTGTCTCATACACCTTCTGAGGAGCGGAAGTTCCGCTGGCATCCTTGAAGCAAACAGAGTCGTAAGGGATACCGGCATCTAAGATTTGGCGTAATGTCTTTTCGTAAAACGGAACATCGTGAGCACCGGTGCAACCGGGAGGTAGTTCCATCATAGTCACTACTACTTCGTGTTTAAGTCCGTGTTTATGAATCATTTCGCCGCTATAAATGAGATTATGGACATCGTTAAGGGCGTCAAAGTTACGGATAACGGTCGTTCCGTGTTTTTTGAACATCTTAGCGTGCAGTTCAATTACTTCACGTGGAGCGGAGTCGAGCGCCACAGTATTGATACCGCGTGATAGTGTTTGGGTAGAAATATCTGGACCGATTGCCTTGCGAAAGTCGTCCATCATTTCGAACGGGTTTTCGTTGAGGTAGAATACGGGTGCTTGGAATCTTGCTCCGCCGCCGAATTCGTAGTGGCGGATACCAATTTCAACGCCTTTTTTGAGAGCTGGCAGGAAGTCCTCCTTAAGCACACGACCGCCGAATACGGATTGGAAACCGTCACGAAATGAGGTGTCCATCAGGTCTATAAATTTTTTCTTTTCCATAAAAGGTTCCTTTTAGATTATATATTTAGGTTGTTATATCCATAATTGCATTGCAATTTACATTTTTTTTTGCACATAACAAAGGAATATGGATTTTTTTAACTTAACCTCCTTCTTTGAGAGATGGGAATTCCTAACCACCTTCCCATAGGGGAGAGTTTTTAAAAAGCAGGGGGTTCAAAATTTTGAACCCCTACAATGCGTGGTGTTGTTGACATTGGAATTGAACTCCCTACAATACAAAGAGATTGCGGGTCTAATCCCGCAATGACGGATTATTTAAACGTCCTCTACATTTCCACAGGGGATAGGAGCAAATTAATATACACTGCTGTCGCCGAGGCAAATACCAAGACCACGCGCCGTATGTATCAATGCACTGTCCTCTTGGACGAAGTTCATTTTGCTAACGGCTTCGGCTAATGGCACAGAGACAATGTTTGGATAGCGGTATGATACCATCTTTCCAAAGTCGCCGTTGTTCACTAGTTCAAATGCTTTTACACCAAATTGTGCAGCAAGAATGCGGTCGAAGGCAATCGGCACGCCACCACGCTGGATATGTCCCAGCACTGCAACCCGGACATCAAGTTCGCAACCGGCGGCTTTGAGTTCAGCAGCGAGGCGGTCAGCAGCCCCACTAAGACGAATATTTTCGTAGCCAATTTCGCTTGTGTTAAGTTTAGAAACAGTGCCATCTATGGGTTTCGCACCTTCGGATATAACGATTACATCAAATGATTTGCCGTTCTTAATACGCTCTTCAATGAACATATTCACACAATTTACGTCGTAAGGAATTTCCGGTATCAGACAGACGTGCACACCGCCAGCGATAGCGGTATTAAGAGCAATCCAGCCGGCATCTCTGCCCATAACTTCGAGGATGAGGACTCGGTTGTGGCTTTCAGCCGTAGTCATCAACTTATCAGCGGCTTCGGTAGCGATTTCGACGGCGGTCTCGAATCCGAAAGTCATATCGGTAGCAGACAAGTCGTTGTCAATGGTCTTCGGCACACCGACGATGGGCAGACCTTTTTCGTGAAGTCCCATACTGATGCGTTGGGAGCCATCTCCGCCGATATTTACGACAGCGTCAATGCCAAGCAGTTCGCACTTTTTAACCATTTCGGTAGACCTATCGACGGTCTCCCAGGTGCCGTCATATTTCTTAACGGGCCAAGCGAAGGGACCTCCTTTGTTTGTTGTTCCGATGATTGTGCCTCCTCTGATGTGGATGCCGGATACCTTTTCGGGTGTGAGTGGAATGAGTTCGGTAGGTTCGCGTAGGATACCGTTAAATGACTGGTAGCAGCCGAGGACTTCCCATCCGCCGTGTTGGTTAGCAGCTTTAACGAACCCGCGAATAACGCCATTAAGACCGGGGCAATCGCCACCGCCGGTAGCGAGCATAACTCTTTTCATATTTAATTCCTTAGGGATACAAATTTAAGTATAACTAAAAATAATTATATTTATCGAATTTAATACTATATTTGTATAAAAAAACAATATATTTGCATAAACAGAATAGAATTATGGACGAAACCGAAAACGAAAAACAATATATCTATATCGTTCAGGCATCGCTGGAGTCATCTAAATGCAAGATAGGTAAGACCAATGATTTGGATAGACGACTGAAGGAATATAATAACATTACTGGTGTGTCTAAAGAGAACGCTTACCAGTATCTATTCACGTGTGAAGTCCAAGATATGGCGGCAGTAGAGAATGATATTAAGGGAAAGTTTGGCAGATTAAGAGAAATAAAGAATAAGGAGATATATTTCCATAACGAACCGCTATTTGAAGATTATATAAATTTTATTAAGGGACATAGGTTATTCATAAAAGAAATTTTTGTAAAGACAGAAGCACCTAAAGAAATACTCCGAATTGTCAAGAAGACAACGCCGACGCTTGATGATAGAGGAATGTCATACGTAGATGTAATGAACAGAGCAAGAAAAGTCCAAAATGATGAATTTTATACTCGCTATGAGGATGTTGAAAAGGAACTTTCAATGTATGCTCACGAGATTTGGCAAGGCAAGTGTGTCTTTTGTAATTGTGATGATGCAGTTGATGATGAGAAAGATGAAAGAAGGACATCGGCTTTTGCATTATACTTTATACGGAACTTTGACGAACTTGGATTAAAAAAATTAATATGCACTCATTATGCAGGAAAAGTTGATTTATTTAAGCAAGGTAGCAAAGGGTATGTGTATACATTGGTGATTACGGAAGAGGGTTTTGAAGATGATTGGGAGTATCCTACAGGATTTGATGGTAGTTTTGACCACCCAATTTCATTAAAAATACTTAATGAAGAAGCGGATATAGTTTGCACTAATCCACCATTTTCAAGGTCTATTGAGTATTGGAAGATACTGATAGAGAGTGGTAAGAAGTTTATAATTGTTTCAAATATAGTAAATGCTGTTACAACAGCGTTTATTCCATATTTTAAAGATAATAAAGTATGGGCTGGATATGACGAAATACATTGGTTTTTAAATCCTAAGAGAGAACTTACAAGAGCAGCAGGTTCTTGGTTCACAAACATTCCGATAAATGATAGACCAAAATCAAAGAATTTAAAGATAATGCCATTGAAAAAAATACCTGAAAAATATAAGAAATACGACAATGCTAAAATGTTGGTTGTAGATAACAATTACATACCAAGTGATTATAAAAAGCCATTTGCTGTATCTTCTACTCCAATACTAAGTGGCGTATTAGAGAAAGGTTATAAGATTATTGATGAAAAAGTATACCATCCGGATATAAATGGTAAAAAGAAATTTGCACGGGTGTTGGTGCAGAAAATATAATAAGGATGAATATAAGTAACCGATTATTCCAACCCTATCTAATACTTCCTAGCATCTCCCACAACTTCTCTAACGGCAAGCCAATAACATTGTTGTAGCAGCCCTCAATACGACTAACAAACAACGCTCCATAATCATCTTGTATGCCATAAGCACCGGCTTTATCCATCGGGCTTCCCGTGCTTATGTATGCACGTATTTCGCTGTCAGAGAGTTCGCGGAAATACACCGTCGTCCGACTATAATCCACCACTCGCCGAGCCGTCTCCGTATCAATCACAGCAACGCCGGTATATACGAAGTGGTGCGTTCCACTCAGTTGACGCAGTATCCGCAAGGCATCAGCAGCATCCATTGGCTTATTAATTATCTTACTTCGCTGCACCACAATGGTATCGGCAGCGATAATTGTTGCTGGTGTATTTATCTGTTTGGCGATATGGTTTGCTTTGCGTTCAGCCAGATATTTGCAGTATTTGCTGGGCGGCATTTTTGTAGAAATCCGTTCGTCTACATCCGCCGGTAGCACTTCAAAATCAATACCTATTGATTTGAGTAAGTGGATACGTCTGGGTGATTGTGATGCTAATATTGTTCTCATATTTTTTCTGTGTCGTTTGTGTAATCCATTGTTGCGAGATTGGAACCGAAATCTCCTATTGTCATTGTCTGAACCTTGATTAACCGGATTTGTCTGATTTGACTATGATTTCTTCAGTCATTGTTTCCCCTTCCTTGTGGCAGTGTTAAAAAAATGAGCACAAATGTTTTTTTATAATGAAAAAAATGTTATTTTTGTATTCCATTAAAAATACCCAATACAAAAATATGAAAAAAAATTGCACCAACGATAACCT
>JAISJI010000057.1 GCA_031261605.1 Ignavibacteria bacterium | reverse complement strand
ATTTTGACTATCTGGCAGAGATTGGAATTATCAGCAACGAGGATTTATTTCTCTTTAAGTATTGCTCTACTCCAGATGAAGCATTTAAGTATATCACAGAGAAGTTAACAGAAATCCATAATCTGTAAATTCCATATATCACAATATAAAAAAATAGTTCTACACATCGGTATAGAACTATTTTTTTTGCTTTAATAATTGCATTTCATCAGAACCCATATTCTAGTTTCACGCCAATTCCTAATAAAAAATCGGATTGCATAACGCTACCTTCTATATATGGTAAAAGTGCAAAGCGAGTTTGTTGGAATTTGATGTTGTAGCCAAAACCAAATTTCAGCATAAAATCATTATGCACCTTAAAGTAATCTACGCCATCGTCTTCAGTCCAATAATCCTTGCCGTCATCAGTTTTATATTCCCTGTCCTTATACCTACCACCAAATGTATAGCAAGGTGCAATCCATAGTTTCACCGCTTCCACTGGATAGAAAGCCACCGGAAGCCCCAATACAGCATAAGAGCGATTTCCGAAAGACCCACCAACAAACAAGCCAACAGAGAAATTTGCACTTCCTTCTATGTGCCTATCGTATCCTACCATAATGTTGAATTTGGTCTTTGCATCATCCACATTCGTTCCCACACCCATTTCAAAATTGACAGAATTAGGATAATCTTGCGAGAGGAGTGGAGTAGAAACAATTGCCGAAATGATAATTGTTATTGTTAGCAACAGATATTTATAATTTTTTTTCATTAGCATTACGCATTTATATTAGTAGTTAAATAATCCGAGGAATAAGCCAATAGAAGCAGCAAAGCCCTGTGGTTTCACGCTATCGGGAGCACCTGTATATTCGTTATTTCCATTGATAGTCCAAGCATTTTCGTAAAATGGATTATCAATGGTCAGCACATACGACGCCGAAGCACGTAGCATAAGGAAACTTGTAAGAGCATACTCTATATTTACTTTCGGCTCAAATGCCATAAAAGTGTATTCTATCTTCTCATTTATTTCCCCATTGTAGAATCCAGCACCATTCCAATCAGCAGGAATAGATGTTGCATATTGTTCTATCCCCATAGCCCCTAACTTAACACCGATACCGGGTAATATAGCAAGTGATTTCAGTGGCACCCAGGCATAATCAAAATGCAAGCCAGTAGATGAAACCGATAACTTGCGAGTAAGATTAATTGTAGTAGTTATACCATTATCCAAATCCGCTTCGTCATAGTTCATCTCCAAGGATTTGCTACCTGTTTCGTAGTTAATACCAATTCTAAAATTGTTGAGCAATGGAGACAATGCTGTAAAAAAATCAAATCCCCAGCATACCATCGGACCAGAAAATTCATCATCCAATACGTCTTTCCAAAGGTTGTTTGTCGCACCATTATGAAATGGCTTTTTGTTAATATCATCGTAGTCCATAAATAGGAAAGATGATGTTCCACCGATACTTAAAGCAAAATATGGCAACTTAGTTGGCTCTGAGTTATCATCAAAGCTATAGTTCTCAAAATCATCGTCTTGTGCGAATAAAGGAAAACTTATTGCAAGTAATAGTAGAAGTGTAAAGAATTTAATATTAAATTTCATTGGTATTGTATGAATAGTTTATAGTATCGGCAAATATAGTGATAAATTGCGAAAAAAATGTTATTTTTCACAAAAAAATAGTAGGTAATGCAATGCAATTAGATAATAATTATAGTGTTTCAGATAGTTCTGATAGAGATAATTACGAAATCTTGATTAAGCAAAAAGGCGAGGACGAATTTCAGTCCTATTGCCCGCAACTCAATATGCTTGTGAAGGGACATAGTTTCAATGAAGTGTATGAGAAAGTGGATGCGATGATAATGGAGCATATTGTAGGTATGATGACATCAGATGACAATGACTCAAACATTGATTAGCATACTCCCCTACTCAACTACATTTCCCTTTAATGTAGCGCTTGTTGCATCCGTTATAATGACATTTGCATAGTCGCCTTGTATATACTTACCATCAGTATTGCCAAAGATAACGCTCTTGCCATACATTGTCTTCCCTACCCATTCGCTTGGATTTTTTTTGCTCGGTGTCTCAACTAATACCTCAAAAGTTTTGCCTATATCCTGTTGGTTCAATTCACCTGAAATTCTGTTTTGCAGTTGTATTATTTCATTCAATCGGCGTATTTTCTCCTCTTCCGGAACGCTATCATTCTCTTTATATGACTTAGTTCCTTCGCGTGGCGAGTAGCGGAACATAAATGCACTCACATACCGGACTTCCTTAATCACAGCGAGCGTTTGCTGATGGTCTTCTATCGTCTCCGATGGATAGCCGGCAATGACATCGGTAGAAATTGATACGTTTGGTATGCTTCTCTTTATCTTACTAATTATATCCAAGTAGTGTTCTAATGAATACTTACGATTCATCAGTTTCAGTATGCGGTTGCTTCCCGATTGGATGGGCAGATGTATGTATTTACAAATGTTATCGTGCTGTGCTATGGTATCTATTAGCGAATCGGACAAGTCCATTGGATGCGATGTAAGGAATGCAATGCGAACATTTTTAGGAACTGCCTCTGCCGCATCGGCTAAGAGAGTATGGAATTTGGTCGATTCGTAAGAGTAGCTATTTACATTCTGTCCAAGTAGCGTAATCTCCTTCACTCCCCTATCGACAAGCGACTTCACTTCATTAATAATAGTATCCGCTGGACGCGAGCGTTCTCTACCACGAGTATATGGCACAATACAATAGGAACAGAAATTGTTGCAGCCACGCATAATAGAAATCCACGCAGAGATACCATTAGAACACAGCGGTATAACATCGTCGTATGTCTCTATACTCGTCATATCAACTGCAATATGCTTCTCTCCTTTGAATGCAAGCGATATAAGTTCAGGCAACTTGCGGTATTCATCAGGTCCAACCACCAACGAAACAATATTGTTAGATTCCAATAAATTGCTCTGCAAGCGTTCAGCCATACAGCCAAGTATTCCAAGCACTGTGGTTTTCTTCCGCTTCTTCAGTAGATGATACAAGGTCTCTATTCTATTGTGTATCTTCTCCTCCGCATTATCACGCACGGAGCAGGTATTAAGTAAAATAATATCGGCAGCGGCAATGTTGTTCGCAATCAAACATCCGGCATCAGTCATAATCTTCTGAACAATTTCCGTATCATTCAAATTCATTTGGCAGCCGTAGGTCTCAATATATAGTTGGTGTTCTAACATTTTAAATACAAAAAAACATCTAAGCTACGCCCAGATGTTCACAATGAAAACTAAAAAAATTAAAAAAAAGCGGAGGATGAGGGACTCGAACCCCCACAGGCGCGAACCCGGCGGGTTTCAAGACCGCTGCAATGCCAATTATGCGAATCCTCCGAAACGGCATACAATTGCTTATAGGGTTTACAAAACTAACACTTTTTTTTTAATCTACCAAACAATTATCACAAAATTTACATTTTTTTTTATTATTTTTGTATATGATTGATAAAATAAAAGAATGGATAAACCAAAATCGCATACTTTGCTTTGCTTTGCTTTTTGTTGGTGCCTCGATATTGTTGCTCTTTGTGGATAATTCTATCAAGATAAATGCACTGCTAACAGAGATACAGCAAGAGAAAAGCATACTCAACGATTACAAAGCTAATAACGAATTGCTGAATTCCAAAATCATAGAATTAGAGTCCGCCGACCGCATTTACACAATAGCAAGAGGCAAATTAGGATTGGTGATGCCGACCAAGGTTCCTATTGTTATTGATGGTGATACTAAGCCAGAAGTTCAAGAGGCAGATAGCCATTAACTCTAGTAATTACACTAAATCATTAATTAAAGAAATATATGTCTGAAATAATATTAAAAATGTTACTACTAATGGTAGGAGCATACGTCATCGGCTCAATACCTACCGGCGTTATAATTAGCAAAAAATTCTTTGGCTTTGACATCCGCACGCAAGGCAGTAAGAATATGGGTAGCACTAATACAATGCGAGTGTTAGGACTTAAATGGGGAATTCTTGTTCAATCAATAGATATACTCAAGGGTTTCGCATCAGTTATGCTGCTCGCAAATTTGGCTGGCAACAATTGGAATATGTGTGCCGCTGACTCTTTTCTCAACTTACCAATACTTCAAATAATAATGGGTATGACGGCAGTCGCCGGACATATATTCTCTTGCTTTGTGAAGTTTAAAGGCGGCAAAGGCATCAACACAGCATTAGGTATGCTCATTGCAATTCTCCCAATAGAACTCGGAATTGCATTAGGTGCATTCACTATAACTGTTGGCATCTCTGGTTATGTATCTCTCGGCTCTATGGTCGGCGCTGCGACTCTGCCTATTGTTCTGTTTTTAAGATATAATTTGTTTAACGTAGATATTAAGGGATATTTAACGCTTATGTGCTTCATACTCGGCTTTGTTGTTCTCGTATTCGTTGTGCATAGAGGAAATATAGTTAGATTAGCAAAACGCTCGGAAAATAAAATGGAAAAAATGCAGTTCATTAAGAAAATTGTAAAGAGAAACAAGCAAATGGCTTAAAATAGCCATTTTATTCAAATTAACAATTTTGGCGTGGTTTTTGATACTACTTCTCCAATAAATAAATCAAATTTTTGGAGAAAGCAATGAAACCAACTGTTAGACATAATTTCCAAGCAGGGAATCGCATATCAAATATACTTGACCAGGTAGCCAACAACATCGTATTATTTGACACAACTGCCGATTTCAATAACGTAGAGACATCTTGTATTACAACGATATGCTCTAATGTTATGGGTGTATATGATTGCCAATTCAATACGATAGGCAAGGTGCGCAAGCAGACCCACGATACATTTTTAGTTAAAATTAGTGGTGACTCAATGGTGAATGCCGATTTATACAATGGCGACATACTATTGGTTGATAGTAGCACACAAGCGGTTAATAATAGCATTGTGCTGGGTGAATATAACAACTGCCTCTGTGTGAAGCGCATCAAACTGCTTAGCAATAGCTTCGTGCTATTTTCTGAAAACAATAACTATCCACCTATTAAGGTCAAGAAAACAGACAACTTCCTAATCTGGGGAACAGTGCTAACCAAGATGACAACTATGTAGCATAATATTGAGATTATCTCGTTTTAGCATATTATAATGGGTTATTGAATAATTAAATTCAATAACCCATTATGTATTAGCCAATTTTTAATTTTTAAATAATTTATTTTTTATTTGGTGGCTTAAATATGTGGGAGTAACATTTAACCAAGACGCTATATCTTTGTTTTTAATGGATTTAACTATGTTTGGGTGTGTATTTATCAATTTTTTATAACGCTCCATCGGACTATTATGCGACATATCAACAAAATTCTGAATAATTTTATATAAACTATAATTATCAATTCTTATTATCAACTCGTAAAACCTTGAATTTTCATCAGTTACACGCCACAAATCATTCTTATCAATAACATATAAATCGCATTTTGTAAGTGATTTAATAGATAAAATTGAGGGTAAATTATTAATGATTCCGTTGCAAGAAAAAACCATTTCACCCGCCTCAAAAAATGCAATAATTTTATCATCAGCCGTCTCTGAATTATGCGTAGAAACGCCCAAGATACCGCTCTCAATGTAATAAATATATTGAGCAATAGTTCCTTCTTGCAATAAAATTTCTGGGAGCATACAGGTTTTATGCTGAGCAATTTCGGGGTATTGCGACAGAATAATATTTTTTGCTTCTTCTATATATCGGTTCATAATCGGAATTTTTAAGTTCAGTATATTATAATGGTTACGGATTAAAAAATGAAAAATAATGTTATTATAATTTTTATTTTATCAAAGAAAATTTGTCATAAAATCTGCCATTTATTTTTCATTTTAATTATTTATTTTCTGTTTCTACAAATCCATTTTTATTGTATTGCACGATATATGTAGGGTTTATATTATTTGGTATATCTCCGCCAATCTGCTGGAGGATGTTAAATTTCTCTGGATATTGTTGTATCGCCGGCACAATCGTATGGTAAGCCGCAGAATACCAAGTATCTAAGAGTATATACTGGATTTTCCATTTATCAAAGTATTCAATGACTTCCTCTGGGGTGGAGTTGAAATCGGGAAAAGGGAAACTATTCTTGTATTTCTCAGAGAAAATGCTAAATATCCTTTGCTTCCGAGTCGCATAATTAGCAGAATCGGGCAGATTTTGTTTTGCATATTGGCAGGCAGCTAAAAAATTCACAAATTGTGGAGTATATTCGTTATCAAAATCTATATCTGAGTATGGTGTTGAATGCTCAATGGTTGCGTAGTTATGTGATATTTGTAATGCCTTAGAATAATGCGGGTAGCAGAATACAAACAAAATTATACAGACAGCAATAGTGATATTATTTTCGCTTAACAATTTACTTTTAGAATTTGCTTTATTCAATATAAATCGTATTGAGTGGGTTATTCCGGCTATTAAAAATAACAACATAAACGGTAAAATGCCAATTATATATCTACTGGCTGATGTATAAAGGAGGTTGTTGAAAATTAGCAATGTTCCATATACGCTGGCAATTATAAAAAATAATAACAATGCCATCTTATTTTTTCTGTAATAAACCAATCCAATTGCCATAAATACAAGAGAGATAACTCCTAATACCAATCCATCTTTCAAGTGATATATTGCTACTCTATCAATAAGTCCAATTGCTAAATCATAGGACCTAGCAGGTATCACGCTATCGATATGAGATATATACAAAGTATGCGATAATAATCGGGTGTATGCGTTAATATTTTCACCTAATCTATTCTGCCAATGAGAGATACTTTTTGTATCAAAAGGAGTGCCATCCGCATTAGTGCCGTAAACCTCCATATAGCCACTAAATGTGTAATTAGTATTTTCAGTAACTTCAAATTGGGATTTATAGTTATTCCATACCATTGTTCCCATAAAAAAGAACATCGCCATTGCAACTAATAGCGTAATATTTAATTTATGTTCATTTAAAACTTTCTTTATAGAAATCGGTCTATTTTTAACCAAGTCAATAATTATATATAGTGCTGTGGCACAGAAAATAGCAAGCATATTAATTGCAGAAGCGGTTCTAATGAAATAGGTTATCACAGCAGAGATAGCAATACCAAGCAAGATTAGTATGGACTTTCTATTAAATTCTCTTTCCTCTATTAAGAAAGAAAATAACAATACACATATAGAACCGAAGAACCAAGACGAAATATCGCTAAGCATCATTGTTGCGAAGGCACTATAAAAGTAATTCATTGCTATCAATAGTGATACCACAAAAGTTATGATTACATTTTTTGATATTCTAAATAGCGTCCAATAAAGTAGCATTACGGACAAATACAAAAAAACACCATTCAGCATATTCATACCAACTATTCCCATTCCCAATCTAACACATAAACTGACAATGAATGGATAGCCAATTGGGTATTGAGTATGTAAATATCCATCACAGTTGGTAAATCCTTGTCCATCTGCTAACGAATGACCCAAAAGGTAATAGTAGTGGTTATCTTCTAAATCTTCCATCTTTGGGTCGAATACGTATGCGTATACTGCGATAGTAACGATAGATATTATTACGATGCCAAGCCAGAAGAACAATTTTGATTGTAGGAAATTAGTTTCAGTTAATTTATTAACTGAAACTAATTTCCGGTTTCCGGTTTCCGGTACTAATTTCTTATTTTTTATCTTAATTATTTATTTTCTGTTTCTACAAATCCATTTTTATTGTATTCCACGATATATGTAGGATTTATGCCATTTGGTATATCTCCGCCAATCTGCTGGAGGATGTTAAATTTCTCTGGATATTGTTGTATCGCCGGCACAATCGTATGAAAAGCGTGCGCATACCACGTATCTAACAGCAAATACTGAACCTTCCACTTGTCCAAATACTCCAATACTTCCTCTGGATTGGAGTCGAAGGCAGGCATTGTCATATAAATACCCTTCTTAAAACTACCCGTATATATCATATAAATCTTCGGCTTACGAAATCCTATTATCGCAGAGTCCGGCACATTATGCTTTATCCAATTACAAGCCGATAAGTAATCCAAAAATTGCTTATGATACGGAGCATTGAAATCCACATCGGAATTTGGGTCGGGGTGTCTAATTGCAGCATTTTCCATTTCTATTTGCAGAGCCAGAATATAATGTGGCATAACAATAGCAAGGAAAATAGCGATGACAAGAGGAGCAATAGCGTTTTGCAACCCGCTGCTTTTGCTGAATTTACCAACAAGCCATTGAGCAGATTTGACAAGTCCGGTTAAGAAGAAGAATAGCAGGAATGGAGTTAGTGCTTGCATATACCTAAAGCCATCTGTAATAAAAACAATTTGGTTGGTGTATAGAATAATAAATGAGCCAATTATGAATAAAAAAATAGACCATACAAATATGTTTTTTCTATATTGAATTGCACCTAACAATATGATTATTAATACAATATTGCCTAATAATATCTGAGGTAACGTGGGATTTGCATCTTTCTCTCGTAATCCTAGCTCTCTCAATCCAAATGCTAATTGATGGTCTGTTGCTGGTTTAAATGTATCTATATGGTTCCAAAACATAGAGTTGGGAACAATTTTGAATGTATATTGAGATGCATTATACGTAAAACGATTGCTCCAATATCCAAAATCACTGAAAGATGTTGGCTTTCCTGTCTCTGCATCAACTAAAAAGTTGTTAGTAAAATTATCATTAAAGATATACTCAGGTCGTTCAATCGTTTGATAACTATCTGTATAGCTTTTCCATACAAATATTGAAATCAAAAAAATTGCGGAAAGAATTAATATAGAAACTATAGAACGATATTTTTTGCTGGAATAGGGAGCATTGTATTTGGATTTGAGCAATTTATGATTATAGACATAGGCAAATAATAGAACAAGCACCATAGCTATTAGCCAAATAGCACCAAATGGTCTTGTGTTATACGCAGCCACTACAGATAAACTAGTTCCAATTAACAATAGGTAGTATTTTGTGGTAGTTAAGTTATTGTAGTTCATTATCGCATAGAACATAAATAACGAAGCCATTAAAAAAAATAAATATGGCATTTCTGACATAATAATGGTTGACATAAATAGGAAGTTTGTATTTAGCTGAATTAGCAATACAGTTACAAATGCAAGTAGCACATTACTTGATATCTTAAATAACAGATAATATAGCATAACTAATGACAAAAAAAACATAATTCCATTGGCCATTTTTATCGCCACAATATCTCCGCCCAATGTTATAATAACACTATTTATTATTGGAACCATAGGCGATTTTGCTAAATGCAGCCCGCCATCCTCATCCGTATAGCCATTGCCATCTGCTAAGCTGTGCCCAAGCAAGTAATAATAAGTATTGTCCTCTAAGTCCGCAACTTTTGGGTCAAATATTTGTGGATATACGATAATGTATGTTAATGCAATTATGGCTAATCCGAGCCAAAATAATTTCTTAGATTCATACCAATTTGTATTTGCTTCCGTTGATTTAGATTTTTTATTTTTTGCTTGTCTTTGTTGTTTCATCTTTATCTAGTGATATATTACTTGGTTATTGTGATATTAACTACAGTAGCACCTGCAGCAATATCGCCGGGATGGGGAAATTGTCCGACCACAACATCCGGCAGATATGTAGCGTCAGATTTATATTCTGTTGTGCCTAATACAAAACCGGATTCTTCTATGAGCAGTTTTGCATCAGCAGCAGATAGTCCAATTAGTGATGGGATTTTGGATTGGTCGTCCGTTCCCTTGCTAATGACAACGCTAACATGCTCGCCATAAGGGACTTTTGTAGTTGGGCTAATGGATTGTGAGATAATAGTATCCTTGCCTATGCTTTCGCTGTAATCATAAGTAACGTCGCCAATGTCAAGTCCTGCTTTCATTAGATTTATCTTTGCGGTTCGCAGTAGAAGTCCAGTGATATACGGCACTGGAACTAATTCTTTGCCTTTGCTAACAGTAACATAGATGGAACGACCTTTTTTTACAATAGAGCCGGATGCAGGCAATTGATTTACTATTTGTCCAGTCCGCACATCGACGCTATATACTTCCTTAGCGACTTCAATTTTTAGTCCTTTGGATTCGATAGTGAGTTTTGCGGCATCCAAACTTTTTCCGGAGACGTTAGGAACGGAGATAGTGGCTTCACCAGATGTAATTTCTGGCAAGATGACTCTATCTACAAGCAAGTATACTACATACAATAGAGTGAAGTATACGATAAACACTATTAGTAATCGCCAGCCACGATTAAGGTCTGTAAGTCCCAATTGCGTAAGTTATTAGGTGGTATAAAAAAATCCTACAATTTTATGAATTATAGGATTTCTATGTTGTCGGGGTGAGAGGATTCGAACCTCCGGCCCTCTGGTCCCAAACCAGATGCGCTAAACCGGGCTGCGCTACACCCCGTTTTGTTCTTGTTGTTAATTTCAAAAACAAGGGAATACAAAAATAACATTTTTTTTTGTAATGACCAAATTTCAATAAATTTTTACAAAAAATTATTTGTAAAAATTATCTATTATGCTCTCTTTTCTAATTGGCAGACAGAATAGACAGCTATGGCTTTTCTTTGTCCGATGGCGTCCTGCTGTTCATTGGTCTTTGCTTTTACGCTAATATGTTCTACAGGAATTTTAAGTAAGCTGGCAAGATTTGCTCTAATTTCAGGTTTATACGAAGAAAGCATTGGCTTCTCTACGATAATAGCAATATCAATATTGACAATGTAAAAGCCATTGTTCGCTAACAAATCCTCAACTGCTTCTAAAAATTTAGTGCTATCGTAATTCTTATATTTCATATCCGTTTCGGGGAAATAAGTGCCGATGTCATCCAAGCCAGCAGCGCCAAGTATGGCATCTACTAATGAATGAATTAGCACATCGCCATCACTATGAGCAACAGTTCCCTTATCGCTTTCTATAGTAATACCGCCGAGTATCAGAGTATTCCCTTCTTCTAATCTATGTAAATCGTAGCCAAAGCCAATCATAATTAAGTTTTATATTATGTTTATGTTATGTAGACCACAAATATACAAATTATTTACGAATTTGCTATCCTATACTACAAAAAACTTGTCCCAATCTTTCCACAATGCCGAATAATTTTGTTTGTTGATTTCGGATACGAGTTCTATTGGGGAGCGTGAATCATTGATAGACCACTGTTCCAGCCGATTATGCTGTGTTGCGTAGCCGCCGGGTTCTGTCTTTGAGCCAGCACTCATACTTGTGATTCCAAGTGATAGCATATTGTTGCGGAACGTAGCATTTTCACGTGTAGTTAGTGATATTTCTACATCTTCATCAAACAGTCGCAATGCCCATATCAACTGTGCGAGTTCTTTGTCAGACACCGGATACTTCGGCTCAAAGCCACCAACCTGCGGACGAATGCGAGGAAAGGAAATAGAGTATTTTGAACGCCAATAATGCTTTATAAGGAAACGCAAATGTTGTGCGAGAAAAAAGCCCTCTACTTGCCAATTCTCTAATCCGAGCAATGCTCCCGATCCAATCTTATATATACCGGCATCGCCAAGTCGTTCGGGAGTTGCGAGACGGTATGCGAAGTCGCTTTTTTTGCCTGCTGGATGGTATATTGTATAATTATTTTTGTTGTAAGTTTCCTGATAGACATACACCGCATTGAGTCCAGCGTCTATTAACTTAGCATAGTCGGCGGTGTCTAACGGCTGTATTTCTGCGGAGATGCAGGCGAAGTATGGCTTAATTAAGTTAATGGCATTGAGTAGATAATCAACACCGGCGTGCTTTGTAGATTCGCCCGTCACAAGCAGAATATGTTCGTATCCCATTTCCTTAATAGCATTGACTTCTTGGAGTATTTCTGCATCTGTAAGCGCCTTTCTATTGATTTTATTCTTGCCACTAAACCCACAGTATGTGCAGGAATTAGTGCAGTAGTTGGATAGATATAGAGGGATGTATAGTTGTATGTTTTTTCCAAAACGCCGTTGTGTCTTTGCTCTGCTAATGGTTGCAAGTTCTTCCAAATGATGTGCAGCTGCTGGCGAGAGGAGTGCGATAATGTCATCATCCGTTAATGCGGTGTTGTTGCTTGCATTGGAGATGGCTGTCGTTACACTCATATCAGTTGCATTTCGTATTCTATTGGCTATTTCATTCCAATCATATTGGAGCAGGTTGTCAAAAAAAGTGGGTTTCATTACTTCTTCTTTCCTCCCTTTGGTTTTAATAAATCATCTAATACTTCCGATAGCCACGTATCGTATTCATTGAAGTAGCCCACCATTGCTGTATGCACCTTGCCTTGCTTGTTGATAATGAACATCGCAGGAAATGCTTTTATACCGAACTGCTGTTTCAATGATTTGTCTGCGAAAAGTAGCGGTGTGGTTAGTGGCTTATAGAAATCTGTCTTAACATTTTCGTAATACTTGTTGGTCTCCGCATCAAATGATTGCTGGGTTTGGTTGTAGTTATTTAGGTATTCCATAATGGATAGTTTGTCGTCAAAATCATTCGTATTGATGGCGAAAATCTGGATGCCATTCTTCTTGTATTTAGTGTTTATAATTTGCAATTTTGGCAGTGCGAGTTTGCTAAATTTATCATCTAATTGCCAGAATTGTAGCAATGTAATTTTGTTCTTAAACGAGATTTTGTAATGCTTCAGTGCTTTTTGGAATGCTGTAATGTTGTTAAATTTCACTTTGGAATTGTGGTAGTATATCTGTCCGGATACTGCTGGTGCATTAGAGCCATCGGGTATAAGTTTTTCCAATATATCCATTTGTTTATTGTCAGCGAGAATATGGCAATATGATAATAGAGCGAGTGTTATGGTTAGAAGGATGTATTTTTTCATTAAAATTGCATTAGTAATAACATAAGAATCTTGCAATATAGCAAAAATTATTAACAAGTGATATAAATATTTATCAACAAAATTTCAAAAAAAATACGTTTGAAGTATCTTAAACAATATTTTTTTTATTATATTTAAAAAAACAAATTAGGGCATCTATGATAAATCAATACAAACAACGCATATTATTACCTCACAATCTCCTTATTTTACTACTAATCCCCATTTTATTTCTGGCTTTTAGTGGTATTGATAATCTTTATGCACAGAATAATCCGCCACCAAGACAGCAGCCGAAACGACAGGCAAAATTTCCGGATAAATATACTCCATTGGATAATTCCCACGCTGTCCGAGTTATTACCGATGAGATGATTAGCAATACTATAGAGAAGTCGCGCCAGTCGTATATAAAGGGACTTATAGTATTGCAGAAGAACGATACAACTGCTGCATTGAGTTTCTTTGAAGCAGCACTAACTACATTGAACAAAATAGGCAGTTACCCGGAGGTAGATGATAACGATGACTACAAGGAGTTGTTCCAGAATATAATGTCTGATATAGAACTATGTAGCAAGGGTAAGCCGTATAGTCCGGACTTCTTAATTGTGCCTAAGTCGCAATTCTATAAGCAAGAAGACCAGGTGAATGATATTATTCCGAGTAAAACTGGCGATAGTGTGGCTAATGCGGAGGAGTTTAGCAGACCTCCGAGCGCAGATACAACAAGCAGATATGTATTTAAAATACCAAGCATAACAGAATTACAAATACCAGTAGAAGAACACGCTGCGATTGATTTCCAAATAGATTTTCTAACAAAAGGCAGAGCAAAAAACTATATGCCGAAGTGGATTGAACGCTCGAGCCGTTGGTTTCCAATGATGAAGGACATTGCAGAGAAGGAAGGAATTCCAAGTGAGATATTATTGCTCACGTTTTGCGAAAGTTCGCTCGACCCTTATGCAGAGTCATCCAAGCACGCTGTTGGACTTTGGCAATTTATGTATCCGACAGGAATAGATTATGGCTTAAACAAGAAGCGTTCCATCTGGGTAGATGAGCGTAGAGACCCAGTAAAATCCACAAGAGCAGCGTTACGTTACTTACGTGACCTATACTTGGAATTTAACGACTGGTATCTTGCATTAAGCGCTTACAACTGGGGCTGGGGTAATGTTAGACGTGCATTAAAGCAGACAAATAAAGATAATCCAACGTTCTGGGATATTAGTAATCAAAAGAATATTAATATGCCACCGGAAGCTCGAAACTATGTTCCATTATTTATCGCAATATTGAAAATTACCTCTGACCCGCCTGCGTATGGTATAGATGTAAAAAATTTGAATTACTTGCCGGAATTTAAATTTGATATTGTGGAATTGGAGCAAGCGGTAAATCTATCTGCGGTGTCTAAGTCCATTGGCGTGGGAGTAGAGGAGATTAGAGAACTTAATCCGGAATTGCTTTATGACATAACTCCACCCGATAGGAAGTATTATAGATTGCGTGTTCCCCCAAATACATCTAAGGATTTCAAAGTAAATTTCGCAAAATTATCTAAGGAAGAGAAGCAGCCGTCTCTTGTCCATAAAGTGACAAGAGGTGAGAACATTGTATCAGTTGCAGAGAAGTTTGATGTTTCTATTGATGAACTAATATCGCTCAATGGCTTCAGCCAGCATAGCATAGCATTGGATTTTAATTCGGAGATAAGGATACCTATTGGTGTTAAAACATTCCAACAATCTACATTTGCAGTGTCTAACAATGCGTTAGTGTCAAAAGCGAAGATAGCCGAATCCAATGATAACTTCTATTTGGTAGATTCAACTACAACCATTTATGAACTTGCCTCAAGGACAAAAGTCAGCGCCTCTGATTTGCGTAATTGGAACAGCATACCTGTAGACCAAGACACCATAGAGGAAGGCAAAGTTTTAATCGTTACGAAGGCAGAGTTTGATAAGAACAACAAGTCGGTTACTACTACACCAACTACAACAACTAATGTGTCCAAGCCATCACCAAAGCCATCAACACCAGCGACTGCCGCAGATGCTACTCCAACGAAGCATACCGTCGAAAAGGGCGAAACTCTTTTTAAGATTGCAAAGGACTATGGATTGACTGAAGCACAACTGCGAGAGTTAAATCCAAACATTAAGGGAGATAACATACGCATCGGTGAAAAGATTAATGTTGCTGCAAATGCAAAGAATAATAAAGATACAAAACCTAAATCAAATGCCGATAAATCCGTTGTCCATACTGTTAAACAAGGGGATAACCTATCTGAGATAGCACAAAAATATCAAACTACGGTAAGTGCTATTGTAAAACTGAATGGTAATTTGAAGCCGGATAAATTGTCCTTGGGGCAAAAAATACGCGTAAAGTAATATTCTCCCTTTTTTTTAGTATATTGCGTAGTATCTGTGTAAGATAAACATAATATTTTATTCAATTAAATAATTTGACTACCAATTCTGTGGAATACAAAGATTACTATAAAACTCTCGGTGTAGAGAAAACAGCAACCGCAGACGATATAAAGAAAGCATATCGTAAGCTCGCTCGCAAGTATCATCCGGATACTAATAAAGAAAGTGGTGCCGAAAACAAATTCAAAGATATTGGAGAAGCATACGAAGTGTTAAGCGATACACAAAAGCGTGCAAAATACGATAATCTCGGTAGTTCATACCATAACTTTCGCTCTACTGGCGCAAACCCAAATGAATTCAAATGGAACGACTGGTTTGCTAATCAAGGCAATCGTGGCTCTGGCTCGGTCAGTGATATGTTTGGACAAGGCGGTAGCGGTTCGGAGTTCTTTAGTCAGATATTCGGCAACTTCACTTCTAATTCAGGCAAGAAATCTCCATTCAGCAAAACCAAAAGCACTCCCAAACCAATAAAAGGCAGAAATTTTGAAACAGACGTTACCATATCTTTGGAGGACGCCTACAAGGGTGTTGTGAGGATACTAACATTAAATAGAAATCGTATTGAAGTGAAATTTAAGCCCGGTATCGTTAATGGCTATGTGCAAAAAATATCTGGCAAGGGCTACCCATCCACTGAAGTTGGTGGAAAATATGGCGATTTGGTTGTTACTGTCAATGTGGAAGACACAATGACAATGAAGGATGGAACTTTGTTGGAGCGAAAAAATAACAATGATATATATGTTACTATGGGATGCGACCTATATACTGCTATACTTGGCGGAAGTATTATTGTAGCGACATTTTTCGGTAACTTCAATATTAAAATACCACAAGGAACGCCCAATAGCAAGGTATTTAAGTTATCTGGACAAGGAATGCCGGTATATGGTAGCGACAATAAAGGCGATTTGTATGTGAAGTTGAATGTAGCATTACCTACCAATCTTACAGATAACGAAATAGAAGTATTTAAGCAACTACAAAGTATGCGAGTCAATAGTCAGTAAAACTATTAGCATTCATTTTTCACACTACATTCTTTCTTATGTTCGACGATGATATAATAAAATTTGAGAGCCAAATATTAATCATAGATACATTGATATATACGATAGATAAAGTAGTGGCTGTTATTAACAAACATAATTTACGAACCGATGATTTGTCTGTTCTAGTGTCGCGTATCTTTCTGTTTTGTAATTCCATAATAGAACTCATACCAAATTATGTCTTAGTTTCAAATTCCAAACGCAAGCAACTTCTAAACTCTATCTCTATCGTTCATTCCTATTGGGATGACGATGATATAGATATGTTTTCGCTTAATTGGTCGCTATTTGTGGCACAATGGGGAAACTTTGCTGAAAGTATTAAAAATAAGAATAGTATGGAGAGTTTACATTTCATTTCTTTAAATTAATCAATAAGTATGGCAACGATAAACATAGATAATTACGCTGGATTTTGTTGGGGAGTAGTGCAGACAATAGATAAAGTAGAGGATACGCTACTGCACAATTCCGATAGAAATGTGTATGTGCTGGGAGAGATTATACATAATCCGAAAGAAATAGAACGCTTGTCTGGGAATGGTTTGCAATCTATCGACTACGAACAACTTGCCACTATTTCACCAGATGATTCTATTGTAGTGATACGCGCTCACGGGGAGCCACCGTCTACCTACAATGCGATAGATGACCTACATATTCCGCTTATAGATGCTACTTGTCCGCTTGTTATGCGTTTGCAAGACAAACTACGCAACTATTATCAGCAACATTGGCAAATAGTAATACTCGGAAAATATGACCACGCCGAAGTGCTTGGATTGCGTGGTGTTTGTAATGACGAATGTATTGTTATACGCACAGCCGAAGATATGATTAACAACATAGATTATTCCCGCAACACTATTCTATGTTCGCAAACCACAATGAATCAGGATACTCTGCTATCCATTTACGAACAAGTTAGCGATATATTTGAAGAGCGAAAGAGCAATGATAGTATTCTGAAATTAGAGAATACCGTATGCAAATTTATGATTAATCGGGAGAGGAAGTTGCAACAATTTGCTGAACACAATGATTTAGTTCTTTTTGTTGCAAGTAGCCATTCTTCCAATGGGAAAGTGCTATACACAATTTGCTCCGATGCAAATCCCAATACTTATTTCATAGAAAACATAGATGAAGTAGATATATCACTACTCAAAAACGCTACAAACATCGGTATTACAGGTGCTACAAGCACGCCAATGTGGCTATTAGAAGAAATAGCAACGGGCGTTAATAATTTATTGAACAACTAATATAACTAAAACTATATGGCAAACTGCACTATTACTCCAATAAGCGATAAAAAAGATATACGGCGATTTATAAAATCACAATGGCTGTTTTATAAGAACAATCCGTGTTTTGTTCCGCCTATCATTTCCGAGGAAATGAAAAATTTTGATAAAGTGAAAAATCCACTTTATGAGCACGCCGATTACCAACTCTATATCGCAGAAATGGACGGAGAAATCGTTGGACGTATTGCTGCAATAGAAAATAGACGGCATAACGAAATACATAATGACAAAATTGGTTTCTTCGGCTTCTTTGAATGTATTAACGACCAGAATGTAGCAAATGCACTATTTGATGCTGCAAAACAATGGCTTATAGATAAAGGTGAAGATGTGATGCGTGGTCCTACTAATCCCACATTTAACGATGTAATTGGCTTCCTTAGCAGTGCATTTGACCAGCCACCTGTTATTCTAAGTCCATATACTCCGGAGTATTATCTCACTCTTTCCGAAAATTATGGCTTTGCAAAAGCAAAAGAACTCTATGCCTATAAATTGACTCAGGATTCATTCCGTAGCGATAAGTTATTGAGAATGAAGGATATTATCGCAGAACGCACAAAAGCAGTAATAAGACAAGTAAATTTTAAGGATAAGGCACAATTAGCAAAAGACATTAAGTATATGAAAGACCTATATAATGCTGCTTGGCAGCCAAATTGGGGCTTCGTAAAAATGACAGATGCCGAGTTTGATTTTCTTGCTAACTCATTAATATCCGTTGGCGTATCAGAACTTACACTTATTTTAGAAGTGGGCGGTGTTCCAATTGCTTTTGCATTGGCACTCCCCGATATAAATCAAGCACTTATCTATAATAAGAGTGGAAGTATGCTTGGAGCGGGCTGGTGCTTGCTTACGAAAAAGAAAAAAATTAATGGTTGTCGTATCATAGTTCTTGGGGTTACGCCAGAATATCAGAAATCGGGCGTAGATGTCCTATTGTATCATACGATAGGTGCAAATGCCGATAAACTTGGTTATGATTGGGGCGATGCTTCTTGGATTTTAGAAGATAACGTAATGATGAATAGAGGACTTACCCAAACTATGAACGGCGATAGATATAAGACATTTAGAATATACGACTATCCATTAAAATAGTATTTGCAAAATTAGTAACTTAAATAAAATCAATAAATTATGAGTGTAACATTAGTATTAGGTGCCCAATGGGGTGATGAAGGGAAAGGAAAAATCGTTGACCTTCTTAGTGAAAAATGTGATGTAGTTGTTCGCTACCAAGGCGGTGCAAATGCAGGACATACTATCGTGTGCAATGGCATAAAGACCGTGCTGCACCTTATTCCTGCTGGTATTCTGCATCCAAATGTTACTTGCATCATCGGAAATGGTGTTGTAATTGACCCAATTGCCTTTAAAAATGAAGTAGATTTGCTTACTTCAAATGGTATAAAGTTGGATAACCGCTTATTTATCAGCGAGAATGCTCATATCATTTTCCCTTACCATATCGCATTGGATAAGGCAAGGGAAGCTTCTGCTTCTAAAACCACTATCGGCACCACTGGCAAGGGTATTGGTCCTGCTTATGTGGATAAAGTTGCCAGAGAGGGAATTCGCTGCTGCGATATTTACGACATAGATGCTCTTACACATAAAATAAAGAGTAACATATTGGAAAATAATAGGTTACTATCGCATATTTACCAAGCCGATGTCCTAGATGTTGATGCTACAACTAATCAATGTATCGCTTCGTGCAAAGTTTTATTGCCATACATAAAAAATACAATTTATCTCGTAAATAATGAAATATCAAGCGGTAAGGAAGTAATGTTAGAGGGAGCACAAGGCACATTATTAGATGTAGATTTCGGCACTTATCCATTTGTTACGAGTTCTAATCCTACCTCTGGCGGTGCTTGCACCGGAACATCCGTTCCACCAAATAAGATTAACAAAATCATAGGGATAACTAAAGCATACTGCACGCGTGTTGGTAATGGTCCATTCCCAACTGAGCAGGAAAACGACTTGGGCGAATCGCTCCGCAAAAAAGGATTTGAATTTGGAGCAACTACTGGAAGACCAAGGCGTTGCGGTTGGCTTGACCTCGTTGCACTTAACTACTCAATTATGATTAATGGAATTACGGATATTGCACTCACAAAATTGGATGTCCTAAGCGACCTTGAGGAAATAAAAGTTGCAACTCACTATAAAATCAATGACATAGTGACTGATGTGTTCCCGAATTATGTTAATAAAAATACAAAAATAGATGTAGAATATACCACATTGAAAGGATGGAATAAAGATATTGCTAACGCTACAAATATCAATGACTTACCGAAAGAAGCGAAGGACTATATTAAATTTATAGAAGATTACACAAAAACCAAAGTATCCATAATTTCCATCAGTCCCGAGCGAAATAGCACAATATTTGTGGAGGACAAATAGCCGATGAAGAGGAAAACAACTAATATAACCCCTGTAAATTCAACAAATCCCCTCCCCCGCAAAAATCGCGCCAAAAAACTCTAAGTAGTTTTATTTTAAGGGGATTGTTAGTAACTTTTATTTGTGCCGGAGTTGTTGCTACAACGGATTATTTTGCGGCTAAACCCTATGTTTTTCAATGTGATTTAAATTTAGAAATACAGATAGAGGATATTCTGGCGGTGCAGATAAATTAATTAAAAAAAGAAAAAATTAAAATATTAATAATATGTTCAATATAAAAAAAATTATAATAATTTGCATCGCATTAATGCCAACAATTGTTTTTTGCGATGATTCACCATCAATTGAAAACGCTATAAGTGCTTTAAAAAACAAGGATTATAACACAGCTAAGTCCATATATTCTGCACTTATTACAAAAGTTTCTTCTAATGCTTCATTTTATTATGGGCGCGGTATGGCGAATTATTATCTTAACAACGATAATAATGCTGAAAAAGATTTCACGCAAGCCATTGATTTAGATAATGATATGACAGAAGCATATCTCGGATTAGCGCTCGTCCTCATTCAAAAAAATGATTATCAACGTTGTTTAACAATTCTTAATAAGGCATTGAAAAATAATTCAGATAGGAATAATTTTTATTATTTGCGAGGATTTGTGAATTATTTGCAAGAAGATTTTCAAAATGCTGCTTCTGATTTTTCGCAAGTCATTGTAAATGATAGAGATAACGCCGATGCTTTATATGGACGGGCAATTTCTTATTATAGAATGAAAAATTATCCTGATGCAACAGCCGATTTTAAAGAATTATTGTCATTTAATAATTATTCTGAGGCATTATTATTGGAAGTCCGTAGATTGCTAAACGTCATTAATAATCAATAACTTACATAAAATAAAAACACAAATAATAACGTATTTTTCAACTAAATAATATGAAATATAATGCTTTTTAATTCATTCGATTTCGCAGTATTTTTACCTATAGTTTTTTTGCTATACTGGCTTGTTTTTAACAGAAATATTACTGCTCGAAATGTTTTTTTACTTTCCGCAAGCTATGTTTTTTATGGCTTTTGGAATCCTAAATTTTTAATCCTAATTGTTATCAGTTCGGTTGTCGACTATTTTATAGCGTTAGCTATTCATAATACGGGAGATAACGCAAAAAAGCGAAAATTAATGCTTTTGGTTAGTGTATTGGTAAATATGGGCTTTCTCGGTTTTTTCAAATACTATAATTTCTTTGTGGAAAGCTTCGTGGATGTCTTTACATTATTCGGACAACACTTTGATTATTCGCCACTTAACATCATTCTGCCGGTTGGTATTAGTTTTTATACTTTTCAATCGCTCAGTTATACTATTGATGTTTATAAAAAAGAGATGGAACCAACGAGGAATATCCTTGATTTTATGACATTTGTTGCGTTTTTTCCACAACTTGTCGCAGGTCCAATTGAGCGTGCAAAAAAATTATTGCCACAATTTTCTGAGCCAAAAAAATTCGATTACGAAAATGCCAGAAGTGGCGTATTTATGATACTTTTGGGATTATTCAAAAAAATGATGATTGCCGATAGAGTTGCCGTTTTTGTAAATGGTGCTTATGCGAATCCTGCGGAAGCATCTGGTTTTTCATTAGTTTTGGCAGCGGTATTTTTTGCATTTCAGTTATATCTTGATTTTTCAGCGTATTCTGACATTGCGATTGGAACTGCAAAATTATTTAATTTTAAATTATCTGTAAATTTCAATAAACCTTATTTATCAGCGTCTTTCTCGGAATTTTGGACACGATGGCATATTTCGTTATCATCTTGGTTTAGAGATTATGTATATATTCCATTAGGTGGAAATAGGCGAGGTAAAACCCGAAAAATGATAAACTTAATGATAATTTTCTTAATATCTGGATTGTGGCACGGAGCATCGTGGAATTTTGTAATTTGGGGAGCATTAAATGGAATTTTCGTTCTATTATTCGACAGTTTATTTCATTTAGAGAAATCCGGTAAGACCACTAAAATCAAGAGAATAATTGCTCCAATTTTCGTAACTTTGGCGTGGACATTTTCCTGTATTTTCTTCAGAATTCATACATTAGCAGACGCATTACTCGTTGTTAAGTCATTGAGTTTACAAGGAATAGACAAAATTTATGGATATGGATTAAATGGAGTAGAAATTGTATTTTCGCTCGGATTAATTGCATTATTAATGATTTACGAAATTATCGTTGAAAAATATGATACAATGCTAACCACTTCATTTTTCAATGGATATTCCGTTGTTAGATGGGCAGTTTGCATAATAGGAATATTAAGCATAATATTTTTAGGGGCATACGGTGCAGGCAATGACAACACTTTTATTTATTTCCAATTTTAATTTAGAGGAATGAGTGGTGAAAAAAGAAAATAAGAAGAAAGCGACTGCAGTAAGTCCTTTGAAATCAACAAATCCCCCCCCCAGCAAAAACCGTGCCAAAAAACTCTAAGTAGTTTTATTTTAAGGGGATTGTTAGTAACTTTTATTTGCGCAAGTGTCGTAGTTTTTTGCGATATACAGGGCTGGTTTAGAGCAGATGAGCGAGTAAATACAATCGGTCGTAGGGTTCTTGGATATTATAACTTTACAGAATACAATAACATAGACGTTTTTCTCATAGGTGGCTCGCATATGGGAGCAGGAATGGAGCCGTATACGCTTTCTTGTGCTTTGGGCAGTAACTGCTTTATCCTACCTGGTTTTGGTGGAGGCGGTTTGGATGGTATGTATTATTTTCTTGCGCAAGCATTGACAGAAACCCATCCAAAATTGGCAGTTATTGAAACTTATATGCTGGATTCCAGCGACCAAAATAATCGTGCTACGGTGGATTGGGTTGATAATTGGGCTATTCAAAGATTTGAGGCACAGCGTGGAGTTCTTTATAAATTGAGAGTTATGCCATTTTTGTTTAAAAGCGATTCTTGGTTGAAAGCATGGTCTAACACTATTCGTAACCATTCGTTCTTACTCACTAATTTTGAACAAGTTATGTTGAATTTTTGGCATGGAGAGCAAAACCGAGTTGCTCAGCGATTTGAATTGGGTAGAATGGTGCAATATGAAACGGGTTTAACAGATTCTACAATAAAACAATTTGATTCGCTTGGTGCAACAAATGATGGGAAAAATTATTATTTGTCGGAGGAAAATAGAGAGGGCTTGCGAAAAATTATGGAGTTGTTTGCGGAACATAACGTAGATGTCTTATTTCTAACAAATCCAATGTATTATAAAAATGTTGCTAACTATAATATTTGGAGGGAACGACTAGGAAATGAATTGAAAAAATACCCAAATGCAAAATGGCTCGATTTGCAGCAAGAGTATGATTCTATTGTATATACACCAGATGCTTTTCAGGATTGTTATGGGGGAAATCAACATCTTACGCGTTATGGAATGAATGTAAGTGCCTATAAATTGGCAGAATTCATTAAATCAAATAATTATAATTTGCCGGATAGAAGCAAGGATTTGCATTGGATACAGCAATTTATTACTCAGACGGACTTCCCGTATAATCAAGAGGTTATGCCAAATTACCCCGGATTTAAAATTATTTGCAAAAATCAACAAATTAATGACATGAAAATAAAGGAATTCATTGTAAAACAAGGAGATGGCTCGAATTTATTGATTTTGAAGATAGAAAAAAATAAATTATTAGGCAATACTTTATCCCCAAATTTAATTGTAAAAATTGGCGATAATACATTTGAAGCACCATTAGAGATGCAACAAATTCCAAATATATTCCCTTATGACAATTTCGTTTTTCTTGCAAATATTAAACAAGATGTTGAAATATTAGGAATTACGAGCATTAAGCGTTAAATGAAATATTACTATTCCATTGATTCGGATAATATTTTCTACTATTTTGAAACTCATTTTTCAAATTAACGTAGTATAGTTAGTGCCTAACTAATTACTGGAATTTATTATGAAAACGAAATTAATTGCTGCTATATTTTTTGCTATTGCTTGCCTAACTGCCAATGCGCAACATAAAGATGTTCCGATACATAACCAATTGGATATTTTGCAAGGAATGCTCTCTATGGAAACTACCTTAGGGAAAAAGGATGTGCAAGACATTGTTATTGGTGTGGTGTATCAATCTTCCAATGCGACCTCTTCTGATGTGAAAAATGAAATATTTAGTTATATTAAAAATAACAAAGTTAAGGTTAGAAAGATTGATGTAAAATTTGTTCCTATTGATATAAATAAGAGTAATAATATTACTTCGGCATTGGCTGGTAGCGAAAAATGTAGAGTGTTTATTATCACTCCACTAAAGGGAGCAAATTATTCGGAAATAGTTAAATTTTCAAATACTTATTCTATTCTGACTTACTCTACTTGCTCAAAGGTAATGTTGCAGAACAATTTGTCGCTTTCTATAACTAATGAAAAAGGTAAAAAATCTCCATTAGTCAATAGAAAATCGCTACTTACGGAAGGATATAACTTCCCCGCACAAGTTTTGCAATATACCAATATTGTAAAATAAGTTTATTAATATCATTATCTTAACGAATTGAAATTTCAAAAAAAAGCACACAAGCCGAAACTTATGTGCATAATCATTAATTAAAGAATTATCTAATGAAGAAATAATGCTTTGTTGATAAATCTTTTTAGAGGGAATTTTTGAAACAATTTTGCATAGTATATATTTACTTATGCGTTCTATATCATAGGAAAACAACAGCAATAACTGTGCCAATTATTCCATTTTGGCGTATATTTATAAAATAAAAGTAGGAACCCATTTTTTTTGAGTTCCTACTTTTGTATTGGAATGGCGATGGTATTACATCAGCACCTCGTTAAAGAAATCGTTTACGGGCTTTGCTAATGCAAATTTTTTCACGGCACTATCTATGAATTTTTTCGTATCATAAATTTCGCTATCTGTATAATTATGAACTAAATCGTAGGTTTTCATCTTAATTAAGTCAATATATTTATCGTCATTATCAAAATTATGCGGAGCTTTCTTTAAGGAATCGCCGAGGAAATTTCCCCATACATCTTTGAATTTTTTGTTTGTATAATGCTTCATCAAATCATTGCCATCGCCAGAAATATGTTCTCTTACCCGCAAAAGCCAATCAGGAGTAGGACAATGCAGACCTGTAGCAATAATACATTCATTTGGCTGTAAATGGACATAGTATCCGGCACGCATCTGCTTCTTGCCACCTTGCACGATGTATGCCCCGAGCCAGTCCTTGTATGGAGTTTTATCGGAAGAGAAACGGATGTCTCTATTAATGCGATAGACGCAATGTTTGGGCTCTAATTGTGCGACTGATTGGTCAAATTCTGTAATTCTGCGAATGAATTCAGCAACGAGTTCATAATAGTTGTCTTTCACAATTTTGTATTCGTCTCTATTTGCATCAAACCAAGTTTTATTATTATTCGCAGCGAGTTTAGAGAGGAAGTTTAATATAAGTTTAGTATTCATAGTGCTTTATTGAATTATATTGATTTTATGTAGCCACTTCTATATTGCCACATACAATTTATATAAACAAAAATAAGAAAAATATTTCTAATTTTTACCATTATAACAATATTTTCGATAAAAATGCGTATTTTTGTGATATAGTGGCGCTTACTTGTGTAAGTGCTATGCTTATTTAGTATCACAATAAAAAAAAGAAAGTGGCAAAACAAAAAACAATATCCCAATCAATATCGCTAACCGGTGTCGGCTTACATACCGGCAATACTTCTACCATTATGTTCAAGCCTGCGGAGCCCAATACACATTACGTATTTGTTAGAGCAGACCTGCCGGAAAGAGTTGAGATACCCGCATTAGTAGATTATGTCGTTGATATATCACGCGGAACAACACTTGGAATTGATATACCGGGTGTTGGCGATGACGATGGTAAGCAGGTAGTAGTCCATACTGTAGAGCATGTATTGGCTGCATTAGTTGGATTAGGTATAGATAATTGCATCATTGAATTATCAACTAACGAACCCCCTGTATTTGATGGCAGTTCTAGGCACTATGTAGATGCTTTATTGGAAGCAGAAATAGTGGAACAAGAGATAGATAGAGAGTATTTTGAGTTATCGGAGCAGGTTGGATATAAGAATAACGAAAAGTTGGTGGATATGGTAGCGTTACCTTTGAACGACTATCGCCTAACTGTTATGGTTGATTATTTTATTCCGGCATTGGGTAGCCAGCACTCCGGTCTATTTAATATGGAAAGCGAATTTGTAGAGGAGTTTTCATCTGCACGAACATTCTGCTTCTTTACCGAAGTAGAAAATTTATTGAAGCAAGGATTGATAAAAGGTGGTGGCTTAGAAAGCGCAGTTGTTATTATGGATAAGGAAGCAGAAACGGTAGAATTAGAAGCCATACAAAATCTGTTTAAAATGAAAAGTGTTCCTATCGTAGATGATAGTGGAATTCTAAATGGAACAAAACTAAGGTATAAGAATGAGCCAGCAAGACATAAATTGCTAGACCTAATCGGTGATTTAGCATTGGTCGGCGTTCCAATTAAAGCACAAATACTTGCTGCACGTCCGGGACATAAAAGCAATGTGGAATTGGCTAAGTTGCTAAGAAAACAATACTTACGCCAAAAAGTTAAGGAACGTATTAATCCTCAGAAGAACAAAAAAATAGAATTAGACATATATAAGATATTGGAAATTATACCACATAGATTTCCATTCCTACTTGTGGATAAGATAATACATTTGGATTTGAAAGAGAATATTATCGTTGGTGTAAAGAATGTAACGGTTAATGAGCCATTCTTTACGGGACATTTTCCCGATAAGCCGGTGATGCCGGGCGTATTGATAGCGGAGGCAATGGGACAAGTCGGCGGTTTGATTGTATGGTATACACAAGATGTTTCCCAGAAACTGATGTATTTCTCTGGTTTTAAGAATGTGAAGTTCAAAAAGCCGGTGATACCCGGCGACCAATTAGTATTTGAGGTGCAATTAGTTTCGCAGAAATTTGGTATGCTGATTTACAAAGGAACTGCTTATGTGGATGGCGAGGTGGTATGTGAAGCAGAGTATTACGCTGCCTTGGTTAATAAATAGAGGAGAGATTACTAATTAACAAAGATGCCCATTTTTGCTATTTTGGCAGTAATTTCCGGCTCCCAATCAAACTTATTTCCATTTAATTTTATACTTTTCGCTAATTGAGTATTGAATAACTTGTAGCAAGTTGGCTCATCCGTATGATACAAATATACGCATAATTTATTATATTATGAAGTATTATATCCATTTTTTGCAAATAATATGAAAACCTTACCAAGTGAATTGCAAGCATCGTTAGAAAAATATTCCGATGTAATAAATGCACGGCTGGATGAATTCAAAAACATTAAGCGAGAGCAAATTTTTTACGAGTTCTGTTTTTGTATTATGACACCACAATCTAGTGCGAAAAATGCTTGGGCTGTGCAGAAAATTTTGGAATCTAATGATTTTTATCACAAACCATTCGCTCCAACAGAAATACTAGCAAATACACAACATTACATCAGATTCCATAACCAGAAGGCAAAGCGGTTGATGAATGCAGTGGAATATGAACCAACTCTTATGCAAATATTAGATAGCACTTTGGATAAATATGGGAAGCGTAACCGATTGAAGAAGGATTTTGTGGGAATTGGAATGAAGGAAGCATCGCATTTTTTGCGGAACATTGGCTATACCGATTTGGCTATTATTGATAGGCATATACTTCGTAATCTGCATAATTGTGGAGTGATAGAAAGCGTTGCTCCTCCGAAAAACGACAAGCAGTATTTAGAGATAGAGAGGAAATACTATGATTATTCTGTGGATATAGGTATTGCAATGGATGTATTGGACTTGCTATTCTTTGCGCATTCTACGGGCGAGGTGCTGAAGTAATTGCTTCTACAAATGCTTCTGCAATTCTTCTACATCGCTAAAATGGTGTTTCGTTGTTCCAATTATTTGGTAATCTTCGTGTCCTTTACCGGCGACAAGTATTACGTCATCCTTTTTGGATATAGCGATGGAATGGGCTATAGCATCGCTTCTATTATTTATTACTTGCACGTTGTCGCTGTCGTTAATGCCAACTAAAATATCATTAATTATAGAGGTAGATTCTTCTGTTCGTGGATTATCATCTGTAACGATAACTACATCAGCATACTTGACCGCAATCGCTCCCATTATGGGACGCTTGGTTTTATCTCTATCGCCACCACAGCCGAAGATACAAATTAATTTACCTCCATTCCTTTCATCTATCAACTCCCTACACGTGATAAGCGACTTCTCTAAGGCATCGGGCGTATGTGCATAATCTACATACGCAGTTGCACCGGACTTCACCGCTACAAGTTCTAAGCGACCTGCTGCTCCTTTAGACATAGCAATACCTTGCGATACAGCCGACCACGTAAAGCCAAGTTCTATACATATTGCAATAGCAAGCGTAGCATTTTGCACATTGAAGTAAGCGGTGAGTTGAGTGGTAATTGGATTTTTGTTTAGTGTAAATGTAGTGTGCTTCATATCTATATGCACGTCATCAATGCGGTAATCAGCGGATGTATCTATGCCGAATGTTTTAATTATTGCTGGACACTTCGCCACCATTTTGGTAGCGTATTCATCGTCAGCATTGACAATAGCGACAGCCGTTTTATTTAGATTGGTAAAAAGTTGCTGTTTGGTATTTGCGTAATCATCCATTGTTTTATGGAAATCCAAATGCTCGTGTGTAAGATTGGTAAAGCCCGCTACATTAAATTCAATGCCGTGTATGCGGTGCATTGCGATAGAATGCGAAGACACTTCCATCACAACATATTCAATGCCTTCAGCCACCATTTCGCTAAATATTTGGGCGAGTTCTAATGACTCCGGAGTGGTGTGGGTGGCTTCTATTTTTCGCTGATTGATGTATATACCGGTAGTTCCAATGATGCCGACTTGCTTGCCGGCTGCCTCAAGAATGGATTTAACGAGGAATGTAGTTGTCGTCTTCCCATTTGTTCCAGTGATGCCGATGAGTTTGAGTTTGGAGGTGGGATTATTGTAGAACGAATGTGCGAGTTCGGCAAGAGTAATGCGTGGATTTGTGGTCGTGATATATGTGATACCGTTTGCCATAGTATTTGCATCTGCACTTTCTGGCATATTTTCGCAAACAACAACCTTAGCACCAGCAGCGATTGCATTGGATATATAGAAATTGCCATCAGTGGCAGTGCCTTTGTTTGCAACGAAAATGTAGTTGTCCTTGCATAGACGCGAGTCATAAGCAATACCGGCGATGTCTATGTCTTGCAGGTTGTATATGTTTGTATATGTAATATCCGATAGTAATTTTTCCAGTTGCATATTATTGCCACATATTTTTTATATTTAGTTGCTATTTCAATGGTTTTCAGCGGTCTATATAAAATACTTTTATTGCCACCGAATCTGAACGCAATTATCTAAGTTATAAGGAGCTGTCAACCCTTGCAAATGCGTTTTCCATTCTCGTAACTAATCCAAATTATTCGGTAAAACAGGAATGAATACCGCCACACTATTTTTGGAAGTTCAAATGAAAAAGGCAATGCAAAAAAACGATGGACGCAGCCGGAGACCAGAAAAACAAAACTTTGGAGAAGTATTTAGAATTATGGTATTTAAATTATCTTTTGTATATCATTAAATATAACATAAGCCATCAATGCAAGCAACACCACCATACCCGCTTGCTGAATGCCGAGTTTCACCTTTACCGGTATTTCACGTCTGGCAAACGCTTCTATAATAATGATTATCAGATGTCCGCCATCTAATGCAGGGAATGGTAAAATATTGATGAACGCAAGCGATACCGATAGCATTGCTATGAAACTAATGAATGAGTAGAAGCCGAATTGTGCGAAATTGGATGCTTGCTTGGCAATCATTACAGGTCCGCCAATGGCTTGTTTTACTGCTATATTGCCTATAAATATCTGCTTAATGGATGTTACGATAGTTGCAAATGTCTCAAGTGATTGTGTGGCGCCTTTTCCGATGGACTCAAATAAATTATAGTGTATGGTCTCTATTTCACCTGCGAATACGCTGGAAATTTGCACGCCTATTGTGCCGGTTTCACTGAGTTGGAGGTGCTTGGTTTCCTCACCTGAAGAGTTGTGCAACACAATGGATACCGCTTGGTTTTTATGATTTTTCAATTTCGTTATTAGGTCACCACTAGAATAAATCGGTTGCCCATTTACAGATATAATTGTATCATTGGCTTTAAAGCCATTTTGAGCAGCAACGCCATCACTCATTACTTCTAATACAAGGGTATGCATATCTGCTGGTTCAATTCCTAATGGGGTATTTGCACCGATACGGCTGGAATTTTCGTTACCATCCACAAAGAGATTTGTATCCTTGCCATCTCTGCGAACTATTACATTTAAGTCCTTGCCAAGATTGGTAACAGTAAGTTCTTCAAGCATTTGCGTCCAATGCTGTGGCGTCTTCTTATTGATAGATATAACTTCATCGCCAGATTTCAATCCAATATAACTACCAATAGTATTCTCCGGAACAGAGCCGATAGTCGTTGTTCTATACGCATTTTCGCCATTATGATACAGCACCGCAGCGAAAAGAATTACAGCAAGTAGCATATTGAACAACACCCCACCGATAATTGTTATCCCTTTCTTAAATGGATTTTTTGCTCTAAATTCCCATTGTTCTGGTGGTTGTTCAGCAAAATTTGAATCAAATGTTTCATCTATCATTCCTGCTATCTTGCAATAGCCCCCTATTGGGAATACAGCAAGACGGTAATCGCAGTAGCCGTTCAATTCAATATCTTCGGGCAACTTTCCAAATGAAAAGCCATTCACTTTGTTCCACCCCAAGATACGATAGCCCATTCCAAGAGCAAATACATCAACACGCATTCCACTTAGTCGCGCCATTAGGAAATGACCAAATTCATGGATAAACACAAGGATGCCGAGGACAATAACAAAATATATGATTGGAAATATAACTGACATAGTAACCATTATAAATTAACATTAAAATAATCCGCAATATACTTATATTTTCCCACTTTTTTACTACACATTGCGTAAAATACAATAATTATTATTATTTTGCGTTTTTTATAAACATCAACCAACAATGAAAGTATTAGTAACTGGTGCTACTGGTTTCATAGGAAGCTTTGTAGCAGAGAAATTATTAGACAAAGGATATGATGTTCGATGCATTATCCGTAAAACAAGCAATTTACGCTGGTTAGAAGGCAAAAAGTATGAATTAGTTGAGGCATCTTTATCGGACATAGATAGTTTGAAAAGAGCAACTTCTGGTGTTGATTACATCTATCATATCGCCGGAAATACATCTGCAAAAAATTTGAATGCTTACATAGAAGGCAACTGCAATGGCACAATAAATTTAGTGGAAGCGGCATTGAGTAATGCTCCAAATCTACAGCGCTTCTTATATGTAAGTTCCCAAACCGCTGCTGGTCCTGCTCTCTTTGCGAATGAACCTGTTACGGAAGATATGCCACTGCATCCAATTACAGATTACGGCAAAAGCAAGAAAGCAGCCGAAGAAGCATTAGCTAAATACATTGGAAAGATTCCATATACTATTGTCAGACCGCCAGCGGTGTATGGTCCGAGGGATACGGAAATTTACTCTATATTCCAGATGATTAAGATGGGGCTTATTGCATACATCGGATTTGATAAAAAATTGCTTAGTTTAATTCACGTGGATGACTTGTCTGATGGCATAATAGAATCCGCTCAATCCCGCAATACAATAGGCAAAGCATACTACATATCATCGGATGAACTTTATGATTGGGCAGATATATATGCACTGATGAAGCAATCTATCGGCAAGAAACATTGTCTATCCATACATCTTCCGCATTTCGTTGTTCTTGCTGCTGGTAGTGTTAGCGGTGCTTTGGGAATATTCTCTTCAAAGCCACCTGTTTTCAATTACCAAAAGGCAATTGACTTCATACAACCATATTGGACTTGCTCCACCAAAAGTGCTGCCAAGGACTTCGGCTACAAACAAAAAGTATCTATCCAAGATGGAATTGCAAACACTGTCCAATGGTATAAACAAATGAAATGGCTCTAATGAAAAAGATTTTACTTAATGCTGTTCTGTTCCTCGTCCTTATCATCATGGTATTTCCTATGTTTTGGATGTTGTTACTTTCGCTCAAGCAATACCCAGAAAGTATGCACACTTTTTGGAATATCATTACAAGTAAATACACGCTAATCAATTACAAAGAGACATTTTTATCGGATAACTTTCTCAACTACTTTATCAATTCCACCATTGTAGCAACCGCTGTAACTCTATGTAATCTGCTGTTCTGCACGATGACCGGCTATGTCCTTGCAACGAAAAAATTCACAGGCAGGAACATCTTACTCGCTACCGTTTTGGGCTTGCTCATCATTCCATCACACGTGGTAATGATACCGCTGTATCGCATTATGGTTGAACTCAACTGGCTCAATACATACTGGTCGCTAATCATTCCTTGGATAGTTACACCTTTCGGCGTCTTCCTCGCAAAGCAATACATTGAGTCAATACCAATGCAAATAGAAGAAGCAGCACGCTTGGATGGTGCAGGCGATTGGTATATTTTCTTTCGCATCATTTTGCCATTATGCAAGCCCATTCTATCGGTGCTGGCTATCTATACATTTATAAATAATTGGAACTCTTTCCTATTCCCATTTCTATTCACCAATGATGCCGAATACAGCACGCTACCGGTTGGTTTAACGTTCTATCTCGGCAAGCAGTCAATAGATTGGGGACATTTAATGGCTGGAGCAAGCATATCAGCCATTCCAATTCTCTGCATATTTATGATATTTCAGAAAAAAATTGTTGAAGCCATTTCCTCCGGAGCATTAAAAGAGTAGTAAAAAACAATGTTGAAATTTGGTAATTACAAAAAAAAACATTATTTTTGTAATCTACTAAAGTATGGCGGATGTAGTTCAGTCGGTAGAGCACCAGATTGTGGCTCTGGTTGTCGTGGGTTCGAGTCCCATCATTCGCCCCTCCGTATTATTTTGTATGCCAGATGACGTTAATGTTGTTTGGCATTTTTTTTGTGCTATTGTTTGGAAATAACGCATAAAATACTTACTTTTGTAGTTTTTATATATAAGCACAATCAAATTTATGGCCACCGATACCACAACAAATATTGAACTCACCGTTCTAATGCCCTGCCTCAACGAAGCTGATACCTTAGCGATTTGCATACAAAAAGCAAATGAATCCCTGCGAAAAAATAACATCATTGGCGAAGTCCTCATCGCTGATAACGGAAGCACAGACGGCTCGCAAGAAATCGCTAGAGCCAATGGTGCTGTGGTTGTAGATGTTACCGAGAAGGGCTATGGTAGTGCGTTACAAGGTGGTATTGTTGCGGCGAAAGGTAAATTTATCATTATGGGTGATGCCGATGATAGTTATGATTTCTCTAACTTAATGCCGTTTGTTGAGAAGTTGCGAGAAGGTTATGAATTGGTAATGGGCAACCGCTTCAAGGGCGGTATTGCCAAAGG
>JAISJI010000043.1 GCA_031261605.1 Ignavibacteria bacterium | reverse complement strand
GGAACCAATTTTGTGGCAACAAAATTCTTAAATAATCCAGCATCGTCACTCAATCGCTCTACTAAAATTTGAACCGCATTCTCTTCCACATCAATACCAATCCACTTCCTTCCCAACTGCTGAGCCGCAACACAAGCGGTTGCACAGCCACAAAATGGGTCTAAAACTATATCGCCCGGATTAGACAATGCTGTAATAATTCGCTTCAATAATTTCAGTGGCTTTTGCGTCGGGTAGCCGGTATTTTCGTTTTTGCTGCGTGCTACGATAGCAATATCCGTCCACCAGTTTTCTGGAACTTTACCCTTTTTTCGCAAATTTTCTATATCTTCATCAGACCATCCACCCTTTGTATCAAATGCTTTTCTGAATGTTTGGTGCTCGTCTTTATATGGCATTCTTACATCCTCTTTGTTAAAAGTCCATTTTTCGCCTTTTGAATACCAAAAAATAGTGTCACTTTTTCTATTAAATTGTCGCATTCCAGGAGAACCGGGACCAGTGTAACACCATAAAATTTCATTTCTAAAATTATTTTTTCCGAAAATTTCATCTAACAGCAATTTCAGATAATGGCTCGCTGTCGGGTCGCAATGCAGACACAAACTTCCTGTATCCTTCAATATGCGGTGCATTTCAATAATTCGCTGCACCATATATGTAAGATATGCCTTCATCGCCTTGCTGTGAAGCAGACCGACCGATTTAATATAGTCCTCAACCGCCGGAAATGTATCCACCAAATTTTCCAGATATGCCTCATTTACATCTTGCCAAGTCCACATATCTTTGAAACTCGAACCGGCTGCTTTGCTACCTATCGGTGCGGAAAATAGTCGTTTGGTATTGAATGGTGGGTCTAAGTATATCAAATCCACTAAATTGCTATTCAAGCCATTCAGTATGAAGAGATTATCATTTGTATATAGGGTATTGGTAAAATTATCTTCTGGCATTTATGTTTATTATTGTTATTTAAAAATCATAGAAAATCAGTTTAATCATAGTTCAGACAAATGCGTGGCAAGCCCGCACAATCTCCTACAAGTCCCACTCTACTTCCTCATCCGCTTTTTCACAATTGCTATAGAATCTTTAATTTCCTTGATATTGTCATCGTTTTCACAAAAACGAATTGCTTTTTCATATTCTGCTATCGCTTGAGGATAATATTCCTTGCCCATTGCTTTGTAGGTATCACCCTTTGCAAGATACACATAATGCCAAGTGCTATCTATTGCTATCGCTTTATCCAAATAAATGAACGCACTGTCGTATTGCTTCTCCTTAGTAAAATAATCGCTCAAAGAAGCCAGGGCGGTAATGTCCTCATTGTCAATTTCAAGCACTTTTCTATTGCAAAGAATAGCAGCATTATACATTCCTAATTTTTCAAAATTCATCGCTTTATTAGACCATGCGTGGCGATGCACATACTTCCCATAATTCGCTGCTATAATTTTATCATAAATATCATTTGACTTTTCATAATACCCCTCTATATGGTATGCAATTGCAAGATTATGCAAAACATACACATTTGTTGGATAAAGTTCGTATGCTTTTTTACAAATTTCAACATATCTATCCATTTTACCCAAGCGGTAATATAAAAGCGCAAGGTTACGCAAAGCATTTGCCTTATCTGTATCATGTATTGAATTCTTATACTGCTTCTGATGATATTTAATAGACAGTTGATAATCTTTTTGCTTGATGGCAATTATTCCCTTTACAAAAAATGCTCTATGACAATTAGAGTCAATAGACAGCGCTTTATCTGTATATCTCATTGCCTCGTCCAAATTATCCTTCCGCTCATAATAATATGCCTTGCCAGAATACGCCAAAGGAGTAGGAGCAATGGCAAGTGCCTTTTCAAAGTAGGAGTTAGCACTATCAAATAGTGTGGTATCTTCTTTTTCTTTTCCTTGTATAATGAATTTCCATCCAATATCACATAGTGCATTTGCTTTATCTTCTTGGCTGCTACAGCCGCTCGCTATAATGGCGATTGTGATTGATATAGGTATAATTAATTTTTTCATATTGTTTTCTTTTTAAGTATCCTTTTAGTGGTGTATGGGAGTTTCGCTATTTAGTTATAACCCCAATAATTTTTGGATTATGAATTTTCACTGCTTCCATCACCTTCTCTGCATTTTCAATACGCGTTATAAGCACCATACCAATACCCAAATTGAATGCTCGTCGCATCTCCTCATCCTCTATGCTTCCGGATTTTTGTATTAAATCAAAAATAGGCGGACGTTGCCAGTTATTCCAATCTATCTGCATTGTCAAATCTTTCGGCAATATACGCGAAGTGTTGCCGACCAAACCACCACCTGTGATATGCGAAATTCCGGTAAGCAATTCCGCTTCCACAAGAGGAGCAACTTCGTTCAGGTAAGAGCGATGAACCGCAAGCAACGCCTCTCCAATAGTAGCTCCAAGAGATTCCATATACACATCCAATTCGTATTTTGGAATTAACGCTGCTCTTGCAAGCGAGTATCCATTGGTATGAAGCCCAGATGAAGCAAGCCCAATCATTACATCACCGACTTGTATCCGCTTTCCATTTATTATTTTATCTTCTTCGACCACGCCAACAATAGTGCCACTTATATCATATTCACCATCTTTATATATTGACGGCATTTCGGCTGTCTCGCCGCCTATTAAAGCACAATTATTGGCTTTGCAGGCAGCAACAAATCCTTTGACTACCTCAACGGCTACTTTCGTATCTAAATGACCGGAGGCAAAGTAGTCAAGGAAGAATAACGGCTTTGCACCACAGCAAAGTATATCATTTACGCAATGATTCACAAGGCACGAGCCAACGGTGTCGTGCTTATTCATCATAAATGCTATTTTCAATTTTGTTCCAACGCCATCGGTAGAGCCAACAAGGACGGGATGTTTCATTTCTGGGAAAGTCCCATCATAGAAGCCACCAAACAAGCCAATGTCCGATAGTACTTTTTCGCTATGAGTAGAGCGAACGAGCGGAAGGATTTGCTTCACCATTGATTCGCCGGCATCTATATCAACGCCAGATGCTTTATAAGTTATTGCCATATTTATTTTAATTTTATACTAATTATTGATTTCGCAAATTACAAAAATATTTTAAAATATACATTGTGCATTGGGAAATATTTAAGAATATCTATTTTCTAACAAACTGAATACCAAAACCATTGTAAGATTCCTTCTGGTTATAGAACATTCCGTGTATGCTATAACCATTGTAATAGTAGTAGTTTAATGATAGTGCGGTAGTAGGGGAGAGCGATAACTCAACGCCTAATTGCAATGAATTAGATACGACATTCGCCATATTATCGCCACCTACAACCTTCAAATCGTATCCACCGGCGATGGAAATAGGAGAGATAATTGGATAGTTAAAGTCAAAGCCGAGTTGTGGCACAAATGTATTTACATCTTTGGGTATTGTAGAAAAAATAGCCGTTACACCAATATACGGACGAACATACTTAGTATTATATGCTATGGCGAGGTCAACAAATTCTCTACTATATACGAATAGTGGTTGTATAAATTCATAATTATCTGTATAGCCATCAATGAGATGCGATGATATATGTGCTACACGCAAGCGTGCCGATACATTGCAAGAAGTAGTTGCTGATGCATTAAGTCCAAAATAGTAATCCGCTGTCTCTACCGGAAACTTAAAGTGTCCTTCGGAACGAAGACGCGATAAAATAAAGAAATCTCCACCAAGACGTGCAGTTATATTGGAATCTGAATATATATGTAGCAGGTCAAGCGAGGTGCCAATATCAAGCCGTAACTTATCGTTCTCTGGCTGAAAGAATGTCCCGATGCGTCCTTCCAAGTGATTGGCTGTGAATGGCTGGAAGAGCAGTGTTTCAAAGGCGTAGGTTGTGGATGTTATGCCCAAAAATATCAAAAGTGGTAATATATTACTTAAATTAAATTTACTCATATTAGTTAGATATAGGTGTTTCAATGTAAATAGTAACGGTGCGACAATAGAAGCGTCCCTCTGGGTAAGTATTGTCATACAAAAGTTCGTCATTTCCAATACTGCGGATTTCCACATCGGGAATACCAAGACGCTTTGCAGTTTCAGTTGCTCTTTGAGCAGCAATACGCTTGTTTGCCTCTGGCAATCCTAATACATCAGCATAGCCGGAAACTATTACTTTGGCTTCTGGTCTAATTTTACTAATTATGAAATTAAGGACTTTGTTGTGTCGTTCATACAATTTATTGGAGGCGAAGTCAAATAGTATAAGTGAATAATACTCAAATTCAGTGTCGTTCGGATATCCTCTTTTACGCTTTGCATCAATAGTTATACGCTTTTGGATTATTGTATTTTGTGCAGATTTAACGCTCTGTCCTATCTTATCTGTTGCGGTTAATTGATAGTGGAAATTTCTTTTGGATGGATGAGTGAAATTAGAATCCGCAAGATTCCAATCAATTGTAGCAGGCAATGCACCATTTACATTCCATTCATTAATTAGCGAATCCCCTTGTGTAACAGTCAATTTAGAATTTGCAATACCATATTGGCTCGTCACAGATGGATAAAAAGAGATTCGTTTATTTTTAATTATTGAGAATGTATCATAACTCATAATTGGCTCTGTAATACTGCTCACATTGGAGTAAATTTCTACCCTCATATTCTCATCTAAACCGCCGTCCTCAACTGACTTAGTCGGTTCTTTGGGTAAATTGCGTGCCTTAATGCTGATTCTATTAGATGCTATATTCCAATGGTCGCACAAATATTTTTTAATTGTCTCGGCGCGTGCTTTAGATAAAGCGGTATTATTATGCTCGGCTCCTTTGTCGCAGTTAGTGCCGACTAACTCAAGAGTTGCTTCCGGCGTTGCTTTCATCCGACTACCAATTATATCTAAGCAATAGTAGTATGTGGCAAGTGCATTCTGCGATTTTAGATGGCTAATATCAAATGTATCTGCTCTATCATTACTCAAATGGTATCTTTCCGGAAGTTTCGAGGAGTTATTATCAAAGAAGACATAGTTCAACAATGGTTTCAATGTAGATTGAGTAAAGTCCTCTATGGTAATATCACCTTCTTCTATACCATTACTATCGTTAAGGATTTTATGCGTAACGGTTGCGACAAAATTTGTGTTATGCACCGGCAGAGGTAATTCTGGTAAATTTGGTAATGTCGGAGCATCTGGTGGAGGCGGTGGAACTGGCTCTTTGTTATATTTAACACTGATGCCGAAAGTAATTTGAGAGGTATTCCAAGATAAATCCTTCACGGGTGAATTGAGCCAGAGGTGATAATTTATTTCTGGACTAATGCGTATATTCTTTAATTTATTTATTGGCAATTCCCAATATGTACCGATATTCGCACCAAATAGAAAGGGGTTTGTGTTTGGCAACTTATCGCTCACATAGTTGCGGATACGCGTGCCATTTTCAAATGTGCCAATCTCTGGCGATACCAATTCCTCGTATTGAGCAAAGTTGGACGATAATATAGTCGCAACATCCAAACCAGCGGTAACATACAAATTATCGGTAATTTGTGGAAGCATATACGATACGAATGGCGAAATCGCAAATGTATTGATGGAAGCGTCTAACGTATTACATATCAGTGCATCTTGCAAGGCACCGACAATAGTTATCGGCTTGTGTTGCTCACTTTCAAATACACCATTAAGATTCCCGAAAGTAAGTTTCGCACCAGCGAACCAATGCTCATCAAAGCGTAATTGACCAAGTAAGCCAAAGTTAAATCCGCTACCGAAGCCATTACCAAAGGAGTTGCAGCAAGTAGGAAAACCTGGTAATTCGTAAAAATCGGCGTGCTGTATATTTATACCATAGTTAAGAAATACAGCAATACGCGGAAAGTATTCGCTCTTACGCAATTCCTCTAATTCGTCATAATACACCTCTTCTTCATCGGCAGAATCCTTATTTACAGAAAAATCCCTACAAAACATAGGAGTTGCATTGCAAATTACGATGATGAGTAATGTATAGATGTATAGTTTCATATTGTCAGAACTTATTTAGTCAATGGTATAAAGAAAGAGAAGGTTGAGCCCTTGCCAAGCATAGATGATACGATAACCTTGCCATTGTGTGCCTCTACATATTTCTTAACTGTAAGTAGACCTATCGTATCGTCTGCACTCATTCGTGTCATTGTGCGGTCGGCATCCATATTCCTATATATTTTCAGTAAGCCGGCTTGGTCGATTCCAACTCCGGTATCGGTAACCTCGAAGAAGAGCGATTTATTTTTATAGAATGCAGATATGGATACGCTACCATTTTCATGTGTAAATTTCACCGCATTGTTGATTAAATTATGCAATACTATTGTAATCTTATCCGGGTCAATGCTTATTGGCTGCACGTCTGGCGAGATATTTACTTTTATTTCAATATTCTTTTTATTGGCATCATTAATATTTTTATTAATAGCGTTTTGGATGAGAATATGGACATCGCTGAGGTCAGGGTGGAGTTTCGGCTCGGATGTCTCGAACTCCGCCAGCCGCTGTATATCTTCCGATATATCTATAATCTTTTGTGTTGTATCTATGATATTGCTAACAATGTCGTTCGTTTCCATTGCGTTGAAATCATAGTTACGCAATAGATCCACAAGTCCTTTTATTGCATTTGTTGGATTGGACACGCCTTGCACTATATCCGAAAACATACCATTTTTTTGAGTTTGCAATTCTGCAAGTTTATTTGTGGTAGATTGAACTGTAGAGACACCATTTGCAACATTGGAGTTTAGTTCGGTTATGCTCTCAAACTTCTTTGTAATCAAATCCATTTTATTTTTCAGTGAGTCAATTTCTTGCTGGCTGTTTGCTTTTATTTCTTCTTCTAATGTTGCAAATCTGGCTTGACTAACTTTTACTTCTTCTTTGAATCGCTTAACTTCCTTTAGATTCTTTTTATATTTTAGTAAAGTCATAATGAATAGGGCAATAGTAAGAAGGACAAAGGCAGTTAATCCGATTTCTATGGGTAATGCAAATTTGGAATACCAAGATTTGTTTTCGGCATTGGCTGCTTCTTTGTATTTCGCAATAGCGCTATCGGCAATCTCCACGCGCTCTTGTAATTCCACTATAGATTTAATTAATTCTGCTTCAAAGTTATTTACCTTGAATGTATAATAATCCATTTCGGTTTTCCATTCGCCAGCCAAATCAAACGCACTAAGCCCAAATTGGTATTCTCCTTCTTGTAAATCCGGACCGTATTGAACGGATGTGAAGCCGGATGTTTTGGGCGACTCAGCGTCTCCTTGCTTTAGATTTACATTATATAGAAATGGCTTAGTGGTTTTTTCGCCATCTGTGTATAGGTTGTAAGTAAAACTAATTGCGTCTTTATCTGAAATTACAATATTTTCAAATCCCATCTCGTCATTCTTATTAATAACTACGCCATTGACTTTTATAGCAGTAATAACTACGCTGTAATGCTGACTAGCGAACAGTGTTAGAGTGGATACAAATAGTAATAGATTTATTATTAGTAATGGTTTGAATTTACGCATATTATATTTAGTTAGTATAAAGTTAGCACTTCCGCAAGATAATCATTTTTCTCGTAATAATTATTATCAAATGTGCAAATCGGCTATTTTTCACAAGAAATAGTGGCTTGAAATGCTCTGCACGGCATTATGTAATTGCTAATTACTTCATATTGTAAATCAAATATATTTTGAACACCAAGACGCAATTTCCAATCAATATCCGCTATTTTGAACTGCTTGCTGACGAAGCAATCGTGTGTAAAATAACTAGGTAGCACAGCATTATCATCATTATCGCCTTGTAGATAGCGGAAACTCGTGTAGTTGCCTTTTATGCCAAACTCAAATTCGCTGATGCTGTATGATATGATATAACTTGCAATTTCATTCGGTGTATATGGTAATTGCTTATTGTAGGTAATAGATGCAGTGGATTTGTCTAATGTTTGCTGGCGAGTGTATGATAGAATTACATTTGGATAATTGGTGAAATTGGTGGATATATACATCTCTACTCCTCGTGATACCGCTCTATCCAAATTCTTTGCCGACCACGCTATTGGTGAAGTTGGAATTGCCGTTATCATATCTTTTGTATTGATATAAAAAGCGTCTATGCTCATATAGATATGGTTTAATATAGATACATCTATCCCGACATTAAAATTATCGGAAAACTCTGGTAAAAGGTCTTTTGTGCCATAGTTGCGATAATACATTTCATTGAAATTTGGGAAACGGAAATTATGAGAATAATTGCTACGGAGTTCAATCGGAATATCTGCGTAGGAATAAATTCCTCCAATGGTCGCAGACATCGCTGTTTCAACATCATCGTTAGGTCTATTTACAGCATCTGCTCTACCGCCTGCAGTGAGTTTTATGTTATGCTGTTGCAACTCCAAATTCTTCTCTAAACGCAGACCAAGTGCTGCTGACGCCCGATTAACAAAGGAATTAACATCTGGCTCAAGCATATCGCCATTCAATGTAGCATATCCTAAACTGCCGAGTATCTCGTATGATAACCCAAAAGCATTATCTCCATATTTTGCATTTACTGCAACATCATAGAGCGAAAAATGGCTAATCGGATCGGAAGTTTTGCTTGGCTCTGTATATTCTGTCTTACTATGCTTCAATATAGCGGATACGGCTGTATTCCCCCCCCTATTAGCATTCACAATTAAAATGTAATCGTTATCTTTCATCCTATCTTTGCTGACATTTACCTGCCCTTGTAGAATTGCACCGGGGACACCTCTATCTGTTGTAGAAAATATAGCACGCGACCATATATTCCAATTATCTATTGTTCCCTTACCGGCAACTGATAGAAGGAGTTTTGAGTAATCTGCATTCTCTCGCTTAAATGTGCTGTCTTTCCCAAAAACATTGTAAGTAAATGGATAGTTGTCCCTTGTATTAATATAATCCGCTGTCGCAGATATATAGTTTATGCCACCATTGCCAATATAATTCCCTGTTGCATTTGCACTAATTTCACCAAATGAACCATAAGACAAGCCGGCATTGAATAGTTGAGTAGGAGTGCCGTCAGCACGTATATTTACCGCTCCACCAATCGCATTTCCACCAAAAATTGCAGATGCACCACCACGCATCAACTCAATATTATCTATCATACTTATCGGAATTGTGTTTAAATCTAATGATGAATTTTGTGCAGAGTTGATGGGCATTCCATTCAGCAACACGAGCGTTCGCATACTTCCTGTTCCCCGTATAGAGATTGTTTTCTGGCTACCAAGTCCGCCGTAGTTGGAGATTTGGACGCTCGGTGCATATATGAGGATGTCGGATAGTTGTGTCGGTTGCACAATTTCAATTTGTGCTTTCCGTATGATTGTGGTGGGGGAGAAGTCCATTGCGGAATTTGATTTGGGCTTTGTATCAATCACTTCTATTTCAGGTAGCATTACATTATTGGTATCATTTGATAATAGGGGTTCAAAATATAGAACCCCAGCATTGGTGAAAATCAGTATAATTAGCAGGCAAATTCGAAACATAGGAGTAAAATAATATGAAAAATGGGCATTCAAAACTTTGAACATCTACAAGTTATAAAAAAAAGAGTAAAATATTATTTTATTTTTAGTAAATTTGTATAATAATTCACAGAGATATAATAAAAATAAATGGCAAAGAAAAAAGAAACCCAACCGAAAGAATCAATACAAGTGAAACCACCGCAAGTATCAGTGGAAGACCTATTGAAATTTAAGGAAATGATAAATCCGGAGGTATTTATATCAAGCATACCGAAAAAATTAAGTATCTTACCACTACGCGACATAGTAATATTCCCTAATATGATATTTCCTGTATTGATAGGGCGTGCAGCATCGCTAATGGCGGTGAATGAAGCGATAGATAGAGATAAATTTATATTCGTAGCAGCACAAAGAGACCAGATGCGCGAGGATTTGGATATAAAGGATTTGTATAAATACGGGACGGTAGCCAAAGTAATACAAGTGTTGCGTTTGCCGAATAATTTGTTGAAAGTATTAGTAGAGGGCTTCTTCCAAGCGAAGATTGTCCGCAAAATTGAGAACAAGCAAGGATATTTAGAAGCCGAAATAAAGATAATAGAGCAGAGTTACGATGAAACAGATGTAGAACTTAAAGCATTGATACGCCGAGCATCTGATTTGTTTGCGGAATATGTTAGAGTGGATAGAAACTTACCGCCAGAGGTAGTGAATGCCTTTGATAGCATTGAAAATCCTACCCAAAAGTTATATTATGGGGCTGCAAATATTCGCACAGTATTAGAACAGAAACAGAATTTACTTGAGACAACAGATATATATAAGCAATATTTTGAATTGAATAAACTGCTGCTATCGGAGATAGAATTAAAGAAGGTGGAGAGCGAAATAGATATTAAGATACAGGATTCAATACAAAAGAACCAGCGCAAGTATTACATACAAGAGCAGATTAAGGTATTGAATCAAGAACTTGGTGATGATGTAGATGATGACGTAAAACCAGATATTACAAAATTACGTAAAATGCTTGATGATGCGGCTCTCCCGCCGGTCGCAAAGGAAAAAATGGAGGAGGAATTGGATAGGTTGCGTAAAATGCACTCTATGTCACCTGAATATACAACGAGCCGTAATTACATAGAAGTAGTTGCATCTATTCCGTGGAACAAGCGAACGGACGACAACTATGACATAAACAATGTAAAAAAGATATTGGACGAAGACCATTATGATTTGGAAAAGCCCAAGGAACGCATATTAGAGTATATAGCAGTATTGAATTTCGCAAAGAACTTAAAGAAGCAGATATTATGTTTTGTAGGACCTCCCGGTGTTGGTAAAACATCGCTTGCTAAATCTATTGCGCGTGCTTTGGGACGGAACTTCGTTCGCTTTTCGCTTGGTGGAGTCAGAGATGAGGCGGAAATTAGAGGACATAGACGCACGTATGTTGGGGCAATGCCGGGTAGGATACTGCAATCAATGAAGAAAGCCGGCTCTATCAATCCGGTAATGCTATTGGATGAGATAGACAAGATGTCTACCGACTTCCGTGGCGACCCGTCATCTGCATTGTTGGAGGTGTTAGACCCAGAGCAGAACATTGCTTTTAATGACCATTTTGTAGATTTGGATTACGATTTGTCTAATGTAATGTTCATTACAACGGCGAATGTGAAGTATGATATTCCGGCACCGCTTTTAGATAGAATGGAAGTAATTGAACTGACAAGTTATTTGGAAACGGATAAATTAAATATAGCAAAGAAACATATAATACCTAAATTGCTGAATGAATTTGGAATGAAGAATCTGAAGATAAGTTTCTCCGATTTGGCAATTAAGAAAATTATCCGTGAATATACACGTGAAGCCGGTGTTCGTAGTTTAGAGAGGGAGATAGGAGCAGTGCTTCGCAAAGTTGCAAAGGAGATTGTTAGCGATTTCGGTAAAGAGCACAAATTGGATGGTCTATCGTCCATTGTAGATAGTCAGGAATTTAAGAAATCTTTTAAGAATAAGTTGAGCATTACGCCAGAGAAAGTAGAAATATATTTGAAAGCACCTATATTTAAGGATTCTAATGATAAACTCAAAGACAAAGTTGGAGTTGTAACAGGACTTGCGTGGACGAGCGTCGGTGGTGAAATTCTACCAATAGAGGTAACACTGATGCCGGCAGCAGCAGAGAAGTTAACTCTTACAGGGAAGTTGGGTGATGTAATGAAAGAGTCCGCAATGGCTGCACTATCCTTTGTTCGCTCTAATTACAACAAGTTCGGTGTTGCAGCCGACTTCTACGAAAAGAAAGAATTACACATTCACGTGCCAGAAGGTGCTATACCAAAGGATGGACCATCTGCGGGCGTTACTATGTCCATTGCTATAATTTCTGCTGCTACCGGTCGGAAGGTTAGAGGCGATTTGGCAATGACAGGCGAAGTTAATTTGCGTGGTGAAGTGCTTGCTATTGGCGGCTTAAAGGAGAAGTTGCTTGCGGCTAAACGTATCGGAATAAAGAAAGTGCTAATACCGAAGGACAACAAGCGAGATGTAGAGGACTTTAAGGCGGATATTACTGAGGGATTAGAGATAGTGCCTGTTGCAAATGTCTTTGAAGCATACAAGCATTGCTTCGTGGATTAGTCCTACAATACAAATACAAAGATTATTACAATAACAAACTAATATAAATACATTATGCAATCAATCAAAAAAATTTATAAAACAGGACACGGTCCATCTAGTAGCCATACGATGGGACCTCATTACGCTGCTACTGCGTTTAAACAAAAGTTCAGCAAAGCAGCATCATACCGTGTTACTCTATACGGTTCGCTCGCCCTCACGGGAAAGGGACACTTAACCGATATGGCTATTATGGAAGCACTATCACCTAAGCACTGCGATATTGTTTGGGATAAAGATGATTCCTTGCCATATCATCCTAATGCAATGAAGTTAGAGGCATTAGATAAGGATAATTATGCCACAGCTGAGAAAGTAGTATATAGTATCGGTGGTGGCGATATTGTTTGGGAAGAGGATATTAATTCCGGCGGAATTCCAATTGAAACTGCCGAAGAGAACAATATTTATACAATGTCCGAGTTAGTTGAAATCCAGAATTGGTGCAACTATACTGGCAAAAGTTATTGGGAATATGTCCAAGAAATAGAGGAGGAAGATATATGGGATTTTTTGATAGAGGTTTGGACTACAATGAAGACAGCTGTTCAAAATGGGCTTGATGCTGAAGGCGTAATACCCGGTGGGCTTGGCTTGCAACGCAAGGCGTGTTCGTTCTATACCAAGGGAATGGGATTTGGAACTTCACTCCAACACAGAGCATTGCTTTATGCTTACACTTTGGCGGTGAGCGAGGAGAATGCTTGTGGAGGTATTATAGTAACAGCTCCGACTTGTGGTGCTTGTGGTGTGTTACCGGGTGTTCTATACTACTTGCAACAACTCCACAACTTCTCCGATAAGCGAATTCTACGCGCCCTTGCGACAGCTGCATTGGTTGGTAATGTTGTAAAGACCAATGCTTCAATATCAGGGGCAGAAGCAGGATGCCAAGCCGAAGTAGGAACAGCGTGCTCAATGGCTGCTGCTGCTACAAGCCAACTATTTGGTGGAACTCCTTCGCAAATAGAATACGCAGCAGAGATGGCTATGGAGCACCATCTTGGTATGACTTGCGACCCTGTTGCCGGCTTTGTGCAAATTCCTTGTATTGAGCGAAATGCTTTTGCGGCTGCTCGTGCATTGGATTGTAACGCTTATTCTATGTGTTCGGATGGAAAGCATAGAATCACATTTGATAAGGTAATCCGCACAATGATACAGACCGGCAAAGATATACCTTCTCTATACAGAGAGACATCAAAGGGCGGGCTGGCTACATTCTATTAAGATATGCAGCACCAATAAGCAAAAAAGGGACTCACAGATGTAAGCCCCTTTTTTGTTTTTATTAGCGATTAATTTCTTATATAGATAGGATAAACTTCTTTCACGCCGTTAGAAAAGTCCAGCATAATATAATACATACCATTGCTACACGGAGTAAGGTCATCCAATCTGCCATCCCAACGCTCGCAATATGCAAAACCACCTGTGCGTGGTTGGTTTTTTATAATCTCTTTTACATATCTATTAGATTGGTCTATGATTCTAATAGTTACCTCGCAATCCTCCGGCACATTATATATAATTTCTGCAATTTCAGGTATTTTCAATGGATTTGGAGCGACAGTTTGCAAGTATTTGGGAGCATAGTTCCATAGCATTGTATCGGATTGGAAGCAGTATTGCTCGCCACAGAAGCGAAGTATAATAGGCGTAGTAACGGTGGTGGGAACATCCCAAATGTATCTACCCAACGATATAGGCACGGTGTTTAAGTAACGGAATGTTTTTCCTGTATCTGTTGACATAAGGACATTGAACAATCCACCGGCGATGGTGGTATCTGCTATTTCCCATTCTATTGTGCGAGAGGCACAAGCATTCTCACAAGGAGATATTGTCAGAGGAAAGTTCGCAGGTCTCAATGTTAGTAGAAACACAGTGGATGAGTCCATACTTGCGTTGTTTGTGAAAGTAATGCGTCCGTATGCTGTTGTGTCCATTTTGTTTTCATTGCAATCAAATATTGGCAGACACGGCACATTAGCGGTGATAGAAAATTGTCCTAATGAGTCAATAAATGCTTCTGCGATATATACCCAATTTGTAGTGTCAAAACTATAGTATAGTTTCACGTTATCGCTACAAGTGACAGTGCCGTTGATAGTGAATTCAGAGCCAATATATAGCGTGTTTAATAAATCTAAGTCGGTCGTGATTTCCGGTCTATGGAAATAGAATAATCCTGTCGTATCGGCATTTTTAATTGGATTAGTGGAACTTTGGACGATAAATCTGCCTGCTTTATTGGCAAGAGCAAACGGAACGATAAAGTTGTAAGTTGTAGTGTCGGTTGTATTTGAGTAATTGGATTCTAATATAATTGGTTCATTTATTGGCTGTCCGCTATATGTTTCTTGGAACAAAATATTGACCGCACTATGTCCTTGTATTATGTTATACCATTTTATCTTAACGGTATCGCCGAAGCACCAGTCCGTTTGATAGTTTGTGCCAACTTTGAAATCGGTTAGTGTAATGGTTCGCTCAAGTGGAGTTCCCATTATATAAATTCCTTCATTTGTTGTAACAATAATGTCATTTAATCCATCGCCGTCAATATCAGCAATAGCAGCAGAAGTAATAGTTTGGTGTCCGTATTGATGTTTATATATGGTGTCAAAGTATTGTCCATTGCGGAATTTCACTGATGCGTAATCGTTCATACGTAGTAAATAGATAGTAGAGCCGCTAACAAGTAGCACTTCATCTTTCCCATCTGTTCCATCAATATCATTTACAGCAGCAATCCATCCCTGAATAGGGAATGTGCATAGCGTATCGAAGTTGCGTAATGCTGTTTGAGGCGGTGATGGCTTTGGTTGAAGCAATTCGCTGGAGTTATATCGGAATACCATAATTCTATTGCCTGCATAAGCGAAATCTCTTGAGGATTCCGATACAATGATTTCATTACCCGGATTGTTTGGGAAATATGGTCGCCATTCATTCCAAGAAGGACCATCTAAATTTCCTACAGCAACAGACCAATAGTGATTTGAATCATTTAAATATGGCAGTTTTGCTTGATTTGAGTCAGAATCATAGAAGTCATATAGTTGTGTTCCATCTTGGTCAAAAAGGAACAATCCAGATTTTCCTTTGGATGTAGGACTAATTGTCCCAGCGTATTCAGTTGTTGCAAGTATATATGTCCTTGGATTATAATTATCGTATTCATCACCAGGGTTAATAAGGTCAACAAAATAAGAGCGGATACGCGGACGCGAAGCATTCTCTATCTCTTCAAATAACTGAAAGGGACTGTTATATTCATCGCTCAATACGCCATCCTTCATCATTGTGAATCGGAATAAATAGGAATTGTCCGGCTCAGTAACCGTTGCATCTGCGGTAGAATTGACAATGGATAAATTGTCCGCTACCGGAGATGGCATACACGGCAAAAGTATTCTATTTGCTGTATCCCATTGTATCTGTGTAATGGAAGGTTGTGCGAAGCTAACTTGCGGTCCCAAATGTATTCTATATTCGTAAGTATCTCCTTCGGCTGGCAATGGGAATGAGATATTGGAAGAATGCAAGTGGAATGCGGTAAGTCCTCTGAAGTATGGGCGTTCTGTGTTGTATCCATAAGGGTCAATTTTTGGCTGCGACATATTAGCCGTTGCATATATTGTATATCCGCCATCTTCGCTACTATATTCATCTACGTATCGTTTGCGTGCATAAATTGGTTTTAATGATGCTGAAAAATTAGGCAGATAGTCCCTAAATTTAATAGAGTCACGCTGTAAATTTAATGCGAGTTTGCGGATGTAAGAGAAATTGTTAGCATCGCTTACCCACCCACCGATGTATGTTACCGCTAATGAATCAGAGCGTTGTGCTTCAATGGACTCAAAGCCGAGTATAAGCGACCTGCCGGAGTATTCATACTCACCATCTTCGTGATTTGCATTTGTATCTAATAGAGCGGAAATGCCAATAATATCATTAGTCATATCTGCTCCTGTAACTAACGGAAATTTTACCAAAATTTTACCAGCACCATCCATAATTATTAATGTATCTCCCATCACAGCCGCTATTTCATTGGGTTGGTATGGGAAATAATCGGAGTTCTGTATAATTGGCGAATTTTGCACAATATTACCAATCAATGGCTGGATATCGCCACGAATTGCTTCCGAGAACCACTTAATTTTAAGTGAATCGAGCAACTGCGGACGTTCAGAACGATACTTGTTATACTTCGTTGCTTGCATATTTCCATCTGGGTATCTCCAATTGGAAGGGCTTGCTATTTGTGCATTTATAGCGAAATAGCAGAGAGTAAACAATGTTATGCACAATAGGAAAAACTTTTTCATAACTATATTATCGGTATTTTATCGTAAAAATGAGTATTAAACTACTTAATAGTATGCAAAAATTGTTCCAAATTATTAAATATGCAATAAATGGGATAAAAATAGTTATATTTGTAATTACAACAACTATTGGAACAACGAAAAATGATAGAAAATAACAAAAAAACAATCCTCTGGATAGATGATGAAATAGAATTATTGAAGCCACATATCATACTATTAAACCAGCGTGGCTACGAAGTAGATACTTGCACTAATGGCTCTGATGCGATAGAGTTAGTAAAGGAGAAGCCGTATAACTTGGTCTTCCTTGATGAGATGATGCTGGGTATGTCTGGTTTAGAGACGCTTGCAGCGATAAAGGACTATGACCCAAATTTACCTGTCGTTATGGTTACTAAGAATGAGGAAGAGACCTTGATGGAAGAGGCAATAGGTAGGAAGATAAGTGATTATCTTACTAAGCCGGTAAATCCAGCGCAGGTGTTGGCGGTATGCAAAAAGTTCATTGATGCTAGCAGAATAAGTAAAGAGGTCTTTACCCAAGATTACATTACAGGTTTTGCTCAAATATCTTCGCAACTATTTACGCAAATGAATTGGACAGAATGGGACAATATATATAGAAAACTTGTGGCTTGGAGTTTGGAAATAGATAAATTGGAAGATGGCGGTTTGAAGGAGACATTGCAAGGAAAATGGATTGAGTGTAATCAGGAATTTAGCCGATTTGTAGAATTGAATTATAAAAAGTGGATTGATTATCCGGATGCAGAAAGAAATGAAGAGAACCCAATAATGTCGCCTCATATATTAGATAACTACCTATTGCCGATATTAAAGGAGCAATCCGAGCATATTTATCTAATTGTAATTGATTGTATGCGGTATGACCAATGGTTAGTGATGCAGGAAATGTTATATCCATTTTTTAATATCAAAACAGATTTGTATTGCTCAATTTTACCGACCGCTACTCCTTATGCACGCAATGCTATTTTCGCTGGACTATATCCTATTGAAATAAAAGAGCATTATCCGCAATATTGGACTGTTAATTCAAATACAGAAGACCATAAACAAAACGCTTATGAAAAGGAATTGCTTGAGCAATGGCTTACCAGAAGGCGTATGTCGCATAAGGATAAGATGACATTTATAAAGATATTTGATACTGAATTTGGGAAGAAAGTGGAACGTGAATTTGATAAGTATATGAAAAACCAACTGACTGCAATAGTAGTGAATGCTGTGGATATGATAGCACATAGCAGAAGTGACCACGCTATTTTGAAGGAGATTGCACCTGATGAGTCGGCGTATCGTTCTCTTACTAAATCGTGGTTTACATATTCTAGTTTGTATAATATGCTTAAAATAATCGCTACGCAAAAAGATGCTAAGGTTATCATTACAACTGACCACGGCTCAATTCGTTGTTTGCGTGGAGTTAAGGTATTGGGCGATAAAGAGACATCTACGAATTTGCGATATAAATTTGGTAAGAATGTAAATTCTGCTCCTAAGAGTTCGTTGCAGTTGGAGAATTTGGCTGATTTCAAATTACCTAAAGCGGGCTTATCAGTGAATAATTTGATTGCAAAAGAGGACTACTATTTTGTGTATCCTACTGATTTTCATCATTATATGACAAAATTCAGAGATAGTTTCCAGCACGGTGGTATTTCACTTGAAGAGATGATGATACCGGTAATAGAATTAGAATCCAAGTAACTATTTTATTTTCAATATATTACAAAATTAATACAATGCTTACAAAAATAGAAGGTAGCTACGACGCTACGAATAAAAAATTTGCTATAGTAGTTTCACGCTGGAACGAATTTGTTGTGGCGAAACTTGTGGATGGCGCTATTGACGCACTTCAAAGGCATAGCGTGAAGGATGAAAATATTACGCTGATATATTGTCCGGGGGCTTTTGAGGTTCCGGTAACGGTGAAAAAGGTAGCAAAATCAGGTAAATACGATGCTGTGATAGCATTGGGTGCTGTGATTAGAGGTGCTACTCCGCATTTTGATTACATTGCTGCGGAGGTGTCAAAGGGAATTGCAACTGCATCATTAGAAAGCGGTATCCCTTGTATTTTCGGTATCTTAACTACCGATAGTTTAGAGCAAGCGATGGATAGAGCAGGTGCAAAAGCAGGCAATAAGGGATTTGATGCTGCGATGTCTGCGATAGAAATGTCCTCTCTATTTTCGCAATTATAGCAATATCAAATAGTTGTGCCAGATTGGATTAGTATTTTAATGTGCTGAGGATGGACATAAATATTTCGTCAAATTCCTTTCTTTCTGGCACATCATTAAGTGTGAATCCCATCGTAACTAATGAATATTCATAGTATTCGTTGATATTGGAAGCGAATGTTGCGGAGCATCCCAATGTGTTGTCTTCTTGTCTAATGTATGAGAAGTATCCGAATTTTTGTGGCTTCATATCTAATATTTGGTAGTTATCCACAAAATTGATTGTGCCAGTTGCCTTGCCATTGCGTTCTGCATAGCAGACACGCGAAAGTCCGATAAGTCCTTCTTGTGCAACAAGTTGTTCCAATTCGCTGGTGCGTTTTATATGTGTGAATACAGCGCACATCGTATAATCTGGATTGGCAGCAATGGCAAATATTTCCGATGATAAACTGCCACTTGGTTCAATGAAGAACCAGCCATCAGGTAGCGTTGCAACCATATCTCCAGCCGGTGTTACTACGTAAGTCGCTGACATCTTTACGGATGCTTTTGGTGATGATTCGTATGCTACTTCTGTTTCCTTATGTATTATTTCGTCTTTTTCCTTCACCACAATACAGCCGGTGAAAAATAATACGTAGGATAGAATTAGTGAATATAGTATTTTTTTTGTCATAATTAGTTTGGGTAATGAAATTATTCAAGGTCTATTGTGCTTGAATTGCCAACATTATATTTTGTGAATTTTCCATTTACTTCTGCTTCATTTCCTATAATAGATTCGGTAAGCAAACTATGAGATACTTTTGCACCATCGCTTATAATTGAATGTCTTATGATGCTATCTTTCACTATTGCACCATCGGCAATAGAGGCGTAAGGTCCAATTATAGAATTTTCAACAATGGCAGTATCTGATACATAGCACGGCGGAATAATTACTGCTCCTTTGATTTCGCGTTGTGCCGGATATTGCGACAGTAGATAATTATTAGTAGAAAGAAGCGTTTCTGGTTTACCGCAATCATACCAACCATCCACATTGAAGTAAGTAAATACTTCGCCGTTATCAAGCATTAATTGCAGCGCATCTGTTAGTTGGAACTCGTTTTTCGTCCTAATATCCTTACTTATCAACTCATCCAATGAACTAACCAATTTGTTGGAATGGGCAATATAGTAAAGACCGACGATAGCGAGGTTGGAAACCGGCTTTTCGGGCTTTTCTATGAATTTATTGATAGTTCGCTGACCACTTGCACTAGCATTATTCAGAAGTATTACTCCAAATCTGCGAGGGTCATTCACTGCCTTAACGCCAATGGCACTTACACCAGAATTTATAGCAAGAGACAAATCCACATCAAAAACCGTATCGCCAAGTATTATCAGCAATGGCTCGTCATCCTTGTATGTATCTTTACCTGTCCAGATTGCGTGACCTAAGCCCAACATCTGTCGTTGCTCTACAAACTCTACGTTCAATGCAGGATAGCGGCTGCGGACAAATTCCTCAACCAAATCACCCATATATCCGGTAATTATAGTAGCATCGCTAATTCCAATTGTTTGTAGCGAATCAAGAATATGTGATAGAATGGGCTTGCCAGCGACATTCAATAGGACTTTTGGTAAAGCATAAGTATGCGGACGCAAGCGTGTTCCAACACCTGCTACGGGAATTACGGCTCTCATTGTTATATTTGGTTAATTTACGTAATAGCATCCCGTAATATACTATTTTTTTTGCATTTTATAATCATTTCTGCTGCATTGCGTAGAAAAAAACAGGCAGAAGAAATATATTTTCTCCTGCCTATTGTGTTTTGTTATTGCGTAGATTACCTTATGCGGAACCACGTTTTTGTTGTGCCATTCATACCGCATACGAATGTTGCTGCTTCACCGGGGGCTATCCATTCTCCAGATGTGTGGGTAATACAGCAGAATCGTAAATTAACACCAGAAGAATTAATAACATACAATATTTGACCAAGTTCAGTAACTGTATTGTCCGGAAGATTAATCTGCTGATTGACGGGTGGACCAGCAGTGATATTAATCACGGAATAATTATTCATTCCCTGTAGGTTACAGCTATTAGTTTGAACATACCCTAAAACCACTCTTCCGCTATCAATTTTTAGAGCAGTTGCTGTTGGTTCGGAGTTATAGTTTATTAGTGTTAGTGCAGAAATATCAGCGGAATTACTTTTTAATGTATCATTCCACGACAACCTATTATCCACATATTGCTTTGTAGTCAGCGTAGTAGCAGTAGCACCACCCGGCATAAAATCATTTGCAGCCAGAGTACCACGATAATCTATCTTACTTACCCACAATTTATTATCTGTAACAGCATAATCTTGAATTTTTTCAGTTGTCACAGCATTCGCCTGAAGACGAACAGCATCAATAGCGTTATGTGCAATCTTATCGTGCGTTACATTTGCATTCGCAATAGTTCTCTCTATTACGGCATTATCCTCTAATTCCCACGGTCCTACTGCAAAATCGGAAAGTTTATCTTTTGTAACGCTATTAGCCGCAAGTTGTCTCCAAGTAATTGTGTAATCTTGCAGTTTGTCGCCTGTTATTGTTTGGTCTTGTATTTTCTGATTAGTTACGGAATTGTTCGCTAAAACTCTTTCATCTACACTACTACCAGAAAGTTTTTGATTGGTAACAGCCCAGTCGTTGATATGTCTCGTAAGTATCGCATTATCAGCGATATGGTTGCTCCAAATAGAGTGATTTTGTATCTTATAAGCCGATATAGTTCCATCATAAATACGTTCGCCGTTAATCCAATCATTCTCCAATCTCCAAACGAGGTAATTCACATTGTTATCAACATATCCCTTTGATGCAAGCGTGTATTCATTTGCATCATAAGGCATTTTAGTAGAACCATCTAAAAATCTACCCCAATAATCAATCCTATCTGTTCCAATAAAATCGCTCTCTAACTTGCGAGTCGCTATCGTATTGAGATTACGTAAAGAAGTGGTTGGATTGGAAGCGTTATCTACATCAAACATTGCACTTCCAACCATAACACTATTTACCATATTATCAACACCGATGGTTATGAGGTTATTCAATTGTCTAATCTTGCTGTCTACAAGTTTTGTGCCATTCCAATATGGTAAATATGTGCTATGCAAATTATAAAATGATTGTCCCAATGCATCTTCTGCTTTCCACATAGCATAAGCGACATTGTTATCAACATATCCCTTTGTAGTGAGTGTTAATTGAGTCGGATTTTTAGGCATTAAAGTTGTGAGGTCAATATAGCCATCATAATAATTCATTATGTTTGTCAATATATTATCTGCTACTATACTTGTTATTCCACTAATAGAAGTAGCGTGTGATGGTGTCGTATCTGTTGCAAATTTAACATTTCCAATTTGAACATTATCGTAATTACCTATTGTCAATGACGATGAATCATTGGATTGCATAATCTTGCTATTAACAAGTTTTGAGCCATCCCAATATGGTATATATTGGCTATGCAAATCTGAAAAAGATTCCGCTAATACGCTATCACTTACTTCATTAAATTTTGAATCTACATACTTCTTTGTAATTACTATGCTTGAGTCAGCGGCAGTCAATGGTATTGTTGGGAAAGCGTCGTATCTCAATAGCCCATTAGTATAACTAACACCTGTGTTAGCAAATTTACCGCCATCCCAAGTAATTAGTTTTGTGTCAGTGAGAGATGTAGTAAGATTATTCTTTACAGAATCCATTTTTATAATAGTATCCATCACTGCATCTATTTTATCGTTAATTAGTGCCTCCTTATCATCTACATACTTCTTTGTAATTATTGAATTAGCATTTGCGTTTGTGAATGTTGGTGCAGCATCGTATCTCAATATTTTATTTGCAGTTACGTAAGTGACACCTGTGTTAGCAAATTTACCACCATCCCAAGTAATTAATTTGTTTGGGGTTGTGAGAGATGTAGTAATATCGTTTTTTTCTGAATCCATTTTTGCAACGGTATCCATTACAGCATCTATTCTGTTGTTAATTATAGCATCCTTATCATCTACATATTTTTTCGTCACTATCACATTTTCAAAAGCAGAAGCATTTGTGAAAGTAGGGGATATGGTATAGGATAAAACGCTATCTTTGAATATGATACCACGTTTCGGCGTGGATACAGCTGACCCGGGTATATGGTTGCCAATGAAAATACCATTAGTATCTAACTCTATTTTTGCCTTAGAACTTCCCACTTTGTCAGAAAAGAATAATTTACTATCGCGCATTGTAATATTGTTGGAATCAATGTATAACGGCTTTCCAATGGATACAGCATCTCCGTCATCCATAATGCTACCAGCATTAAGTTGTAAATTTCCCCCTATGCTGTCCCATCTTGGAACACTATGTTGTTTCTTCCCATTAGCATACACTTCGCTAAAAGGAACATACGCCCATTCCAATTGCTTGTTATCATTTAGTCGCAGAACTTGGTCTGCATTACCGATTGCAATAGGAAACTTGTAGGCAGCATTGCCAGTTCCTATGGATAAGTTATTTGTATTGATAGAAGTTGTGGAAATCGAATCAGCCACAATAACCCTTGCTTTGAGCGTTCCTTCTATGATTCTAATTGCATATCCATCTGGGTCATTTAGCACCATTTGAACACCGGTTTTGATAAATGTATGCATACCACGCCATCTATATGAAGCCATAGAATCAAGCTTCTCGCTTGTTATTGTTCCATCTTGGATGTGGGTGCCATAAATAGCTCCAGCTGTTATGTTCGTCCCATTAATGCTATTGGGTGCAACTTTTGCAGCCCAAGCGGCGCTATCAGCGACCAGCGACCAATTTGCACCCAATGCGTATGTAGATGCTGATAGAGGTATTCGCTCTGCTATCATCCCATTATTCACCTGCAATTCCAAAAAATATTGCCGGTCAAATTTTAGTTTATCGGTTGGAGGAAGCGGGTTTTGCGCATTGTTGCCAATGTAATCGTTGATTATGCCATTAACAGCAAACGGATGCAATTCGTCTGTAAATTGCAACGCGCCACCGATTGGTTGGTCATATATTTTAGCTACAATGTATACAGAGCCCTGAACTGGCACGTTATTTGCATCTACTAAATACGCTTGGAAATTAATCTTGCGTGGTATCTGTGAAAATGCACTACTGCAAGCAAATATTGCGAGTAATACGAATAAAAGTAAGTTAAACTGTTTTTTCATTGAAATAATAAGTCGTGTTGTTAGCAAAATTCTTTATCTTTTAATCGGCAGTTTAACAAATACCTTTAACAATTTGTTTCAATTTTTACCAAAATTGGGGAATGTTGTCAAAAAATATGCATATTATTTTGTTTTGTCAAAAATAAGTGATATATTTGAAGTGTGCTAACAAAGGAATATAGAATTTTTTTGTTTAAAATACATTAGGAGGATTTATGGCAAAGTATTTTGCTATGGTTCTTATTATTTTCATAGCGTCATTGTCCTTGTTGGCGCAATCGGGACAAGTGACTATATCCATACCTTACATCCCGCCACCACCTACTTTTACGTCAGATGATTCAAGAGAAATTGACAGAATAGTAAACGATAGGAGTATCAGTAGCCCTGATAAAGTAAAAGAATTGCGGGACCTCTTGCTAACCAACTACTACGGTTGGTGTACATTCTATGAGAAAAGCATTATGCGGTTAAATCCTCAATTTACGAGTGGTATGCTTGAGCCGACCGATGATGACACTTTTCTTGCAAGTCCAAAGCAATTTTTTCAAGTTTATGCCGATTGGGCAAAGGATTTTTATGATACCCTTGTTAAATTAGAGGAAGAACATACCGCTGCACTTGGCACTTCAAATCATTGTTCCTATGCACCTATTATTGGAATAAGTGCCGGTATCTCTGCCTACAATCTCAACTATGACGAACTTTCATCGCCTTCACCTTATAATCTATCCGCAGGATTATTCTTCTACTTGCCCGAACGATTCAAATACAACAAATATTTTGAGTTCAGATTGGATTATACCAATTCCACTATAACTTACGACAAAAAAGAACATAAAACGGACTTTCTGTCTGGCATTGCTAGTTTGAAATTGCCGATTTCACGTTGGCTCTGGAGCCGAGACAATGATATAGCGATAAAAGCCGGAGTGGGCTACTATTGGATGTGGCTGTCTGATATTGCTGCTCCAAATGTTGATTCTCCATATACTTTATGGAGAAATTGGATAGGTAGGTTGGAATTAGAGATAGGACTTGACTATTTCACAAAGCTTCCATTTGGACTATACGCATCCTATTCGTTTATAAAAACAAACGAAAATAATATGTATTCCGATGCTGGTAGCATAAAAATAGACAACTCTTGGTTGGATATGGGGAGCTTTAGTGTTGGCTTAAGATTTTTTTTAACAAACAATAAAATTCAATAGGAGGTATCTTATGAAATCAAAATTCATTCTTTTACTCTTGTCATTACTTATTCTATCGCCGGCATTTGCTCAACAGAAAGGTAGGGGCTATAATAAGGCAAAAACTTCTAATAAATTATCTATCTCTGCAGCAGACAAAGCAGCTCGTTTCGTTAATCTTGGAGACGAATATCTTCACCAAAAAGATTATAGAACTGCTGTGAATTATATATTAGAAGCAAGAAAAATTCTAACAAATCTAAACAACCCCAATGAAAGATATTGGTATGCTGCTGCGACTGCACGATTGGGGCGATGGTATTTAGAGCAAAATAACCTCCAAATGGCTTCAATATGTTTTAGAGAAGCCGATAGTTTATACAACATAACTGTTACCAGACCAACTGATGGTAGCCACGTCGTTCTGAAAAACTATCTGGATGACTTTCATAAATCTATGAATGATAATTATAACAAAGTAGATTATGGAACGATAAACGCTGCTAATGTATCATCAAATTATGGTTTTGTGGATTGCGGTTGTAATAAACATATTAGAGATAATACTTTTGTTCCATTAGATTATTCCGATGGCAACTTTGCTAATTTTCACAATTACTCCAGCAATGTAATTCACACACTTAATATCTCTAATAATGATTTTAAGAACTTACATAGCAGGATTAATCAACTACAATTTCTGGAAGAATTAGATGTTTCCAATAATAAACTTAAAGAATGGCCTAATTTTAGCAATCTCAAAAATTTGCATAAATTAAACCTATCGGGAAACGATATTAGAAGAATAGAGTTTTATATCGGAGATTTGAAATGTTTGGAATATTTGGATATTTCTTGTAATCCTAACTTACAATATATTGATTACGCTATAAAAAACCTGAAGAATCTAAAGGTGCTTAATGTTAGTGGAACGAAAATTTCATCTGATTATATACATAATATGGGCTTATCAAAAGATGTCCACGTTATATATGGTGATGCTGATTGTTGCAGCGGAAACATAACATATACGCCAGACACTGTATATATAGACGAAGATACTTATACCGAAACGCCATATCTTGACATACCAACTCAACCAGTTACTTCTACGACCATTATGATAGGTGACACTCTATATAAAGGAGTTGTTATTAATAACACTATATCAAGAAGGGAGAGCATATTGGAAGAAAAATGCCCAGTTTGTAAGACAAAATTATGGAAGTGTAACGAAGGTGGTCCTGGTTCTCCGCTTATCATATATTGTAATAAATGCAAACTCAGATTTGACCCTATTCCTACCCAGCAGTAGAGCGAGATACATAAATAAAAAAGGCAGTCAATTTTTTGTTGGCTGCCTTTTTGTTCTTTTATATGCGATTATTTCTTTTTTTGTTTTTTAATGCTCTCGTGTACAATAGCATCCACTACCGCGAAGCGTGTGATATTCACTATATCTCGGACAGAACTTTCAATATCGGTGAAGTGAATTGGTTTTTTCAATCCTACCTGAATTGGACCAATCATTTCGCCACCACCCATCTCCTGCAACAACTTCTGAGCAATGTTTGCCGATGTCAGTGTTGGGAAAACGATAGTATTTACATCCTTACCTTTCAAGCGACTAAATGGATATTTGAGGTCGCGTAATTCTTTATTTAATGCAAAATTCGCCTGCATCTCGCCATCTATAGCTAAATTCGGAAATTCCTTCTGCATTACATCTACGACTTCATGCACTAATGCAGGAGTTCCTTCTGTATCTGCACCAAAATTGGAATGCGATAATACTGCAACTATTGGCTCTTTCGCAAAGAATGTAACCGCTTCGACAGTCAATTTAGTAACCTCCAAAAGAACATTTGTATTCGGTGTAAGTTGACGATTAATCAATGTATCGCTTATAAACAGCATTCCTTTTTTGCCGTTCATAATATGGACAGCAGCGAAAGTTTTGTATCCATCGCGGATGCCAATTACCTCTTTTGCCACTTTTATTGTATTGGAATATTTTGTATAGACGCCTGTAATAAAAGCATCTGCATCGCCGGTTTCTACCATCATCATACCGAAGTAGTTACGCTCGAACATCTTATCAACGTATTCATCAAAAGTAGCACCTTCACGCTCACGGTTATCACAAAGAATTTTTGCATAACGTCTACGGCGTTCCATCTCGTTGTCGTGTCTAAGATTAACAATTTCAATGCCTTTCAAATCTATGTGCAGTTCTGTAGCTATTTTTTCAATACGCTCATCATTGCCAAGCAATATTGGAATGCAAATGCCTTCATCTCTTGCTTGTGCCGCTGCTTTTAGCATATTTGGATGTCCACCTTCGGCGAATACTACACGCTTTGGATTTGCAATTGCCATATCTGTAAAGTCGCGAAGCAGTTTATTGCCGTAACCCATACGGTCTTGCAAATGGTTTCCATAGTCCTTCCAATCAGTTATTGGTCTGCGAGCAACGCCAGAATCTATTGCTGCCTTTGCTACTGCAGACGATACATGAGTTAGCAAGCGTGGGTCCATTGGCTTAGGAATTATATATTCCGGTCCGAATGATAGAACGCTTAAACCATAAGCCGCATTCACTGCATCTGGAACCGGCTCTTTAGCCAATGAAGCAATGGCTTTAACTGCCGCCAACTTCATTTCTTCATTGATAGAAGTTGCGCGAACATCTAATGCACCGCGGAAAATATATGGGAAGCCCAATACATTATTCACTTGATTCGGATAATCAGAACGACCAGTTGCAAAAATAATGTCTGGACGTGCTGCCATTGCCTTCTCGTATGTAATCTCCGGATTTGGATTCGCTAATGCAAATACAATCGGATTTGGATTCATACTCTTAACCATTTCTTCTGTTAGGACATCGGCAACAGATAGACCCAAAAAGACATCTGCACCAACAATGGCTTCCGCTAAAGTATTGACATCTCTTTTAGTTGCGAAGAATTTCTTCTCTTCATTCAAATCAGTGCGGCGAACAGAAATGACACCCTTGCTATCGCACATCGTAATGTTCTCTTTCTTTACTCCCAATGCCATATATAAGCGCGTGCAGGAACTACCGGATGCTCCAGCACCATTCACCACTAGTTTCACATTTTCTATTTTCCTTTTCGTTAAATCTAAGGCATTTAGCAAGCCCGCAGCAGAGATGATAGCCGTGCCGTGTTGGTCATCGTGCATAATTGGAATATCCAATTCGGTCTTCAATCTGCGTTCAATCTCAAAGCACTCTGGCGCTTTAATATCCTCCAAATTAATGCCACCAAAAGTAGGAGCAATCGCTTTGACTGCTTGGATGAACTTCTCGGGGTCTTTCTCATTTACTTCAATGTCAAAGACATCAATGCCAGCAAATATTTTGAACAGCAAGCCCTTGCCTTCCATCACCGGCTTACCGGCTAATGCACCGATGTCGCCAAGTCCTAAGACAGCTGTTCCATTTGAAATAACTGCGACCAAATTGCCTTTTGCTGTGTAGTCGTAGGCAGTGTCTTGGTCTTTTTCAATCTCCAAACAGGGGACAGCCACACCCGGAGAATATGCTAATGATAGGTCAGCTTGTGTGCTGTAGGGCTTAGTAGGAATTACCTCTATTTTACCCGGTTTACCTTCCGAATGGTAGAGTAGCGCCTTGCTTGCAGCCAAATCATCATTGTTAGTTTGTTTTGTTTTATTTTGTTTCGCCATAATAGTTTAAATTAATCAATTATATAAATATTTTATACAAATATAATCATTATTGCTGAATATTTAGCAAAATTTACTATATTTACGCAAATCTTATAGTCACATATTCGGAGAAATCTAAATGAAAACACTTAAATTATTAGTGGCGATTATTGCTGTCGTAGTAGTTGGAGCAATTTTATTAACAGCAACAACCTTCCCTTTATCCGCTAAACAAATAAAAGCAGATAAATGTGGTGAACAAATGGTATTTAACGTTCAAAATAGTGGGTATATGGTGCAACAGTTCAATATACAAGACGATAGAATACAATTCCTTATGCCTATTCCTTATCCTACAACTAATTATGATATAATTGGTTATGGATATTATGCAACAGTTTTAGATGTAAATGATAATTACAATAAATTATTTGAAATACAATATAGAGATGGTGATACTAATGCGACAATAATGCCATCATTAATGCGTATTGATAACAATGAAGTTATTATTATTTCAAATAAACCAGATTATTACGAGATGCCTTCTTGGGGGGAATATGCGTATGTTAAGAGTAAATTTATGACGCAGAAATACACGCTTGAACCAATTCCGACAATCACTTATTCATTCATTCATAGAGTATAAAGATACTGTGCATTCAAAAACAGGATTTAACACAATAACACAAGATTGTCTTTATCCAGCAATTTATACAGGTGATATGTATTTTACTTGTATGACGAGAGTAGCCGAAGCAAGTCCAATGATTTTTTTCAAACACGATTTAGATGGGCGTATAATTGGAGATTCTGGCTTTGTAAATCGTTATTATAAACAAGTTTCAATAGATGATACAACATATTATCGTTATAATTTTTACCCATCAGGTAACGCAAATATGTTTATGGGTGATAGTGCTGTATATGTTGGAGCAGGTGCGATAGAAACAAAATACAAAAACAATGGTGTTATGATTAACCAACGTTCATCTTCAATTTCAGCAATTATTAAAACAAACTTTGACGGAGAAATACCTCAATCTGTGTTATTAAAAACTGATTCAAGTTTTTGTGGAAATCCCCGCACTTATTTACAACAATCAGTAAATGATAACACTTTATACGGATTATTTAATGAGCGTTATTTTGATGGGCGTGATGATATTGTTGGAGAGGAATATAACTTCAATGATTACGCTTTGGTTGAGTATAATTATGAACTTGACGTAGTATCAAATTACAAGTCAATACATCTTTCAAAAGATTATGGCTTGATATTAAATAGTTTAAACAAGAACACCTTTGGCGATTATTATTGTTTGGCATATAATCAAGCACGCGAAATATTTATAGTTACTATGTCATCGGATGGAATTATAAAAAATATTGATACAATATCCGATTTACCTAATTATGAAGGTATAACAAGTAATTTCTTTTATAATGGTAATTATTATTTGTTATTAAGTTCCAAACAAGCCAATAATAATGTTTATCAAATATGTAAGACATCTAATTTTGATGGAATCCACGAGCCAACGATGCTTTTATCATCTATGCTCTATCCAAATCCAGCAACAGACAACACAACGATTACATTAGAACTACAACAGGCAAGCCAAGTCCATATCTCCCTCAACGATATGCTTGGCAGAGAGATTAAACAGATATACAACGCATTCACAGAGGCGGATGATTATTCGCCCTTACAAATCACATTTTCTACACAAGAACTCGCTAAAGGAGTGTATTACTTGCGGATACAAATCGGTGGAGAGGTGAAGGTAGAGAAGGTGGTGGTGAATTAAAATTATGAACGATAACACACAAAATAATTCCTCCTCTCGCAAGGAAGGGGAATTATTTTTATTTTGGAAAACTCTTTGATAATAAATACAAAAAATATTAGTATATTGCTCCATTAATAAAAATCATTAATATTATTTAATCGGAGAATCACAATGAAAAAAATCATTATTTTAATCCTACTATGCATCACGTATGCAGCAACTTTCGCACAACCATTCACTCCATTCGGACTCGGCAGCACAAACTGGATATATGCAGATAGTTTGTATCCACGTCTGGGCTCAGATGCTATTCATTATGTCGGTGCAAGTCCAGTATTTCTGCGTTATACCACAACAACAGAGTTTGATAGATACGATAGCGTTCGCCATTGTTTCAAGGTCTCGGTAGCGAATGGCGTCACTTGGATTGCAAAAAACAACAGAGTTAATATTGGGGCAAATGGCGATGTAACCCTTGTAACACTTGGACAAGACACACTTATCGCTTCTATTGGAATTTACAAAAAATATATCCCAATTACTATTCTCGAAATCAATAACGACTGCAACTCCGCTCCAATTGACACTTTCAACGTTACCACCGAAACTGCCGATACAACTTTCGGAACTACGACAGGAACTGGTCGCTATCCGGATGGCTCGAAAGCCGCTGTTGGTGCGACTCCAAAGGAATGCTATCATTTTGTCAAATGGACAGATTCGCAGGGAAATACGAAATCCATAAATGCAAATGATACAATTGTTGTGCATAGCGATACCGTTTGGATTGCTGTTTTTGCACAAGATTCCTTCAATTTACGATTACGACAAAACCCGCTAACATCACCTATACCTACCGGTTCCGGTCGCTATGCTTGCGGAACAACTACTACAATTTCTGCTGCATCGGCACCCTGTTACCATTTCGTAAATTGGACGGATAGTGCAACAAATGCAGTGATTTCAACTAATCCAACGACTACCGTTACAATTTCAAAAGACCAAACCATTATCGCAAATTACCAGCAAGACACATTTTATTTGACAGTAAATGCAAGTCCGCTAAACGGCGGAACTGCTTATGGAACGGGCTTTTACGCTTGTGGTTCGCAAGCATCTATACGTGCCGTTGCTAACGAGTGCTGGGAATTTGTATGCTGGATTAATGAACTAACCGGCGATACGATTTCAAAAAATCCGAACGAATTGATTACTATGACTGGCAATTTAACTATCGCTGCACATTTTGTCACAGAGCCATTTACCTTATATTTATCAGCAGAACCGGCGATTGGTGGAACTGTAAATGGTGGAACAACTTGGTCAAATGAATATATGTGTGGAGACATTGCAACGCTCGAAGCCGTGCCAAATGCGGGTTACAGGTTCTCACATTGGTATGACAATATTGGCTACATCTACTCAACGGCTGCATCTGATGTTATTCAAATCAACCGCAACACAACATTAACTGGCTATTTCGAGGAAATTGATGCAACTACTGATAGCGTAAATTTGACACTTATACCTATTCCAACTGCTGGTGGAAATGCTGTTACATCCGGTAAATATCCCATCAATTCAGCGATTAAAGTTACCGCTACTCCTGCCGTTGGCTATCGTTTTGTGAATTGGACCGCAACAGATGGCGAAGTAATTAATTCGAACGAAAGTTTTACGATACTATTGAATCGGGATTCCACACTTTACGCAAACTTTGTTGATACACTTTCTGGCAAAAAATACATCGTAACTTTGGAACGCTATCCTGCTGGAGTCGGCACTGTGACTGGTGCTGGCGCTTATGATTTGAACCAACAAGCATCTATCACAGCGACTGCTCCAACTGGCTACCAATTCGTAAATTGGACGACAAAGAATGGAAATGTTGCCTCTACAGACCCCAATTTCACCATTGTAGTTACGAAAGATACAACTTTTATCGCCAACTTTACGGAGAAGACATTCGTTATTTTTGTTACTCCATCGCCGACTTTTATGGGTAATGTTTCTGGCACAACCTCCGGTTTGTATGTGTATAATTATCACGCAATAATGACGGCAAGCCCAGTAAATACAGACCTATACGATTTCGCTATGTGGGTTTCCGGAAACGATACACTATCCCAATTTCCAACTTTGGATTTCTTAGTAACCAGAAATATGAATATTCAAGCGATATTTAGAGACAAAACAGGAATTGAATCAGATTTAAATAGACGCTTAGAAGTGTATCCAAATCCTTCGAATGGCACGCTATATGCGGGTTTCAATGTGAAGGAAATGGCAAATGTTCGCATAACGCTATGTGATATTTTGGGACGCGAATTAGTAAAAGCATTTGATGGCATTTTGGAAAGTGGCTATCACACGAAAAACCTTGCTACCACCGGCTTACCGGCTGGTTTATACGTATTGAGAATTCAGATTGGTAACGAGAATTTGCTCGAAAGTGTGATATTGAAATAATTCTCTTATCGCAATATTTTCGCTATTGTAGTGCTGATTTTGGAAAATATTGGTGACTTGTAAGTTGCTGTTATATGAACTTATTACTAAGAATAAATTATGAAATATACACTGTTAATACTGACCATTTGCTCTACAATTTTGCTCGCAAGTTGCGGAGATAATTCACCGAAACGTCCGCTATCCACTGAAACAATGGATAGCGGCACGGTTGAGGTGTTTGTAGATGAGTCCTATAAATTCGCTCTTGACTCTGTATTTGCTATGTATAACGAGCGAAATAGTAAGGTAACGCTGATTGTGAATTATGTGAATGCCCGCAACGCAGTAGCACAACTGCTCGGTGGTAGGACACGGGTATCCATTGTCGGCAGAGATTATTTAGCAGACGAAGATTCGCTGATGACACAATACAATATTAAATCATATTACCAAATGGACATCGCTAACGATGGCATCGTCTTCTTTACACAAGCAGATTTCCCTTTGGATACAATTAATACGGATATATTGGAGCAGGTATTTACTCAAAAGAAAAAATTTGTGGATGTCGTTAAGTATGATTTTAAGTCACGCGACTGGAATAAGCATTCTAGCGGCGATATATATAAGAATGAACCGGAATTCGTGATTGCAGAACAAAATAGTTCGGAATATGGCAATTTCCTAAATTTAGTATGCAATAGAACACCCGCTACACATTCGCTACATCTACTTGGAACAAGTGACTCTGTGCTGGATTACGTAAAAGAACATCCCAATTCTATTGGCATTTGCTATTTGTCGCAAGTGCAAGGAAAGTTCTTTAAGATACTGCGAGTTGGATACAAAGATAGCACCAATAAATATATACCGGCATCCAAGCCACCGCATCAATCATACATCATAATGGGGGAGTATCCATATACAACTCTTTTACGCTTGTATTTATTGGAAGACCGCAAAAATTTACCATTCTGGCTTGGTGCATTCTTAGAGAAGGAAGCGGTATCGGTGCAGTATTACAAAAGCCAACGCCTTGCTCCTTCCTACGCAAAATATACATTAGATGACGAAAGGAGGAAGAAGTAATGAATAGATACTCACGCCAAATTATGCTCTCAGATATTGGTGAAGCCGGACAAGAGAAGTTGCAACAAGCATCTGTGCTTATAGTTGGTGTTGGCGGATTGGGCTCTCCAATTTCGCTCTATCTTACCGGTTGCGGCGTAGGTCGTATTGGAATTGTAGATGGTGATACGGTAGACGAATCTAATTTACATAGACAAGTAGTGTATTCCGAAAGGGAAATAGGACAGAGCAAGACATTCACAGCAGCAGAACATCTGCGTTCATTGAATTCAAATGTGCAAATTGATACTTACGATACGCGTCTAACAGAAGCCAATGCAGAAGAAATAATAGGACGCTACGATGTGATAGTAGACGGAACGGACAATGCCGATGCCAGATACTTAATAGACGCTACTTGTGCTAAACTCGCTAAACCGTATGTATATGGGGCTGTATGCGAATATACAGGGCAAGTATCGGTATTCAATTATAATGGTGGCGGCAGATACAGCGATTTATTTCCAAAAGCATCCACTCAAGCCAAGGTATACGGTCTGTTCGGAGTCCTTCCCGGGGTGATAGGTAGTTTAGAAGCAAATGAGGTAATTAAGATAATAACGGGCGTCGGTGAAGTGCTATCTGGTAAGCTATTTACTATAAATTTATTAACATTACGCACTCATATACTCCAATGTTAAATAAAAGTTTTGATTATTTATCATTTTATAGTTATATTTGAAATAATTAAAATCACAAATTGTTCATTAAAACATTAATAACCTATGTTTACTTTTTTAGGATTAGGTCCATTATCATTAATTACTTTCCTTCCAATACTCGGAATACTCGCAATTTGCTTAATTCCAAAAGGAAAAGATGAAGCCAATAATAAGAAATCAATTAACTGCTATCGCGGTATAACAGTAGCACTAACATTCATTCAATTACTGATAGCCATCGCCATTTATGCCGGCTTCGATTGGTCTATGCCCGGTGTTACAGACGAAGCTACAATGCAATTTGTAGAAAAAGTGAGATGGATTGACTTAACAGGTCTCCCATTGATTGGCGATTTGCATATAGAATATTTTATGGGTATTGATGGCATCTCAGCACCTATGATAATGCTTACCGCTATCGTTTGCTTCGTTGCAACTTTCGCAAGTTGGAACATTAAGAAAGCCCAAAAGGGATACTTCGCAATGTATCTACTCCTCGACTTAGGAATGATTGGCTTGTTCTGTGCATTGGACTTTTTCCTATTCTTTGTGTTCTGGGAAATAATGCTGCTCCCGATGTATTTCTTAATCGGAATATGGGGCGGTCCTCGAAGAGAATACGCTGCAATTAAGTTCTTCATATATACCTTCTTCGGCTCTGTATTTATCCTATTAGTAATGATTGGATTGTATCTAAGCACCGGAACATTTAACTTAATAGAATTGACACACGCTGAGTTGTTTAAACCGGACTCAATATTCTCCGGACTTAACACTACTTGGCGTTATCTTGCATTTGCCGGCTTGTTTGTGGGATTTGCGATAAAAGTTCCTACTTTCCCATTCCATACTTGGCTACCAGATGCACACGTAGAAGCACCAACACCTATATCTGTAATACTTGCTGGTGTGCTGTTGAAGATGGGCGTATATGGTATGTTACGTATCTGCTGGCCTATATTCCCCGATGCTTTTGGATACTTCCAATGGTGGATTGCTCTAATCGGCGTTATCGGCATTGTATATGGCGGTCTCTGTGCATTAGGACAACATAAAATTGGTGCGATGGATATGAAGAAGATGATTGCATACTCATCTATCTCGCATATGGGTTATGTAGTGCTTGGTGTTGCAGCACTTAATCCGCAAGGTGTATCCGGTGCAATATTCCAAATGTTTAATCACGGAACGATTACATCAATGCTCTTCCTTATTGTAGGCGTTATTTACGATAGAGCGCATACTCGTTCACTTGATGCCTTTGGTGGATTAGCCAATAAAATGCCTATATACACTGCATTGATGACTATTGCTTTCTTTGCTGCTATTGGACTTCCGGGTATGAGTGGCTTCGTGAGCGAAGTCCTATGCTTCGTTGGTGGATTTAACGCATTCCCTGTGCTTACTATAATCGGAGCAAGTGGTATCATCATCGGCGCTGCTTATATGCTTTGGGCTCTGCAAAGAGTGTTCTTCGGGCAACTTAATCCAAAATGGGAAGGTCCTTGGGACCCAACTCATAAAATTTACAAGACCGACGATGTGAATGGTGTGGAGAAGTTAGCCCTTATTCCGCTCGCTGTAATCATTATATTCCTTGGAATACAGCCACATTATATTCTTGGTATGATGTCCTCATCTGTCAACGGACTTATTACATTTATGCAGCCATTCCTACAATAATTCCTTTTTGATAATGAAAATAAAATTTAACACGCACCTAGTAAATGGTGTGAATGATGCGATAAAAACATTTATACCTGAGAACTCCAAACTATATAAGTATCTGTATATTATGGGTATGAAGGCAACAAAGTGGTTGCGTTTTAGGACTATTGACCTATTGCAGTTGTATGTTCCCATCACGGCTCATTGCAATCTAAATTGCAGAAGTTGCTCTACTTTTTGTCCAGTTGCAGAGCCCGGTTTCACAGATGCTAATGCTTTACAAAAAGATTTCAATAGATTGTCTGCTCTATCTGATGGAACTATACGTGAAATGATTATATATGGTGGTGAGCCGTTGCTACATAATCAAATAAATGAAATAATGCTAGCGGCAAGACGCTCATTCCCTAGACAAGACAAGACAAGACAAGACAAGACAAGACAAGACAAGACAAGACAAGACAAGACAAGACAAGACAAGACAAGACAAGACAAGACAAGACAAGACAAGACAAGACAAGACAAGA
>JAISJI010000065.1 GCA_031261605.1 Ignavibacteria bacterium | reverse complement strand
TTATTAAAAATGCCTTTCGCGATGGTTATGTGCAGACCACTGGAACTAGAATGACAGATGTATTACCACCAATTTCTCGGTTTGAAGAACATTCTAATTTCGCTCAAATCCGTGAAAATGTATTAGATGAATTTAAACTATTCTTTGATAGATATATTGATATTACTGGCGCTTGATCTGAATGAAATAAAGGGCTATGCAATGATTCTCTTTGTTGTGTCTTTTTTGTGTTTAGATGTTATTTTTATTTTTATATTGGATGATAAAAATGAATATAGTGTTGCAGCATATTTATTTATGTTTCTGGGGGCTATTGCTGGTGTTTTCATCGGTATCTATATACTGAAATATAGAAGTAAACTGATTAAAGAATTTGAACAGAAGCAATTTAATGAGCAGTTTGATAAACAATTTTGGTTGCTTTTGAAAAAGAATAAAGGTATTATCACTGTTGGGCAACTAATCCAAGAAACCCATGCTGAACGTGCAATCATAGAGAATTATCTTATTGAAAAAGGTCGCAAATATCTTGCTTTAAGTAATCTGCAAATAGATGATAATGGAAATGTAATTTATGATTTCTCATTATTATTTCAAAATTCCGGTGTCGCCGATGATTTAAGCAATAAGATAGATGAAGCAGTAAAGAGCAATAAGAAGAAACTGATGGCTACTCTAACACAATTTATGAAGCAGACGTGCCATTTGCTGGAATGAGCCATAAGACACAAATTGGATCTGCTCGGCAATACGTTCTAAGTGATAGTGGAGAAGTGCGGGGCTACGTTGATGCCAATGTTGCTTAACTGGGCTTTTGGAACGTTTTGTGAAGTCAGACCGATTATGTCGCAAATTGTATCTCCTATCATATATAAAAAATACAACATTGCACTGAATAGCGTGCTAATTATCAAGTATGATGTTGACAAACTTTGTGTTTGGTGCAATCAAAAAGAAATGCTTCATTGTAAAACGAAGTAATGGAAAACTAATTAATAGTGAAATAAATTTTGTTATAGATGAATGACAATCTGGTATTAAGATTGTTGGGAGCATCTATGAGGTAATTAGTAAATATGTGCCGCCAAAGCCCCCACAAGAGTCAGTAATAAATAACAAACTTATCCCGCAAATTCTAAATATCGCTAAATTCCTTGAGTGGGCGAGTGATGATGACACAATAGGTTCATTCCTAAAAAGCAGTATACAAAGAAGTTTAAGCAGCAAATAGTTGTAAAAATCAAGCCACTATATTCCGAAGAAGAATACAATACATTTATCCGTCGCTTTTTGTTTAGTTGGATATGACCTGATGTCGTTATCAAAATACTAAAACGAGCAGAAGTAAGGATTGGATTTAATGTAACAAATTAAACGAATGCTCTTATTCAATAGTTTTTATTTGTATACATTTGAGAGCAAATAGGGATAGTGCAAAACTTCACGCATAAATAGACATATTTTTTTCGTATATTTGAAGTTTTATAAATATGAAAATTATGGAAGAACAAAATAGAAATCCCCAAAAAGATAGAATGCTTCTCTTTTTTATCGTTCTATTGCTAACTTTGTCAATGATTACGATATTTTGCACAAGCAAATCTGACAATACAGCAGCTAGTATTGACACCACTACATCGCAAATAGATACCAACAAAAATGTTGATACTACGCCAGAACCACCTACCGAAGCAATAACTTCCGCTGATACTGATAGCAATAATTTAGATGCCAATTTAGAACTGCAACCCATTCAATATACTGAAGATAGCAATGATAAAAATAGCCAATATACAGGTAAGCGTATCAATATTTCCGTTACCGGTCTTGATGGCAGAGTCGGACGCAATTCTCATCTTGCAGATGCTAATCACGTCATTTCTGTCTTCACCGAGACCGGTGAAATACTCATAACTTCAATTCCGCGTGATACTTATTGCGATTTGGGCTACGAAGATTCAACTAATTTGAACAAACTGACGATATGCCGTTCCAATAAAGGTAGAAGTGCGTATCACAAGGAGTTATGCCGAATTGCTGGCGTAAATAAAATTGATTATTGGGTAGAATTTGGATTTTCGCAAGCAATGGGAATCATAGAATTTCTTGGCTTCAAAGACCCAAAAAATACGCTGCAAGTGTTGCGAAATCGCAAGGGACTTGGTGGAGATGACTACCAGCGCTGCTATACGCAAGGACAATTTATTCGGCAAGCGTTGCTCGGACATTTCAATAAATTTACAGGAACACTGGGTGGAGTGCTGGCTCGCGCCGGTCTCCTATTGGTTGAGACGAATTTGACGAATGATGTAGCGCTCGATATTATTGATAAGTTAGATAAAGTTGGCTTTCCAAAATCACCTGATGTAATTAGAGTGCAAGTTAAGCCAAATGTGAACATAAAATACAAAATTTACGACTTCAATAATGAAAACACAGTTCCGCAATTAGTCAATAAAATTGAACGCTTTAACAAGAAGCGATTTGATGATGAAATAGAAACGGCACAACCTGTCCGCAATGTGCAAAAGATATTGGATGATGCTCTGCGCAGTGCTTATTTAGATACAGCCAAAAACCCGCAACGCGTTATAAACAAACTAGTTACGTATTACAATCAGCGAGCATGGTATCAAGTTATGGATTTGAATGAGCGTGATAGAATTCGTTCAGAATTTGGAACTCTCCTTTACAATGCTTACGTTAAACGAGGTAAGCAAGGCGATGCCGACAAAGTAAAAGCGGTTATAGAAGCCGATAAAGTATTGCATAATAAATAGTTATCGGACATAAAAGAGAACATATAAAAAAGGCGACCCATTTATTTGAGTCGCCTTTTTATATTTCAATTCCGTCCTGCAATCTTTATTCGGAAGTGATAGTAGATTCCATTTGAACATGCACTGTTCTATTATAGAAGCGTCCTTCTGGTAAGTCATTTGGATACAATGGGGTTTCTGGTCCAACACCTTTTACAAGCATTGACTTAAACTTGCCACCGGATTGTTTTTGAATACCATTCTTCACTGTTGTTGCGCGTCTTTCGGACAATTTAACGTTGTAATCAAATAAACCAACGATGTCTGTATGACCGGTCACCAATATATCAGTAGTTGGGAATACACGTCCATACACATAATCTCTCATAACTCGTTCATTTACGGGACCTGCATCGGCACTATTAAACGGGAAAAGGATTAAACTATAATCTTCCTTTGTCTTACCTTCACCAGTAGCGATGATACGCTCTTGTGTAGATACTTGTAAAACAGGTATTTCAATAGGGTCAGAGGTGCAGACAGCACCGGACTTAGTAGTTACGAAGAGTTGTGCGGTATATGAAACATTGTCAGTAGGATATTCACCGTCTTTATTAGTCCAATCCCAATCACAAGTTGCTTTGTTAGTGCCTATGTTTGTTATAGTTAGCCATTCAGCGTCGCCGTGTTTGATAACGATTTTGCGGCTTGCAACAATAGCATCTTCAATACCATTGGAGAGTTGGAATTGCATTTCATCTGGCTGAGGAAGTTTAGATACATCCTTGTCAAATATTGGCTTAAACACTTCCCATTCAGAGCAGATTAGTTCAACACGTCTATTCTCAAGTTTTCCAAGTGAATCCGTTTTATTTGAAGGATTTGCGGGCTGGTCTCTTGCAGTTACCTTCATTCGCTCTGGTGCAATGTTCCAAACATCCCTCAAATAATTGAATACCACATCGGCTCTTGATTTTGACAAACCCGGTGTCTTCTCAGCAGCGGTAACCCCATCATTACACCCAACAATTTCAAGCTTTTCGTTTGGATTTGTATTCAATCTAAAGCCAAATATATTTAATATGTGATAGTATTTGCTAAGTGTTCCGCCGGAAATTGTAGAGTCAGTGAAAACTCTTGTCGCGTCCGGTGATTTGAATAATTGGTAGCGTGATGGTAATACTGCCGAACCTTCGTCAAAGAAAACGTAAGTAAGAAGCGGATACAAACTCCAGTTCAATATCTCTTCCATTACAAGTCCTCTAAAATTAGCGATTTTGGGATTTCTTCCTTTTGACTTTGCAACATACTCGGACTCTGCGATAACTGGGACAAGTGAAGGTCTATCGCCAATTGGAATACGAATTTTATGTGTATCTGCATTTTTCTTTGCCAGTTCCTCATCATCTGTATCGGGATAATGTTTCACTTTTTCGGTAACAGTTTTGTTGCCAAATTTTGGGTGAATACTTGTAATCTCAAAGGTTGCTTCTTCGGCATCACCAAAATCAGCAAAAGTTACAGTGTAACTGAACGATTGAGTTTTTGTATCATATATGTTATCTACTTTCTTGCCGGTAGTTTTATTGGTGATGGAAACTTCTGCATCAACCAAATCACCAGAACAATCATCTACTACATTACCTGTAATGAGCGAAGTTCTCGGATGAAAAGGCACCCAACCCATATACAAATCTAATTCGCCTTGATTTCCACTTATATCTGAGCGAGTGGATGAGAAGTAGATAACGTCCAAGTCAGCATTTAGAGTAATGAACTGGTCATCGCCACTTGTGTTAAGTGGTTTGCCGAGGTTCTCTGGTGCAGACCAAGAATTTGTAGCATTGTTATAATAGGTCACATAGAAATCCAATCCACCGTATCCACCGGAGCGGTCAGATGAGAATATGAGCGACTTGCCATCAGCACAAATATATGGTGAGCAATCTTTGCCTTTGGTATTAATTGCCTCAAGATTTCTTGCTGGCTTCCAGTCATCTGCATCGTCATCCCAATCGGAATACCAGATGTCCATTTCGCTTTCTATGTTTTCGCCACTGCTATTAGGACCTGGACGAGTAGAAGCGAAATATAATCTCTTTCCACCTGGGGCAACGCTTGGCTGTGATTCAAAATATTCTGTATTAATATTCTTGCCCAAATTAATTGGCTTCTGCCATTTATCTCCATCCAATCTTACAGTATAGATGTCGCAATCGCCAAATCCATTTGGACGATTACAGCCGGTAAAGAATAATGAGCGACCGCCTTGTGAGATGCTTGCGACACCTTCGTTAAGCACGGTATTTACACCTGTTTGGTCTGCATCGGGTGTAATGTCAATGTTATAAGGAACTATACCGGTGAAGATGGTATCCTTGGGATTTTGCTTTTTGAAAGCCCAGAAGTCCGTGGAATTATTTCCATTAGGCAATTCTTTGCTACCGGCTCTATCAGATACAAAGTAAATGAGTTTGCCATCGGCGGTAACGGTCGGTGCATAGTCCTTTGATGACGAGTTGATAGCCGAACCCAGATTGATTATTTTTAATCTACGGCTGGCAGCGGCACCTATGCCTTCTTTTGCTTTACGAGTAGAGCCAGAGCCACCGTCGCTTTGTTCTTGCACTTGTCCGTAAACTAATCTGTCGGTGTTCACTTGTGCAACCAACATATCATTTGTTGTGCTTTGAGCGTTCTTTACTATATCGCTCGCAAACAAAGTTGTTCCAACAAGTGCTAATAGTAGTATGAACACTCCAAAAACAGAGTTGATAAATTTCATTTTTACCTCTAATTTTTTTATATAATATATATTTTACATTCTATTAAGTTCATAATATAATTATTCTTTTACAAAAAATCTAATTTGTCGTTAATTATTTGCACTTTTTTTTGCACAATCCACTTTTTTCTTAAATTTGAGCAATGCTATAATACCAAAAATAAAGAATAAAGCCAACGATAATATCGCCAATCTATAGGACTGGGTGAAGTTGTAAATCATTGCAAAAATAAAAGGTCCGAGCCAACTCGTCCCCTTCTCACTCAATTCATATACACTAAAATATTCTGACTCTTTACCGCTCGGTATCAGTTGTGAATAGATAGAACGCGAAAGGGCTTGGGTTCCACCCATTACAATTCCTACAACAGAGCAGACAATGTAAAAGTCCATCTCGGTGTATAGATAGAAGTATGCAAATAGAATCACAAGTAGCCATACAACAATGCTAATCAGCAATGCTTGCAACGACCCAAGTATGCGTGCCACTTGGTTGAACACGAGCGAGCCGATGAATGCTACAAACTGAACGATGAGTATCGCTGTTATCAATACATCTACCGACAAGCCCAACTCCGCACTACCAAATTGTGATGCTAACACGATGACCGATTGAACGCCATCGTTGTATAACATATACGCAAGTAAGAATAGCAATGTGTTAGGATAGTTGCGAGCATCCTTAATCGTAGCGATGATGGAAGCGAAGTTGCTACTTATTACTTTGGTATTACCCGCTAGGTTTGGATGAATTACTTTGCGTAAATATTTCATCGGAATCAGTGAGAATATAGCCCACCACACTCCAGCAGAAGCGAGACAAATGCGTATAGCCATTCCATCTGTAATTCCCAATGCACCAGCATTATTGTATAACAGCAAGTTTAAGATGAGCAGCACTCCCCCACCGATATATCCTAATGCCCATCCTTTGGATGATACCGCATCTCTATCTACCTCGCTCGCAATATGATTCAGATACGAATTATATATGCTACACGAAGCACCGAAATTGATATTGGCAATGATAAACAGCAATGCACCCAACGACCAATTACTATCATACACAAAGAACAATAGCATAGTTGCAATAGCACCAATGTATGCGGTTGTAAATAATAATTGCTTCTTGTAATTAGTATTGTCAGCAATAGCCCCCAACAGCGGAAGTATCACTACTTGCAATATTACAGATATGGACACAATAAGTGGATACAGCGAGCCAGCCGCAATCTTAAATAATATCACATCTACATTGCCATCTGCATCCGCCGCATTGTTTGCTATTTGCGTAAGGTATGGACCAAGGAATACAGTAATGACGGTAGTTGAGAATACTGAATTCGCAAAATCATAAAAATACCAACTAGTTTGTTCCTTCATTGCCCTTATATGCTACGATTATACAATACAAAGATAATGTTTTTTTCGATTAGGAATTCTTTATTTCGGGCAATGTGGAAAAATAGATTTTGGTAGTTCGGTATAATAGTAATAATTTGTAGAAAATAAAATCTCAATACCATACTATCAAAATGAAATCACCTACTCAATCAGCAACAGGAAAATCTAAATACATATTCATTACCGGCGGAGTTTTATCTTCACTCGGTAAGGGTATTTCATCAGCATCGCTCGGCTATTTGCTACAAAAGCGGGGATATTCTGTTACTATACAGAAGTTTGACCCATACTTAAACGTAGACCCGGGAACAATGAGCCCACTACAACACGGCGAAGTATTTGTTACCGATGACGGTGCTGAAACCGACTTGGATTTAGGACACTACGAGCGTTTCCTCGCCTACTCTCTACATAAGAACAATACCCATTCCGCCGGACAGGTCTATTTCGAAGTCATAACAAAGGAGCGTAAGGGTTCATATTTAGGAAAGACCGTGCAAGTAGTTCCTCATATTACAAATGAAATTAAGCGTAGAATGCGTATCTACGAAGGACAATACGACTTCATATTGATAGAAATTGGTGGAACTGTCGGCGATATTGAATCAATGCCATTCCTTGAAACCCAGCGACAAATTAATTATGAACTATCCAGCCAAGACGTGCTAAACATACATTTAACATACGTTCCATACTTGCACTCATCGCAAGAATTAAAGACAAAGCCAACGCAACATTCCGTCAGAACACTTATGGAATACGGCATTAGACCGGATGTATTGCTTTGCAGAACGGAAGTGAAATTGAACAAGGAGATTAGACAAAAAATCGGTCTATTCTGCAACGTTAATGAGGAAGCCGTTATAGAGGTTGCTGATGCAGAGAATACTATATATGAAGTGCCATTGCTATTCAAAAAGAACGCCCTTGACGAAATAGTTCTACGCAAACTTAATATGCCATTGAATGACATTGATATGGACGAATGGCAACGCTTTGTTAATCGCATCAAAAAACCAGCAAATGAAGTAACAGTCGGACTTATCGGCAAATATACAAAGTATGAGGATAGTTACAAAAGCATTTACGAAGCATTTATACATTCCGGCTCAATCAACAATGCAAAGGTAAAAGTTGAATTAATTAATTCTGAGGAACTTACTTCCGAATGTCTTGCCGAAAAACTTGGGCATCTGCACGGTATCCTTGTTGGACCCGGTTTCGGAAATCGCGGCATAGAAGGGAAAATACTTGCTGCACAATATGCTCGTGAGAAAAAAATACCATTCTTTGGCATCTGTCTTGGTATGCAATGCGCTTGTATAGAATTCGCACGCAATGTTTGCGGCATTGCAAATGCACACACACGCGAATGCGAGGAAGAAGGAATTGTCAATGAATTTGTAATTGATTTAATGGAAACACAAAGGGATATAAAAGAGAAAGGTGGAACAATGCGACTTGGTGCATATCCTTGTAAATTGGATAGCAATTCTTTGGCTTATGCTGCCTATAAGTCAGAGGAGATTAGCGAGCGTCATAGACATAGATATGAGTTTAATAATGATTACATAGATATATTTAAGGAGAATGGAATTAACTTCAGTGGCACATCGCCAAATGGAAAACTTGTGGAAATAGTAGAATTGAAAGAGCATCCGTGGTTTGTTGGAGTGCAGTTCCATCCAGAATTGAAATCACGCGCAGTAACAGGACATCCACTATTTATCAATTTCATCAAGGCAACATTACAATATAGGAAAGTTTATGAAAATGTATAGGATTGCATTAATTTCAATTTTACTTCTTGCGATAAGTTGCCAGACAGCATACATACCGCCGGAATGTATTACGCCGGATTACAAGGACTTCCAATTAGAATGGGGCTATGATGATGGCAATTTGGAATATATAAGCGGATATATATTGGACGAGAGTGGCTATATACGCTCCTTTCGGCAGAGTAGAGAAAGCAAAGTGCGTGATATGGATACTGTTCGTAGAATTGATGGCACTGTCGTTTGCTACCTGCTAAGCAAAATGAATACGGAAGTAGCGAGAATGCCGATGATTAACGAGCCGGGCAAGAGATTGACTTTCATAATGCTGACAAAGCCGGCAGTTGATATGAGAATACGCATAGTGTGGAATGAATACAGCACTTATGCAAGCAAGGGCTACAGAGCGTTATTTGATACGCTTATGTCTGTAGTCAAAAATAAGAAAGAAAAGTAAAAATTAGCGATTTGTGTCTATGGCTTTCACTGCTTCGTAAATCGCAATGCCAGCCGCAACCCCTACATTGAGCGAATGCTTTACTCCATACATTGGTATTTCAATGGCATCATCGCATTCCGCAAGCACATCATCATCTATACCAACGAGTTCATTGCCAAGTATTAAGCATAGCGGAAAGTCGCTCATAGTAAGCGAATTGTAACTTCTTGCGGTATTGGTAAGTTCTACTGCAACTATGTGTTTGTCATCTGCTTTTTGTTTAGCGATTGCCGTTAGAATATCTTTTTCGTATTGCCATTTCACTGTATCAACAGCGCCGAGTGCGGTCTTTTCAATTTCTATACGTGGTGGATATGGCGTATATCCGGTAAGAATTAACTCGCTAACAGCAGCGGAATCGCAAGTGCGAAATATCGTTCCAACATTATACATACTACGGATATTGTTAAGCATAATGGATATTGGATGCTTCGCTGTTGCTTGGTATTCATCAATCGTTTTTCTTCTCTGTAGCAATTCCTCATAAGTAAGTTTTCGTATCATATTATTGTAATAGAAAGATTAATCGTCTATAGAGAGAACGGCTAAGAATGCTTCTTGCGGTATTTCAATATTGCCAACTTGCTTCATACGTTTTTTTCCTTCCTTCTGCTTCTCCAACAACTTTCGCTTACGAGAAATATCGCCACCATAGCATTTAGCAAGCACATTCTTTCGCAATGCTTTCACGGTCGTGCGAGCGATTACCTTTGAGCCAATGGCTGCTTGTATAGCAATTTCGAACATCTGCTGTGGCAATAGTTCTTTCAATTTGCTACAAAGTTTTTTTCCCCATTCGTATGACTTAGAGCGATGGACAATAGCAGAAAGAGCATCCACCGGCTCACCATTCAGTAGTATATCCAACTTTACGAGGTCTCCCGTTCTATATTCCTTAAATTCGTAGTCGAGCGAAGCATAGCCACGTGTAATAGATTTAAGTTTATCGTAGAAGTCAAATACTATTTCGGAAAGTGGTAGTTCCCAATACAAATCTACTCTATCCTCAGATAGATATATAGTATTAGTCGCTATACCTCGCTTGTCAATACATAGTTTCATTATATTGCCCACATACTCAGCCGGCGTAATAGTTTCCGCTTTAAGTATTGGCTCTTGTATTTCATCAATTTCAACGACCGGTGGTAGTTGAGCCGGATTTTCTATATATATCTCTTGCCCATTTGTCTTTATCACCTTGTATTGCACGCTGGGAACGGTAGTAACAATGTTCTGTCCAAATTCACGTTCCAATCTCTCTTGCACAATTTCCATATGAAGCAATCCAAGAAAACCACAACGGAAGCCAAAGCCAAGCGCGCTAGAGGTCTCTGGTTCAAATGTGATGGCAGAGTCATTCAATACCAATCTGCCGAGTGCTTCACGCAACATTTCAAAATCATCCGTATTAGCTGGATAGATGCCACTGAATACCATCGGCTTCACAATCTTAAAGCCAGCAATCGGTGCAGCACACGGATTCTTTTGATGTGTAACTGTGTCGCCCACTTTGGTGTCCTGCAAGTTCTTTACATTTGCAATAAGATAGCCGACTTCACCGGCTTTCAGTTGGTTAGTTGGCACTCGCGTCATTTTCATAATGCCAACTTCTTCCACTTGATAAATGTTATCTGTCTGCATAAATTTCAGCGTATCCCCCACTTTCATAATACCATCAAACACGCGAATATATACAATAACGCCACGATAAGCATCATACACAGAGTCGTAAATAAGAGCAGAGAGCGGATTATCAATATTACCTTTCGGTGCAGGAATTCTATCCACAATGGCTTCAAGCACAGAGTCAATGCCGATACCGGTCTTTGCCGATATTTGCAGTATTTCTTCTTCCTTGCAGCCGAGTAGGTCAATCACTTGCTTCTTCACATTATCTATTGTAGTAACGGCAGCCGGCAGGTCAATTTTATTGATGATGGGAATGATTTCTAAATTGTGGTCGAGAGCGAGATACAAATTACTAATGGTCTGTGCTTCAATGCCCTGAGTAGCATCAACAATTAACAATGCTCCTTCGCAAGCAGCGAGAGAACGCGATACTTCATAAGTGAAATCCACGTGTCCGGGAGTATCTATCAAATTGAGTATATACTTTTCGTTGTTGTGCAGGTGTTCCATTTGAATAGCGTGTAGCTTAATGGTGATACCTCTTTCTTGCTCGAGTGGGTTATCGTCAAGGATTTGGTTATTGGTCATCTCACGCTTAGTGAGAGTTTTTGTGGTTTCAAGTAATCTATCTGCGAGAGTAGATTTGCCATGGTCTATATGGGCAATGATGCAAAAATTGCGGTAATTCTTCACTTTATAATTATCTAATTATGGTATTAAACATCCAGTTTAAACTAAACTTATATTATGCAAACTTACGATTTTTTTCGCAATTAATTTAGATATACCAATTAATATTTAATGAATGTTATTGGTGTTGTTTCAAATCCAAAAGATATAAGTGCGATGTAGATACCGGAGTTTAGTTTGGATACATCCATTGTTCTATTGGATTGTCCTTCTTGCAAAGCATAATGGTTTTCAAGCAATACTTCGCCCAATGTATTGCATATTTGCAGAGTTAGATTTGCGTTATATGGAATGGAGAATGCAAATTCAATGGATGAATTTACGTAGTTATTGGTTAACTCGGCACCAAATGGAATGCCACTGATGTTATAGTGTTTATAGGGCAATCCGCAGATGGAGTCAATAGAATACAATCCATTTGTAACATCCAATTTCATATAATCATCGCATACATTGCTGATACCCACCTTTGCATTTTGAACGGCAATCTCAGTATTATCGGCACTTCCCAAATATGTTCTGAATTGCAGTATGAGCAGCGTATCGTTTGGATAGAATGTTCCATACTCTCTATACGCTTGTATTTGCAACATTGGCAATTCCCCGATAGTTGTGTCCGATACCAATATATAGCAACCTTCGCTCGCAGTAGCAAGAGTGATATAGTTATCATAATTTAGTATGGTCCGATTGTAGCGAAGTAGGAAACTATATGAACTAGCATAGTCAGCAACAGCAGCATTATTTGTGCTACGTGTTAGCATAACCGGCACTTCTAACAGTGTTCCGGGTTTGTTATGCAATTTCGGCAACGTAAGTTTCGCCTCTATTGGTGGAAGTGTTTTTGCAAGTAGCGTCAATGTATCGGTATGTCCGGCGTTATCAGTGAATAGTAATTTGCCTGTTACATCACGCTCCGGTGGAGTCGCTACAAAGGTAAGAAGTATCTGTGTCTGTGAATTTTCGGGAATATGTAGTTCTGTTGGATTAACGATAAATGAGCCATCGGTAGTAGTAATGCTTGAAATAATGAGTTCGCTATTTCCCGCATTTTGTAGCGATATAAGCGTATCCTTTTGCGATAAACAGGTCTGCGAAGCATTTGCATAACTAACGCTACCAAAGTCAATAGTATCTGTGGCAAGCACAAGTATTGGCATCACGCCTGTTCCACTCAGGAGTATTGTTTTGCGGTAGTCGCGTTTATCATTGGATTTAATACCGCGCTCTTTGAAATTGTTATTTATAACATAGCGAGCAATAAATGCACCTTTTCTATCTGGCGTAAATTCTATCTCTAATGTATCTGTATCGGAAATATGCAATGTTGTATTGTTGCTACAAAATGGAGTGAGCAGGGTGAACGATTTATCTGTGAGCGGTATATCTTCCACTTCATCATATATCGCCTGCGAATTTATGCCGTAATCAATGTTGCCATCATTGCGTAGCGTTATCTTGCATCGCTTGCTATTTCCAACACGCACTTTGCCAATATCAATAGTATCAACAGCCCTTCCAACCTCGTCGTCCATACCGAAATGAACATCGCAATTTGTATAAGCAACGGGATGGAGCGAATGCGAAACCCCTATACCATACAATTTCACTTTCGCAGTATCTGTTACGCCATCACTTGCAACGAAAAGCAATTTCAATAAACTGGAATCGGCTTGTGTGTCCTTTGGCTGATAATAGAATTTCCAACTATGGTATATGTCGGCATTTCCATTATAGAATGTTAGCGGATAATTTTTTTCCTCTACTGCAAATTCATTTCCGACTATTGGCTGCGATAGTAATGTAAATGACTGCGAAGTGGCATTTAGCAAACCTTTTGAGGTATTACGCACTCTCCATTCCTGTTGAATTGGCGTAAGTTGATTTATGAATATGGAATCAAAATATACAAAGTCGTCATAGCCATCAATATCCAAAAGAGTATTTTTACCAACCAATACAAATGTATCCGATTGGAGCGGCGTATCATTGGCAGGGTCATTCGCATCAAGGAATCCCAATATTAAGCGTGCTTCTTTCCGTCCTTTTTCATCTGACTCTGGAGCTTTGAATCGTATCCGCAAAACTGCATTGGGAGTGCTATCATTGAGTATTAGAGGAAAGAAATTGGCGGGATTTACAGTGGGAACAGAGAAGTCAAAACTAAGGTGGTCATCTGTAGAGGCATCGGACGGTGTCAATATAAATGTTGGTGCAAAATTTTGCATCAACAGCGGCGTTGCAGTATCGAGCAACCGTAGCGAGAAATGTAGTTCCCAATACTCATCGGTGGACAATGCCCCGAAATGCAATCGCTTGTCATCCGGGTATTCAATACAATGGACGTCGGCATAAGGTTGCGACTTAAGTGGCAATGCAAATGCAGATATAAAGAAAAAAAATGAAAAAAATATTAAAGAATGGCGAATATGTTGCATTTTTTTATTATATTGTTGTGCGGTTATTGTGCAAAGCAATTAAACGTCTGGAAATTTAGTTTAAACCAATTTGAACAACCCCCGTCTAATTTTGAAAGGAACAATATACTAATAATCAACAAACTAATAATTAACAAATTTTAAACAATTTAAGGAGATTTAATAATGACAAAGCTACTCGCAATTTTTACAGCGTTTGTTTCTCTTACAGTTTGCTCTTATGCCCAGCCAAAACTTACCATTATCGGCGGCGATGAGTATAGCTGGGGTGATGTCCGACCGGCACAATCACCACTAAAAGCATCAATTCAATTAAAGAATGAAGGCGATAAAGACCTCTACATTCTTAATGTAAAACCAAGCTGCGGCTGCACTGCCGCTAAGCCAGAAAAAGACACCTTAAAGCCAAATGAAGTAACCGCAATGAATGTGGAGTTCAGTGTTGGCGCTAATACCGGTGTTACTCAGAAGAACGTTTTAATAGAGACCAATGACCCAACACGGAACAAAGTTTGGTTTAAAATTTCTTCAAATATTATACGCGATATAATATGCAAACCAAGCCAACACCTTGCTTACAAGGAATTGGAAATCGGCAAAGAAGCAGAGCAATCTGTTTATCTTAAAAACAACTCTCAAGCACCTATTCATTTTAGCGATATGAAAGTTGAGCCACCTATAATTAAATTCACTATACCTAATTCTTTCACTCTGAAACCAGGGGAAGAAATTGAAGTAAAGGGTAAAATAACTCCTAAGAACGAAGGATATAACAACGTCAGAATTACATTCAAAACAGATAATCCTGATAACCCTACTTACGAAATCAATGCTTATGGCAACGCAGTTGCATCCAAAATATTTAATTCTGACGCTCCAAAAACAGAAAAAAGATAATTTAAGGTAAGCATCCAAATAAAAAAGATAATTGGTATATGCTCCTAATACAAAAAAAACTTACTACTCACAATGGGTAGTAAGTTTTTTTCATTTGTGGAATTGGTGTATTCTATCTGTTGTTATTCTAACGTTCCATTTTTCCAATTGCCTCTTGCAATTTCCTTTCCGGTGGAATCATACATTACACCATATCCATTGGCATAGCCAGCGGCATTGAATGCTCCTACGTATGAATTGCCATTTTGCATTGATAATTTGCCCTTTCCAGTTGGATTACCATTTGCATCGGTATCAAGATGCAAGCCCCAGTCGTTATTGAATTCAATGACATAAGTATCTTCAATGGATTCAACTGCTTTGTCTTTCTTATAAAGTATCTTAAATTTCTCAGAATATTTGTTTATACAAGGTCCGATAGTTGCGTAACTGCGAGCCATCCAAGTATCCAATACTAAATACTTAACATCGTTCTCTACCAGATATGCTAATGCCTCCTCTTCAGTGCATAAATTCGGCGGATACATAATGCAAGGTGGGTCGTGGGGCCACAATTCCCATACATACCACGGACGCACCATAATACGCTGGTTTGGTAGGTTCTGATGACACCAAATGAATGCTGCACCTAAATCTATTGTTTGGGGATGACCTTCGGTAGATATACCTGGGAAACTGCCGAATTGCATTACGGGGGGTTCATCGGCTCTTGCTTGGAGAATAGCGATTGCCTCGCTATAAGTAGGACGGCAGATTAGAAGGAATAATACAAGTAAAAACGCCGTAAGTGCTTGATAAATAAGGGGTTGTTGGGGGGGGGGATTTTTAAACTTGCCAATTAGGAATGAGAGAAAGTTGGCGATGGAACTAATGCCGGAAACGAGCAATAACATAAGTGGACAAATCATTGGTAATACATATCGGACACAATGCTGTCCTACAATATATTTTTCTAACCATACGGATAATAAAGCAACAACCGAGAATGTCATTAGCATTATTAGCAACGTGAAGTATTTGTTTTGCTTCCATAGTGGGACAAAGCCCAGCAAACATAACACGACTAATGTCCATCCTACAATATAATCCTTTGTCATAGGTGTCCAATCTTTTTCCTTGTTTTCCATAGCAGTTACTGCTAATACACGCGGGAAGGCGCGACTAATATATATACCAGCGTTATTCCAAATTCTGTCTTTCCAAAATCCAAGGTCGGTCATATCTATTGGTGTGTGGTCTGATCTATGGGACATTTGGTAAGCGTAACTATTAATTTCAAAATTAGGATTTGGCGGCTGTTCCTTATTCAATCCGAAGACCTGATTCCTAATTGACCAAGGTGCAATGGTTATTGCAAACATTAAAGTAAATCCAATAAGTGCAGTAATAATTGGCTTTAAGTTTTTTCTATTCTCGATATTTTCATTTTTCTTATTTTTTATCTTCCATACAACCGCAATAACAGCCAATGTAGCAATTACAGACACCGGCAAGAATACAGACATAGAGCGAGTAAGTTGGGAATATCCAGCAGCAAAGCCCGTTGCGATAGTTAGTAGATATAATTGTTTTTTATTTTGTATATCTCCGTGCAGAATGTAATTCATCAAGTAGTAGAAGCATAGGAGTGTAAGTGTAATGAAGAATACAGCCGGAACTTCGCTCATCATAATAGTTCCATAATATAGCAGATTCGCATTTGTAGCAAGTATCAAGCCGAGAGCAAGGGATATGAAGATATTTTTGGTTAATTTATGAGACAAGAGATACATCATCAACACAGATAGAAAGACCATCACACCTTCCATTATCTTCACTGTAGCAACACTTCCGCTTGTAAAAAGTAGAATAATTCCCATAATAGTAGAGAATCCGGGAGGAAAATGATTGGATGGATTGCCATCGCCATACACCCAAATATCTCCAGATGCAATAGAACGTCCCATACCATAATAGCCGAGGTTATCCCCGATGGATGGATATATTTTAGCATCAAAAGTTGTGCTATATACAGCCCAGAACACAATGGAGATTAACGCAGCCCCAAGATAGAATAGCATTTTGTTGTCGTGGAAAGAGAATGTTGGCTTTTGTTTTCTTTGCTTTTTCAGTTGTTGTTTATTCGGTTTATTTTCTTTTTGTTTCATAGTTTATATGTTAATAGTTTAGATTAATGAAAACAACCTCATCGCAGGTATAAATATGCAAATGAGGTTGTTCATCCATTAAATCAGAAATGAATTAAAACTTGATTTGCATTCTTAAAGTTAAAACGTTGTCCTTTATGTCGTCTTTGTAAGCAGCTAAGTTTTCTGTTTTTTCATTGGAAACTATGTCATACCAAAGCGTGAAACGCAAATTGGTTGATGGGAGAAAAATCAAACCAACCCCAATGGTGTTGTAGCTCAAATCGGCAGCGTTAGTTCCGTTCAATCCCACTTCATCGCCGGATACTTTGGTATTGGCATCGTAGAAATCGTATTTCACAGCAACAGCGAGATTTGTCTTTGCTATTTCGTGGCTTAGTTGCACTAATGCCCCTTGGAATGGTCGGATGTAAGTATCGCCAGTAGGTAATGTAGTAGTGCTTGGGCTGGCGCTTGCAGTAGCATTTCCCGGTTGGTTACCAGTCCAGAACTCGCCGTTCAGTGCAGTTTTTCCGATAGGAGAAACGTATCCCACTCTTAAGTCGCCGATGTAGTATTGTCTATCGGCTTGGCTTTTGATGTTGGAAGTAGATGAATCGCATTTGAATGCAGTTCCGTCCATTTCCCAAACATTAGCATTGCCTTGCCATACTCCGCCTTGGTAAGTAGAAGCAGCAACAGCCAAACTAAACTTGCCAAATGTTTGGTCATAGAGCAAACGAGCAGTAAAGTTCTTTTGGTTGTCATTTTCAGCGACGCCTCCATTACCCATAAGCATTTGGGCGGTTAGAGAGAATGGATTGAGGACGTGACCTTTAGGAGCACGAATAGTAAGTTGTGCACCTAAATCATATTCTCCCGGGATAAGCACCTGAATCATACGAGCAGATTCCGGAGAGAGGCGAGCATCAGCAGCATAACCTAACTCGTTGCCAATGCCAACTTTGAAGTTACCCCCGCGTAGAGAGAATGCTTTGAGCCATGGGTCAGTAACTTCCACGAAAGCGTCCTTTAGTGAGATGCCGGTTTCGTTTGCTTCCATTTGCAAAGTATATCCGACGATGCCTGTCTTATAGTCCGCTCTAATTCTGCCTCTTCGGATTTTGAAGATGTTGTGGCTTTCAGCAGGGAAATTTCCGCCGGAATAAGTTCTTGCTCCGTTTGCCTCCGCGTTCATAAATTGCGCTTGGATATAGCCGGAAATCTTGAGTTTCTTCAAACTTTCTACATCAGAGAAAATAGATTTGACAGTTGAATCAAGCGAACCTTGAGATAGAGCAGTGGCGCTACTGAGTCCGATAAATGCAACAATAGCGAGCGATAAAGTAAGTAGTTTTTTCATTAAAAACCTCTTTGAATTAATAAATAGTATGTTAAATTAACGATATGTTAATCCGAGTTATTTTCTGTTCAAATTAACGGTTTCAAAAATACTATTTTTTTTACCAAATAATACTATATGTTCCCGTATTTTTATGAAAAAAGAATTTAAGAATAAAAAAAAGTATCCGATAATGTTTTATATAAGTTTTTTTATTATGTTTATGCTAGTGAGCTTAACCATAAACTGAAAAAAGAATTTATATAACAAAATGCAAAATATATTATTGGAAAAATCTATATGAAAATTGGTGTAAAAATTGCCATTATTCTAATACTATCTGCTATAGGATTTACAGCGATAGTATCAATATCTATTAGAGATATTAACACCTTAAATCAAATGCTGAATCACACAGCCGACCTTGCGAATGGTTCTTCTGAGTCAGCAGAGGTTAAACAACTATCTACATTAGCGGGACGCTACGCCTCACAAATTTATCTCTTCCAAGGTAATGACTCAGCTATCGCTGACTATATTAAGAAGATAACGAAAACTGAGAATGATATAGCAATTTTACTTGATTCGCTAGATGAACAAGTTCAAGAACTACAAGAGCATAAGACCGAATTTGATAACACAGTTACAGCGTTTAATGTTCTAAAAACTGCTAATCAAAAATTATTTTCATACGCAACGACGGCTAATTGGGATGCTTTTAGGGCATTCAGGAATAAGGAGTATCAGGCATCGTTAAGAAATTTGGAGGCATTAGCTGACGACCTCAGCGACAAACTGAATGGGGAAGTAAATGAGTATGTTTATGTATTATCTGATAAAACGGTAGAGGATACTAGAGCGATGCTACTGATAATAGCAATTTTTTTGTTAGTGGCAATAATTATTGTCTCTATTGTAATTATTGTGGGCATCACAAAATCCCTAAGAAAAGCAGTTAAAGCTGCGGAGATGGTAGCTGCTGGCGACCTTGATGGAATTGACTTAGAAACAAATTCTAAGGATGAGACAGGGATTCTGCTCAATTCCTTTGAATCTATGATAAATTCATTACATATAATGATAATGGATATTAAACATATATCTAAGTCGGCAATTGAAGGTGAATTGTCAGTTCAGGCGGATGCATCTAAGCATACTGGCGCTTATAGGGAACTTCTATCAGGTGTAAATGAATTGGTTTCTACATTAGTTCAACATACACGAGATACAGTAAAGTATCTTAATTTTATCTCTAAGGGCGAGATACCTAACCTGATAAAAGAGCCATTACCGGGAGAACTTGAAGGCATTGGAGTTGCGATAAACACTTGTATTTCCTCTATGACCTATTTAGTCAATAACGTTCATCAACTTGCAAACGAGGCATCGCAAGGTAAGCTTGACTATCGTGCAGATGCGAGCAAAGCAAATGGTGTTTGGTCTGAGATTCTAACGGGCGTTAATGGTATTGTTGAAAACGCAGATAATATCATTAATGATGCTGGTAATGCACTATCCATAATGGCTACAGGTGATTTAACACCAAGAATTTCTACCGCGTATGCAGGCAAATTTGGTCAGATGAAAGATGATATAAATAACCTAGGGGATTCGCTAACAGATATGGTAGCACAACTCCAAGAAGCAATACACACCACAGCATCAGCATCAGCGGAAATCTCCTCTACAGCCGAGACGCTTGCAGCAGCTACACAAGAGCAAAGTTCACAAACCGATGAAGTAGCAACAGCAATGGAAGAAATGAGTAAAACGGTAAATGATAATGCAAAGGCAGCAATTCGAACAGCAAACGTTGCTCGCAATAGCGGTGAAGTAGCGACAAATGGAGGTCAAGTAGTGCAACAGACGGTGATTAAGATGCGTGAGATTGCAACAGTGGTGCAACAATCCGCCGACAATATTGCAAAACTTGGTCAAAGTAGCAAAAAGATTGGAGAAATCATTGTTGTTATTGAAGACATAGCATCGCAAACCAACTTGCTTTCTCTTAATGCTGCAATAGAAGCTGCACGCGCAGGCGAACAAGGTCGTGGCTTTGCTGTTGTTGCCGATAATGTGGGTAAGCTCGCAATTAGCACAGCAAGTGCGACAAAGGAAATCAGCGATATGATTAAAGGCATACAAGGCGACACCGAAGCCGCTGTTGTAGCAATGGAGAAGGGAACATCTGAGGTTCATAGCGGTATTGAACTTGCAGACAATGCCGGAAATTCGCTTAAAGATATTTTGGCTGGCATTAATGAATTGTTGGATATGGTTAATCAAATTGCAGCAGCAAGCGAGCAGCAGTCCAAGACATCAGAGCAAATTAGCAAAAATGTTTCGTCTATCTCGAAGGTAAGTGGAGATTCCGCTCGCAATGTGGAAGATGTAGCGACAACAGCGAATGAACTTGCACGTATGACGGACACATTGACTTCACTTGTTTCGCAATTCAAAATTAATATAGTAGGCGGTTATTCATCTAAACGTTCTCTGGAAAGATAATTCGCATAAGACATAATAAAAAGGCAACCTGTAATTTTGCGGGTTGCCTTTTTTATTTTGTATCTACTTAAATTAATTTACTTCCCAGCTATCTTCGCCTTTTAGTAAAGTATGTAAGTCAGCGTGTGGGTCATAATACATCGCTAATTGTTTTTCAGAACGCTGGATGTATGTATCTAACTTTAAGTCGAGGAAGATGCCCATAGGTCGTGGCATAGTGGGGTCGTAACTCATATTAGCGAGTAGGAATGCCATATAAGAGTCCTCGTTGTTATGGACTAGAACGTCGTCGATGGAATGCTTTCCGTCGTTAAGCGAAACGACACGCGGACGTGCACCATCCATTTTAATACCTTTATCCATATTTTCACCGAATAGCAATGGTTTGCCGTGTTCTAGCCAAATGGTGTGTTCTTTACGTGTCTCTTTATCGGTGAAGGATTTGAGAGCACCATCATTGAAGATAACGCAGTTGGTATATACCTCAACGAATGAAGTTCCGAGATGGCTATGAGCAGCTTTAAAGAGTTCTTTCAAATTCTTTGGGTCTGCATCCATACCGCGAGCAACGAACGTAGCACCTGCACCGAGTGCTAATGTAGCGGGCTCGAATGGGTCATCTATTACGCCCAGCGGAGAGGATTTTGTCTTTTGACCTACACGCGAAGTAGGCGATTGCTGTCCTTTGGTAAGGGAATAGATTTCGTTGTTGAACATCAAAATATTGAGGTTCATATTTCTACGGCAAGCGTGAATGAAGTGGTTACCTCCGATACTAAGGCAGTCGCCATCGCCGGTAGGCACCCATATTGAGAGGTCAGGTCTTGCCATACGCAAGCCGGTAGCCATTGCTATTGCTCTACCGTGGATAGTATGGAAGCCGTAGGTATTCATATAGTATGGGAAGCGGCTTGAGCATCCGATACCGGATACGATAGCGAATTTTTCGCGTGGAATGCCCATTTCTGATAATGCTTTTTGTAATTGTGCAAGTATCGAGAAGTTACCACATCCCGGGCACCATCTAACAGCCGTAGCGGACTTAAAGTCCTTTGCCTCTAAATTTTCACCGGAAGTGTGATTCATTTTAGTAACGATTTCTGGATAGAGGGCGGTATTTGGAGTGTTATCTATATCTATCATAATTTATTTTCTCCTATTTATTATTAATTAATTCAAGCACTTTTGCTTCTATTTCACTTTCTTTGAATGGGATGCCTTGCATTTTGTTTAGTCCTTCCATTGGTCGAGTGAATTTGCTTTGTAATATAAATTTGAGTTGTCCGAGATTTACTTCAGGCACAAGGATGCGTTTGAAGTTACCCAGCACTTCACCTAAGTTGCGTGGTAGTGGATTCATATAGCGTAGATGAGCAAATGAAAATGTTTTTCCTTCCTTTGTCATTTTTGTATGAGCGGTCTTTACAGCACCATAGGTGCTTCCCCAGCATACAACAAGGATATCGCCATTTTGGGAACCTTCAACTTCGAGGAGTGGTATATCATTTGCAATTTGGCTTATTTTTCTGTCGCGTATTTCGCTCATTACTTGGTGGTTCATACCATCGCTAGAAACAGCGTTGCCGTTGTTTTGCTTTTCCAATCCACCGATGCGATGTTCCATACCGGGAGTTCCGGGTAACGCCCACATACGCGCTAATGTCTCTGGGTCTCTTTTGTATGGTTCAAATCCTTCGGGATTGGTGACAAATTGTTTATGGAATGCCGGTAATTTATCTACATCAGGCAAACGCCACGGTTCAGTTCCTTGTGCGATATATCCGTCTGTAAGCACCATAACAGGAGTCATATATTTGGTTGCAATGCGCGCTGCTTCGATGCAGATGTCGTAGCAATCAGCACAAGAGCGGGCTGCTAATACAGGTAATGGAGCTTCGCCATGTCTGCCGTATATGGCTTGAAGCAAATCGCCTTGTTCCATTTTTGTTGGAATACCGGTGGAAGGTCCGGCACGCTGAACATCTATGATTATGAGAGGTAATTCGGTAATTACAGCATATCCGATGGCTTCTATTTTCAGAGATAGACCTGGACCGGATGTTGTGGTGCATGCGAGGTTACCTCCGAAAGCAGCGCCGATGGCAGAGCAGATACCTCCTATTTCATCTTCTGCCTGCAAGTGCCTAACGCCGTAGCGTTTGAATCCGGAGAGGAAGTGTAGGATTTCAGTTGCCGGAGTAATTGGATAAGAACCGAGGAATAGTGGCATATGAGCCAATCTGGATGCGGTAACAAGTCCCAACGCAGCGGCTTCATTACCAGTGATATTGCGGTAATGTCCTTTTTGTCGGTCGGCTGGTGAAACGATAAGTTGCTCAGTTAGTTCGGAGCATTCTTCGCCATATTTGAAGCCGCGGTCTAGTGCTTTGACATTGGCATCCAAGACATCTGGCTTTTTGCCGAATTTTTTCTCAAGCCATTTCAGCGTAATGTCATATTTTTGATTGAGTAGCCAATACACAACACCAAGTGAGAAAATATTTTTAGTTCTGACTAAATTTTTTGGAGAGAGCCCGCTACCAGCGAGTTCTTTTTCCATAACTCCTTTGATGTCAATTTTCACCATATTGTATTTGCTATAAGTTCCGTCTTCCAATGGATTGGATGGGTATTCAGCTAATGTCAGATACTTATCGGTAAAGCCGTTAGTATCGACGATGATGATACCACCTTCGCGGACGTTAGGTAAATTTACCTTTACAGAAGAAGCATTCATAGCAACGAGCACGTCAATTTTGTTGCCGTGAGTAAATACTGGGTGGTTGCCGAGGTTTACTTGGTATGCAGAGACACCGTATAGCGTTCCTTCTGGGGCGCGAATTTCAGCGGGATAATCAGGGAAAGTATTGACACCGTTGCCATATTTTCCGCAGAGTATGGATAGTTGAGTACCGACTAGCTGCATACCGTCGCCGGAGTCGCCGGCGAAACGGATAGTGAGTTCGTCTATTTTTCTTTGTGTTTTTGCCATAATAGCAGTTAATTTATTAGTAAATTTATTGGTTGCTTAGTTATTATAAATGCAATTTATTAAAAGTTATTGAAATAAACAAAAAAAAACTAAATTGCTATCCTTGCTTCTAATGCTCTGGCAAGAGTTGCCTCGTCGGAATACTCTATTGCGGAGCCGATTGGGATGCCACTAGCGATTCGGCTAACTTTAATGTTTAGTGGGGTTATCATCTTTGCAAGGTATTGTATTGTGACTTCACCTTCAACACTTGGATTGATAGCCAGAATGACTTCGTCAATGTTGGTTAGGCGTGCAATTAGTTCTTTTATCTTCAAGTCGTTAGCGGTAACGCCTTCTAATGGATTTAGTATTCCGTGTAGGACGTGGTATTTGCCATTAAATTCGTTAGTTTTTTCAATAGCAAGAACATCGTTAGGGTCTGCAACTACGCAGATGATACCACCATTGCGCTTATTCGAACTACATATAGGACAAGGGGAAACCTCGGAATAATTGAAGCATTGCTCGCAAAACAGGACTTTTTCTTTCAATGCAAGGATTGCGTTACTAAAATTATCGGCATAAGTTTTATCTGTTCGTAGAATGTGATATACGAGGCGTTGGGCAGTTTTTCTGCCGATAGATGGTAGTGATGCGAACATATCTACGGCGCGTTCTATTGTTTCTGATGTATAGTGCATATTGTTATTGTAATGATTAAGTTTTAATTGTTATGCTTTAATTAGAGTGGCGACATCTACTCTGACAGCACAATTTTCTAATAGAGTGATGGCACAATTATTGAGTGTAGAGCCGGTGGTGAGAACATCATCCACGAGCAAGATGCGTTTTCCATAAACTTTTTTTTGATTGGTAACCGCAAAGGCATCAGTAGGATTTACTAAGCGTTCCTCTGGAGACAAAATTGTTTGCGAAGTAGTGTATTTTGTTCTAATAAGCAAATTATATGCAATGGGTATGTTTATTACTTTTGCGATACCTTGTGCTATATAATCCGATTGGTTGTAGCCACGTTCTTTAACTCTTGCTTTATGTATTGGAACAGGTATAATGTAATCGTAATTTGTCAAATTAGTATCCACCAATATTTTAGCGAGCCATTGTCCATATTGCACACCAATACGCATAAAACCTTGATACTTCAGTCCATATACAAGATTAATAATTGGTATTTTGGAAGAATTATAGAAGAGAGAAGTAGCGTTTGAGATAGCAAGTTCATCCCTTTCAAATGTTCTTATAAAGTCCTGAAATATCGCTTCATTCCTTGGTGCCAATTCCAAATTAGCAGCACATTTTGCACAACAATACTCGCTTTCACCGAACAATATTTGCACGGCATTATAATCCAATACGATGCGTTTTCTGCAAATCAGACAGATGTGCGGATAAAAGAAATCTAAGATATAGCGAAAATAGTTTTTTAGCATTAGATTTAGCAAGCATTTGAGAATGAAATTCTGTTATCATTAAAGAAAAATACAAATGCAACACCGGCAAGTAAAGCAAAATTCTCTGCTAATTTTCCTATTCCAACTGCCTCTTCTGCAACAGCAGCATAGCATCCACAATGGATGTCTAACCCGCGAGCCCAAGCAACTCCAACCGCAATATTGAATAGAAGTAGCATAGCGGCGATTAGTATAGCATTTGGCTTTGGTTGTATTCCGAATAGAAATAGGATGCCGGTAATTAGTTCCAGCCAAGGCAGTATAATAGCCATTAAGTTAATGAGTAGCGACCATAGCATATCGTAGTTGGCGATGTCCTTAGCGAATAGAGTTGGTTCAATTATTTTGCTGATGCCGGTGAATATAAATACGCCTGCAACAACAATTCTAATTATTAGATTTATATATTGGTTATGTGGAATGTTCATATTATATCTCCCATTGGATTAGTAATTATAATTTGGCATTTGGGAATAAGTTACGGAATGTGAGTTCGGCATTTTTGGCTTCTTCCTCTCTTTTCAATTTGTATAGCGTTTGTATTTTTCCTACCCAAGCATTTTGGAAATACTTTGTGTCGTCGTAGTTTTTTATAACGGATTCGTAGTATATAAGTGCAGAAATTGGGCTTTCTAATCGTGTATATAGTTCGGCAGTTCTGTATTCTTTTTCTCCTAATTTGTTTCGCAATTCGGAAAGCATTGTGTCTGCTTTGAGATATAGCGAATCCTTTTCGGGATAGAAATATTGGTAGTCCTGTAATGTTTTGATTGCTCTGCGAGTATATTCTTGGTCTTTGTGGTAGTCGGGTGATAGTTTGTATTGCGAGAATCCTGCTTTGTATAAAGCGATTTTCGCAAACTGGCTACCAGGGAATACTGCTCTGGTGCGATTGTAGTTGAATGCAGCGAGGATGTATTCCTTGCGAGCAAAATTAATTTCGGCTGTATAGTATTGTGCTTTGTCTGCCACAGAGCTTGCGGGATATTGGAGTTTAATCATATCCAAGTAGCTCATAGATTCAGTGTATTCGCGTTCATTGAATAGGCGTAGTCCTTCGTTAAACGCTTCTTCTGGATTTGTTGGTTCAAATTTTTCGCCTGTTTTGCAGCCAACCGCAAGGATGATTAGGCATAGCAGGCATATTGCCCTTCTAATATTTATCATATTCATTGTCATAATATACAAATTTACAAATAATTTGCGTATTGACAAAGTATTTAGAATTATTTAATTCTAAATGTGGAGAGTTTCATTAGAATTGCGTTTCGTCAATTTCGGATTTTTTATAGTTAGCAAAATTGCCCGCTTTGAGTTGATATACGTAAGCCAACACTTGTGCAACGGCTTTGAATAGGCGTTCAGGTATTTCTTGCTCTACATCGACGAGTTTGTATAGAGTTCGAGCGAGTGGTGGGTCTTCAACGATAATGATATTATTGTTAGCACCAATTTCCTTAATTTTTTGAGCAAGGAAGTCAACACCCTTCGCTACAACAGTAGGAGCAGATTGTTCTCCTTGCTGGTATTTAATAGCCACAGCAAAGTGCGTAGGGTTGGTAATAATTACGTCAGCAGTAGGCACAGCAGCAATCATCTTCTTTCGTATCATATTGCGTCCCATTTGGCGTAACTTTGATTTGGTTTGCATATCGCCTTCCATTTGCTTAGTTTCCTCTTTGACCTCCTGCTTGGTCATCTTCATATCATTTTTGAATTTCCATTTTTGGTAAATGAAATCAGCAGCAGCAATAAGTATATAAACAGCGCCGACTCTAGTAAGGATTTGGAATGCTACATCAGCCATAGTTGTAGCGACATTAATGAAAGGGAGTTCTACAATACTAACGAGGCGGTCGAGATTGCTTCTTATGATAGAGAGCGCAATGCCACCCAGAGCGAGTATTTTCAGAGAGCCCTTTATAAGTTCAACGATAGAGTGAACGGATGCAAAGACACGTTTTAGTCCTTTACCAATTTTGAATGGTCTAGTAAGATTTTCTACTTCAGTGAATTTTTTGGTAGCGAATTTCACCCCGACTTGAGAGATTTCACTTGCGAGAGCGATAGCCATAACCACTAATACGATTGGTAGCACCAATTCACCTAATGTTTTGATATTTGCGATTAAGAAGTGGTTAACGTTTGCGTCTGTAAAATCGAATTGTCCGACAGAGCTGAATGAGGAGGAGAAGAAACTGCGAAATTTTTCTACCATACTTTTGGCAATAAAGTATGTAGCAAGTCCGCCGAAAAGCAGTATAGCACCGGTGGTAACATCCTGACTTTTGGAGACCTGCCCTTTTTCTCTCGCATCTTCTAACCGTTTGGCGCTGGCTTCTTCCGTTTTTTCGGTGCCATCTTGATTTTCAGCCATAGCTAACTACAATCCGCAGATTTATTGGACAAAATTATCACACAATATATGCCTCAAGAATTATGCCATATTCTATTTTTTTGAAATAATGTGTGCAATGAGAATGAAAAATAGCGAGTTGTGCGGAATGCTTGGAGTTTTATTTCATACTCCTCACTGCTAATAATGCAACAATGTATAATAGTCGCTACATTATGCGAAGTTGGCGAAATTAGGGAATCCAGGAAATCCGCCGGTAATTTTCTCTACTTCTGTCTTGCTTGTTTCGGCAGCGTTTTTTATTGCATTATTGACAGCGGCAACGATGAGGTCTTCGAGCATTTTTTTGTTATTTGGCTGGAGCAACTCATCTGAGATATGGACGGACAGCAGTTTGTGTAATCCATTGACAGTGACGGATACCATATCAGCACCAGCGGAGCCAGTGGATACAATAGATTCTAATTTTTTTTGAGTATTTTCGAATTGTGATTGGAGTGTTTTTGCTTGCTCCATTAACTTTGTAATATCAAGTTCCATAGTGTAAATGTTTTGTAAAAGCAATATTGCTAACCCGCAAGATACTACTTTTTTTGAACTATATTATTGTATGATGCAAAAAAGTATTAGATTTCGACCTTTCCGTTGAAGGAGGAAAATGGTAGTTGGAAGTCAAATATAAATCCCCAATTCCCTTTTGCAGCAGTTCCTATTCCCATTCGTCCTTCTATGGAGAAGTAAAATAAGTCAGTTCCGGGGATAGGTATGCGTCCTAACCGGACACCTGCTTCTGTATAGTATCCATCACTAGTTCGGTATAAAGGGTTATCGGATGCATTGAAAAATTTACCACTTGCACCGATTACGGATAACTCAATGCCCCGTCCCTTTATGCGAGGGAGATGCAGAAACCGCCACCACCAATCTCTCAAATTTAGTCGTAAGTGATAGGAATAATAGGAGGTTCCGCCGAGGTAGGTTTCAAATGCTGTGATAAATGTAACATTGGATGGCGTGAATATATTGGAAAATATGGAGGTTTCGTCTATTGCAATTTGGTATTGCACAGGAGTATTTTTTGCAGCAATTCCTCCTGCCACCGCAAGATACAACAAAGCATTGCCGTAACCAGTTTCAAATATAGGAAATTGGACTTCAAAAGCACCCTTTGCTTGTGCGAATGTGTAATAGTTATGTCTATCGTAACCGATTGAATAATTTGCGTTTAGTGCGAATTGTGTTATTTCAAACAATGATGATATTTCCCCCATCGAAGCGGATGTTTTGAATAAGGCGAAACTACCAATTTGTGGTTGTGGATTTTCCCTAAATGTCTTTCGTTTTATCCAGCATTTGTCGGATGTTTTGTCTAATCCGGTGATGCGATGTTCTTCATAATCGGCTGATATTGTTAGAGATTTATAATTTATGTCTCCACCGATACTCCAGCCATCTTTTCTATAATAATCGTAGTAATCGTTGTTGAGAAATAATGTAGTAAAGGTATTTGTGGATAAAGCAGGCGTTTTGAATACATTGGCGAAGGGGGATACATTAGAAAAAATGCGTCCATAAATGCTGTAAGTCCATTTATTAGTGGAGATAGGGAGGAATTTTAGTAATTCTGATAATGCGTCTGTTTTTCTATTGGAATAGGTTAATTTTGCAGAGCCGAATTCTTTTTTCAATCCGAAATCGTATTGTGGGCATAGCGATAACGCAAATCCACGATAGGAAGTAATTGTGTTAATTCCAATGGTATAGCCCTCTACACGATTATGCCATCCATCAGGTATCCAGTTGAAATTCCATTGTTTAGCTTTGTATTCCTTTACTTTTTTCACGATATTGCTATCATTCACATCAATTTTCAATTCTTTGGCAGCAGTATCTATTTCCTGATACATTTGTTTCTCTCTTTCGGACAATTCCAATAACGCATTGTCTTCCCAATAGTTAGTGGTGGTGGAGTCCGCATCTTTAGCGACATCTGTTCGTGTGGTATCACTCATTGTGTAGAGTGAATCAGGTAGCGGCACATTGACGCTAATATTGCTAATTATTGATTTTCCATTGAATTCCATCTGTATAGCGGGAATAAATGGAATGAGTTTTAGGTAGAATTTTCCATTTATTTCGCAGTATGTCGGAAGCCATATATTGTCTTGGACGAATTCAAATTTTTCCACAAAGTGCAAATCATCTATTACCCAGATTTTGGTGTCTTTACTTGGCTTCAAGTCGGCTTCTATTATTTGGTATGTTCCTTCCAAAATGGAGATATGCCCTTCAAATGTAGGAAAGACGGCAGTGTTAGGTATAACTTTAATAACATATATGTATGATGTATCGAACATTTTGCGTTCTATCAGTTCAAATTTATAATGCGATAACGCATTGTTATTTAATGGAGTTATAATACGTGCGTCAAGTATATCAACGGTTTCTTTAGAGAAATCTACAAAGTCGTCAATAATATGGGTATTCATACTTTTGGATTGGTTAGCAGTTTGTCTTCGTTTTGTGATCTGTCTATAATCAATATTTTTATCGTTGTCTATGTATCTGGTAGCAAAGTTTTCCACAATTGCACCTTGTCCGAATTGTGCTTGTAATGTGTCTTTGCCTATGTCTCTATATAAGTCATTAGCCGTTTGAGCCATATCAATCATAGTTTTAGAGTATATTTGGCATATCATCGTGTTGTATTTGGCTTTATTCGTATTCTTTTGAGCGATGGCACGGCGTATAATTTCATTAACATTAATATTGGCAGTAACAACTGCTTGCTTCATCACAACGGGATTTATTTTGAGGTGAAAAGTAGCGGAATCATTGGTCAAATCAATATCCTCAGTGATGGTATAATATCCGACAGCCGAAATCTTAATGCTATGCTTATTTGTGAAATTACCTTTTGGCAGGCGGAATACACCTTCAGCATTTGCGATAGTGCCTTTGTTAGAGCCGGTAATACGGACGGTAGCCGATGGAATTGCTTTATTGGAATTGGCTTCTAAGACACGTCCTATAATTACTGTATGATTTTGTGCGTAGGAATGGAAAAGGCATATTAGTAGAATAATGGACGTGGATATGGTGAGTTTCATCGGGAGAATTTGTGGGGATTGAGATAAAATTATTTTACTAAAAGCCAAATATACCATTTTTTTATGAAATTATTCGCTATCAATGCTATTTTTTTGCTATTATGCGGTAAAATGGTATTCCTTCTTTCCTGCAAAATATTTCTTTATTGGTTTGCGGCTTATTCCACTCGCTATCGTTAGTAATTACTTGGTGTTGGAATTTTCCGAATTTGTTGAGAAGATGGATATGGTATTTATGCACTTCCTCTAAATCAGTCGCTAAATACAATTCTCCGCTATCATTAAGCATTCTATATACTTCATTCAAAAAATCCAATGTAAATGCACGCCGTTTGATGTGCTTTGTCTTAATCCATGGGTCAGGGAATAGATAATAAATTTCATCTATGCTACTATCGCTAATGAATGGCAAGCCATTGGGAACAGAGTAGCGTAAGATACCGCAATTAGCAATGCTTTCGCTATGTATAAAGTTTTGCAGCCAATCGCAACACCACTGCCTAACTTCAATGCCAAGTATATTATTCTGTGGCTCGTTATCGGCAATGGTGAGTGTAAATAGACCTCTACCACAACCAATATCAAGTTTTGTCGGTGGCATAGAATTGATGAAGTAATCGCTCCAATTGATAGATGCAAGCAGTGGTGGATAGCCATCTGGCTTCACTTCCAACTCGCTCAGTGCAATGTAGAAACTTGGATTTGTATGATGTCGGGTTCGTGCTGGGAAAGGATATTTAGCAAAATCTATTTTATACACGGTCTAATTTAATGGGTTTAATAATTTTATTTCTGTGAGTAAAATTCTAAGAAGGAGTGTTCGTCTGGTGTTAGAGATGCCATACCGGTTTCGTTTATTTTATCCAATATTTCATTGAGTATGTCTTCATCATCTACAACGGATTTGTATTGCGAGATTTCGTCTTCCTCTAATATTGTTTTTACCATTGCTGGATTAAATAGCGGATTGGTAAAGAATTCTCTGAATTTGGGATTAGAGTAAATGGTATAGCCGAGTTCCTGTATGCTGGGAGATGGCTGTTCTATGATTGGTTTCATTCTCATTTTTGCTTTTTTAATATACGACTTTACGACTAATCTAATCTGTAAATATACCAATGAGCCAATGACAATACCTGCTCCGGCAGTAGATACATCTGCCATTACAGAATGGAAGCCGGTTGTGGATGTCTTTACGAATTTGAATGTAGCCCAGAATAGTAGTGAGAATATAGATATGGCTAATGTTGGCTGGCGTTTTAGATTTAAGAATTTATCTTTTACAAATAGTAGGAGATATAGTGTTGTCAGAAAAAGTGCTACACCTTCCGTTCCGCCATAATTGATTTGGTAATCGCTAAATACGATAGATGTAGTGGAGCCAACGAGGAATGAGATGAGTAGTATAAATATTGGAAATATCTTTTTTCCGAAAAATGCTTCTATTTTTGGGGCAACAAAAAGGAATGTAGCGAATGTAAGTAGTAATCCTTCTGGTGAGTTGGAGAAGAATTGAAATGTAAATAATCGCCAAAATTCCAAATCGGTGAAGATTTTAGCGGTATTGAGTGAGCATAGATTATACAACGCACCATTGAACGCAAAGTCAATGGCATTTGTCGTTCCAAGTAGAAATGCAAAGAATAAGGAGAAAGATATTTTATGTTTCATTATGTTTTTTTGTTTTTGATAATGGGTTACTTCAGAGTATTCAGTATGCTATCCAATTTTTCAATCGTTATGTTTTCGTAGTAATCTTCGTTAATAGCAATCATAGGTGCTCCACCACACGCTCCCATACATTCTACTTCTTCCAAAGAATACATACCGTCTGCTGTAGTTTCCATATTTTTTATATTAAATTTATCGGATAAATAGTCGTAAATCTTAACTCCATCGCGTAGCATACACGAGATATTTGTGCATACTTGTATGTGATATTTGCCCATTGGCTTCTTATAGAACATAGTATAAAAAGTGGCAACACCTTCTACTTTGGATGGCGATACGGATAGTAGTTGTGCTACAAGGAGAATAACATCTGGTGAAATCCAGCCGAATTTCTTTTGTGCTAACCAGAGGACCGGCATAATGGATGCGTCCTTTACAGGATATTTCGCTTGTATGTTGTCTATAAGGACGAGGTCGTCCTTGCTGAATGATATTTCCATATTTATATATGATTTAGTTTTTATTTTGTTTATTTGGATTAGCATGGAACCATCCCTTGCGCACTCTTTTTGCTTGTTGGAATACCTCTAATATACTCCAGAAGAAAGAGAATGCTATGATTCCGAAGATAATTGAGGCGAATACATTGGTAATAAAAATAGAAATTGCCGTAGATATTATACCGAACAATAAGAATAGCCACCAAGATTTCGTTCCAATATAATACTCGGCTTTGACTACAAGTGGATGAAATAGCCCAATAATCAAAAAAGTTGCGACTCCGATTAGTAATCCATTGAAAGATATAGTGTCAAGCATAAAAGTTATAAAAAAGCAGTAAATTAGTTCTCAAAAATGTCTGATAGCGAAATAGTTAATCCGGGTAACGTTGTTACCGCTACATCGCCTTCTTCTACGAATATAATTGGGTCGCCATACTTGCCGTCATCTTGTAATACATTTACTTCAACGAATTTATTCTTTGGCTCCACTATCCAATATTCTTTAACACCGGCACTTTGATAAAGGTTGTATTTCACACGTGTATCGTAAGTTATATTGGAAGGAGAAATTACTTCTGCAATGAAATCGGGAGCGCCAAGACAGCCGCGTTCCTCTAATTTACTTAGGTCGCATATTATACATACATCCGGCTGGACGACAGTATAAATATCCTTATCGTCCTTCTCGCCATTTTTTGGCAAGCGGACATCAAAGGGAGCGTGATGAACACTGCAATGTCCCTTATGCTTTTTGATGTAATGTTTAAAATAATAGTGCAAGTTGCTACTTGCAACGGAATGGGATGTAGATGGACCAGCCATCAACATAATAAAGCCATTGACCAACTCTCTCCGTTTGTCATCAAGCCAAGTAAGATAGTCGGCAAAGGAATATCTTTCGTTTAAATCTAATGCTAATTCCATTGTATCTCCAATGTTAATGTTAATGTAAATTTAAGTAGTATAGACGCTTTGTCTGCCGATAGAATGATATTCAAATCCGATTGATTTCATTTCTGTCGGGCTGAATAAATTTCTACCATCAAAGATAAGTTTATTTTTCAATTTATTTGCAATGATACCAAAGTCAGGCGTTCTGAATGCGTTCCATTCGGTGCATATCACAAGTGCATCGGCGTCATCTAAGGCATCATACATCTTATCGGTATATACTATTGAATCGCCAAATACACTGCGAGTATTTTCGCTTGCTTCTTGGTCATAGACAGCGAGAATGGCTTTTTTGTCAAGCAATAATCTAATTAGATGGTGTGCTGGAGCTTCTCTAATATCATCGGTATTTGGCTTAAATGCTAAGCCCCAAATGGCAAATTTCTTTCCGGCAAGAGCATCCTCAAATCTATTGACAATTCTTTGACAGAAACGGTTTATTTGGAAGTAATTTACTTCTTGTGTTGTTTCAACAATGCGTAGAGGGCTATCCACTGATTTAGCAGAGAACACCAATGCTTTCACATCCTTTGGGAAGCAAGAGCCACCATAACCAATGCCGGAGTATAGGAAACTATTTCCTATGCGATTATCTGAGCCGATACCACGTCTTATCATATCAATGTCTGCTCCAACATTCTCGCAATAGGCGGATAGGTCGTTCATAAAAGATATTTTTGTAGCGAGAAACGAATTGGCTGCGTATTTAGTGACTTCGGCACTCTTCTGGTCCATAAATATTACGGGATTACCATTACGGACGAACGGCTTGTAGAGGTCTTTGAGAATGGACATAGCCCAGTTATCATCAGTTCCGATAACAACTCTATCTGGCTTTAGCGAATCCTCAATAGCAACGCCTTCACGCAAAAATTCCGGATTGCTCACAACTACAAATTTGTCTTTAGAAATATGCTTCAATAGTATTTCTGTAGTTTTATCGGCTGTTCCGACAGGCACAGTGCTTTTGTTAATGATTATTTTTTTATCTGTAAGTTTTTTCTCTTTGATAATTTTGCCTAATGAGTCCGCCATTTGTAGCACATAATGCAAGTCAGCCGAGCCATCTTCCCCTGGAGGAGTAGGCAAGCAGAGAAAGATGATATTGCAGTTAGTAACACAATCCTCCAAATCCGTAGAGAAGCGTATATTGCCGTTATCCACGTTGCGTTTGAGTAGTTTATCCAAACCGGGTTCGTATATAGTGCAAATGGCTTGCTTCAATTTATTGACTTTGTTTTCGTCAATATCAATGCACCAAACATTATTACCTGTGGATGCAAAGCAATTTCCGGTAACGAGTCCGACATATCCAGTTCCAATTATTCCGATGTTGTATGACATAGTAAAATATTAAATTTATAGTTTATAAAGAATAGTAATATACCTATTTTTTGTGAAAAATAAGGTAAGAGCATAACAATTATTATCCACAATTTTTATTTATAATCGTAATACTATCGCAAAAAAATGGGACTGATACAAAATATATAACAATAAATATGCAAAAATTTAGTATATTTGTAATACAAAATAATGATTTTTCCATAACTTTAGGCAAATAATGGCAAAAAAAACTACCAAACTCGTCTTCACTCCAACTATCGTTCAAGTAGAACATAAACCCTATCCTAAGACCATAGATAAAAGGTTTCACCAACTGCGTTTTAATATGGAGGATAACAAACTCAATAGCGTATTCATTCAATATCTTCCAAATGTTCGCTATCTAACAAATTATTCCGGCTCTGCTGGAGCATTGCTCGTAACAGAAGATGAAATACATTTCTTTACGGATGATAGATATGAAGAGCAAGTAAAGACAGAACTATTTGATTTACATAATCTTACTGTTCATATTACTCGCGATATATGGCAATACATTATAGACCAAGGTTTAATCAAAAAGATTGAAGTGCTTGGAGTAGAAGCAGAAAATCTTAGTTATGAAGAGGCAATTCATATCAGACAAAAGGTGCATACAACTAATGCTAAATTCAAACCGATTAGTTGCTTAGTTGAACGATACACCCAACCAAAATCTCCCGAAGAAATAGAATCTATAAAGAAATCCTGCAATATTTCAGAAAGGGTATTTGAACATATTCTTACATTTATCAAACCCGGCATCACAGAATTAGACATAGCCATAGAGATAGATTACCAGAGCAGATTGTTCGGCTCAGAAGGTCCTGCATTTGATACCATTGTTACAAGTGGTGCCAGAGGTGCATTAGTTCACGGGCAGCCAAGCGCTAAGAAAATAAAAAAAGGTGATATTGTGCTAATGGATTTCGGTGGAAGGGTAAATGGTTTCTGCTCCGATATATCACGCACCATTTGCGTAGGCAAAGCTACGAAAGAGCAAAAAGATATGTATACACTGCTATACACCGCAATGAATAAAGCGTGCGAAGAAGCACGTCCATCTATGAGGGGGCATTTATTAGACAAAGTGGCTCGCGATATGGTTGCTAACGCTGGCTTTGGCGATAATTTTAAGCATTCACTCGGGCATGGTCTTGGCTTAGTATGCCACGAAAAACCTATTATTACTTTCCGTATGGAAGACCAAGTAATTCCCGAAGATGTTGTATTGGCATTGGAACCGGGTATTTATCTGCCGGACATTTGCGGAATGAGAGTAGAGGATGATGTGCTCGTCGCTAAGGGAAAGAATATTAAACTTACCAATGCACCAGATACATTAATCTCTGTTTAAGCGAATCAGAATGCACATATAGAGTATACGTATATTGCGTCATAGGGGTTCAAAGTTTTGAACCCCTACACTTTGATGCTATACAGATAATCTTCCAGTATCAGTGCTGCTGCAATACCATCTGTTACGCCTTTTGTGGCACGCTTCTTTTTCTTCTTACTTATCTCCAACATCACATTTACCGCATTTGCAGAGGAATAGGATTCGTCTTGCGTGTGGAGCGGTAGTGGAGTTCGCTCGGATAAATCCGAAATAAATTGCTCTATCGGCTCACGCATCGGATGGTCTTCATCATCCAAATAGGGTGTTCCAACAACAACGGCTTCCACATTTTCATCTGCAAATACAGCGAGCAGTTTTTCCCAAAAATCCGTTGCTTCATACAGCAGAGTCGGCTGTGGAGATACAGAGATATGAAGTTCATCGGATAATGCGATGCCTACTCTTTTTAATCCAAAATCTATTCCGGCTATACGTCCCATAAATTTAATAATTTAAAATACAGCATTTTCTATGTGAGTGATTTGCGGAGTTTCAGAAATCAAATCAATGGCTATCAAATCCAATCGGCACTCCTGGTTATGTATATTATTTTTCAGCATATAGCCGTTTGCAGCAAGCGACCATAGACGGCGTTTCTTTTGGCTAATAGCGAGCACTGGGTCGCCAAAATTATGATTGCTACGTGTCTTAACTTCAACAAATACAAGGGTATTCTTGTCTTTCGCAACAATATCTATTTCACCCTCCTTGCCGAATTTGAAATTCCGTTCAATAATCAAATATCCCTTATCTTCAAGAAATTTCACAGCAATATCCTCGCCTTTATTGCCGATATTTTTATTGTATAAATTATTTTGTGTGTTATCGTTCATAATTTTAATTTACCAACACCTTCTCTACCTTAACCTCTCCATCGATATGTATCCGCAAGTAATACACGCCTTTAGCAAGTTCTTGCGTAGAGAAAGATTGCGTGAAATTACCTGTGTCTGTGAATGCATTGTATATCTGTTTTATTTCCCGACCAAGTATATCGCAAAGAGTAATATTTACTTGTGCTGCTTCGGCTAACTCTAATGTTATAGTGGAGTTAGAGGTTGTTGGATTAGGGTAAAGTGAGGCGTGGGTTTGGAAGTCGGACAAAATAGAATTATATCTTTTGCCACGCCACAATGTCGTTGCATTCTCAAATGAAAGAATTTCTGTGCTATCTATAATGACAAATGGGTTGGCACGAACACCGTCAGGCGTTGCTTCCCAAGTTTTTCCTCCATCAAAAGTAAATAGTGCTGCATCTGAAGCATTATTACCGTAAATCGCTAATATATCTTCACTTACAACATCTAAATAGTAAAATTTTGACAATGGAGTATGAAGAAATTCACTCCAATTATCGCCACCATCCGTTGTCTTAAAAATAATATTTCCACTATCTGATTTTCCTAATAAAAAACCAATATTTTCATTGAAAAATTTTATATCAGCAAAAGCAATTTTACCGTATCCGATATTAGCAAAATTTATATCTAAAATATCCCAATTTTCTCCTTTATCTATGGATTTATATAAATAATTTGATGAATCTGATGCGTCATAATTAACAAAACAAATATTATTTTCGGAATTCATTGCAACAAGTTCCATCTTATTTTTGCTGTTAAATACTTCATTCCAAGTTTTCATAGTGTCCTGAGTTATGAATAACTTATAATTATTATTCAAACTATCTTTTATCACTACTATTCCGTTTGTTCTATCGTAAAAATCATAATTATATATACTGCCATATTGAGTTAAATTATCTACGTAACGAATGCTGTAATCACCATTTTTGAAGTCAGTGGAAGAAATAAATGCAAAATGTATAATCCATTTCGATGTAGAATCATCATAAAAATAAATAAATGTGCAAGCAATAAATTCATTTTTCGGGGTTTTTATCACTTTGCTGTAAGATACTCCCCACCTAGTCCATAAAGTAAAAAACATATCAGGATAAAGCGAGCCGACCTCGAATGGCAAAACTCCAAAAACTAAATTCCAAGTATAACCTCTATCTTCAGAAGACCAGACCTGCATTCCATTAGAATGCCCATTACCAAACACATATAAGTTGTTGTTATTAAATATATTATAAGAATATAGAGTGTATTTGTTTGCATTATAAATATCGTCAAAACTATCTTTCGTCCATATAAAATCATTAGCGGATACATTAGTAGAGCAAAACAGTGATATTGTGAAGATTAATAGCGTGATTTTTAAATTTTTCATAAAGCACCTCTACTCTTCAGAGGTAATTATGAAACTACCAGTAGCAAATACTTTGGTATTTTTTTCAAAAATACCAAAGTGATAATTGCCTGCAGGCAAAGGTAAGGTTTTAATTTTCAGTCCATTATAAATTTTAGTATTTTCTTTATAATATACATTACCATAGGAATCTACAACTTGCAATAGCACTTCATCTAAAATATTATGATTATCAATTATTGTAATGGCGAGTGATTTATCAGTAATTTCAAACGCTACAGGTTCGTCTATTATGCCAACATAATACGGAACAGAAAAATTATGCCAATCACAAACTGGCTGGCATTCAACATTTGTGGCTATTACATTATTGTTTGCATCCTTTATTGTTGCGCGATAATCATTGCAATTATAATCCAAAGAAGTGATAGAACTGCCATCTAATCTTGCATTGCCATCTGAATCCCAACTAACATCAAAAGTTCTTGAGCAACAAGACACGCCAGGACAAGGAGTTGAATAATACACATATTGAGTTGGAAGAACACCTGGTATATCATTGGGCATTGACTTTGTAAATACAGAAGGAGGAGATGGAGGAACTTCGTAGCGTATTGACGCCCAGCAGGAGCCCAAAGAAGTTTGAACCAATTTATTTTCGCGTGTAATATCATCTATATTTTCAAATCTATTGACATTATCGCGCTGCAATATTACTCTCATAGCTGCATTTACTAAAATAGGTATCGGTATTTTGGATATATCGGGTGTTACACCATTACCTATCTGATGCTCTATGATGGTCCATTCATTTTCCCAATTAAATTGAATTTGAAGAATTTGAACTTCTAAAATCCCATCGCAATTAATACGATAAGAATAGTTTATTTCCCTTATACCAATATTTATTAGTGTGGCGTCATCCGGTCTATATGCAATATAAAATGATGGATCAAAGTACAATGATGCATCATTCCAAGGTATATCGCAGTCATTGGATGAGCAAGGGGGCGGGGGGATATGGTCCTTTATTTCATTAAATATAGGTTTGATATAATCTCCATATCCTGGCGGTTGTGCCATAGCGACGTTTGAAGTAGCCCAAAATGCACATACAATCAGTGCTGTGGCTATAAGTGTTTGCGACAGTTTTATAGTCACTGGTTTGCTACGCCAAATGGCGTTTCTCTTTGAATTCAACATAAATGTTTCTCCGTTAAGATTAATTGTTAGAAGTTTATACTACAACTTACAAAAAATATTAAATATAACAAAATAATATTAAAAAAACGGCGAACAAAAGCTGTCCGCCGTTTTATTATTGGCAAATAAATTCTTATCCATATATCTCGTAATGAGAATTTTATTTTAACACACCTAAAAGTGTTGGAATCATTGAACTTATCGTGTTCTCTGTTTGGGCAGTATATAAATTGCCATCAACATTAAACGCATCATCTGTGCCGATTGCTTTTTTTAGAAACGACTTCACAAATGGGTGAACCGCAACTTTCTTGCCTGTGCCAATTCCTGTCATATCGGCAAGCATCCCTGCTCCACAATGCCCGATAATTATTTTGCCTAACTCATTGAATTTTTTGATAACTGCAAGCATATCTTGATTATATTGGGTGCCTGCATTTTGGGCAAAAACCGGAATTGCATCGCCACAAGCAAAAACCAAGGCATCAAAATCCTGCTCGTGTCCTTTTAAATCTGAGATAAGGGCGTCGGTTTGAATATTGACACCGGAATTGGTTTTAATTGCTGTGCTTACTGAAACAGCGAATGTTTTGTATGGAATTTTTTTTTCAAAAAAGGTTTCTAAATATTGGAATAATCCGAAACCATTAACTGGATTTACCGCTAACACGGCTACTTTCTTTGGCATTTTAGTCCTTGCTATTTTACATCTTAGCAGATATTTATAATTTAAAAATAAATTTGGTATGATTATATGACCAGAAAAAACAGAGAACGGTTTAAATATAAGGTTTCTAAAAATGCAAAAAGCCCTGCAAATGTATATTTACCGGGCTTTATTATAGCGGAGCTGACGAGACTCGAACTCGCGACCTCCTGCGTGACAGGCAGGCGCTCTAACCAAACTGAGCTACAGCTCCAAATTGTTGTCTAATAGCGTTGCATTACTTACAAACGAAATCAGATTACAAAATTAACACTTTTTTTTTAATCTACCAAATTTTTTCCTTCATTTCACTATTTTTTTTTCTAAATTCGTTAGTTAGATACCAATTTGTATAATTTATCATTGCGTCTGGTTTTTGATGGAACTGGTATGGCAAAGCATTCGCCTTTGCTTGCAGATTGGCATTGTCCCTTGCTGTTATGTATCTCAGACACGGTGAATTCTAATACTCCTGTGGATGGACCGATGACTAGAACTTCGTCTCCGACTTCTAATTCGCCGGTTTGGATAATGAATTCGCCAACGCCAAGTCGTGAGAAATAGTTAGTGCCAACTCCAAGGAATTCCTTGCGTTTAGTAGCACTGGAACTATGCCGCTCGCTCCATTCACCTAAGCGCTGTCCCAGATAGTAACCATCCCAAAAGCCGCGATTGAAGACACTTTGAAGGCGTTTGGTAAGTTCTGCAATTAGTTCATCGGTGTATGTATCATTGAAAACGGCGTTAAGTGCTGTATTGTAGCATTCTACAACGGTTTTTACATATTCTGGGGAGCGTCCCCGTCCTTCAATTTTCAAAACACTTGCTCCTGCATTTACTATTTTATCCAAAAAAGCGATAGTGCAGAGGTCTTTTGGCGACATAATATATTGATTGTCTATGTCTAATTGATAGCCGGTTTCTGCCTCCGTTACAGTATATGCACGTCTGCACGGCTGAATGCAAGCACCGCGATTTGCAGAGCGATTGAACTCGTGTAGCGATAAATAGCATTTTCCAGAAATAGCCATACACAAAGCACCATGTATAAACATTTCAATACGGACTAAATTGCCGGATGGTGCTGTAATGTTGTTGTTGTAAATGTAATTATGTATATGTGTTACTTTCTCTAAGTTTAATTCGCGTGCCAGAACAATTACCTCAGCATACTTAGCATAATACTCTAACGCAGAGGAATTGCTGATGTTAAGCTGGGTAGAGCAATGTATATTTACTCCAATTTTGCGAGCGTATTCAATCACTGACCAATCCGATGCTATGATGGAACTGATACCACTTTCTTTGGCGAACTCCACCATTTGCTTCATCGCATCCATATCGTCATCGTAAATCACTGTATTGAGCGTTAGATAAGAGCGGACATTGTGTTCCTTGCAAGTGTCGGCAATACGTTGGAGGTCGTTAATAGTAAAATTGACTGACGAAGCAGACCGCATATTTAGATTCCCTGCACCAAAATACACAGCATCCGCACCGGCATCTATTGCAGCGGTAAGTGCTTCAAATGAGCCGGCGGGTGCCATTATCTCAATATCATTACGTGTAATACTCATAAAAAAATATATTGAAAATAAATTAATCCCACTAAAATACATATTTATTATGAAAAAAATAGTATATTGTGTCCATTTTTCATTGTCAATAAACTTAATTACATTTAATACTATGAACGATTTACTAAAACAATCCGACCCAGAAATCTATTCTTCCATCTCTAACGAAGCAAATAGACAATCCACAAAGCTTGAATTAATAGCAAGCGAAAACTTCGTTTCTCCCGAAGTAATGGAAGCACAGGGTTCTATTATGACCAACAAATACGCCGAAGGTTATCCGGGAAACCGCTACTATGGCGGTTGCGAGTTTGTAGATGTTGCTGAAAATATTGCACGTGATAGAGCGAAAAAACTCTTCAATGCAGAATATGCAAATGTCCAACCTCACAGCGGTAGCACTGCTAATATGGGTGTCTATTACTCCTTTATAAAAATTGGAGACCCTGTTCTTGGCTTGAAATTAGAGCACGGCGGACACTTGACACACGGCTCGCCTGTAAATTTCTCCGGTCGCTTTTTCAATTTCATTCCTTACGAACTTGGTGCCGATGGTCGCATTGACTACAACCAAGTGGAAGACCTTGCCAAAAAGAATAAACCAAAACTAATCACTGTTGGAGCATCTGCATATAGCCGCGATATTGATTACAAGAAGTTCCGTGAAATAGCGGACTCCGTTGGTGCGTTCTTATTTGCTGATATTGCACATCCAGCTGGATTAATCGCACGTGGCTACCTTACCAATGCTGTGGAATATGCACACGTAACCGCTACTACGACACATAAGACATTACGCGGTCCTCGTGGTGGTATGATTTTGCTAGGCAAAGATTTTGATAATCCATTCGGTATCGTTGCTCCAAAGTCCGGTAGAACGAAAAAGATGAGCGAAATAATTGATAGTTGGATAATGCCAGGGATACAAGGCGGTCCATTGATGCACGTGATAGCAGCCAAAGCAGTCGCATTCGGAGAAGCGCTTACCGATAGTTACGACCGATATATTAAGCAGATTATCGCAAATACGAAAACGCTTTGTGATGAACTTATATCTCGAGATTACAACATCGTTTCTGGTGGCACCGATAACCATCTTATGCTGATTGACCTACGTAACAAAGACCTCAACGGAAAGATTGCACAAAATACATTGGACGAAGCAGGTATCACTTGCAATAAAAATACCGTTCCGAATGAAACAAATTCCGCACTCGTTACATCCGGTATTCGCCTCGGAACACCCGCTCTCACTACTCGCGGCTTCAAAGAGAACGATATGAAGCAAGTGGCTGAGTTCATAGACGCTGCTCTAAAAAGCACTGGCAATGCAGATGCACTGAAAGGCATCGCCCACGATGTCCAAAACTTTGCAGCAAAATTCCCTCTACATATAAAGTTCTAATATCACAAACTAAGATAAAAAAACAGAAAGGCGATACATTGATTTTTGTATCGCCTTTTGTGCAGAAGAAGGGACTTGAACCCTCACGAACTATACATTCATTAGCTTCTGAGACTAACGCGTCTGCCAATTCCGCCACTTCTGCTTTTTGTGGATTTCAAATATAATACTTTTTTTTCAATTTTCATAACTTTGAGGACTTAATAAATAAAGTGACACCGATTATTTAATTTAGAATAAAAATTGTATATTGCGTTGTTATTTTATTAATTAATCATTAATTTGGAGATTAAATTATGTCTAATAAAAAGGGCATCGCAATTAAATTATTAATTGCACTCACATTTATTTCTGCAACCGCTACTCTATCAGCCCAAACAAAGGATTGGGGTATTGAATGGGGTGGCTCTATTCGCACAGACCTGTATTGGGATACTCGTGCTACTACTGGAGCGAGAGAAAGTTCTCTGCTATTTTTACCAAACAACGAGCAACTAAACTCCAAAGGAAACGACATTAACGATGTCGCTAATTTCTACTGGGGCTCAATGAACTCGCGTCTCAGTGGTAAAATTTATGCACCAAACTGCCTTGGTGCTGCTATCAGTGGCTTTATTGAGATGGAATTTCTTGGTCAAATTGATGCACAGACCAATATGATACGTCTCCGTCACGCTTATGCTGATTTGGATTGGGGCAATTCAAAACTTACTATCGGTCAAACTTGGAATCCGATGTATGTGCCAGATGCTATTCCAACTACTGTATCACTCAATGTTGGCGCACCTCTCGGACCATTGGCTCGTAATCCGCAAGTTCGTTTTTCTCAAAATTTAGGTAGTGGCTGGGGTCTCCAACTTACTGCATTCACAGAGAGAGATATGGTTTCTCCCGGACCAAATGGCAATGCTGTATCATATCAACGTAACGCATTGCTTCCTGCATTCAACTTGCTATTTGATAAAAAATATGTATCAAAAGATGGTTACCAATTTCACATCGGTATTGATGGCGAATTCAAAACAATAAAGCCATTAAATTTTGGTGCTGATGGTGAAGAAATTGACGCTACACTCAATTCTTGGGCAGCTAACTTCTTCTGTGCATTAACTACCAGCAAATTCACAGCAAAATTAAATGCTATTTATGGTGGCAATCTGGCTGACTTCCTTATGCTTGGCGGCTATGCTGTATCTGAATATGAAAATGGCAATCCATCCGCATACACTCCATTCAATAACCTCGGTGCTACACTTGATTTAGGTTATGCAATCAACAAAAATGCAAAATTTGGCATTATGTTCGGCTACAACCAAAATCTCGGAACGACAGATGAAATCGCTGTTGGAAACCCAACTTATACTGCTTGGGGAGTTCTTATGGATAATATGCTGAGAATAGCCCCACGTTTCACTTACACCACCGGAAGAATAACATTTGGTGGCGAAGTTGAATACACTGCTGCATCTTACGGCAACGAAATAGAAACAACTAGCAATGGCACTCTTTGGAAAGGGAAATGGGATTCTACAACTGACGTTAGTAATATCAGAATATTGTTATCTACTACATTGGCATTCTAATTCCAATAGATAAGAGGATACAAAAAAGAGAAAGTGGAACGTTCCGCTTTCTCTTTTTTATTTTTTATAAACAAACGATTAAGTGTAGTATTGTTTATTTTAGGTCTTTTAGCATAGCACGATAGCCCTTCTTATCCAAAGTTCTGAATGCTCTTGCAGTTGCTTTGACAACAACCCAACGTTTCTCTTCTGCTAACCAGATTTTCTTCTTTTGAAGGTTTGGTAAAAATCTGCGTCTTGTTCTGTTATTTGCATGTGAAACATTGTTGCCATATACTGGACCTACGCCAGTAAGTTCGCATCTTTTAGACATAATTTATCTCCTTTAATTAATTTCAAAAAAACATAGTTACAAATATACTACTTTTTGTGGAAATAACAAAACAATATGCGTTTTTTTATCCACATTTATTATCTATTAGAAACTATATCCGTATCTTTAGGTGAATTTATATTATATACTTTTGTCGGAGTATCGCTTGTAGTAACGCGGTATGTCGCTCTTTTGAAGCGCAAGCCATATAGTTGGTCATACAATAATCGGTAGTCAATTCGGCAATTCTCTTCCAATGCAAACCTATGTCCAATAAAAGTAATTTGGCTACCAGCAACGACGACCGTGATGCTATCCGCTGACATTAGTTTATTGGCAGATAGTCCATAATTTTCTCTAAGACGTGGAAACGTTGCTTTTTGGGATGCAATTAGTTCATTTTGCAATACTTGCATCTCCTTTTTATCCGCATCTGTTCCCGTTTGGATTCGCCTATTAATCATTTCCGCAATTTCGCCAAACTTATCGGATTGATTTAGCAAGGTATATGGCTTAGATACATTAAATTTTGTTTTTTCGTTTATTGATTTGCGTATCGTTTGCTTTGTGTGTATAACATTTGCTCTTGTTGAATCTGTGCGAGCGGAACTATTAATTTTTAGAGCCGAGTGTTCGTTATCAATAGTAATTTTTTTATGTTGTTGTCCATTATTATCGCTAATATAAACAATAAATGTAGCCATCGCAGCGATAAGAATCACTGAAATGGATATAATTAAAATTTTTAATCTGCTGTTGTTTGGACGGAATTCATTATCCATTTTTATTGTTTTAATACTCCAATATAACGTGTATAAAATGCTATTACAATAGCAGGAACAGCAGATTTAGTAGGCACAATATTTATTTATCTGAGAGTGACCACTCACTAAATTGCTTTTTTGAAATTGCAAAATCGTGTCCAAATGAAATATTTTTAATGTCGCAATATCTACAGAATGGTATTGGCTTTGAAAAAAATTCCAATATGTTTGTAATATCATTTTGCTTATATATATCAACATAATCCTTATCAGAAACGACAAAATCCTTTTCGAAATATTTGTTTATATGATTTATGAGAGGCGGAATATTGCAAGTAAAAAGTTTGCCATTATGTAATTGAATACATCTGTTGGCAAAGTTGCATAGCCCAAAATTTTCCTTTGCATTAGCGCCATTAATATTCAATGGTTGGATGAAGAATTTTCTGCTTTTTTGGCTAATTATTTCAAATTTAACGTCCTTAGATTTTGCTAAGTCAGCCAATTCCTCATAATTCAGTTTGGTATCATATTTTGTAACCATTATTCCAATGTCATTCTCTCGGCAAATTTTCCAAAATTCCTCTGGTTGCTTCTTTAATAGGATGCCATTTGTTTGTATGTTAATGATGTTAGTGTCTTGTCTTGTCTTGTCTTGTCTTGTCTTGTCTTGTCTTGTCTTGTCTTGTCTTGTCTTGTCTTGTCTTGTCTTGTCTTGTCTTGTCTTGTCTTGTCTTGTCTTGTCTTGTCTTGT
>JAISJI010000067.1 GCA_031261605.1 Ignavibacteria bacterium | reverse complement strand
CAGCAAAAAAATAATTTAAATTATGATTATGTGGATAGTTTTAGCGAAGGATTGTGTAGTGTGCAAAAAGAAGGTAAGTATGGCTTTATAGATAAAACCGGGGAGGTAGTTGTTCCGCTAATTTATGACAGAGTGGATAGTTTTAGCGAAGGATTGTGTAGTGTGCAAAAAGAAGGTAAGTATGGCTTTATAGATAAAACCGGGGAGGTAGTTGTTCCGCTAATTTATGACAGAGTGGATTATGGTTTTAGCAAAGGATTGGCTAAGGTGCGAAAAGGAGATAAGTGGGGCTTTATAGATAAAACCGGGAAGGTAGTTGTTCCGCTAATTTATGATTATGTGGATAGTTTTAGCGAAGGATTGTGTGGTGTGAAAAAAGAAGGTAAGTGGGGCTTTATAGATAAAACCGGGGAGGTAGTTGTTCCACTAATTTATGATTATGTGTATAGTTTTAGCAAAGGATTGGCAAGGGTAAGATTAGATGGACATTACAGAACCATTAATAAGGCAGGAAAGACACTTGATTAGTGAGAGTTTTTTACCAATGATTTGTGGATGAAGATGGATATGCTATGGAGTTGGAATAGAAAAGATGGGAGTATTTGAAACAAAATATTTGCGTCTGCGTATCATAATCCTTATCTTTAATCACAAATGGTAAAATTTGAACCAACTTATGAGGAACAACTTAGTTATCTTATTATTTTTAGTTTGCGTATGCACACTTCACAGCGAATACGTTCATATCAGCAAGCAAACAGGCGAAATACCTGAAAACAAAATCTATTGCGCTATGACCGATACAAAGGGATTTGTATGGTTTGGCACAGACAACGGTGCGCTTCGCTGGAACGGCAGCAAATGGACTTATATGAACGAACGCAATAGTTCGCTTTATAGCCATTTCAAAGACCCTTTCTATATATCTTCAATGGCTTGCAATGATGATGGAGTGCGGTATTTCGGCGCAACCGTTATGATAGAATACGGCTCTGCATTTGGTCTTATGACTTACGATGGCAATCGCTGGAAAGGATATGACAAATCGACCTCCGGCTTGAGAGGCGTAAATATTTCATCAATTACTTGCGATGGTGGCTCTGTATGGGCGATGAGCGAGGAGGGATTGAATAAATTTGACGGCAATAATTGGAAGCATTTTGCTTTTAATGAAATCCAAAAAACAAGTGAAATTCCGCAGCATTTCAAAGAATCGAAGGATTACATTGATGGTAAAGTAATTAATTGTAAGGCGACAACATCCAATGGCGAGGTTTGGTTTGGCACAAATTCTGGCTTATACAGGAATGGCAAGCCATACGCCGAAATTTCGGATAATATTACTGCTATTGCAGTTGATGCTGAGAACAAAATATATGTAGGAACGGCTAACAACGGCATTTACGTGGTGACAGCGCCCGCTACACCGACAAAACAAGGGAAGCAACAGTTAGTTGATAAGCCAATAAATAAAAAATCATCTAAGAAAAAATAATTCCCTTAACTATTCCACTTCCAATAAGGGAGAGGAGCAAATTAATTTAAAAGTCCCTCCTCTTTGGGGAGGGACTTTATGTTTGCTTTATCCCCATTCCTTGAGGAAGGTACTTGTAGTTAAATTAATTAACCGATTATATTTCAATGCAGCACGACGAACACTCGCACCAAAATCGTTATCTATAATATCCGGATAAATCACTGCCCGCGACACATTAATAAGTGCAGGACCACCACCATTTGCAGCCATAACCGCTGATACATCACCACCTTGGGCTCCTACACCTGGTATCAGCACCGCATTATTTGGAATAAGTTTGCGTATATCGCCAAGTTCGGTCGGATGTGTTGCTCCAATTACAAAGCCCAAATTCTCCACCTCAAACTCCTTAGCAGATTTCTCTATAATGTGCAAATACAATGGCTTACCATCGCACTCGAGGCGCTGAAAATCGTAAGAACCTTTATTGGAAGTGAGTGCCAGCAGAAATATAAATTTGTCGGTATCCTCAAGGAAAGGCACAATAGAATCGATGCCCATATAGGGATTAACCGTAATAGAATCCGCCATAAAGTATTGAAAAACCGACTTAGAATATGCTGTCGATGTGTTGCCGATATCTCCACGCTTGGCGTCTGCTATTGTGAAAATATCCTGCGGAATAATCTGTAATGTTTGCTTGAGCAAATCCACCCCATCGCTTCCGTATTGCTCGTAAAAGGCGAAATTTATTTTGTAAGCAGCGCAAATGTCTGCTGTCTGTGCGATAATGGTTTTGTTAAATTCAAATAAGCCGTTGATATTTTTTGAAAAGGACTCGGCAGGAATTTTGCTAATATCGGAATCTAATCCAACGCATAGCATTGATTTCTTTGATTTTATTGCGGATATTAATTTGTTATAGGAATTGTGCATTTTTTTGATGAAAGTTTTGCGATGAAAATTAAAATACAAAATTAGCATTTTTTTTGCAATAATAATGGGATTTTCCAAAAAAAAATGTGGAAATGATAATTATATTAAAAAAAAATGGTATTTTAGTAGGTTTTTTACGTTATAAATTAATTTAAACACTACAATGTTCAATCAATTACTTGTAAAAATGATTCCTTTAATGCCTAAATCATTGGTTTGGGCTGTGGGCAAACGCTATATCGCTGGTCTAAAAATAGAAGATGCTGTAAAATATACCAAAGCATTTCAAGAACTCGGTGGCGGCACTACCATTGATGTTCTGGGCGAGTTCGTATCCGAAAAAGAGCGTGCAATAAAAGAACGCGATGCTTCTTCTTTTGTGATAGACACAATTGCTCGGGAGCAACTGCCGTCATATTTATCCATAAAGCCGACCGCACAAGGTCTCGGCATAGATACAGAATTTGCGTATGAGAACGTGAAAATGCTGGTGGCACAGGCGAAAAAAATGGGACAAAGGTGTCGCATTGATATGGAGGACTCACCATATACGGATAAGACATTAGACCTCTATCGCAAATTGCAGGATGAGGGCTACGATAATGTAGGAATAGTGTTACAAGCAAAATTGAAGCGGACTTATACCGATATTCAGTCCATTTTGAAGTATAAGCCGAACATTCGTATTTGCAAGGGTATCTATATTGAGCCGGCGGAAATTGCATATACGAAGAAGGAGGATATTCGTTCTAACTGGATGAAATGCTTACAACTTATTGCAGAAAATATTCCAAATGGAGCATATCCTGCGATTGCTACACACGATGAGGAGCAGTTGCAATTTGCGGAGAAACTTATAAAGGACAATGGTTTTAAGAAGGAGCAATATCAATTTGAGATGCTGCTTGGAGTGAGAGAAGAACGCCGTAACCGCTTGTTAAAAGAGGGACATAACGTAACAATATATGTTCCATTTGGCGAGGATTGGTATGGCTATTCTACACGTAGGATGAAGGAGAATCCGGAGGTAGCGATGCACGTGTTTAAGGCGATGTTTGGTATAGGTCAGTAATATTATGGATTAAGTATCAGTTCTTTTGCTAAGTCCTTCAATTTATTCAATATCTCCGGCGTGTCGTTTTTATAGACCTCGCCGGAGATTTCTTTTATAGGAGTGGAGGTAGCGTTGTTTAAGTGGTTTAATATCAATGTGATACGCACGCCATTTCTATATCTTTGGATTTTTCCCGTGATGTAGTGTTGGATACCAAATCGGTTTAGTGCAGCGAGTTCATTATACGATGGAAGCACCGTATTTTCGGGGAGATAGAGATGGAACAAGCCGTAAAGTGCATCGCGCGACTCAATATCGTAGATAAGCCAGTCGTTCGTTGTGTAAATTGCGGAATAAATGGTTTCCACAAATTCGTAACTTGTGATAACTGGATTATCAAAAACTTGGTAATGCAACAAAGTGGTATCGTCCTGAAATTGAATTCCGCAAATGACCATACTTGGCACGGGTTTCACATTATAAGGAGCGGGAAATTGCTGGAACATATTGCTATCATTTTCACAAACCGCAAAAGCACGTTGTAGCGAAGTCAGCAAAGTTGGGTCATATATCGGTGTTCCGTCTTCTTTTTTCATAATGTAGAGTGAAGCGAAACCTTCGCCCGATATTATATCATTTTCGTTATTATTCAATGGGATAGATGTAATTTCGGAACGAATAATATTCATCATTTCCTCAATTTTTATGACATACACTCTATCTGCATTCAGTTTTTGTGCAATCTCCAAAGCGGTTGGTGAGGGCATATCTTTTGTCGCTTCTACGATTTCGCTATCACTAATCAGGCGATAATTATCCGTCATCATAGTGATGAGGTTCATTGCTGGCGGAATTTTATCGGTAGATAGTAGAGTGGTGTCAATACCCATACCGAGGAATATTTTTGCGATATAGATGCGGTTAGTGTCGTGCCTAAGTTGCGAGTGAGCGGTGCAAGTGCCGAACAGAAGACATATATATAATGTTGTTATTGCGAGTATTTTTTTCATAATGGTCCAATGTTTCACGTGGAACAATTTAGTCGTTTTTTGCCATAGTAGAGTAGCCGGTGTATGTGTTGCGTTCCTTCATAATCGGATTAGACAATTCCTCGGGAGGCGTCATACCCATCATTGCGTAAATATTTGAGATGTGCCAGCGGAACATTTTGTCAAAATCGCTTCTATTAGGAGCATCAAATTCCGGTCCATACCACCAAAACCAGTCGCTACCTTCGGCAATATATATTTCTTTAATAATCTCATTGTATTGTTGGACGGAAAATTCGCTACGGCGTTCATCTGCTATCTTTCGCACACAAGATAAGTAATTCCAAGCAGTTACGTCCTCCTCATCACCAATCCAAATAGCGAAATTGCCATTTATCCACGAGCCAGCGCGAATATTTGAAATAGCAGGAAGGAAGTTTGGTATTGGCAGATTCAGCGCTTCGGAGAATAATATCGTTTCGATTTCTTCGTTGCTTGAAAGCATTCTAAAGAAGTCGCGGAAGAAGTGAATGCCGTTGTCGTGGTAAAATTCCCAGCAATTTTCGCCATCTAATATAATTGGGATAACAGCACTGTCCAGAGCGTCTTCTCCGTGTAAGTCAATGATTTGATTACGGATAGCGAATAAATCCTCTCTAAAATTGCAAGCCGCATCGTAACTATTCCAATTAGAATACAGGAAGCCAATTTTATCGGACAGCGAGTGGTCTCTAAAAAATACAGTGATAGCACCATCCTTCGTTTGCACTTCATTTGGGAAATACTTATATGTGGCTTTGTAATCATCGCCGAGCGAATTCGCAAGAACTGACTCATCGGTCGCAACCCATTGGATGCCCTTCGTAGCCATAATATTTAGAACATCGTTAGAGACACTTCCCTCGCTGGGCCACATACCTTTTGGGCTATGAGCGAAGTATTGTTGATACATCTCGATTCCCATATCTATTTGATTTATAGCGTCTTCCGTCCATTTGTATTGTGGATTTAGCAGCGTTCCGTTGGGTAATGTTTCACGTGAAACATTTGAGTCGCACAGCAGAGGGAGAATAGGATGATACATAGGAGAGACGCAAATTTCAATTTGTCCGAGTCGCTGGAGGCGAGACATTTCTGGGATGATACGTGCGAGAATTTGTTTATGGAATTCCAGCAATTCTATTTTTTCGGCTTCCGTAAAATTCCGATGCTTGCAAAATAGGCGATTAGCAAAAGGAGCTCTGCGACTTAATTGTCCGAGCCACGCTAAATTATACCAAACCTGTAGGTCAAGCCAATCCTGTGTAGTCCAATTAGCAATGGCTTGCTCTTGGTCAAAGGCATTGATAAATAATTGGTTATATCGTTCGTATGGCTTAACTAAGTTATCGTGATTGAGAACAAAGAATTGGTTTAGGATTTGGCTTTTCTGCTCATTTGTCAAATACTTAGCTTGCAATCGCGTAAGTTCTTGCACGGTGTCAGAAGTAGAGTTTGTAATATACTCTTCAATCTGCTGCATAAGAGATGGCACGAGGTTAAATGTCTGCTTAACTTGTGGAAATTCATTAAGTAAAGCGGGCAGGTCGTAATAATCTTTCACGCCGTGCAGACGCACCCATGGGAGCAGGAACTCGCCTTTGTATTTATAATATGGCTGGTGCTGATGCCAGAGGACAGCGACTTTAATTGGTTTCATAGTTTTATGGATGAAATAATTTTATTCAATTATATTAATACTATAGGCAAATTTTGTGCCAATAATACCATTTCGCAAAGTTCTCGGACAGCCCCCTTTCCGCCTGGGAATTTAGATACGTAGTCCGCAATGTCTTTAACAGATTGATGAGCATCGGCTGGACACATCGCAAAACCGCATTTTTCCAGCAGAGCGATGTCGTTAATGTCATCGCCAATATAGGCAACTTCTTTATAAGCGATACTAATTCTCTGCAAGAGAGCAGTAAATGTTGGTTCTTTCGGAGCAGCACCACCAATAAAATGGGTGATATGGAGTCGTTCAGCACGGACAAGCGGAATATCGGACATATCGCTACTGATGATAGCAGATAGAATACCGCTTTGGTTAAGCAGCGTAATACCCATACCATCTTGTGCGTAAAATCGCTTCATAGCAAGCCCTTCCGTAGAATAGTAAAGACCGCCGTTGGTCATTGTGCCGTCGACATCCATAGCGATTAGTTTTATTTTTTTTAGTTTATTGAGCATAATCATATTCCGGATAGATACAAGGATGAGGTGGTTCTGTAATATTAACAAAAAAACCTGCTTCCATAGTAAGAGCAGGTTTTCTTGATAGTTAAGACCTAACGGTTCATCTCCTTAGAGATACGGTATTGTCTTCTTGACGATTTGATTCTTTGCATCCTTTTTTCGACTGAGGGCTTAACAAAAGCTGTTCTCACTCTGTATTCACGTAGGATACCGGATCTTTCGTATTTTTTCTTAAAGCGCTTTAGAGCTCTGTCTATGTTTTCGCCTTTTTGTAGAGTTACTCCGACCACTGCTGATTCTCACCTCACTTGTTGCAGATTATAATATTATGGATAAAAATTACTAAAAAATGTTATAAGTCATTGATTAATAATACGAATATTTATTACTTATTGTGTATTAGACAATTAGATAATTACCTTTATAGATTTTGAAAATTCTCGATGAGTCGTTTTTCGAGGTTTTTTTCAAATTGAACAATGATGGCGTTGCCGCCGTTTGTAGTGGTATCTTTGCGTTGAACGATACCGATGTCGTCCCATACTTTGTGGAATATAACGTCGCCTATGTTGTAATTTTCGATTGGCGAGTATCTTCTGGCGTCTTCTTTTGTGAAAGAAATCACAGCTTTTGATTTATCGACTTCACTTTCGATTTGGTCTAAATTAATAAGTTGTGAATGGTGGCTACGAGTGCATCGTGCCCACTGGTGTCTGCCGGATTCAGTAATTACTGGCTCTCCGATGAGTTCGTGTTTTGTATCTTTCATAAGGAAGTGCGAATACAGGGTGATGTACTTAGCACGTCTGACACGTGTTTTTTTAACTGGAGCGGGTGAAGTGGCTTCGTCTGCGTCCGGGTTTTTGGGTTTTCTTGGCATTGATATACCTCTGATTGTGAAATATTTAACACACGGAATACAAAATTAACACTTTTTTTTCAAACAAAAAAGGAATTTCTTTGTTTTTAGAAAATAGTTTATTAATTTGCGAGATTCTTATCGCTCAGGGGATTGAAAAGTGGTTATTTATAACGCTTGTGTATGCTTGCTCAGCGGTCTTAATAAAGAGAGAGTTTCCAATTTTGTAGGAAAATATTCATAATCAGTGGTTCATTTACAAAAAACTTGCATTTGTTGCAACTTTTTGATATTAAATACGTAGTTGTATTATATTTTGTCAGCCACGAATAATTTTTATTTATGACTTCTACTCATTTTACCAAATTATCTAACGCATTGCTAAAGCCGGCTTCTATATCCGTCCTATTTTTAGCATTCGGCGTTCTGCTTGTAACAATAATGTTAAAGCCGTATATGGAGACCTCACAATCGGATAAGCGCAAAAGCGTTGAGAGCTACGCTATCTCAGTCCGCGATAAACTCCAATATGAAATCTATACCCGTCTAAATCTCAATAGAGCAGTATCGGGGTATATCAGCACAAATCCCGACATAAGTAGAGAGGAATACGCAGAGTATATTTCTTCTTTGTCCTATTTTTGGACGGGCATTATTTCCTCTATGTCTTTTTCCAAAGGGCATACATTAACTTATGTAGCACCTTACAGCGCTATAAATAATCCGGCGATTGGATATGATTTGTATTCAAATCTGGAATTAAAAGCGGGTTTGGAAAGGTGTGCAGAGAAGAATCTGCCATTTGTAGAAGGACCTCGTAATATGATAGGCACGGATGTTCCTGCCATTATAGCGTATTTGCCTGTATGGATTCAGGATTCTATTACAAGCAAGCAAGTTCTTTATGGTTTTTCCGATGTTTGTATGCAGTGGGATAAGATAATACAATCTACGCCTTTGTATACGCGTCATAATGATGAGGTTGATATTGCTATAAGAGGAATAAATGGAACGGGAATGGATGGAGAGGTTTTTTATGGAAATGCAGATGTTTTTGACCATAGTGACGCAGTGCTACTTACCGTAAGTTTGCCTTTGGGGAATTGGGTAATTGCTGCATATCCACATACTGGCTTTGGCGGTCATAAACACATATACATAGCTATTTACATTGCTATCTTCATAATTTCTGTTGCGTTATTTTTGGTGACCCGCTACGGCTTTTCTCTTATTACCGAAAGCGAGAAGAAATACAAAATGATAGCGGAGAATACGAGCGATGCGATATGGACGATAGATATAAATACGATGAATTTCACGTATATGTCTCATTCCATTTCCTACATTAGCGGTCATACAGCAAGGGAATTAATAGGGAAGAATATTCGTGAGGTATTATCTCCTGAGTCGGTTATTTATTCTATGAAAATACTAAAGGAATCTATTGAAAAATATAATAATAATGAAGTTGATTACATTCACGAGACATTTGAAGTTCAACATTACACCAAGAATGGCAATTTAATTGATTGCGAAGTATCGGCGACTTTAGTTACAGATGAATATGGTAAGATAATGAATGTGTTAGGTGTTACTCGCAATATAGACGAGCGTAAGAAATTGGAGCTGCAATTAGCAGAGAGCGAGAAGAAGTATAGGATTATTGCTGAGAATACAGTGGATGCTATATGGGCTGTGGATTTTAAGACGCGCAAATATACTTATGTAAGTCCTGCGATTAGAGATGTATCAGGATATGAGCCACACGAAATGCTGGGCAATTCGGTAGATGACTATATACCGAAAGAATATAAAGAACTGCCGAAGATGAAGATGGATATGGAGATGATACGTTTTCTTAGAGGTGAAATAAATAAGATTCACGCTACATACGAAGTGCAGAAATATCATAAAGATGGCACACTTGTTTGGTGCGAGATAGCGGAAACAATTTTACCTAACGAAAATAATGAACTTTCAGAAGTGCTTGGTATAACTCGTAGAATTGATGAAAGAAAAGAGTTGGAGCAATTATTAGTAGAGCAACAGCATTCTTTGGCGGAATTAAATGCCACAAAAGATAAGTTTTTCTCTATCATTGCCCACGATTTGAAGAATCCGCTTACTGCGTTAAATAATATAGTTGCTATCTTTTCTACTCATTATAAGCAGTTATCGCAAGAAGAAATTGAGAAGGATATTTCGCGGCTACATCAATCAACCGACCACATATTGAAGTTGCTTGAGAATCTATTGCAATGGTCAAGAAGTTCAAGCGGAGCAATGGTTTTCTTCCCATCGCCTCGCGACCTAATCACAATAATAAACGATACAACTACATATCTGCAAGAGCAGCGGGTTGTTAAGAATATAACATTGAATATTGAAATAAATGTTGAAGAAGTGAATGTAATGATAGATTTGAATATGATAGAAACAGTTTTCAGGAATCTATTATCAAATGCTATTAAGTTCTCTAATCCCGACTCGACCATCAGATTAATAATAGATGATTATTCGGATGATATGCTCAAGGTATCGGTGAGCGATACAGGTGTTGGTATGTCTGATGACAAATTGAATAAGTTGTTCCAAATAGGACAGAAAGTAAGCACTATCGGCACGAACAAAGAGACAGGAACAGGTCTCGGCTTGATTTTATGCAAGGAATTTGTTGACAAGCATAATTGTAGCATTTGGGTAGAGAGCATATTAGGACAGGGAACAACGTTCTCCTTCACTTTGCCTAAGACGAAGGTTTAGGATTTTTTTTTTTAGAAATAGAATACAAGGCGACCATTTAAAATCGGTCGCCTTTTTCTTTCAATAATAATTATGTCATACAAAATGATTATATTGCAGAGGACTATAATAAGAACATCCTTAACGCTGTGGTATAAAATAAAGCAGCATTGTAATAATATTAACCCAATGAAAAACATACTAAATATAATTTTCCTCGCACTACTATTCTGTTTTCCTTCGTGGCTGGTATCTAAGGGACCCCTTGCTGAGATGGGAATTAAAGAACCTCTTGCGGCGTATCAATTGAATAATGAATGGTTTGTGATTAACAAAAGCGGAAAAATACTTTTCTCTTCCAAATCAATATTGGATGTAGAATCCTACTCGGAGCATTTACTTGGAACATACGCATTTATAGGTGAAGGCGATATTATTTCGGCATATTTAGACAACGGCGGGAAGGTAATGGTGATGACACCAAGCCGGAAGCCGTATCCATTCCGTGAAGGCGTTGCATTCATACTGGTAGAGACAGATGGCAAAGAAAAAGAATTTCTATACGGAGCAACAGATAAATATGGCGAAATGATAATACCTCTTCAATACCTTGATATGGAGCCATTTAGCGATGGCTTAGCATACGTAATGAATGCCAAAGAGCGTGGTTATGTGACAACAACCGGCAAGTTCGCCTTTAAGTTAGATAGTGGCTATGCTGGCTATGGCTTTAGCGAAGGATTGTCAGCCGTATCAAATACTGCGGTTGAGAAATTTGGCTATGTCAATAAGAGCGGAGAGGTAGTCATAGATTATTTATTTGACGAAGCCGGAGCATTCTCAAATGGCTTGGCACGCGTATTTTTGCAGAATGAATACGGGCGCGGTGCTTTCGGATACATCAACAAAAAGGGGCATTTGGTAATAAAGAATGACTATGAAGATGCTTCGCCATTCAAGGAAAACAGAGCATTTGTAGCGGTTTTGAATCTTGATGAAGATGGCTTTTTGTATGCGTTAATTAACTCCGATGGGTTGCTAATGTCTGGTTATATTTTCCCTGACCACAAGGATTTTTCGGAAGGTGTTGTAGCCGTCCAATGTGCTGATAAATTATGGCGTTACATAGATAAGAATGGGAAATATGTAGATAGTATTGGCTATAAGTATGCCGGAACGTATTCCTCAGGTGCAGCATTTGTAATTACACAAGATGACGCATTGCAATTCATTGATAAATCAGGGAAACTGCTAATCTCCATACCAAAAGATGCCGCTATCGTTTTTGATTGTCGCACCAACGAACGCAAGGTGGTAAAGGAGTCCAACTAAATCTAACGTCCTCTGCTTGAACCTTGATTAAACAGATTGAGCAGATTTTCTGTTATTTTTTTTACCCGTTCAATCTGATAAATCATAGTTCAGACATTATATCATTATGAAATTGATGTAGAAACAGATGAATACACTATATTTGATTATGAGAACGCTGATTTGCCTATTCCTATAGGTCAGGATTACTCTGGTGAAGAATACAACAAATATCCATCAAAAAAATATAACTTAAAAATAATATGCAAAACAATCCCAATATGAAATGCTGGGTGTGTGGGAACGAACATTTTCATAAATTCAAAGATGGCGTTTCCGAAGTTACATCCGACGACTTCAAAATTACCGATGCCCGCTATGGAACTACTATGCCGCTCTTCCAATGCGAAGATTGCGGTTTCATCCAATACAAAGCCGATGTAAATATCATCCAACAATACGAACAACTGCAAGATGAAGAATATGTGGCATCTGATGCACAAAGAATCAAGCAATTCAAGCATTTAATCAATCAAGTTAGCGGTTTTACCCCCCCCATTTTGACAAAAAAATCGCACAAGTCCTTGATATTGCTGGGGCTACGGGTTTATTCGTAAAAACAGCGATTCAATATGGCTGGAATGCAATCGGCATTGAGCCATCAAAATATCTCTCCGACAAAGCCGTTGCTGACGGCATTCCAATGATAAATGGCACATTTCCGCATCCAGATTGCACCGGTCCCTACGATGCAATTTTTCTCACTGACCTGATAGAGCATATAGAAAATCCGGCATCGCTTGTTCATTCTCTTCCAGCAGCACTCAATCCCGATGGCATAGTAGTTGTCTCTACTCCCAATGTCTCTGCACTTATGGCGAAGATAATGGGACACAAATGGTGGCACTTCCGCATTGCACATATCGGTTATTACAACAAACGCACTCTTACTCGTCTGATGGAATCGGCTGGCTTCACATTAGTTCGCTACACTACATCTCGTTGGTATTTCAGTGGTGATTACATAGTTCAGCGTCTCGCTACATATCTTCCGTTTCTATCTAAGTATGATAAGTATTTCAAAAACATAATGTTGCCGTTCAATATTGGTGATAGTATGGTTGGTATATTTAAGTTAAGTAGGTAAGGGGAAATCTAGACGCCATCCTAAACCCCCGAAGGGGAAGAGACCCCATCCTAGATCCCCGAAGGGGAAGACCCCATCCTAAATCCCTCCCCGAAGGAGGAAGGGGGACTCAACCTAACCCCCTAACCCCCTTCCCACAAGGAAGGGGGAATAATTTTATTTAAACGCCCTCCCCTTCGGGGAAGGCAGTGTTAAAAAATTGAGTATTAAAATAATTTATACCAATGAATAAATAAATTTATACTAATTTTCAACATCTTACGGCTCTTTGAAAACCTTTTGCTCC
>JAISJI010000044.1 GCA_031261605.1 Ignavibacteria bacterium | reverse complement strand
GCAGGTGCTTTTATTGTTGCTCGTTTCAATGCAACCGCTCCACTTTTTCGCTTCGTCAATTGCGGTTTTTGTGAGTAGCATATTAACTCCTATATTTAATTCCAACGGCAAGCATTGCTATTAAAACTGCAACCCCACCGCCAACAACAAGGTATTCATTAGGAACACCTTGTATAAGCGAAGTTTCTTTATACATACGAAGCACCATTTCATCCGTATTTCCGCTTGTATCGGGTGCATTCGCTCCATCAATAACAATAATATCCTGCGTATCAAGCAAGCAATATGAGCCATTTGGCAGGTCTTTATCGCTATCAGATAGATTTAATTGTGGCGAATACTTTGGATTGAACTCAACAAGGTCTAATCCCATTAACTCTTCGGTATGAATTAGCCCTTTAATTTCGCTAATCTTACGCCGAAACCCGTGCAGTCCTTCCTTTGCAGGACTATAAAAAGTGCAATCATCATCGGACTTAATTTGGACTTGCTTTTTGTTGCCAGCCCAATTATTGCCTTCGATAGAAAGGAACGTGCCGTCATCAAAAACCTGCCATACAATGCCAGCGTGCCGACCAGATGCTCCAGCGCCTTTTACCACAAACATACAGCCCGGAATAGGGTCAAGTGTTGCTTTATTCTTGCTGTCAACGCCCGCCGTTCGCACGTTTGCGGATTCTGCTTTCTTCATTAAATTAGCCGCTGATGCATCTCTTACAGGATTTTCTTTGCTAAACATATTATTTGCAAGAGCATAGTTCTGCACCGCTCTATCGACGATTACTGTCGCCGTTATGGCACAATACGCTAAACAAGGTCCCGTTTTCTTTGGAGTGGGTGCAAAGTATTTGTGGTTCGTATATTCCTTCCACAAAGCATATATTTGTCCCTGGCTATCGGAGTTGTCGCCCTTATTCTCTATAATTTGGGCGGCAAGCAACCGCTCTGCTTCTTGAACTATATAAGTCCCAAATTTCGTTGTCTTCATTTTTACTTTTTATTTCTTAATTTTACAATACAAAACCCACCAATAATAACTGCCAATGTAATAAGCACGCTTTGGTTTGATATTATACAATTAGCCAAGTCCAATGGCAGATTAATATTTTGGATTATACTTTGGCTTAACTCAATAGTATATGTATGCTCGCTATATTGCTCTACAAGCCCGTTAATCCTTGTTTTCCAATAATCTAAATACTCCGATACATAGACAATATTTTTGCTAATGCTATCGGGTAAATTTCCTTTTATTTCATTCTGCCGTGCTGATGATAGCGAACTTAATTTGTTGTTCCGATTTCTATAAATCTCCTTAAAGCCAGCCAATCCTTGCTGATGGATACAATAAGCAAACCAATCCTCCCATACGCCTTGTGTGTTTATAAAGTTTGCTTTGTCCTGCTGGATATGTAACCACGTGCATTTTGTTGCTCTTGCAACATCTAATCTGTCTGTTCCGACACATCCGCCATAACCGCTCGCTAATTGAAACACACCTGCATATTTGGCGTTAGAACCATCGGTTGTAAATTTGCCACCGGTCTCCGCCGATGCTATTGCTAACATCAGCGGAGTAGTGGCATTAATCTCATCACAGGTCTGCCGAATTATTTCAATCACTTGTTCTGATGCCATTTATTCTTATTCCGCCCTGCATTCATCGCTAACCAAATGTATGTGTAAGTCGCCCTTCGTAGGGTCAAATTCCACTTCCTCGTTATCTATTCCATTATCCGTTACTCTAAAATATATTTTACCGTGTTCGCTTTTGTTTTCGCTGGATTCAGAGTTCTTATGTTCGCTACATCCACAGCATATATAATTCACACAATTCGTTCCGCTCTTTGAAAATGTTGGTATCCTGCACCCACAACTCATTAAACCTCCTCACAATCTTTACAATCAGACAAACAAGTTACTTTCTCACAGCCCAACGCATTGCAATCCATATCCAACACCTTATAAGCCGAGTCGTTAAAGCAATCAGGCACTCCATCATTGCATTCATTGCAAGCGCCTTTACGCTCTGCACAATCGCAATCCCTAAGTATTGCAATCTGCAAAAATACATCGTTCCCAAGTTTTTCTATCGTATATGTTTTATTTGAATTGTCGCTGCAAGTAGTGCATCCTGTAATGTTTTCCATTGTTTTATTATTGTTTATTTAATTTAGTTTAAACGCAGGGATTTGCTTTATGATAATCCTGCCATTCTTGCGATGTCTTTGCCGACCATAGAGTAACTGCTCCCGTTCCTACTATTGAATTGTATGTTATTGTTGCATCTGTTAATGATACTGTATTATTGCCATTCTTACCAAAATTATTATTGATTAAAGTTGCCTGCTCTATTTTTTGTGTTATCTCGTTCGGAACATAACAAGGACTAAACATATTTTCATAATATGCGGTAAGTTGTTTTAATCCATCATCTACGCTCTTTGCTATATCATTGTAATTTCCAATATTTCCTTCACGTGGTTGCGTCGTTAGAAATGCAGGTGTCGCCGGGATACAAGTCGGACAATCCTCGCAATCCTTAATGATTTCGCATATCTCCGTCTTTTTGACAAACATTTCTGTATCATAAGCAGGTAAGTGTCCGACTATGTATTGCCGAACTATCTGCTCTATATTTTCAGTAAAATACTGATTAATAATAGACGTCAATTTGCTTTCATCTAACTCTGCATCTTTACCATCCTTTCCATTTGCACCATCCTTTCCATCAACTCCATTATGAACATTAGCCAATAGCCACGTATTAACGTTCTGCATAATTGCATTCATATCAGCATCTACGCCGTCTCTGCCGTTTTCTCCATCTTTTCCATTTACACCATCCTTTCCATCAACTCCACTATGAGCATTAGCCAACAGCCACTCATTAACGTTCTGCATAATTGCATTCATATCAACATCTACGCCGTCTCTGCCGTTACTCCCGTCTTTACCATCTTTGGCGATAGGGATATTAAACGTGATAATCGTTTTATCGGGCTCGCTATCATACACATTTGCAGTCGGTGGTGAGCCATTTGGTAGCAGGTTCACAAGCACCTCAAGTGGTTTGTCATCCTTCGTTTCAACAGCAGCATAATACTGTCCGTCTTTCTTACATACGGGCACTAATTCCTTTCCCATAATATTTTCTCCTTTGTTTATTTAAAATTATTTAATTGCAAACCCAACTATTCCTTTCACTTGGAGAATACGGTTTAGCGGGTTTTTGATATTTCGTTTTTTGTAAAAAATACCTTCTTTTTTAGTTGTATCGTTGGTGGTATTTCCCTCAATAGTAATCACCCAGCCCATCTTACCAACCTCTACAATTCGTCCGATATGACCCTTAGTAGTATTACCTTTCTTCCAAACTATCAAATCGCCAAACTCCGCATTATACGGGGCTTTCACTCCTTTTTGCTTTGCGTAATTATATGATGATTGAGCAAGACCATTGCGTGGAATAGGCAAATTTTTAGTATCCATTTTTAGATTTTTCGCCGATACATAAAACGAATAATACTGAGTCGCTTGGCAATATGGCTGCTTTCGCGGAATGCCTATGCAGTCCTGCAACCTAAAAATTATCGTACCATCATTGTTGTTCGTCTCCTCAATCGTCCCGACTAATGCTCGAAGCGTATCCATCGAAGCCACAAATAACGCGGAGTTACAAGGTATTACATACTTACTCTGCCCTAACGCTGTCGCTGAGAA
>JAISJI010000033.1 GCA_031261605.1 Ignavibacteria bacterium | reverse complement strand
ATCCAGCCCATACCTGCTCACTTATAAAATATGAGATATAGGGCTGATTTTTTACATTTGTAATATTTGATATAATAAGAAACTTCTTGCCACTTTCTACAATAATTTTCCAATATTCTCTTGCGATTGAGAACGGCGGATTCGTGCATACTATATCTGCCTCTTCGTTAAGTATTTTTAATGAAAGTGGGTCATCAAAACTTCCCGTATAACCCTTGGGGTATTCTTTTAATTCTTCAAAGCCATTTTTGGTAAATATATATGTAAATACATATCCTTTTGCTCCTTGATTAAACAAATCCAATCCACCACCATAATGCGTGCAAATTAATTTTTTTAATCCAAGTTCTTTGAAATTCCGCATAAAATATAAAGAAAACGCGGACGAGTTTCTTTCATCGGTATCTACAGCATCATCGCAATTACAAAATACACATTTATCCTCCCAAATACTTTGAGCATACATTGATATTTCTTTTTCAATATCTTCGTATCGAGTATAAAACTCATCATTCTTTGCTTTTTTTGCTTTGTTCAATACACCTATTTTAGTAATTCCTCTTTCTTCGAGCGATGGCGTTGTTTTCTTCACTATTTTTACTATTTCTTTTTTCTCATATTCCTTTATAAATATTTCATTAACAAACAATGGATGTGCCTTAATAAATTCAATATATTTTTCAAAAATACCTGAATTATAAAAATATATTTCTTTACTTTTCTCCTCACGAAAAATCATAAATTCTTCTTTAATTGCTCTCTCCATCTGTGCCATATCCGAAACTTCGCACGTGAATAGATACTGGTAAGTGTTCTCTTTAGACACTCCAGTAATGTTATTATATTCCTTCAAGCGTCTATCCAAATCGTTGGTCTTGCCAATCTTGCATTTGGATGGTTCTAACGACGCCTGAACGATGTAAATGTATTGTTTTTCGTTTTCGTCCATAATAGTTTTTGGTTTATGAATTTACATCTTCCGCTGTCGCATTATCTCAAAGAAGATGATACCAGCGGTTACAGAGGCATTAAGCGAATTGATTTTGCCATACATATCTATCTTTACTATGTGGTCGCAATGCTTAATAAGTGATGGCGATATACCTTTTCCTTCGCTACCAATGATAATCGCTGTCGGCTTATCGTATATATTGTTAGAGTAATCCTCTTTACCATCCATATCAGTTCCAACTATCCAAAAGCCAGCATCTTTGAGAATTTCTATTGTATGAATTAGATTGGTAACGCTAATAATGGCGATATGGTTCAATGCTCCAGCCGATGCTTTAATTGCTGTCGGAGTGATAGTAGCGGAATGGTTGGTTGGTAGAATAATAGCGGAAACACCAGCACATTCTGCACTTCTGGCAATGGCACCGAGGTTTTGTGGGTCTTCTATACCATTTAGGATAGCAAGCACCGGATTTGCTGTTGTATCCAAAGTGGATAGAAACTCCTGCAACTCAAATGTTTTGACGAGTTGTTTAAGTGCAATGATACCTTGCGTTTTTGCATCTCTTGGCGTAGATTTCATTTCCAATGCTTTGAACTTACTTTTGTCATAAGTAACACAAGCAATTTTATTGCGTTTGGCTAATACTTGCAACTGGTCGTTGCCTGTGCCGTAGCATAGATATATTTTTTCAATATTTTCACCGGATAATATTGCCTCTCTGACAGCATTTTTTCCGTAAATATATGAATTGTTAGAGTTATTATTGTTATTGTATTGTTCCTGCATAGTTATTTCCTATAATTTATCCTATTAACACATCGTCATCATCATCGCTAATTTCTGTTTTCTTATTTGCATTTGGGTCATATATTGGTCTATCATTTGGGTCAAAAATAAGCACATCGTCTGGGTCTATCTCTTCTCCTGCTTGATTTCCATCTGTTCCATATATCTCTGCGTCTGTTAATTTAGGCAGTTTCACAATAAATTTTGTGCCAACATTTTTTTCTGTTTCAAATGTAATTTCACCACGCAACAAATCTACGCAATTCTTAGTTATAGCAAGCCCTAAGCCACTACCAGATACGTTTGTGAAGTCAGTTGAACGCACAAATGTATCAAATACTCTATCTACAACATCATCTGACAATCCCTTTCCAAAATCTTGCACCGAAAGCGTTACCATATCTGGTAAGTCATTCAATTCTACAATTATATTAGAATCATTTAGCGTATATTTTATTGAATTTGACAATAAGTTGGTCAGTATTTGAGTAATCAATTTTTCATCCGTAAGCATCACTATGCTTTCAGCATTCATATTAATAACTATCGGTTGACGTGGCTTTTCTGAATCTAAAATGTCGCTAACTATATCCCTAATCAACTGCGAAATATCTAAGGAGAAGAAGTTTGCTGATTGCTCTTTTGCTTCATCAAGAAAGAGAACATTATCCAGCAACTTGGTCATATTATCTATCGCATTGAATATTTTGGAGATAGACATATCAAATTTCTCTGTCAATCTCATTTCATAATATGTCTCTAACAAATAGATACTTGTTTGGATAATTGTAAGCGGAGTTCTAAACTCGTGCGACATCAATGAGATAAAACGGGACTTCATTTCATTAAGTGCAGTTTCCTTCTCTAAATTAGTGGATAACTCATCTTGTGCCTTGATTAATTTATCTTGTGTGGTTTGCAGTTCTTTTACATAAACCTCTAAGTCAAAAGTGGTCTCTTTCAACTGTGCCGTTCTATTGGCTACTTCTGCTTCAAGTTTAGAGTTAAACTCTAAGATTGTTGCTTCCAATTCTTTACGTGCGGTAATGTTATTTACGCAGACGAATACATACTCTAAGTCCTTATTATTGTTCGCTAATATAGGAACAAGGGTAGCATCATAATAATAGATTAGTGGATAATTATCATCAGGCGATATATCCAAATAAAAATCTGTATAATCCTTCTGGCGAGATGAAAAAGCTTTATGCACAAATGGCTTTAATACATTGACAAATGGAATATCAACACTATCTATATGCTTTCCTACAATACGCATATTTATATTAAGTGATGAAATTTCATTTTTACCTTCAAATAATATGAATTTCAAATCCTTATCAAATAATATTAGGACACCATTAGGAAAATTAGCCGTTACTATATTATTTATAGTAGAAGAACGCTGCATAGTATTTATCAGCATCTTAGTATCCGATATATCTATGAAGTTCATTACCACAAATTCTATATCTGAATTTGCATTAATAATTGGGTCGCAACGGAAATTAAGCACAAAGTTAAACTCATCTATATCTTCATCCTCATCGTCATCAAAGAATGACATTTTCTTTGTTTCTGAAATTTCATACGTACCGGACTCGCCATTAAGCGCCTTCTCAAATTTTTCTATGATAATATCTTTGTTTAGGAAAGAATTTTCTCCGAAAATGGTATCACCTACTGGGTCTGCAACACCTATAAGCTGGCAATACTTCTTATTGGCTCTAATGACATTACCAGATGTATCCAATATTATCTGTGGTATTTGAGAATCCGAGAATGTGCTATCAAGTAAGTTCTTCTGGCTGGTAAGTTGGTTTTCAAATTCAACTCGTTCAGTTATATTATAACCTATTACCATACAATACTCTATTGCACCACTCGCATTACGGATTGGGAAGAATTGTAGGTCGTATCTGTTTTCAAACAAACTATCTGATATACGCGAATAGTTTCCGCTAAGTGCCGAATATATATTATCCTTAAACGCATTTATATCAGGTATTAAGGATACATCTATTGCAAGATTTGCTAAGTTAGTGGTAGATACAATATTAATTTTCTTCTTTATATATTCTTCGCCACCAAAGAACACAATTTTATTGGCTTTACTGACAATAAATAATGCTCCAACAAAGAAGTTATTGGCTATTGCATCTAAATATGAACGGAATATCTCATAATTGGCTTGTAAAGTATAATAGTTTGTTGCTTCACTAAATTCGCTAACCAATGCAAGTATTTGTCCGGTAGGACTATATATCGGATAGTTGTTATTCTTAAACCATTCTTCGCGTCTCTCTCCTGTATCATTACCATTGGCATCTCTGATTATCAGTATAACTTTCATTGCCGTTTCAAACTTCTCACAATTTATCAATCTCTCTTGGAAACGGCGTTGAGCGAAAGGTATTTGACGTAATTGGTAATGAGTTCTTTTGGCGAGGTCATTGGCATCCAATATCATCTCTATTACGGTATAGTTGCGTTGATGTTCCTTAATACTACCATCGACAAATTTTTCAGAATAGCCCAACTGTTTATAATACTGCCTATTGGCGCTTACAAAATTGCCTTCACCATCCCAATACACTATTCCCACATTTGAGTAATCAAATGTTCCTGAGAAAATATTAGCAGAAACTTCTAACTCATTGATACGTGTTCTGTATTTAGTAATATCATCTAAACTATATTGGACATATACATTATGCGTATCAGAGATTATTGGTGCTACTTGGATTTTCGCATACTCTTCGCCGGATAGTTTTCGTCTAACTACACGTTCATCCTCATATTTATCACCAGATAACGCTATATTAAATGCGGTGCTGAGCAAATTCCTATTAATATCATATTCAATGATACTAGAAAAATACTCTTCATCCTCAAATGCTGGATTATTTAATGCTCGCTCATTGAGGAAGAATAGCTTTCCATTGAAATCGAATATAGACAACGCATATGGGACGTTGTTCAGTGCTGCCCTAAAGATAGATGACTCGTTCTTAACCTTATTGTTTTCTATATAGAAGACAGATATATCGTAAGCAAATATTACATATTGCAATTTGCCATTAAATACCTCTTTTGATATATTGAAGTTAGCATATTTCACAGAATCTAAATCGCCATCATTTGAAATTTGTATCTCTAAGTTATCTACGTCTTCCTCAGAGGTAAGAGCCAATTGCAATATCTCTCTATGGGAATCAGCGACTAAATCCATCAGACCACACGTTTCCATAAATGCCGACTGCTGACCAAACAACTTCTTTGCTGCAAAATTGTAATATGATATAGAAGCAATATCTGTCACAATTAATGGCAAATGCGAACCGCCTACCACGGACTTAAAGAAACTATCCTCATATAATTTTTCATTCAGTTCTGCATCATATTTACGAATATCGTTCTTTGCAAACCAATAGAGACCGAACATAGTCAACACAACAACTGTGATTGCAACAAAAGTAATTTCCAATGAAAAAGTAGCTTGAACAAAAAAGATAGTGGAGCAAAGAGTTATAAAGATAAATACCATTACCTTTATCAATAATTGCTCTACAAGTTTTTTATATTCTTTTGTATTTTTCATATTTTGTTAACTATTGTCTAATGTGTTGGATTGGTTGCTGTTATAGATTACACATTGAGTGCCTCTACACCCGGCAACTTCTTTCCTTCCAAAAATTCTAACGAAGCACCACCACCAGTAGATACGTGTGATACTTTGTCGGCATAGCCAAATTGATTTATCGCAGCAGCAGAGTCGCCACCACCGATGATTGTAATCGCACCATTGGCTGTTGCTTTAGTCAAACTCAATGCTACCGCTTTTGTTCCTGCTTCAAAGTTCGGCATTTCAAATACGCCCATTGGTCCATTCCATACAACCGTCTTAGCGCTCTCTATCACATCGCAATATTTGGCTATCGTATCATTGCCAATATCCATACCCATCCAGCCATCTGGTATCTCTGTATTCTTAACGAATTTCGTTGCGGCATTATTATCAAACTTATCTGCAATCTTTGTATCTGTTGGCAGTAGCAGATTAGCACCTTTGCTTTTCGCTGCATCTATGATGGATTTTGCAACATCTATTTTGTCTTCCTCTAATAGCGAATTCCCAATGTTCAAACCCATTGCTTTGTAGAATGTGTAAGCCATACCTCCGCCAATGATTATCGTATCGCACTTGTCCAACAGATTGTTTATCACATCTATCTTACCGGAAATCTTTGCTCCTCCAATGATTGATACAAACGGCTTCTTTGGACTTTCCAAAGCACTGCCCAAATACTGCACTTCCTTTATCATAAGCAAGCCAGCAAATCTATCGTTGAATAAGCGGGCTACACCATCAACACTTGAATGGCTACGATGAGCCGAACCAAAAGCATCATTGACATACACATCGCCATTCTTTGCTAATGTAGCCGAAAACTCCGCATCATTTTTTTCCTCTTGTGCGTAGAAGCGAACATTTTCAAGCAATACAATTTCGCCTGAAACAGCCGATTTAGTAAGGGATATCGTATCATCGCCTATGCAATCCGGTGCAAACTTAACTTTGTAATGAAGTTTCTCCATCAAATATTTTGCTATAGGTGCTAATGAATACTTAAGATTCTTTTCTCCTTTGGGTCTGCCGAGATGAGACATAATGATAGGTATTCCACCATCTTTCATTATCTTGTCTATCGTTGGAAGTGATGCATCTATCCGTGTTGCATCTGATATTGAACCGTCATCGGCAAAAGGAACATTGAAATCTACTCGGAGTAGAACTCGCTTGTTTGTAAAATTGAAATCTGAAATTGACTTTACCATTGTTTTGTATCCTTGATATATTAATAATATTTTTTTGTATTTTAAACACACTTATAGTGTAACTAACATTCAATTTACTATTTTTTTCGCTATTTTGCAATTATTCTATAACATTACCATACTTTTTTCTTTTTATTATGAACAATATCGGTTTATTCGGCGGAACATTTGACCCAATTCACAATGGACATCTCACTATTGCAGAGTGCTTTGTAACTCGCTGCCGGCTTGATGTATGCTATATAATTCCTGCAAAATCCTCGCCATTCAAAGCGGACAAACCAAAGATGCTATCCGATGATGAACGATGCACACTCATTGAAGCAAAAATCGCTGGCACCCAAAAACTTGTCCTCTCTAAATACGAGTTGGAGAATTCAGAAATCTCTTATACCATCGACACTATGACCCACTTCCATTCCAAATTCCCAGAAGCAAACCTGTATCTACTAATCGGCACCGACCAAGCATTGAAGTTCCATCTCTGGCGCGATTACGAAAAGATATTGCAGATGAGTCGCATCGTTATCGCCACCAGACCAGAAGCATATTCCGCCGATGACTTAGCCCAAATCCAAGTTACATTTCAAAACACAAACTACATCCAACTAAACAATCCTATCATAAACATCACCAGCACTATGCTCAGAGAAGGGCAATCTAAATAAAAAAAACCTGCTACTCAGGCGAGTGGCAGGCTACAAACATGTTCATTAAAAAAACAAAGTTAAAAGTTATCTAATTGCAGTTGGAAGTATGCCTTCGGATGCTTGCACGCTGGACACAGGTCAGGTGCATCAGTTCCTTCAACGATACAACCACAATTTGAGCAATACCATTTTACTTTTGCCGGTTTAGAAAATACTTCGTTCTTCTCTATGTTAGCAAGTAATTTTAGGTAGCGTCTTTCATGCTCTGCTTCTGCTATACATATCATTGTATATGTAGCAGCGATTTCGGGAAATCCCTCTTCTTCTGCTGTCTTAGCGAATGCAGGATATAGTTCATACCATTCTTCTTTTTCGCCAGCAGCAGCTGCCTTGAGGTTCTCAATTGTTGTTCCAATTTTTCCTGCTGGGTAAGCAGCAGTGATTTCCAATTCGCGTCCCTCGAGATACTTGAACATAGTTTTAGCGTGCTCTTTCTCTTGGTTTGCGGTTATTTGGAATATTTGAGCAATTTGTTCGTATCCTTCTTTCTTTGCCACTGATGCAAAGAACTCGTAGCGGTTTCTTGCTTGAGATTCGCCTGCGAACGATTTTAGTAAATTTTGCTCGGTTTTTGTGCCTTTTAGAGTTGCCATTTCATCTCCTATTAATTACGTGATTAAATATACATTGTAAATTGTAAGTGTCGGGGTGATAGGATTTGAACCTACGACTCCCTGATCCCGAACCAGGTGCGCTACCGGGCTGCGCTACACCCCGATTTTACAATTTGCGGTACTGCAATATAACAATTTGTTAGTAAAAAAATATCATTATCGCATAAAATTCTGTATTTTTTTCGTATATTTGGAATCTTTATTACAACAAAATTTTATAAATATCTAAATAAATGAAACAACAAAGACAAGCAAAAAATAAAAAGAACGCAAAGCCCACCGGCGGTATGGACGCCCAAAAGAAATTCTACATCGGATTAGGTGTCATTGTCCTCACATACCTAATTATCTTTGCATACACATATTCTCCCAAATTAGAACACCACATTGTAGATAATGTGTATTATTACGTTACCGGCAGCTGTATGGAACAAGGGCTTGGCTTTATCAATGGAGATATACAACAAACCATACTTGGAAACTATCCACCAGGCTATCCGGCAGTAATTGCTGTCGTTAGGGCATTTGGGGGTGAAATCCCTGCTCTAAATGTAATTAATGGACTATTCCTTTTGTTTTCTCTTGTGATGCTATATTACCTTTTCTATGAAATAACAGATAAGAATTTCTTTCTATCGTTCGTAACTGTGATGATGTTGACCACTAATCCGTCTATTACTCATTTTGCAAATACAGGACGAGCAGAGTTGTCTTGTATGTTCTTTACAATGATTTGCTTCTGCTTTTTCTACAAATTACTACAGCAGAAGCAGTTTAACAGAAACTATTTTTTGATATTACTTGCCGTTTCTATTAGTGCAACCATTGTCTATTTCACAAAATTCCAAGCAGCAATAATTTATCCAACATTATTCCTTTCCATAATTTGTATAATTATTGCGAATACAAGAAATAAGAATAACGAACAGACACGTCCCTCCAACAAGTTATATATAGCATCATTTGTTGGAATCCTTGTTATATTCATTGCCTCATACTACCCTTGGGCTCAATACTTAGAAAATAGGAAAGACCTAATTCCACCAACTTGGGAGGGATTCCCAACCGGAGGTAATTCTCTTACAACTAAGATGGATGGCAAATTAATGGAAGACAAATACGATATAAATGAATGGGTGATAAGATTTGAAAACAACGCAACAATATTTTTTACAAAATCGTTGCAAAGTATAATTCTACCTATGCCATTTTTTATACATCTGACACCAAATTTCAATGACCCTTGGGTTGCGAGCGATTGGTTTGTTGGAATATTATTATTCCTGATAGTATTGCTGGGATTCTTTACATTATGTAGAAAATCACAATTATATTACTTGATATTCTTTTTTATTGCAGGCACAATATGTGTTAATATGCTATTCTCTGATAGATGGATACACAACGATTTCCATAGGTATACCTTCGGTATGCACCCATTCATAATCCTGCTTTTCATCGCCGGCTTAATGAAAACTATATCTTTTATCGTTGCAAAACTCAAAGTCAGCGATGCCACTCAAAAGTTCGCTCCTTATGGTGTGGTGGCTGTTTTTCTATTGTATTTGGCATCAAACTATTTTCCAGCAATCGCAGAAGCACACAATTATGCTGAAAAACCTGCTTTTGGTGCTTACAAAGATTTTCCAGGATTTAGCGACGAGGATATGGTGCCATTCCAAGAGTATCTGCAAGCAATACAATGGGTTGACCAAAATATTTATAGTAAGAACCCAGACGCAATCGTTGCAACTCGCAAGCCAGATATTTATTATACATATTGCAACCACAGACCATCCAACTTCCCGGCAATGGGAACCGAACCGGATTCTGTGTATAACTATTTCAAAAAATATAAAGTAAATTACGTTATATTGGATACTTGGTATGCTCACGCATATAGCACGGAAGCTCCAGCAGCGATGAAATATCCTGATAACTTCAAGATAATACATCAATTAGGCAATCCAGAGAAGCCAACTTATATTCTTGAATTTATTCCAGATTAATTAATTTAAATCCATAATGGAAATTTATATGCAATTATTTAGTATTTTTGAATTTTTATATTGCGAAATTAAAATTTAACACTATGAACATACTACAAGTAAATGATGTTGTTAAACGCTTCGGCAACAACATCGTATCCAATCACATCAGCTTCGATGTGCGTCAAGGAACTATATTCGGGCTTCTCGGTCCTAATGGTGCCGGCAAAACTACGCTTATCCGTATGATTTGCAATATTTTTTCACCTGACGAAGGCACTATCTCGCTATTTGGTCAGCAACTGAATTCCGAATTGCAAAATAGAATCGGATACCTGCCCGAAGAACGCGGTCTATATAAGAAAAATAAAATCATAGAACAAATTACTTACTTCGGCGAACTCAAAGGTATGTCTCATAGCAATGCGCTTGCTTCTGCTCGCAAATGGTTGGATAAAATGGGTGCTACCGCTTGGGAGAATAAAAAAATTGAGGAACTCTCAAAAGGTATGCAGCAGAAAATACAATTCATTTCTACCGTCATCCATTCACCCGATTTCCTTATCCTTGATGAGCCATTTTCCGGATTTGACCCAGTAAATACAGAGTTGTTAAAGAATGTAATACTTGAAATGAAATCAAACGGCACCACCATCATCCTCTCCACTCACATTATGTCGCAAGTTGAGGAAATGTGCGATGAAGTATGTATGATTAATACGGGAATCCCCGTTTTGCAAGGCACAGTATCAAGCATACGCAACTCGTATAAACGCAATACCATCCACTTGGAATACTCCGGAACGCTTGATTTCACTGCATTTCCACAACTACAAGTAATATCCCAAAGCGAAGGCAGTGCTACGCTAAAAATGGTAGATGAAAATTTTTCCACAAAAGCATTCATAAGCCAAATTAACGACATTGTAGAAATTAATAAATTCGCTATTGAAACACCAAATATGCACGAAATATTTATAGATAAAGTAAAAAGTTTGTCAAACTAATTAACATTCCATACTACTTTTTTTGTTATTAGCACAATTTTTATTATATTTGGTGATTATTTTTAAGTAAAGGACAATAATTATGCCATTCATACCAAACACTGATTCCGATAGACAGCAAATGCTGCAAACTATCGGCGTAAATAGCTTTGATGAATTAATACAAGCTATACCCAATGAAGTCCGACTGAAACAACCACTTAACCTTCCTCCTGCATTGTCAGAATACGAGGCGTTAGGTCTAATGAAGAAGTATGCCAGCAAAAATATAACTGCCGATACGCATACTTGCTTTATCGGTGGCGGTGCTTACGACCACTTTACACCTGCTGTTGTCGGCTCTATAATAGAGCGACCAGAGTTTAAGACATCTTATACTCCATACCAAGCAGAAGTATCACAAGGAACATTGCAAGCAATCTATGAGTTCCAATCTATGATATGCCAACTTACTGGAATGGACATCTCCAATGCATCTCTATACGATGGCGGAATGGCTTTTGCTGAAGCCGCTGTCCTCGCATCTAAAAAGACAAAACGTAAGGAAGTATTACTCGCTGGAACTATCAATCCGAACTATATCCAGACCTCACAAACTATTATGGATGGTGCCGAATTGATATACAAATATCTTATAGATAAGGCAACCGGCACTTGCGACCTTAAACTCCTCGCCGATACCATATCTGATAATACCGCTGCCGTTATCGTCCAACAACCAAACTTCCTCGGCAACTTGGAAGATGTATGCGAAATAGAAAAAATTGCCCATCAACACAAAGCAATATTCATCGTTGTTGTTAATCCAATTTCACTTGGACTACTCGAAGCACCCGCCAATTACAATGCTGACATCGTTGTCGGAGATGGTCAATCCCTCGGCTTGCCACTTAGTTATGGCGGTCCATATCTTGGTCTCTTCGCTTGTAAGAATGAATTCTCCCGCTTAATGCCCGGTCGTGTCGTTGGTCAAACATTAGATACAGAAGGCAAAGTTGGATATGTGCTAACTCTCCAAACACGCGAACAGCATATCAGAAGGGAGAAAGCAACAAGCAATATCTGCACTAATCAAGGTCTGTATATGCTCGCTGCCACTGTCTATATGGCTACAATGGGCAAAGAAGGTATAAAAGAAGTTGCTGAGCAATCAATGCTCAAAGCACACTACCTCGCAGAACAAATAAGCAAAATTCCGAGATTTGCAGTTAATGATAAGCATCCATTCTTCAATGAATTCCTCATCCTTACAGATTACAACCACAGCGATATTATAGCAAAAGGTATTGAACAGGGCTTCTTAGCGGGTCTTTGCACTTGCCCTTATGAAGGTGTAAATTCTGGATTACTCGTTGCTGTTACAGAAAAACGCACAAAAGAAGAAATGGATAACTTCGTCACTTTCTTAAAGAATTATAAAGCATAATCACCATTAATTATATATTAATTGAAATAAATATGGAACAAATCCCCCAAATATTAAATGATTTACAATCTAATGTTGATTTTTACGGCATAGTATTCATTATGTTCTCCGCACTTGTCGTTGGTTCGGGCTTGATGACAGTGCTATCAAAGAAAATGATGCACGCCGCTGTAGGTCTGCTCTTTACGCTATTCGGTATAGCGGGCTTGTATGCACTGCTCGCCGCTGATTTCATTGCGATTACACAAGTAATGGTCTATATTGGTGGCATCCTTACACTAATCATATTCGGTGTGATGCTCACTTCCCGCGTAACCGATATTGAACGAAAAACAGATGCCTTTGCCAGCGTATCCAATACCGCCGGAGTAGCCATTGGCATTGCTTGTGCGGCATTCCTATCCTACGTCTTTGTATCTACCAAGTGGCTCGAAATTCCTGTTGCAACCATCCCCGATGGCACAATAACACAAATCGGAACACTACTAATGACTAACTATTTCGCTGCATTCATTGTCGCTGCTGTCCTGCTATTAATTGCATTTATCGGCGCTGCACTCATTGCACGCAGGAAGAATTAAATACACAATATCATTTTTGCTAATTAAATAATCTAAAAGTATATGCCAGAATTCATTACTAACTTATTGCCCGATGTCGTCCTCCAATACATCCAAGATTGGGGCTTATTAGACATCGGAGCACAACATATCGGACTTCCCCACTTCCTAATAGTCGGTGCGATACTCTTCGCACTCGGTGTCTTTGCAATTATCACTCGCAAAAATGCCATTATGGTGCTAATGGGCTTGGAACTTATACTCAATGCTGCCAATATAAACTTCGTAGCGTTCTCTCGCTTCGGCGGAATGAATTATGATGGACAAATTGCGGCTATTTTTGTAATTGTTCTGGCTGCTGCTGAAGTGGCTGTGGCTCTCGCTATCATCCTCAATATCTACCAAACATATAAGCATATTAACGTAGACGAAATTGTGGAATTGAAAAAATAGCGATATAGCAGATATGATAAAAAAAAGAGATGGACGTTGTGCCCATCTCTTTTTTTATGTATGTGGTGTTATCAAATGCAATTATAAATAATCACATTTTACAGTGAAGTGGCGTAGGAATTTCGCTTCCCAAGTTATCTTCATTGGACGCAATTTTTCGCGGTTGTTATATGCTTCTATCACTGCTTCTGCTATATAGTCCATATGGCTCTTTGTATATACTCTACGTGGAATTGCTAAACGCACCAACTCCATTGGAGGAGCTATATATTGCCCATTCTCATAGCGTCCGAACATAATAGAACCAATTTCGCAAGCACGAATACCTGCTAATCGGTAAAGTTCGCAAGAGATTGATTGTCCAGGAAAGTGCTCTGGCTTGATGTGCGGAGCAAACCGTTTTGCATCAATATACAAAGCGTGTGCTCCAGCCGGCAATACTAATGGAACACCTGCGTCGGTAAGTTGTTTCGCTAATTCAGTAGATTGTCCAACTCTGTATTTCAAATAGTTCTCATCCACAACCTCTGTGAAGCCAATGGCAAGCGCTTCCAAATCTCTTCTGGCTAGTCCACCATAAGTAAGGAAACCCTCCATTATTATTAAGTTTGTTCTACAACCTTCGGCAATCTTTTCATTGTTCGTTGCGATAAATCCGCCTGTATTAGACATTCCGTCTTTCTTACAACTCATCAATGCACCATCTGCATAAGAGAACATTTCACGGCAAATATCTATAACCGGAGTGTTCTCATAACCCTTTTCTCTCAATTTAATGAAGTAGGCATTCTCTGCGAAACGGCAGCAATCAATAAAAAATGGAATACCATATTTATGAAGCACTTCAGATGTTTCGCGTATATTTTGCATTGATACCGGCTGACCACCACCACTATTATTGGTTATAGTAGTTAAGCCAATGGGAATACGCTCCTTACCATATTTTTTTATGGTATTTTCAAGTTTTTGAATATCCATATTACCCTTGAAAGGAGCAATCAATTCTGGTTGCACGCCCTCATCTGTTGGCAAGTCCAAAGCCGTTGCACCAAGAAAATCAATATTTCCATGAGTCGTATCAAAGTGAGTATTGTTCGGAACAACGCTGTCGCTATTAAGAACAACACTAAATAATACTTTCTCGGCTGCTCTACCTTGGTGAGTTGGAATTATGTATTTGAAGCCGCTGAAGTTGCGAACCGCGTCCTCAAATTTATAGTAGCTAACAGAGCCAGCATACGCCTCGTCTCCGTCCATAATAGCAGCCCATTGCTTGCTACTCATTGCAGTTGTGCCACTATCAGTAAGTAAATCGATAGTTACCCTATCGGAACGTAAAGAAAACGGATTGTAGCTCGACTCTTTGAGATACTGTTCTCTTTGCTCTACAGTTGTTATATATAAATGCTCAACTGTTTTTATTTTGAAAGGTTCAATTTGTGTTTTCATATACCTTTTATGTTAATTTTGATTGCACAATATAATGAATGTTATGCAATCTATCACTATGATAGTTATCAACAATTTATTCTGGCTTATTTTTATCGCTACCTATGTTGCGATTAACATTATTACTTGATGTCTTTCTAACCAATAAGATGATGCCAATAAATATGACTAAGCATACCGGACCAATCCAAGCAATATTGTTAAGAATGAAATCAGCAAAACTGCTACCATTACCATCTGCATTTTCTATTGTCAATAAAAACTCATTCATTTCATTTTCAATATCAGATGCGTATCCTTGCGCACATTCAATACCACTACGGCGTAACTTCTCCACTATAGCATTGCAATTATCCTGATAACCGATTACCTCAACCGTATGCTTATTGTTTTGCCTAAAGTAAGAAGCGGCAGAGTCCATAAATGCCTGATTTGCCTTTAGCTGCTGCAGAGTGATTAAAAAGTTGGACTTCAATAAGAGAGCAACGCTACATTGTGCTGTCTCTAAAGAATCCTTTAGAGTGCGTGGCAAGCTATCCATTGTAGAAGCTGGTATAGATAGGGACGGCATAAGTGTTAGCATCTGTCTAACCATATCGCTACTCGTCTGCAAAAGTTCCTTCGACGAAAGATTTTCTTTTTGCAACATCTTATTTGCCTTATCTAATACTTTGGATTGTCTTTCAAATTTCACCACTTTTTCTTGCAAGTCAGCTATGACTTTTTTCAAATCCATATTCTCAGAATATAGTGAGTCTCCACGCTGTTCTGCTGCATCACGCAATGCGGCTTCTTCATCAAGAGCATCCATCGTATTCGCCATACGTTTTTTGGAATCCATATAATCAGCATATTCTTGCTTTTTAATTTTGGCTTGCTTAACTATCTTATCTACTAATACGGCGTTGTCTTCGCCAAAGGCATTAACAGAGGTTGCAATGATGTTGTTCAATGTAGTAACATCAGCTTTAGATATGTTTTCCACACTCTTGCCGATGACTGTTTGCGCACGTGTATAGAAGTGCTGATAGTCGTTATCTCCTTGGGCTAATGTTACGCCAAAGGACAAAACGAAAATGGATAGTATGTATATGATTGTATTTTGTTTTTTCATTATGCACCTGCCTTAGTGGAGTATGTAATCCACTTATTATTTTCAACATCCCAGGTAAATGAGTATTCTTTATTGTCTCCTCGCATAAGCAAGTTCCCATCTGATACTTCAAACACTGGCGGTAATTTTAAATTAGAATTTGGCAAAGGAAAGGATTTCACTTTTGCTTCATTTTCGCTGGGTGTAAGCACCCATAGATTACTAAAACCCTGTCCTACAACAAAGTAGCGACCACGAACTTTCGCCATTGCAAGTGGTATTCCTTTTTCTAAACTGAGTTTCTCTTCGCTAAGAATGTAGGTAAGATTAATTTTTTCACCTGTTTCAGCGAAAACCGCAATGACCTGCCCATTGGATAATATGGTAGATGGGCATTCGCTTCCCTTGCAATTTAGTCGTTGGGATTGCACGCAATTAAGACAAGTTTGCTCAAACGGAATTTTTGTAGCACAGCCGCTAAACAGCAATGCCGAAGTTATTAAAAATAGCAATACAATGGATTTGTATTTCACTTTATACCTCAATAATTAATTTTTAAAATATTACAAATATAATCATTATTTTTATGATTATTACTATTTATAGCATATTTAGAAAAAATATTTATTGAATTTGACTTTTGTGGTCATCGCAAAAATTACAAGCATTGTTTGTCATTATAGGACATCGCCCATCTATATTCTGCTCTAAATGGGTCGTGCAGAAACCACAAGCGTGCTTGGTAGTATTTTTACAGCGAACTTTTTTGGCAGTAATTCCGAGACATTGCACGCTGGTTTTTAGTGTGCTATCACAAGGTAAAAGCGTGTATTCACAGCGAACTGCAATGGAAAGTGTTGGGGCGCAAGCATCATCACTTGGCTCAATAATGTTGTTATCGCTATCCTTAGAACAGCCACAGAATAGAAGGAAAATAGGAATGAGTATAAATGTTTTTCGCATAGTTTATGTGTTATATGGTTTCAGAAAAAATCGCAAGAAATATTTACCAGACAAAATGGTTATAGGCGTTAGTTGCTTCTTTTATTGCATTTTCTATGGTATCTGCTATTGTTGTGATATGCCCCATTTTTCGCCCAATACGGCATTCTTTCTTGTTGTAAAGATGCAACTTAGTATGTGTCTCCTTTAGCGTAGAAGAAATATTTTCTGGAACACCGATTCCATTACGTGTTCCCAGCAAATTAATCATACAAGCAGCCGGTTTGACCATCTCAGTGCTACCCAAAGGCAAATCAAAAATAGCCCTAATAGCATTCTCGTATTGCGAACAATAGCATCCTTCTATGGTGTAATGTCCTGAGTTATGCGGACGTGGCGCTATCTCATTCACCAATATACTCTTTGCTGTCGTCACAAACATCTCCACGCCAAATACACCAACCCCATCAATCGCTTCCACTGCTTTTACCGCTGTCTCTTGTGCTATAAATGCGAGGTCAATGTCAATCTGTGCCGGTGCAATCACTTGGTGACAAATATGATTTCGCTGGATGGTCTCTACGCACGGATATACCGCCACTTCACCACATTTATTGCGTGTTACCATTACCGCAACCTCCTTCTCAAAGTCAATAAATTCCTCTGCCATCAACTCCCTATTTTTTCCATCAGAATTGAATTTATTCCAACCTACTTCGCAATCATTTTCATTCTCAACTTTATAATTTCCATAGCCATCATAGCCAAGCGTTCGTGTCTTAATAATGAATGGATAATCGTATTGGCTACCGAACTGATTCAAATCTGCAATGGAATCTATCGCCGCATAACCTGGCAATGGTATATTATTTTTTGCAAATGTATTCTTCTGTATAAACTTATCTTGCACAAGACGCAACGTCTCCGCAGACGGATAAACCGGCTTCAAAGTGGCAATGTATGCAAGAATATCCGGCGATATAAACTCATTTTCCAATGTAATAACATCGCTAACACCAATAAATTTATCTAACTCTGCACGAGAATTCCAGCCAGCAGTAAAGTTGTTTTTTGTCATATCGCCAGCAGGAGTATTGTCGCCATTATCAATGATAGCAATGTTTAATCCCAATCTGTATGCTTCATTAGCGAGCATTTTAGCAAGTTGTCCGCCCCCAAGTATTCCAAGTGTCATAAGTTTTTGTTGTATTATGTTATTTAATTTTGTTTATCAGCAGTTGCAATATTTGCAGTAATTCTATAAATTCCTCTCGCTTAAGAACAATGTCCGTGGGCGAAACAGAACGCTCTTCACTAATTGGAATTCCTGTATTTTCTTCTACTCCTTTATCCCCTAAATACTCTGTAATACGGCTCTTAGCCCCTGCTATTGTTAATTTTTCGTCTCTAATAAAATGCTGCACAGCACAAAATAAATCAAGCAATCTATCAGTGTATAGACGCTTCCCATTTCGCATTTTGTGCGAGCGCAACTCTGGGAAACACCGCTCCCAATATCGTAGCGTATGTGTCTCTTCATCTAGTATTTCTGCTATTTCTTTCTGTATGTAATATATTTTCTTCATATATTTTTCTTCAATCATATCAACACGGAATATACTAATTTTACACCATATTTTTATGATATACACCAAAATAAAGGTCGCAAATGCAAAAAAAATATTTTTTATTTATGAATTATAGTGTTTGTTTCATAAAAAAGTATTAACTTGCGCGATTTAAATAGCGAAAAAAACAAATTACTTCTTAATTCCAACATTTACCGGAACAAGCGATACCGCTTTCTGCAATTCTTCCATAGCCATTTCAAGTATAAAACCGCGCTTCCCCCCATTGATATATATAGTTGGAAGTTCCAATAATGTCTGCTCTATGTAAGTTGGTATCTGCTTCTTTGTGCCGAATGGACTGGTGCCGCCAAATTGGTAACCAGTGGCTTTGGTTGCTTTGTCAGCAGTTGCGGGCTCCGCTTTTTTCGCTCCAATAATACGCGCCAATTCCTTTGTAGATACCTCTAAATCGCCGTGCATTAGCACAATTACTTCTTGTCCATCGGCATCAACAACAATCGTTTTGATTACTGAATGTTCATCTACATTCAGTTCTGTTGCGGTTTGGCTAGTTCCACCTTTATCTTCATAATTGTATTGATGGCATTTGTAAATAATATTTTTTTCATTCAAATACCGAATCGCTGGAGTGACTGGATAATTTATTTTTGACATATTTTAAAACGCCGATATAGGTGGTAAATAATATTTGTTTATCTAAAAATGTTTGCTTTAAATTCTAGTGTTAATTCTTAATCAAAAAAGAAAAGCAATATAATAATATTTTGTAAATGCAATATTATTTTAATTGAAAATTCCGTATTTTTGTTAAACAATTTATGAGATAATTATGAATAGAAAAATTTACATATACGCATTAGTGATTTTCGCCATTTCACAACTTGCTTCGTTCGCACAGAGCAACATTAATATTTCTGCTGGAATGCCCGTTAAACAAGGCGATAGCGTCTTCTATATTATTGATAGACCGCAATATGTGATTTCTATAAGCAAGTATCTGTCCGTTGCTAATTGGGCTGCTTGGCATTTAGATAAGAATGATTACGGTAAGACCGGTCGCACAAGCGAGCGATTTATCACCGATACCACTTTGCCGATTCAGTATTACAGAGCAACGCATTCCGACTACACAAACTCCGGCTATGATAGAGGCCACCTCGTTCCATCTAACGAAAGAACCTCCACCAAAGAAGCCAACAACGCCACTTTCTATCTAACAAATATAGTGCCACAAACTCCCGACCTCAATCGGTTGGTATGGTATCAGTTTGAAAAATATTGCAAGACACTTGCTGTTGATAGCAATTATACATTATACATTGTGGCTGGTGGTGTTTATAATGATAGTAGCTGGATGAATGAAAAAATTGCGATACCGGATAGTTGTTGGAAAGTCGCATTGCTCGTAAGCAATAAGAATACTTTGAGCGATGTTGATTCTACAACGCAAACGATTGCAATAATGATGCCAAATATTAATGGATTGAAGGGGAAGAAATGGACGCAATACATCACGTCTGTTCGCAATGTAGAGAAGGCAACCGGCTATGATTTCTTTAATGCACTGCCCATTAACATCCAAGATGCAATAGAAACGAAAGTGTATAAGATAAAACCTGAACCGGCAAAGAAGAAAAAGAAAAAATAATTAGAACGAATGACCGATACCAAATACAAAAGCCAAATCCCAGAACGCATGCCGCTTCTCCATTGGGTCATATAGCGGTGTTGCTAAATCTATTCTGATTGGACCTATTGCCGTATTATAGCGAATGCCAAAGCCAGCACCAACTGCTAATTTGGTTAGATACTCGTATAGTTTCATTTTGGTGCCATCGATTTTATCTTCCATATACCAGCCGAAGCAGTTTCCAACATCAACGAATACTCCTAATTCCAAGTCATTAAATATCCATTGCACATTATCCGATAGTCCGGGCATATCCGATAATTTTCTACGCAATTCTATGCTGCCTTCTAACAATGTGCTGCTTCCGATATATGTTTTCGCAAATTCATCATAAGAATTATTGCCCATATCATTCAACAAATTAGAGTAGCGTAACTCTCTCGCACTCCACGCGCGAACACTATTCGCACCACCACAAAATAGTTGTCTATCCTGCGGAACAAAGGTGTTGTCACCATCAAAGAGATAGATATAACCTGCCTTTGCTTTCAGTCCAAGCACAAGTTGAGATGATAATTCTGTAAAATGCGTATGCGCTGCTTGCAGACGAAAATACTTCGCACCTCCACTAATAACAGGTGGAAAGAACACCGGATTAATACCATCCAAACTAAAATATGTCCAGCTACCTTTGGTAGGAGAAAACGGATGATTGCGGTCATCGCCTATTAGCGAAATTGCGATAAGATTAGATGTAAATAGATGAAAATTTGGCTCATTCAAATAGTTATAGATGCTTTGATAGAGCGTGATAGAACTCAGTATGGCGTTGGAATCTTGCTTAGAGGAAGCATTGCTCAATGCTGTATTTACTACACTATTGAAATTCATTGGCACTTGTCGCGAAATGTTAAACTCTACATTAAGATTGGTGTAGTAGTTAAGAAAAGGCAGCCGTGTAGTGAATAGAATGGGGAATGTAGCATTGGATATTTTGAATAGCCCATTTAAAAACTCTACCGAATATTCCAAACTAGTTGATAAAGCAGTTCGGGATTCCTTAATCTGCCATAATATTGGTTGTGCATACGAAAAGCCAATTTTGAATTCAACATCTGGCACAGACCATTTGGATAACACTCTGTTCATATCCTTTATAGAGGCATTGGCATATAGTCGGGCTAGCTGTGCAGAGCCGAACAGATTTCTATGAATCAATGCCCCTTCTAAACCGGTATTTACTAAGTTATCCACACTTGTTTGATTAAGAAATGCACCTGCTTCCCACGAACGTAGCCGTTTATATTTGGAAGTGATAATGAAATCTCTTGTGTGGTCAGTTGCCTCATATTCTCCACTCATTGTATCAATAGTTACAGATTCAAATACGCCAGTGGAAAGCAAATTGTCTATGCTTCGTTCAATGCGCATAGCGTTGTAGTAATCATCTTCTTTTATGCGTATGAGATGTTGTTTAGAGGAGTTGGCAACAACTTGCTGGTCGTAATTACTATCAACAAAAATGATTTTTCCGATAGTAATGCGTTCACCCGGATTAAAGTAGCCGATAACACTATCCAAAAATTTAGAGGTATCCATAAATACGTATGGATAATCCCAAGTAGAGTGCATATATCCCTGCCTAAGTAGGATATTGTTAATGCTCTTCATCTCTTGCTCAATTCGTTCTTCGTTGAAATATGAGGTGGTATCCAAATGTATTTGCAGATTAATCCTATCGGTAACATCCTTTGGCAAATCATTAAGACCATTATACACAATGGGAGAAGCAAGTTTGGACTGCTGATTTTCCTCAATATGGAACGTCAGCACATTCTCACCTGCCTTATTCGGCATAAAAGTATAATATATACGCGCAAGGTGGAAGCCATTGACGTTATACAAATTAGTAAGAACTTGTATATCGGCTTCGGCAAGTTCTTTTCTGAAATACTGATACTCATTTTTAAAATTTTCTATCGCCTTACCTAGTTCTTCTACGTAAATATTTGGCACTGCCTTATTGCGTTTTGCTTGGGAATGGTATGTGGATAGCACCTTGTTCGGCAAACTCCTATTTGTTGGCTGCGAAGAAATATAGCCCAGCAATTCAGCAGCCGAGAACACACGATTCCCATCAAAGACCACTTGCATAATTTCGTAATACCCGGTGCTTCGCACCGATGTTACCAAACTATCAGAGATGTAGCTTTCGGGTTGCGGAGATTGCGACATAGCCCGAACACATAGCAATGCAAACATTGCAAGTATTAAAATGCAATATCTGATTTGCTTAAATAGATAGCAGTCAATAAACGCAATGCAAGTAGAAAAAATATTCCTATAAGAAGCAGGGTTTAGCATATTATTAAATTATTCCGCACAATTAGAAGTATTGCTCCTCTTCATCATCATTGTAGAAGTATTCTTCATTGATAATGTCTTCGTATTCGGGCCACAAGTCCTCCATACCTTCTATTAGTTCGTCAGTATCTTCTAATTCTAATAGATTGTCGAGTATTTGTTGCGGGCATCCAACTCTACTTGCGTAATCAACAAGTTCTTCTTTGGTAGCGGGCCACGGTGCATCTTCTAATGTTTGTGCGAGTTCGGGAGTCCAGAACATCATAATTTGTGTATTCCTTAATTAGTGATTAATGTTAATTTTGTAGTTTATGAAACTTAGCGGTCTCTTTTTACGTTTCTCTAATATGATTATAATATTATTTTTTGAAATGTGCAAAAATACAATAATTTTCAAAAAAACTTATAGTTTTGCAAAAAAAATATTGTAATAACGCATTTTTTTATTACTTTAATAAAAAGATTTCCACAAATATACAAAATAATTTGATTATTAATAAATATTTCATATATTAAGAGTGAAATAAAGATTACTTTTCTATAATAACAATGTTTTCAGCAACTAAGAGCCACCAATTCGGATTAAGCGAGAGTATGGATTTGCAAATTCTATTAGATGAATGCAAAGCCAATATTCCTAATTGTGATGAGAAGATGATTCGCCTTGCCTTTAACTACTGTATTATTGCACACGAGGGCAAACTACGCAAGTCGGGAGCAAAGTATTATACACATCCGCTATCTGTTGCATTCATTGTTATACAAGAGATACCCTTGGATAACGAGTCAGTGATTGCTGCATTATTGCACAATGTCCTTGACGAAAGCGACATTTATACTTACGAGGATTTGCGTTTTACATTTGGAGCAACTGTAGCGCAGATATTGGAAAGTATAACGCGCATTAAATTTGTTGAAAGCCAGCATATAGACCGACCAGACCAAGTAGATAACTACCGCAAACTATTGCTTACGCTTTTTACAGACATCCGCATCATCCTCATTAAACTCGCCGATAAGTTAGATAATATGCGAACCTTGCAGTATGTCTCAAGCGAAAGCCAGATTAAAATAGCACGCGAAACATTGGATATATATGCCCCATTTGCTAATCGCTTCGGACTCACACGCATCAAATTTGAACTTGAGGACTTGTCCTTCAAATACCTCAATCCAGATATTTACAAGCAAATAGAAGATACCATAAAAGGAACACACGATGAGCGAACCGAATACGTTGAGCGTTTCAAAGAGCCAATAGAAGCACTATTAGATGCAGAGCAACTACTCAAAAAAGAGAACGTAACATATAGGATAAACGGACGCGCAAAGAACATATATTCCATATACAACAAGACATTAATACGAGGCAAGAACGTAGATGAACTATACGACATATTTGCCATCAGAATAATATTGGATACAGATAATCCTCTGCTCTGTTTTTATGTGTATGGTATCGTTGCACATTACTATATGCCGATGTTGGATACATTTAAGGATTACATATCTAATCCAAAAGAGAATGGCTACAGTTCGCTTCATATTGCAGTTGCCGGACCTGGCGATAGAGTAGTAGAAGTGCAGATACGAACTGAGCAAATGCACCATTCGTCCGAAGTTGGTGTCGCAGCACATTTCCGATATAAAAGTGGTGTTAAGAGCGAAATACTTGAGGACAACATTATACAGAAATGGTTAGATGAAGTGCGCGAAATATTTGAAACAATAGGTAGCGACAATTCATCTAAGATACTTGGTCTTATTTCAAACAACAATTTGCAAGACAAAATATACGTCTTCACTCCGCGAGACGAATTTAGACAACTCCCAAAAGGTGCTACTGCGCTTGATTTCGCTTTCGATATTCATACCGATATTGGTTTGAGTTGCATTAGCGTAAAAGTAAATGGCAAGTTCTTTCCGATTAATCATAAATTGAATAGCGGCGACAAAGTAGAAATCATTTCCTCAAAGACAAAAGCCCCTTCACCAGAATGGATTGACTACGTTGTCACTCCGAAAGCGACCTCGGCTCTCTTGCATTACTTCAAAAATAAGCGTAAAGAAACAATTAAAAAAGGAAAAGAATTGTGGCATAGCAAAAATAAGGAATACGGCTTTGTTTTCTCAAATGAGGAAATGACATCCCTCCTCAATAACTACCATTTCAAAAATGAAAGTGATTTCTTTGAATCACTCGGCAACAACACTATTCATTTGGATAAAGAATATCGTTTGTTGATGGCTAAGATAATTAGCCGAATACAATTTGAAATGGAACACAACTATAACGATTCATACATTAGAATTGAGGATAATTTCCCTAACATAGCTTACAAGCCACTCAATGCCGATGATAACTACGAATTTGATTTTCCAAAGTGCTGCTATCCATTGCCGGGAGACACAATATTCGGCATAGTAGATAATGGCACGGTAGATGTGCATTCTGTAGAATGTAGCAAGCATAAGAAACTACTACGCACTCATCCAGATGACCTAATATCGCTGAATTGGGAACATTTCCAAGATAGACGTTTTATCGTAAGCATTAGAGTTGTTGCGGAGGATAGAGAGAGGTTGATACCCGACATTATTAGCAAAATCATTAATAATGGATATAACCGTATGCTCTCCGTTTCTTACGATACGCACAACTCTACATTCACCGGCGATTTCATTTTCCAAATAACCAACACCGCCAATATATACAATATCATTAATAGTATTGAGCAAATGAAAGATATTAAGCGAGTGGATATTGTGCATAATACATAACATAATAATATTATCCATCTGTATTAAATACTTGTGCCAGCACTTTCTTTGCATCATCAAAACTAAACCCCTTACTAATCAAATGGTTATAGACAGAATTCTTTTGCTTTTGTATTGGTTTATTCTGGAGTGTTTTTAGTTTTTTTTCTGCAACGACAAGAGCCATTTCAATGGATAGGTCATCATTAAAATAAGCATCGGCAGCGATTTTAGCAATTTCTTGCGCCACTCCCTTATTGCGTAAGTCATTAATAATACGCAACTTCCCAACTTTCTTAGTCAATAATGTATTCGCAATATACTTTTTTGCAAACAACGCATCATCAATCAATTTGAATTCAATGAGAAAATCCAATGCAATTTCTATTTCGTCCTCATAAAACCCTTTATTCGTAAGTTTATCAATGATTTGCTTGCGACTTCGCGGTGAATACGATGCGTAATTAAAGGCGGTTTGCTTAACATCAATTATTCGCTGCTCGTCAAGCAAATGTTGCAATGTATCTCCTTGTATATCAACATCTTTACCCAATTTATACTTCACCACCAAATCCATAGATATTTCTAATTGGGCTTTTTCATTATCACCATCAAGTATGGTAACAATGCAATTTGTATTGACGCGATTTTTTTGTTTGATACTTACAATAAGCATTTTATTTTAGATAAATAGATGTTATGAACAGCAAAAATAATATTATTTTGAAAAAAACATAACGTTTATGTTAAAATATATTTGTAATTTGCAGAATTAAAATAACTTTTACAATTATGCCCGCATTTAATATTCATTCCATAAAAACAGCAAGCGATGTTCCTCCTGTCCTACTCCTATATGGAGCAGATACTTTTACGATGGATGAGACACTGGATTCAATACTCGCTACACTTATCGTAACCGATAATGATAAAACGGATTACGATGTTTTAGATGGCGAAGATATAGACCAATTCCAATTGGTGAATCTCGCAGCACAATATCCAATGCTATCGGATAGAAGAGTTGTTGTCGTTCGTCGATTTGATAAGATATTCAAAGAACGCAGAAAGAAATCTGATACTGCATCTCCATTAGCAAAATACTTGGCTACCAGCAATCCAACTACAACCTTACTGTTACTTGTGGATTGCTCCGAAAGCAAATTGGATACTACAAAATTCCCTTATGACATCATTACAAAGAACTACAAAGTGGTTGAATTTACAATGCCTTACGAGGATAAGTTGCCTGCTTGGGTAGTCCAAAGATTTAAGAAATATGGTAAGACGATAGATATTGATACCGCTTCAATGATAGTAGCACAAACCACTCCATCGCTATATAGTTTAGCGAGTGAAGTGGAAAAAATTATGCTGTATGACCCAAGTATAGATAACATAAATTTGGATTATGTGCTTTCAATTATCGGCACAACCCGCCAAAACACTGTATTCGAACTTACTAAAGCAGTAGCAAGCAGAGACGTTGCAAAAGCAATAAGTATTCTTCTTAACATACTAAAAGTGTCATCGCAAGAAGTGCTGATATTGGTGTTGTTGCGAGATTTGTTTATTAAAATGTGGCATCTGTTAGAGTTGTCTGCTAATGGATTTAGTAGAGATGAGATGGCTAAGCGTATCGGTTTGCGTAATGCGTATTTTCTGAACGATTACTTGGTTGGTCTAAAGAAATACACCGCTGCCGAAATTAACAATGCTTTGCTATTGCTTTGCGAAACCGACGAAGCCATTAAATCCACCAATACTAGCACAAAAATGATAGTAGAGGAAAAATTATTCCAAATAATGGGATAGCACATATTTTTCAACGCATTACAAAGATAATTTATGCAACAAAATACACGAAGAGAAGGCGTAATTAGCGTATCTGAAATTACAAATTCAATAAAATTATTATTAGAAAACCATATTGGACTTGTCTCTGTTGAGGGCGAAGTATCAAACTATAAACCGCATTACTCTGGACATAAATACTTCACATTAAAGGATGCCGGAGCGCAGTTGTCTTGCACAATGTGGAAGTCGCGTCCAGTGAATTTTGATTTTGTAGATGGTCAAAAGATAATCGTAACAGGCACAATATCTGTATATCCGCCACGTGGCAACTACCAATTAGATGTAATCTCTGCAATACCATACGGAACGGGCGATTTGTATCGTGCATTCGAAGTATTGAAGCAAAAATTAGACCAAGCAGGATATTTTGATACAGATATAAAGAAGGAATTACCGGAAATGCCTTTGCGAATAGGCGTTTCTACCTCGCCAACAGGTGCAGCAGTTAGAGACATAATTTCCACAATACAGAGCAGATTTCCCATTGTAGAAATCTACCTCCGCCCAACGATAGTGCAGGGCGATAACGCAGCTGCGGATATTGTAAATGCAATAACTGAGTTATCAAATAGCGATGTAGATGTGATAATTGTTGGACGTGGTGGTGGCTCCATTGAGGATTTATGGGCATACAACACAGAGCCGGTTGCCAATGCTATATATGATTGTAGCATACCAATTATCTCGGCAGTAGGACACGAGACCGACTTCTCAATCGCTGACTTTGTATCGGATGTTAGAGCAGCAACACCGACAGCAGCAGCAATTTTGGCAACACCAATAACGCAATTAGATATACAGAACAACTTGTATAACTATGAATCCCAGATGACTCAAGCAATGCAATCGCTACTACAAAAATATTACGATATGCTTGCTACATTCTCCGTGCCACGCCTATCCAAACAGATATTGGATACAATTCATTTTAACTTCCAACTACTTGATAATGAAACGGATGACATTAATAGAAGTATGCTCTATTACATCAATAACACCAAGCATTCTTTGGATAAATACGAAGGTTTGATTAAAGCAGCATCTCCGACAGCACCACTCAATCGTGGCTATGCTCTTCTGAAGTATGGTAATGAGTATATTAATAGGGATGAATCCATTACCCAATATGACACAATAGAGGTCGTCCGAAAAAACGAAAGCGTGCAAGTAAAAATAGTCCAACACGATTAGGTATTGGACTATTTACTTATGGTTTAGTTCTACATTCTATGTGCTTAAAGAGCCAAGGAAATCCTTGTTGGTTCTGGTGTATGACATCTTATTCATTAAGAACTCCATTGCATCGATTGACTGCAATTCATTTAGAACTTTACGCAACACCCACAGACGGCTAACTTCCTCATCGCTTAGAAGCAAGTCCTCTCTACGTGTGCCGGATTTGTTGACATCTATTGCAGGGAATATTCTGCGTTCAGCCAATCTCCTGTCTAATACCAATTCCATATTACCCGTTCCCTTAAATTCCTCGAAAATCACTTCATCCATTCTGCTACCTGTTTCAATCAGAGCAGAAGCAATGATGGTAAGCGAGCCACCTTCTTCAATATTACGAGCAGCCCCAAGGAAACGCTTCGGTTTGTGCAATGCAAGAGCATCCACCCCACCAGATAGAATTTTACCTGAATGTGGAATTACAGTATTATGAGCCCTTGCCAATCGTGTAATGGAGTCGAGCAGTATCACTACATCTTGCTTTGCTTCGACCAATCGTTTGGCTTTCTCTATAACCATTTCGGCGACTTGCACGTGGCGTTCTGGTGGCTCATCAAAAGTGGATGATATTACTTCCGCTTTAACATTGCGTTCCATATCGGTAACTTCCTCTGGTCGCTCATCTATGAGCAAAACTATGAGTTTCACCTCTGGATGATTATAGGCAATGGCATTGGCAATCTGCTGTATTAGCACAGTTTTACCTGACTTTGGCGGAGAAACTATAAGCCCACGTTGTCCCTTACCTATCGGAGATAGGATATTAACGATACGTGTAGATAGTTCATTTGCGTTACGCTCTAAATTAAGTTTCTGATTTGGATAAATAGGCGTAAGGTTATCAAATAGAGTTCGTTCACGCATAGCCATTGGGTCACAGCCATTTACGGACTCTACTTTAATCAGTGCGAAGAAGCGTTCGCCTTCCTTTGTAGGCGGTCTAACTTGTCCAGCAACTGTATCGCCAGTTCTAAGAATGAACTTCTTAATCTGGGATGGGGAGACGTATATATCGTCATTGGAGGAGAGGTAGTTGAAGTTAGTGGAACGCAAAAAGCCAAATCCACCTTGCATAATTTCGAGAACGCCTTCGTTCTTAATTATGCCTTCTATGTGTTGCACATTGGATTGGATGCTTGCTTGTGTTTCCACAATTTTTACTACGAGCTCTTGTTTGCGGAAATCTGCAAAATTTGAGATGCCGATTTTTTTTGCAATTTCTATTAACTCAGCAATACGCAATGTTTGCAGCTTCGCAATATCAATTACTTCTGTTTGGCACACCTCTTTGTTAGCAGGTTGCTCTGATTTTGGTTCGGTCATTGTTTCAACAGATATGTCTGTTAAATCTGTTAGTTCCTCGTTTTTTTTAGAACGAGTTCTGATTTTACGAACTGGTTGTGGTTCTTGTTCTTTGGACATTGATTTTAGATATGATTTGATATGGTGTCTTATTGATTTGGGTAATGACGATTTGTATTGTATACAGATACAAATATACACATATTTTTTGTAATAGCAAAGAAATAATAATATATGTGGGTTTATTAAGATAGTGTTTGTTTGTTCGGAATTTGTTATATTGCACATTATCATTAATAATTAAATAAAATCTATGAAAAAACTTTACTCAATTCTTTTATTAAGTATTCTCTTAATGTTCAATGGTTGCTCTACAACCAAACCAGTTTATATAGGAAATTTGACTTGTAACCATTCAAATGATGAAATTAAGTCATATATTATACAAATCTTATTAGAAGATGAATATAACATACAATCTCAAACAGATAACTATATTAGTGCTATCGCACAATCAGATATTTGGGAACAGCATAGATTATGGACTGGATATGATACTTATATTCAATGGAACTTTAGTTTGAAAGGAGGTAATATTGTAGCAACATCTCAATTTATTATGAATAAAACTAACGCATTCGGTAAGCAAGTAGACAATGATATTAGTAGTATGGGAGATGATGCAGATGCGAAATTTAACAGATATTGGCATATAAGACGTAAACTTGAGAAGTATTGTGGAAATACAATGTTTGTAGGACAATCATCTAATAAGCAAGAAGGACCTGATGTATTTGGAAAATAAATATCTACTTTACTGCACCATTGCATTCTTATACTTCTTATACAGCCCCTCATTAAAACTAAATGGCTGCTTGTGCCTCTGCAACATCTCAAATACAAAATTGATTAATGCATCGGGAAAATCGTCCTTTTTGTTCTGTAACTTCCGACCAGTAAAGGCGAACAACTGCGACTTCGCCTCCTCACCCTCTCGCCCGTGCATCTTATCCCATTCCGGATTGAACTTGATATTACCCGTGTTATAATACGCTTGGGCAAAGTTTTGTATTGTCCTCTTGCCCGCTCGAAAAACCAGCAGGTTTGCATATTGTTTTGAGCCGTTACTGGTGAAAAAATATACCGCGATAGTTTTTCAAACGCAATCAAGGCGGGGT
>JAISJI010000009.1 GCA_031261605.1 Ignavibacteria bacterium | reverse complement strand
ACCAAGAGTTCGGCGGAATACCGACTTTCGGATGCTCATCGGCAGGAGAACTAATCTCCGGCGTTATGACCATCGACTCCGTCGTGGCGATGGGATTCAGCAAAGACGCCGTAGGGGATGTCTGCGTGGACGTCATCGAGAGATTAAACGACAAAGATACCGACTTAACCAATTCCTTAAAACTCTTTAAGGAACACTTCGGCACGTGTATCAATAATCTTCCTAACGATAAGTATGCCGGCTTCTTGCTGATGGACGGCAATTCCAAAAAAGTGGAACGAGTATTGGAAGCATTGGGCGACAATACGAACATCTTCTTCAGTGGCGGTAGCGCTGGCGATGCTTTAGAGTTCAAACACACCTTTATTCATAGCAATGGCAAGGTCTATGGTGATGAATCAGCTGTTATAGCAATATTTGAAATGAATTGTCGCTTCAGTTTTATGAAACTGCAAAGCGTGCGTGATATGGGTAAGCGAGTGGTCGCAACCAAAGTGGATGTGAATGAACGAATAATCTATGAGTTGGATTACAAGCCAGCGGCAGAGGTATTTTCTGAAATGGTTGGCGTTTCGATAGATAAAATTAATACAGAAATAGAAAATTATCATTTTGCTTTAATGATTGATGGGCAGCCATTCTTGCGTGCTTTACGCTGTTGCAATGATGGGAAAACATTAGAAATGGCTTGCTCTGTTAGGCAGAATATGCCTTTGAGTTTGTATAAACCAGAGAATTTGGTAGGAGATACAAAAGGGAAATTAGCAAAGATGCAAGAGGAGCATCCGAACATAATAGGTATGCTGATATTCAACTGCGCACATCGGTATTTGCAAGCGCTGCACGCTGGGCAGGTGGAGGAATACGGCAAGTTATTTACGGATATTACAACCGTGGGTTTCAATACTTTTGGCGAATATTATATAGGTCTTCTGAATAACACAGCGACCTTCGTTATTTTTGAAGAATAATTGTAGCACGTCAACACCCCAACTTATTACAGTGCGAGACAGACAGACACCACTAACCCCAGAATTATTAGATTACATAGAAGAAACATTCACCGCCGAAGATAGCTTCCTATCAGACGTAGTGGATGCTTCTTGGTATATGGAGGGCATCCCGCAAATAAATATAACCGGCTGGCAAGGGAACTTCTTGCAATTTTTGGTGAAAAGCATTAATGCAAAAAATATTTTGGAGATAGGCACGCTTGCTGGATATTCCGCAATAACAATGGCGCGAGCCGCTGGTGATAATGCCCATATATTGACAATAGAAAAGGAACGTCTGCATTACAAATACGCTTTGGAGAGGATAGCACAAGCAGGGCTTTCAGATAAAATAGAGGTGGTAAATGCCAATGCACGCGAGTGGGTGAAGAATTATAAGCCGTTGCAACCGCTGGATATGATATTCTTAGATGCAGACAAATCGGGCTATTGGCAGTATGTTCAGCGTCTTACGCCACATTTGCGTAGTGGCGGATTGCTGATAATGGATAATGCTTTCGCCTTTGGCTTCCTATTAGATACAGCACCTGAACGTAGTCCGGAGCTAGCAAAATCAATGCTTGGATTTCATAAGAAATTGCTTGGAATGGCGGAGTATTTTACGACCATTGTTCCCATAGGCGATGGAATGTTGCTATCAAGGAAAACCTAACCATTGACAATAGGGAAATCTGCTCAATCTTTTTAATCCTTTGTAGAGGTTCAAAATATTGCCCCCTACGATATAACGGGATTGAAGGTCTAAACCCACAATGACATAATGGTTCCACTGCCATCATAATGACCAATATATTCCCTACCTATCTCCATTCCTTTTGCCCGCTATACCAATACATACCAACGACTCCAATAATTTGGCACAATCATTCATCTTCATTCCTATTTCTTTCGCATCGTCTAAAATCGCAACCCGCTCCTCCTTATCTAAGCATCTACACTCCTTCTCCATAATTTTAACAAGCACATTTTCGAGAAAAGGATAATAGATGGCGTTTTGCTGGTTATTGGAGAATTTACGAACAAAATCAATGCTTACAAGCAGTTTCGTAAGTTCAGGCATATCATTTTGTAGTTGAGCATCTGTATCTTGATGTGGAAGTGCTTTTTGTATTAGCGATTGCAATTTTTGTAAATACATAATTTAGTCCATTTTTTGTTAAAGCGAGATTACAGCACAGCTCGTGAGCCGTTTAATTCTGCAAAACAAACGAAGACATAGATATAAACTTGATAGAATATGGTGTATGTTCTCACGAGCCCAAGAGCCGTAGAAATCAAGTTCATTCTATAATTTTGAAGTGTAAGAATATTAGTATGGTATATGAAATGCCCGAGGACACCATATTCTTCGTTGTTTTGCGAGTGCAATATACAAATAATATTTCGATTTGCAAAGGAATTGATATTTTATAAGACCATCTCACTAATTGCTAAAAAGGAGATGCAGCAGCAATAATAGAAACAAAATGAAAGCAATACCATATATATACAATTTCTTTGCCAGATTGCCAACATCTCCGTATTTTTGCACTCAATTTTGAACAAAATACCATAATGTTAAATCTCAGAAACCTATTTTATATTAATTCTATGTCATTTGCTCGTGCCCTCTCCCACGGGGAATGGATGCCTACTAAGCATTTGAATTATATCGGATTAAAACTATTATGGGCTATACTTGAAGGAAATAAAAAGGTCGTTATCAATTTGCCACCTCGCCACGGCAAATCCGAATTCATCTCCAAATACTTCATATTCTGGTTTCTTACGATATTCCGCACAAAGCAAGTAATGTTCTCCTCATACAGCCAAGAGTTCGCTAATGTTTGGGGACGTCAGGTGCGAGACCTGATGCAAGATTATGGGAGAATGGTTGGTCTAAAAGTCCGCAACGACGTTCGCTCTGCTGAGCATTTCCAACTTACATCCGGCGGCGGTATGACGGCTGTTGGGGCTGGTGGCTCCCTTACTGGACGTGGTGCCGATTTGTTGATAATTGATGACCCGATTAAGAATTTTGAAGAAGCAAATAGCCAGAAGGAACGCGATAATTTGTGGAATTGGCTCAATACGACCGCTCTCACTCGCTTAGAACCACGCGGAACAGCGGTAATTGTGATGACTCGCTGGCACGAGGACGATATTTGCGGACGTATTATTAAGAATATAAATGAGAACCCAGACGAAGAGAGCGATTGGATGATTATCAATATTCCGGCTATCGCTGAGGAGAACGACGTGCTTGGTAGAGAGGTAGGTGAAGCACTATGGAGCGAGCGCTACTCTATCACTCAACTCCAGCAAATCCGCAGACAAATGGGCGATTATATGTTCAATGCTATGTATCAGCAGCGACCGAGTGATGCAAAGGGACATCTATTCAAACGAAAGCATTTCCGCTACTTCACCGAGGAGGACAACGCTTACATTCTGCAAAAGTTTTGCAATAACAAGGACGCTGTCCGTAGCGATACCACTATGATTCCGAAGCATAGTTGCACTACATTTGCGGTAATGGATTTGGCGACTTCCACCTCCCAGACCGCAGATTATACTGTGCTTATTGTCTTTGCAGTTAGTTCAAGTAAGGATGTGATGCTGTTGGATGTTATACGCGATAGATATAGTGGTAGCGAGCATTTGCAACTGCTCCACGATGTGCATAACAAGTGGGGACCAGCGCTTATCGGTATTGAGAGCGTGCAATATCAAGTAACGCTTTCGCAAATGGCTCGCAAAGCAGGTCTGCCGATAAAAGAACTCAAACCCGCTGGTGATAAGCAATTCCGAGCATTACCGATTGCAGCGAAGTTAGAAGCGAATGAAGTATTTTTCCCTGCAAATGCACATTGGCTACATACATTTGAGAGCGAGTTGCTGGCGTTCCCTGATGGGAGAAACGATGACCAAGTGGATGCGTTTGCGTATATAAATCAATTACTTGCACCCGTTACAGAGCGAACAAGGCAATTTATCATTGGGCGAAAGATGGTTGGGAAGAACCCACAGCGCATTTCATAGAAAGTAGCACTACATTACCCACCATACGCCCGCTTAATATACGAATTGGCATCATCGTGAGTCGTCCTGAAATTGTCCATCTTCAATACCTTGTTGTATTGCTTGATAGCGAGTTCGCGTTTCCCTTGCAGGTCGTAAATTTTGCCGATGTTAAGATTGGTCATTGACATAAAACTTGATGCTCCTTTCTTATCAATGGCTCGACAGCCCTCATCGCACTTGTAATAATACTTCAACGCCTGAGTATAATCCTTTTTGTTCTGCAAAGCAAGAGCGATGTAATACATTGATTCACGTGCAAGGTCGCGGTTGTAGCCATATTTATTAGCGAGACAATCTATAAGTATCTGCCGCCAATAGTCCTCAAACATTGTCCAAGCACCAACTCGCACTAATGTGCGTGCGTAATATTTCTTGAAATACGGATTATTTGGATAGGTCTTATGCAACTCCTCCACAATCGGCAAACACTCATTCGGCTTGTTTTCAAACGTGTAATACAGCTGCATTAATGCTACTTTCGCCTCAACAGACGCATAGCGAGCACCACGAGCAGATGCTTTAAGTTGCATCTCGCCGATAACTTTATCGCCCGATGGAAGTAGCAACATCAGCGGCTTCACAATGGGATACTTCTCCGGAATAGAAGCTGCGAAGTAGTTGTAAATACCGCATCCCAGCATTATATCGTGGTTATTGGGTGCAACTTTTAGGCAGTTAATAAGCAAGTCAAATGCAGTTGAGCCGTCCTTTGCTGCACTAATCCAATTCTCCGTCTCAACATAATAACGACCACGGTAACCAATAGCACCAGCTTTGAAAAACAGCGCATTTATATCCAATTTATGAGTATCCAAAATTGCATCGCACATCTTCACCGTCTTCTCTATCTTCCGCAAAAAATTATCGTTATACTTCGCAGAGTTGTCTTTATCAACCAATATTCTCCACCAATCAATCATCGCATCAAGAAAGTAGCCCGCAGGATGTTTCGGATACTCCTGCTGCAGTTGCTTAAAGCATTGCTCGGCTTTGTCGTATTCCAAATTGTAGATGTAGTTTTCGCCAAGAGTAACAAGGGAATCCGCCGATGTAGAGAGAATGCTCCATTGAGATAAAGCAATGGCGGGCGAAAGTAGTAATAGTATTGTGAGCAGTATATGTTTCATAGGTTCAGATAATTCCAGCAATCATATAACCACCCTGTCAGTCCTATCGGATGGAAACTAACAAAAAAAATTCCTATTCCGTAACGGGGTGGTTATAGAAAAAAATTATTTCTTAATGAAGGAACGCAGTTTGCTCCCAGCAGACGTCTCCAATATAATGTAATACGCTCCGGTTGGTAAGTTAGATATATTTATAGAGTTATCCGAATATTTTGTTTGGAATAGCACATCGCCGGTAGCATTCGTTACTCTAATGTCGTTAATGGTAATGTTGTCGCTATGAGTGATTGAGAGCGTGCTCTCCGCTGGATTTGGGAAGATATACACATCATTATCATCGCTCGCATCATCCATTCCAACCATAGCATCCACATTCAAGTTATCCACATACACATCCATTGTTTCACCGCAACTCTCCGATAGAAATGCGAGATAGTAAATGCCACTCGAAGGAACGCTGAAATGAACCTCATACTCTTGGAAGACAGTATTATTGAATTTTGGCAGATTGAGCAACTCAATTCTATCTTCTTCGGCAGAATTAGTAAAACCGAGTAGCACTTGCAGATTGCCGTCAAAGCGCTCGTCTCGGGCTTTTACAAGGAATTTGAATTTATATGTATAGTCAGTATACATCGCTATCGCTGGCAAAAATAGGTAATGCCACTGGTCGGATATATCGTAAGAAGATGGAACGAGTAAGTATGCCATCCAATTACCGTAATCATCTTGAAAGCGCTTCCAACCAATGAATTCTGAGGAAGAGACGCTTTTGTAGTGCGAATAATTATATGCTTCACTGAAGTCGTATTTGTATGGAACTTGGAATAGAGCCGATGGTCTGCCGGTATAGTTGAAGTTGATAAAGGTATCCACTTCGGTGATATTAGTTATAGGACGGCTTGTTTCTCTGCCATCCCAGCCCTTCGCCGATGGTGTAGAGTTATCAGTAAAAGTATGGTTGTTATTAATACCGGGGTAAGGTGTATATGGCGAGTTAATTGCTCCATAAGAAGATGGTGTAGCGTTCGGAACGGCATAAGTAGAGCCAGCACATACTGGATAGAGCATCTGCGGATGCTTTGAATTAACATCGTTCGCTACTCCCGGATTATGGAAGTCAATAACTGCTCCTTCCATATTTTTATGGACGTGCCAGATAATCAGACCATGCCAAGGTAAATATTGGTCGTAGCCAACCTGTTGTCTATTCTCTAATATATAATATTCATTTTCGGTATCAGTATCTATGCGATATGCAACGGGGGAATGGGCTGCTGGTGGGATATTGGTAATCTGCTTACTTGCAGTTGTGAGGATAGTTGGAGTAGCCCATCCCCACATAATTTTCTGAAACATATTAACGCTTGGCGGACAATCTCCTTGATTGTTATTGCTACCAGAAGCCATAAGACACCAGTTGCCAGCACCTTGGAAATAGCCATTTTCACCATAATCCGTATCATAATAGTCGGGAGCACCGAGTGTATGACCAAACTCGTGACATACTACTCCGATACCGCAGAGTTGATGTCCGGATGTGCCTTTAAGTTCCGGAAATGTAGCATAGCGATAGATGTATTTGCCGTTAGCAACGACCAACTGCAGATTATCATTAAAGACAATGCTATTGTGAGACCAAATGGAATTAGAAGCCCCCACAGCATAGTCATAGCCAGCGTGAATAACGATAATCGCATCTACAAAGCCATCCTTAGTATTGTCGTATTGGGAGAAGTCAATACCGGCTGCCTTGGCTTCTTCTATCGCTTCAAGTATGAGATAGCGTGTTGCCGATTGTCCGCTTTGCTGGCTATATGCGTAGTAAGACATTTTTTCGGCAGCTGTAAATGGACCTATCACATCAAATTCCGCTTCGTATTGTCCGTAAGAATTTTCTAAATAGTAATCACGGACACTACCAAAGCCACGAGCTCCAGCAAAGCCGGGTTCATTGAATACCTTAGCATATTCTTCGGCTGTTCGCTCGAATGGGAAGTCCGGATAACCCATAAGGACAACGAGATACTTGCGTTTCCCTTTGATTTTAATGCTCTCGGCATCTTGCAGTTTGTCGTTCAATTTATCCAAAGCAGAAGCATTGATTACCGGAGTTGCTTCTTTTATTTTGCGTTCTATTTGTGATTTAGAGTAGTGGAGGTGCTTTTGGATTTTGGCATCGGACTTAGGTAAATACCGCATACTTGAGGCGGTCATATCGCCAGTTTCATCCAATGCAGCATAGACGAAAAAGTTATTAGCATCGCGCAAGAGGGTGTATCCCTCCGGCGATTCGAACCAATTAACGTACTCATCTCCGCAGGGCTTAACGCTAACAACGGAGCTATCCGGTAGAGTAATAGAAACGAATTGGTTGAGTGCTGGAACTGCCAGAGCAGTTGTAGTCAGCAGAATAAAAAGAGTTAATTTTAGAATTATGTTATGTTTCATAAACGTATATGTGGTTTTTTTGTATGTGGTAGGGGCGTAGCACGCTACGCCCTCTACAGATTTATTGATATATTTTATTGTTTTTGTATTGACCCCAACCATCTCCCTACTTCGCCAATTCCTCCATCAACAAATGTGTCGGCAAACCCGTAACTCCCGGATGGTCTTGGTTATTGACTGCTTTATACTTGCACATCTGGATATCGTAAAAGCAGTCGGTGATGGTGAGAGTGCTATATATGTTTCCGACTATCGCTCCTACATTCAATGTTCCTGCACTCAATGTTCCTTCTACTGCATTGGTATTAATACATCGGGTAATCGTTCCGTTAGTTGCTTCTCCAGCAATCCCACCACAACAAGAATAATATGAACCATATGAAAATACTAATCCAGCATTAACGCAGTCAACAAGTTGACCAGCGTGAATGATGGCACATATACCACCGGTACCCTCAGAACTTTCTATAGTTCCCAAATTGGTGCATCGCTCAATAGTCCCGAAATTGATATTGGTAATTCCACCAGCATAAAGCGAATTATTCGTTATTTTTGCTAAATTAACACAATTAGAAATTAATCCATAATTATCTGATGCAATAGCAGCGGCACGCTGCCCAGTAGAACATTTTATGTATCCATCAACGATTAGATTTCTAATCACAGAAGTATAACTATTAATACCAAACAGCGCACAATCATAAGTATAATTAGAGTCAATAGCACAAATTATTCTGTGATTATTGCCATCAAAGTTGCCATACCAGTAGTCATTAGCGGAAGTATATTGAAGGCTTGCAATAGGTCTTGTAATACTATCGGTAATATCATTCATAAGAGAAAAATATTTATTAACAGACCAAGCACCATTATGATATAAACTATCCGCCAATGCCTCCATATCTGCCTTGCTGGTAATTTGATATGGGTCGGCTTGTGTTCCACTACCACCGCTGAATTGTGCGAATGCGGTTAATGTTGTAGCGAATATAATTGCTACGATGAGTAATATTTTTTTCATTATTGGATTCCTCCATATATAATCATAGTAAATCAGATAAATCTGGTTAATCAAGGTTCAGACATTGGAGCCATACAATGCGATACTTACCGCAACAAAAGCAAGGCGCTATTCTTTACCCATACCAACAAAGGCGATGGATAAATCACAAGCAATGCTACCGGCACTACCATCGCATAAAGGAAGACCATAGCCGGCTTGCCAAAACTGATTCGCTCGGTGGTCTCTACATCACCACGCAAGAACATATTGCGAATTACTTTTACATAGTAGAATACAGACACAACGCTGTTAAGCACGCCAATTACGGCGATACCAACATAGCCCGCTTGTATGACCGGTATGAATAAATACCATTTACCGATAAAGCCCGCAAATGGTGGCATTCCGGTTAATGATAGCAGTAAGATGGTCATTGCAACGGCTATAAATGGGTTTTTATATACGATACCGTTCCAGTCCTCCATATCGTCAGAGCCGACTTTATTGGCTATTAGTTGCACTACATAGAATGCTCCGAAGTTCATTAATAGATATGTAATGAAGTAGAACATTACGCCTTCGAGACCGGCGGTCGTCATTACCATTACACCCATTAGCATATAGCCACAATGTGCGATACTGGAGTATGCGAGCATACGTTTTACGTTGGTCTGCCAGATGGCGATAAGGTTGCCGACGGTCATAGTAATTACAGCGACGATGCCCAATGTGTATTGCCAATCAAATGTTCCGAGTGTATTCCATACGTCCTGTGTTGAGGTAGCGGTATTGACAAAGCCCGCACCGATAAATCGGATAAGAACAGCGAACCCAGCGGCTTTAGATACAACGGATAGCAATGCTGTAGTTGCCACTGGAGCACCTTCATATACATCTGGCGTCCAAAAGTGGAACGGCACAGCACTAATTTTATATGCTATACCGGCGAAGATTAGCAGTCCTGCTGTAACGGTAGCCAAGTTGTTGCCTGTCTGTCCGCTCAGGACGCTATTGATTATGGATAGGTCTAATGAGCCGGTAAGTCCGAATAGCATTGACATTCCGTATATCATCAAACCGGAAGCGAGCGAGCCATAGATAACGTATTTCAGTGATGCTTCACTGCTCCGCTTCACTTCCTTCGTATAACCGGCGAGCACATAACTGCTGAGAGACATTGTTTCGAATGCGAGGTATATCATAATCAAATTTGATGCACTGGATAGTAGCATCATACCGATAGTCATACCGATTAGCAGAATATAGAACTCTCCGATGGAGTTCTTTCCGTTGTTTAACTCATTTGCATTGAACGTAAATACAGTGCAGATAATTGCTCCCAGTAGGATTAATATCTTAAAGAAATGCGAAAATGGGTCTATTACCAATAGTCCGCTGAATGTAATCGCTGATGTTCCGCAGGAGTTGCAAATAGCAAGGATGGCGGTAACGACAAAGGCAATTAGTGTCCAATATCCTGTGATTTTGGGCTGGCGTTTGCATATTACATCAATGAATATAGCGATTACGAGCGATATGATTAATGCAATTTCGGGAGTGAATAAACTTAGGTTCATAAAGTAAGTATTTTTATGTAGTTTATAAAATTAAGGAATGGTATTTACATTCTCTCCTAATATAACACTTTTTTTTGAAATAATTACTAACAGATATATAGGGAATGGAATTATTTGTCTGTTTCCATCTGCACAAGGAATGAGAGAGACCCCATTTGTATTTGATGTAGCCAAAAAAAACACCCCCTCACCACAAAAAAACCATTTTTTTTCATTATATTACGCAAAAATTTTACCCCAATACATTATGAAAACAGCACTTATCACCGGCATCACAGGACAAGACGGCTCCTACCTCGCTGAACTCCTTATCGAAAAGGGATACGACGTCTATGGCATTGTCCGCAGAGCATCCGTATTCACTACCGAACGAATTGACGGCTTGTATAAAGACCCACATTTCGATGGCTCGCATCTGCACTTGCTTTACGGCGATTTGACCGATGCCTCTAATTTGAATAGAGTGCTGGAGCAAGTTAAGCCCAATGAAATATACAATCTCGCTGCTCAGTCACACGTGAAAGTGTCCTTCGATGTGCCTGAATATACCTCCGATGTGGATGCTTTGGGCACGCTACGGCTGCTGGACGCTATTAAAGATACGGGTATTGATACCAAGTTCTATCAAGCATCTACATCCGAGTTGTATGGTAAAGTGCAGGAAGTTCCGCAAAATGAAAATACGCCTTTCTATCCCCGCTCTCCTTACGCAGTTGCGAAGTTATACGCATATTGGATAGTCCGAAATTACAGAGAAGCATACAATTTGTTCGCTTGCAATGGCATTCTTTTTAACCACGAATCCCCTCGCAGAGGTAAGACATTTGTAACACGTAAGATAACGACAACATTGGCTAAAATACTGAACGGCACTGCCGATAAGGTGTATTTGGGAAATTTGGATGCAAAGCGTGATTGGGGATATGCAAAGGATTATGTAGAGGCAATGTGGCTGATGTTGCAACAGACACAGCCCGATGATTACGTTGTAGCAACGGGAGAAGCCCATTCTGTGCGGGAGTTCTGTGAAACTGCTTTCCATATTGCTGGTATAGATTTGTATTGGAAGGGAATTGGTGCCGATGAAAAGGGATACGACAAGCGTGATAATCGCTGCTTAGTTGAGATAGATAGCCGTTACTATCGTCCTACGGAAGTGGATTTCCTGCTTGGCAATGCGACCAAAGCAAAAAAACAACTCGGCTGGTCTCCAAAAACAACATTTATGGAACTTGTAGAGATGATGGTAAAGGAGGACTTAACCCAACTATAAATGATAGAAAAATGCTGTTTCAAATAATACCCAGCCCCTCCCCAATAGGGGAGAGGGTTGGGTGGGGGCTTTTTCCAAACTTCTATGATTTTTGTCTGAACCTATGATTAAGCAGATTTGTCTGATGGACTATGATTCCCCCTTCCTTGTGGGAAGGGGGCTAGGGGGTTAGGTTGAGACCTTCCTTGTGGGAAGGGGGCTAGGGGGTTAGGTTGAGACCTTCCTTGTGGGAAGGGGGCTAGGGGGGTTAGGTAGAACCTCCCCACCGGAGAAGGGGCTGAGAATTGCAGAGCAAAGCCCAAAGTTTTAACTTTTACTTTTTTCCGCCCATTCCCTATACTTTTGAATATCATCGCGCAGTAGCTTTAGACACAATGCAACTACTGCTGCATCGTCCATATACCCTATGACAGGTATAAAATCGGGAATAACGTCCGCAGGACTAATAACATAAGCCAATGCAAACACTATTCCTGCTATGGTTAGCCACGGCACTTCTCTATAAGAGCCGTTCATATAATCTTTTACCATTTGAAATAATAGTTTTATATCTTCAAACAGAGCAGCCAATTTTCCTTTCTGGGCTTTCCCAAATAAAACGTCCTCGTCCTCCAGCACTTCGTATGCCTTAGATTCGTCTATTTTTTCACTATCACTTCTAAATTCTTCTTCTGTCATAGAACTTTTAAATTCTTCTTCTGTCATAATATTTTCCTGCTGGTTGTTATCGAGGACAGTCGCCCCATTATTAAATGAATATATTAAAATCTAAATAATTTTTACTTTACATAATGGAGTTTATATTGAAAAATGTAAGTGCTGAAATATGAAGATGTTAAGTTTTTGATAAGATGGGAAAATTGAGATTTTGGGAGATTTGATGGTGGAATGGAGTTGCTAAGTAGCGATAATACAAGGAGTTAGACGTGGCGTCAATATAAACTCCATTATGTAAAGTTGCCGATGGAGTTAGGGATGGAGGATAAAAACAGAATGTTTACGAATACAATTTAATATTTTTCCTTTATATAAAAAAGGGTTTATTTCAATGTGGATAACTTTTTTTTGTGTCTGAACCTTGATTAAGCAGATTTCGCTTGATTAAAAAAATCACAGTCCATCAGACAAATCCGCTTAATCATAGTTCAGACAAAAGACAATGTGGATCGCAGAGCAAAGCCCGCAATAACGGATTTATCAACAAATGAAAATAAAATAATGCAACAAATTGGGAAAAAATACTTACATTGCATTCTGTAAAAGTAGTAATCCGGAGTATTAATATGTTCGATATAGAAGAATTGATGTATAGATGCAATGATATTGCATTGAATGGAAGTGGCTTCGTTAGCCCAAATCCACTTGTAGGTGCTGTCATTGTCCGCTCTAATGGCGAAATAATTTCTGAAGGATGGCATAAGGAATTCGGAGGTGTTCATGCTGAAGTAGATGCGATAATGAACGCAAAACGCAGTGGCACCAAGGATTTCACCGATACCACCCTCATCGTTAATTTAGAGCCATGCACCCATTTCGGAAAGCAACCACCTTGCGTCGATGCTATCTTGTCGGCTGGAATACCTCGTGTTGTTGTCGGTATGCTTGACCCAAATCCTATCGTCTCCGGCAAAGGCGTTGCTATGCTTAGAGATAACGGTGTGGAAGTTGAAGTTGGCATCTGTGCGGACGACTGCCGTGCTGTCAATAGATACTACTGCTATTACATCGCTGCTGGTATGCCATACACTATCCTTAAAGTCGCTCAAACCCTTGACGGATGCATCGCTACAAAGAATGGCGAAAGCAAATACATTAGTTGTGAGGAGAGCAGACGTAGAGTGCATTGCTTGCGGCGTGAGGTGGATGCTATTATGGTCGGTGTCAATACAGTCCTCGCTGATGACCCGCTTTTGGATACGCGTATGATTATGGATGATGAGGAACTGCGACATCGCAATCCACGCATAATTATTATGGATACCAACCTGCGAATCCCTGCAAATGCAAATGTAATTACATCGCACAAGGATAGAAAAGTAATCGTTGTTCATAGCGATGAACTGCAGGAAAGCGGCGATATTGTTGAAATTAAAAGCAGAATGGAACAACTGAAAGATGCCGGTGTGTTGCTATTAGAAGCACCAATGAAGAGCGGAAAGCTCCATTTGCGTAAGGTCGTCAGCCGTCTTACTCTGGAGTATTGCTTTACATCTATGCTAGTGGAAGGTGGTGCTGAGGTCTTCGGCTCCTTCATTAATTCCAATTTAGCGAACGAAATCCACATATTCACTTCCCCGATAATAATGGGCGATGGCAAGCACGCTTTCGCCAATGTGCAGACGGAAAATATGGATTTGGCTAAGCGTTACAAGTTTGTCGGCAACTTCGACAGCGGAACAGATGTTCATTCGGTATTAACTAAGATTGAGTAAGTGGTGCTAGCCAGCAATCTTCATTGTCTATTGTCTGAACTATGATTAACCAGATTTGTCTGATGGACTATGATTTTTTTGCAATCATTGTTCTCTACTTATTGGAAGGGGAAATTTTATTAAGACCTTATTTTGCAACCTCCAAACCTTATTACATTATTTGGTGTAATTCAGTAAGGCAATAAGATTTTTTTGAAGAAAAATCATAGTCCATCAGAGAAATCTGTTTAATCAAGGTTCAGACAATGATGGATAATTGAAGAAAAATCATAATTCATACAAATATAGATTGTGAAAATTGTTACCATTGCCAATGTTTCATCGGAGGTAGCGTTAGACATTGCTGCTCGCTACCGCTATGTAGAGTTGCGTCTTGACCTGCTATCACTCACTCTGCCGGAGATTATTAGCATAATAAAAGTAGCGGATTGCACTATTCTTACCGCTTTGCAGGAAGTGAATATACCGCCATATCTGCATCCTAAAATCATAGTAGATATACCTATTGAGCAGGTGGGCATTTTCGCTACTCTGCCGAATGTCCGAACGCAACTCTCGTTTCATAATTGGGATAAGAGCATTCCAATTGCTTCTATGCTCGACACTTTGCAGACACAATGCTATGCCAATAACATTGCCGATGGCTTGGCATCCTTTACATATATAAAGCTCGCAACTCCGATAGATACAGAGGTAGAATTATCGGAGTTGTTTTCTTTATTTGCGAGTGAGTATTTGGGGCGTTTGGTTTTAGTTCCATTGGGCGAGTCGTATTCATCAGCACGGCTTAGGAGTATGGATTTGGGCAGTCCCTATATGTTTTTTTATTACGACAAGGCGGTTGTGGCTGGTCAGTTATGGGTGGAAGATAATCCATCTCCCACTTCCTTGCTGAAATTAGGTTGACAGAACACCAAAAATTCTATTCATACATATATGTCAAAATTCTATAATAAATACATAAAAGATTACGACTCTATCGTCTCCTCTGCTCTGCAAATTATTTTCGGCATAAATTCATTGCTCGCATTGATTATTGTCGTCCTTATCACCGGCTTCTACCTTAACTCCGCTCAGACCGCTCTATTACAGCATCTGATGGACATCACTATCATCATTTTCGTCGCTCAAGAAGCAATTAGATTCGTATTAGACCTCGGCAAGAGCAAGGAACATAGAGAATCACGCTTAATGGAACGCATATTGGCAATCTTGCTACTAGCACATCTATTCAGCAGAGAGACCATTGTCGGTGCAGTGGAATCTATGTTTCCACAAATCAGTATCGTAGATATTACATTTATTTATCTCGGCTTAACACAATTACTCATCATCGCTTCCTACATATTGGATTTCGTCCGCAGAACGAAGTTCAGCAATATAAAGATACATCCGGGAACCATCACCGCATTCAGTTTCGGAACCGCAATTATTATCGGCTCGCTGCTATTAATGCTGCCAAAATCCGTTCCGCTACACAGCCATATATCATACATAGATGCGCTATTCACATCCACTTCCGCAGTATGCGTAACGGGTTTATCAACAATAAATATAGCGGATGGCTTCACTCTTACCGGAAAAATAATTATACTGCTGCTGATACAAATTGGCGGAATTGGCGTAATGACCATATCCTCATTCCTTACCGCAATACTACTCGGCGGATTGAGTTTCCGAATGAATGTAATGTTGCGTGAAATGCTTTCAGAGGACAATATGAGCGAAATCTCTTCTGTGCTACGACGCATCTCGTTCTTCACTTTCGGCACGGAGGCAGTGGGTGCAATATGCTTGTATTACGCACTTAACGGGAATTTCCTTACGTTCAATGTGGATTATTTTGCCTCTGCTATATTCCATTCTGTATCTGCATTTTGCAACGCCGGATTATCCATCTATCACGGCAATTTGTTTTCGCCAATAATACACCAGAACTACGCATTCTACGCAACGCTAATGGGATTAGTGCTAATCGGCGGTATCGGCTTCTTAGCATTCAGCAATTTGTTCAGTTACATTCTGCATAAGAAGGACAAAATGAATAGGACAATACGGCGATTAAACTTAACTACGAAGTTAATTTTTGTTGTATCGGGCATAATTATTTTGGGCGGCGGACTACTGATATTCCTATCGGAGAGTTACGCTGCGGATGCGTCATTCAGCACACTGGAGCGGTTGTTTCATAGTTTCTTTATGGTCATTTCCAGCAAAACAGCCGGCTTTGATTCCGTGCATTTAGAAAGTATGACCAACCTTACGCTATTGATAATTATACTTGTTATGTGGATTGGTGGTTCTCCCGGCTCTACCGGCGGTGGTATTAAAAATACAACTCTGGGCGTGCTTTTTCTGCACTTCTTCGCATACTTGCGAAATAGCAAACAGATACGCTATTCGTATCGGAACATACATCCGGCGAGTGTTGAGAAAGCACAAATGGTGCTGTTTGCAACACTTGGCGTAACCATTTTATCTACAATGCTGTTAGTAATGTTCGAGCCAAAGTATTCGTTAATGCAACTGATGTTTGAAGCAGCATCTGCCATCTCCACGACCGGCTTAACTTTGGGACTTACGCCGTTGTTGTCCTCTGCCTCTAAATTGGTATTGGTAATGACAATGTTCATTGGCAGAATAGGCACTCTTACATTTATGTTTATCTTTGCGCGGTCTCAGGACGCCACAAATTACGAGTATCCTAACGAGAAGGTGATTGTGGGGTAGTTCAATCTTCCTTGGTGGCTTCAGACCCCAGCCCCTTCCCACAAGGAAGGGGGAATCATAGTCAATCAGACAAATCTGCTTAATCAAGGTTCAGACAAAAAAAAAGTTATCCACACTACAAAAAAACCTTTTTTTATATGAAGGAAAAATATTAAATTGTATTCATAAGCATTCTGTTTTATCCTCCATCCCTAACTCCATCGGCAACTTTACATAATGGAGTTTATATTGACGCCATGTCTAACTCCTTGTATTATCGCTACTTAGTAACGTCACTCCACCCGAAAATCTCCCAAAATCTCCATTTTCCCGTCTTATCAAAAACTTAACATCTTCATATTTCAGCGCTTACATTTTTCAATATAAACTCCATTATGTAAAGTTGGAATGTTCATACCCCTCTCCCCTATTGGTGATAGTGGGGCTGGGTTTAAATGTTATGAAATTATTATTCACAATTATACGGAGGCATCTTTATGCAAAAAGTAAAAAACTTCACGCTTCAAAGTGCAATAGGCACGGCAATCGTAATTAACAATTTAATAAAGGAGGAAAAATAAGTATGGCTAAAAATAATCAAATTACGGGAAATATAGGTTTGTTCTATGTATGTTATCAACTTTCCAAACGAGGATGGAATGTTCTTCCAACATCTCGCAATACAACGGGAATTGATATAGTAATACATAATACAAAAGGCACAAAAGTGAAATTTATCCAAGTGAAAACCTTGAGTGGAAGGAATGATGTCCCATTGGGGAAAGGTATAATGGACAAGATAACTGATGATATGATTTGGCTGATTATTACAAATGTTAGAGAAGATAGTCCTGAAATACATATTATGTCAGGAGAAGCCGTTAAAAAATTGGCTGGTCATGATAGGGAGAACCCAGAAAAACCAAATCAAGAACCTTCATATTGGTTGAATCCACGAGATTATGGAAAATTTCTCAATAATTGGGAGTTGATAGGAACTCCTGATGATAATCTATCGGACGTATGTGACGATTGATTGCGGTGTAGGGTAAAATTTGTGTTTTAAATAGACATTCTAAAAGGGCTACCATAATGGTAGCCCTTTTGGAATGTGGATAACTTTTTTTGTGTCAGAAAATTACTTCTTAATTACCTTCTCTATCGCTTGCTCTTTACCATTGGTAAGATGCACAAAATATGTGCCAGCACCGAAATCACTCATATCTATTGATAATTCAAGCGTTCCTTCCGAAATCATCGCTATTGAATATACCACATTGCCCGCCATATCTATCACTTCAACCACGCTTTCGCCCGTAATATACGCCGAAACAGTGATTTTGCTCAATGCCGGATTTGGATAAACAGCAAAAGATGGTATTTCGTTGTCGTGTATTCCAAATGCAAAAACTGTGAGGTGGCAAGTATCAGACAAACCGCCGTCCTGAGTTGTCACAATAATATCCGTTTCGCCTTCGGTAAGACCAAAAACTACACCATCATTAACCGAGGCAACAGAAGGATTTGTTGATG
>JAISJI010000002.1 GCA_031261605.1 Ignavibacteria bacterium | reverse complement strand
CATCAACAAATCCTTCTGTTGCCTCGGTTAATGATGGTGTAGTTTTTGGTCTTACCGAAGGCGAAACGGATATTATTGTGACAACTCAGGACGGCGGTTTGTCTGATACTTGCCACCTCGCAGTTTTTGCAGTTGGAATACACGACAACGAAATACCATCATTTGCTGTTTATCCAAATCCTGCATTGAGCAAAATCACTGTTTCGGCGGACATTACGGGCGAAAGCGTGGTTGAAGTGATAGATATGGCGGGCAATGTGGTATATTCAATAGCGATGACTTCGGAAGGAACGCTTGAATTATCAATAGATATGAGTGATTTTGGTGCTGGCACATATTTTGTGCATCTCACCAATGGTAAGGAGCAAGCGATAGAGAAGGTAATTAAGAAGTAATTTTCTGAACTTTGTCTGAAATAGGATTAAGCAGATTTTGCTTTATTGACTATGTTTTTTTAATCAAGCGAAATCTGTTTAGTCCTAGTCCAGACACACAAAAAAAAAGTTATCCACACTACAAAAAAAACTTTTTTATATAAAAAAAATGTATTAGTTTGTATTCATAAACATTCTGTTTTTATCCTCCATCCCTAACTCCATCGGCAACTTTACATAATGGAGTTTATATTGACGCCACGTCTAACTCCTTGTATTATCGCTACTTAGCAACACCACTCCACCATCAAATCTCCCAAAATCTCAATTTTCCCATCTTATCAAAAACTTAACATCTTCATATTTCAGCACTTACATTTTTCAATATAAACTCCATTATGTAAAGTTGGAATGTGCGGAGCCCTCTCCCCTATTTGTGATGATGGGGCTGGTTTTTAAATGTTACGAAATTATTATACACAAATAGAAGGAGGCATCCTATGCCTGTAACAATTAGATTTAATACAACTACTACTCTTGAAGAAAGGATAGAAATACCAGAAATTATTCGTCCGATTCCTCCACATGGAGATATAGAACTCAATAGAACGGTTTTTTATACTGAAGGGCGAGAAGGAGAACTTTGTATCGCAGACAATATCTACAAAATTCTCTATTATTATGGATCTCAAAAAAGATACATAAATAAAGACAGATTGGCTCTGACCTACAATGTGAATAGGAATGGATATTTAGAGACAGGGTTATTCAACGGAAATGCGATGGAAATCGCACGTGATAATAGAAAGAAAGGAATTATGGAGACATCTTTTGAAGGAAGACCTCGAATGGAAGATGGTGGAGTTATTGCAAAAGTAAAAACCTATCCACGTCTGTGTATTGTAATAAGGGTTAATCACTCAAATGATTTTGATAATAGAATTGGAAAGGCAAAAATCGAGTGGGAGTATACAACAGCCCACGACCCTCTTGATCCTAATTCATACAACCTATACATTAATAATTGCAATAGCGAGGGACAATTTTATGAAAACATAGAACTATTTACAGATATACTTCATGCTGCATATGCTCAAAGAAATAATAGGAGAGGTAAAAATGTTTAACCAACAAAAATTTCTAATTGTATTACTTTTCTGTCTATTAGTCACCTATTTTATTGCTGGGTGTTCTTCCGACATAGACAAATCAGCATTCACCGTGGAGATTACTGAAATATGTGAACTAGCAACAGTTAACTATCATTACGAACGTATTACACAAGACACTAATTATACGTTCGACAGAAATAGAATACTACCAAATTTTTTTAATCCAATTAATCCAAAATCTCTTTTATTTATCGTTATGAAAGGTGATATCAAACTTGGCATAGATAAGAAAAAAGCAGAGAGTAATGGTAGTATGGTGTCTATAGATGAACTTACTAAGACAATTACTATTACGATGCCACCAATAGAAATTTTGTCTCATACCAGAGCAAAAACCGAGTTCTTTGATACAAAATTGATTCCACTATCTACTGAAAATGGAAATTATTACGAGGAGAAAATAGATAGTATTAGAAAGAAGATAGAGAAGGAGGTAAAGTCAAATGATTCGCTAATTGCAGCAGCAAGATATATCACAGAAAAATATATTAAAAAAGATTTGGAAAAGACGCCCGGCATAAAAGGAAAATATACAATTACTTTCAAATAACATCTACTTGTTTATCACTTAACAAAAATATCTTATGGAAATCAAACAAAAAATTATCCGCTTTGTAGCAGCGGGTGGCATCGCAACCGTCTACGCAATAAGTCCTATTGATATAATACCTGACTTTATTCCTGGAATAGGACAAGTTGATGATTCGGCTGTTATATTGGCTGCCGTTGTGTTTATCATCAGAACTATTTTTAAAAAATAGGAAAATGATTAGACCTATAGTCGAAATAATAAACTTTATGGACTAAGATCCACTGCCCCACCCCCCCCAACAAAGGCGACCTCCCACCACAGAAAGGTCGCCTTTAGTCGCAGAAGCAGAGAACACACTACCCCAACGCTATATCCAATATCATCATTAAGACAAAACCCGCCATTACCGCAAGTGTGCCTTTGTTGGTATGCTCGCCAAGATGTGCCTCCGGTATCAATTCCTCTACCACAACATAAAGCATCGCTCCCGCCGCAAAAGACAACAACCACGGCATTACCGGCTCAATGAAACTCGCTATTAACACCATCAATATACCAAATATCGGCTCCACAACTCCCGATAAACAACCCAAAAGAAAGGACTTAAGCGTGCCAATGCCTTCTTGACGCAAGGGCAGTGAAATAGCAGCACCTTCCGGAAAATTTTGGATACCAATACCAACAGCCAAACCCACTGCAGCCATAAACATAGATGTATCGCCCAGATGCTGTGCTGCAAGCGCAAAAGACAAGCCCACAGCCATTCCTTCGGGGATGTTATGTAGTGTAACTGCGGAGATAAGTAGAGTTGTCCGCTTCATTGAGGAACTAAGTCCTTCCATTTCATTGGTTCCGGGATGCAAGTGAGGTATAATTTTATCTAAACACAGCAGAAACAGCACGCCCAAAATAAATCCGCCAGCAGCAGGTATCCAACTCGGCATTCCGCTTTCGGCAGTAACCTCTATCGCTGGTAGAAGTAAGCCGAACACCGAAGCCGCTATCATTATTCCGGCTGCGAAGCCAAGGAATAGCGTTTGCATAAGGCGACTGGTGGATTTGCGGAAGAGAAAGACCATAGCAGAACCGAGGCAGGTCATACCGAAGATAAAGCCCGTTCCGCCGACAACCCAAATTAGTTCTTTCATAGTGAATGTTATTGTTAAAAAAATTGTATAAAGTTCTATGTCTTTTGTGTCTTCTTCTTCGCTGCTGGGAATAGGATATTGTTAAGTATTAAGCGGTAACCAGGAGATGAACGATACATATTTAGGTCGGTCGGTGGGTCGCCAAGTATATGCTGATAATCCTCGGGGTCGTGTCCGCCATACCAGCAAAAAGAGCCACGTCCAACATTCCCTTGTATATATTTCACCTCATCGGTGCCATCTTTGATAGCGAGAACCGTAACGCTTGGTTTCAATTTATCCTTGTGGAACGATGTGGTCTGTCCGAGAAAACCCTTGATAACACTGACGTGGTTCTGTGTAAGCATTGTCGGAACGGGGTCATACTTTGCGGAAAATTCAAAAAGCGTAAAGTAATCCACTGCTATATTGTTAAGACCGGTATACACGCCAACATCAATATCGGAGAAGGCGTGATGATATGAGTCATACGGCTCGGGGTCAACTTTGAAGTCCTGAAATGCAAAGGTATTAGCGAAATTTAACTTATTATTGTAATCGGCTTCGGGAGGAGTGCCATCGAATAATTGTGCGACAATATCTACATTTTGCGCAGCCAATGCAATATCGTAAGTATCGGTAGCGGTGCACATTGCAAAGAGAAAACCACCATCGGCAACATACTTGCGGATAGTGCTTACAGTGGCTTTTTTCAATGCTGGAACGGAGGGATAGCCCATTTTTAGAGCCATTTGCTCATTCAAAGCGACCTGTTGTATATACCAAGTTTGGTCGCCATGGGTCGGATAGAACTTACCGAATTGTCCTGTAAAATCCTCGTGATGCAGATGCAACCAATCGTAATCGGCTAACTTTCCGGTAAGCACCTCCTCATCCCAAATCATATCGTATTTCACCTCGGCATAGTCCAATGCCATACGCACAGCATCATCCCAAGGAGCATTCCCGGGCTGCACATAGACAGCAATTTTTGGTGCCTTCTCTAAGCGAACGACATCCATATTCACACCTTCAGATTGGACTTCGGCATAAATATCTTGTGCTGTGCCATCGCTAATGGTTTGGAATTCAACGCCTCTGATACGGCATTCTTTGGCTATATCATCGCTATACTCGGCGGCAAAAGAGCCACCACGATAATTTAGTAGCCAATCCCACTCCACCGATTTCGTAAGTGCCCAATAGACAATGCCATACGCTTTGAGATGATTTACTTGCGATAAGTCCATCGGTATCAATAACTTATCTGCAAAGCAAAAATGGGATAGTAGCAGAAACAGCAGCACTGTAATACTTGCTTTAGTTTTCATATTCATTCTCATTAATATATTTTTATTATTTAATTAAATAGAGAATAGCGTCTGCCGTAGCCGATACTATTCTCTATTTCTATGTTTCACTAATTATTATTCATTAGTTGGTTCTGTTGGGGTCTCTTCTGTTGTATTTACTGGTGTCTCAGAGGGAACTTCCGGTGCTGGCGTTTCTTCTACAACCGGCGTTTCTTCTACAACCGGTGTCTCTTCAACAACTGGCGTCTCTTCAACAACCGATGTTTCTTCAACTACCGGTGCTTCAACAGCAACGTCTGTCTTAATGGCATTTAATTCCGCTTTCTCTCTTTCTCTTTCGGCTTGGTCTCTTTCGGCTTGCTCTTTGCGTTGCTTAGCACGTTTTTCTGCTTTTGCGTTCATTTCATCTTCCAATTTATTGGTGCGGTCTACTTCCTTCTTAATATCGTCAATACGTTTATTTGCTTGGTCTATAGTCGTTTGTCTATCGTTAATGCGCTTGTGTATCTCCTCTAACACCTTTTGAGTGGTAATGTAAATAGGCGATGCTTGGTCTATAGCAGCAAACTTTTCCTCTTGCGTTTTCAGTATCTCTCTATCTTTATCAGACAACTTGCTCAAGCGTTCCACTTTTTGAGTGAGGTTCGAACAAGTATCTTCCAATCTGGTGCGTTTCTCCGAAAAGCGGCGTTTGTTATAGTCATCTCGGCGTTTATTAAGAATATCAAAAGCATAATGCAAGCGGTCGTATATTTTTTGTCTATGTTTTTTGCGTAATTTAGAGAGTTGGATTTCGTTAGAGATAGCAGCCAATGTATCGCCACTTGCTCGCAGGTCTAAGGCATTTTCTATATCCACAATAACGACTTCAATGCGTGATTGTAGGTCGCTGAAACTCTTTTCTGCTTCTGCATCATATTTTTCGCGTTCCTCTGTTGTGAGAGCATTGATACGCGTAAATTGCTCGCGGATTGCTCTATATAATTCATCCTTTTGTTCGCGTTTGAGGCGAATATCTTTTATTTCATTCTGTGCATCAATAAGACGTTGACGAACATCAAGTGCCTGCTCAGTAGTGGCATTCTTAGCAAATTCTACCGCTTCATCTACTTTTGGCTTTACAGCAGCGAGGTTCTCTGCTGCTTCCTCATCTGTGATGCGTTTATATTCAGAAAACTTTTCGCGTAACTCATCGAAAGAATTACGGATAGAGCCAAAGAACTCATCCTTCTGGGTTCTCTTTAATAATTTCGTTTTTAGTTCTTCTTGGACATTGATAAATAGGTCGCGTGCCTCAGCAAAATTCTCAACAGAGAACGCTTTTTCGGTCGCTTCGTCAAGTAGCGTGCGAATCGTGTGGTAGTTCTCTATTGTTTCAAATTCAAAATTTTCTAAATAATCGGCTTGCTTCTCGTTTAACTGCTTAAATGTAGCATCCATAGATTTCTCTAATTCTTCCCTATCTTCACGTATAAGTTCCGCTTTACGAATCTCTTGTTGAATTTCAATAAGTTTTTTGCGCCCTTCTTTGAATATCGGCGATGAAACAGCAAATGCAATAGCAGCATCCAATTTCTCTTTCAGTGGAGCGAAATTAAGTTTCCATTGCTCCCTATTTTTCTCCTGAACCTCACCCTGACGCGTATTTACAGTAGCGAGTGCTGCTTTAAGCAAATCTCTACATTCCGAGCGAGCAGAAGCAGGAATACCGACCGTAGATAAGTCGTTAGTTAAGTCGCGAATTTCGGCTCGTATTTCGCGCCAATCTGTTGTTGTATCGGCTGTTGCGGTAACTGCATCAATTTCGTGTTTTAGGTCGCTGGCTTTATCCTCTGGGGAGTAATTAGAGAAATTAGCGTAGTTGAAAATATACTTACGGATTCTGTTCTTGGGCAGACCGCTGTGTTGTTTCCAGACCATAACGATGTTTTCGACGTCTATGTTATCGGTAGGATTGATAAATATGAAATCTGCTTCAATAGTGTCATTGAATTCTTCAAATTTCTTGCCAGTATAAGCGCACATACCATTTTGTCTGTCATATACGGCGTGTTTGATTTCGTTTGAAAGTTCGTTTGCGTTCACGTTTCACCTTCTGTTATAATGTTATAAGAATACACCACATCGCCCTTATACGATATGGAAACTACAAATATAGTCATAAAATCTAACATTATTGTTATACTCGCCATTTTTTTATAATTTTCATCGGTAAAGTGTAAAGATAAAAATATTTCCTCTCATTATTTTTTATTCCCAAATTATATGTATATTGTGGTACTTTTACAAACATTCTTAGGAGGATTCACTATGAATCAAATAATAAAACAAATAATTGCTATTTTCGTGTTTTCAACTCTATCTGGGTTCGCCTTTCCAGCAGGAAATGGAACAATGGGT
>JAISJI010000055.1 GCA_031261605.1 Ignavibacteria bacterium | reverse complement strand
CTCTGTTATTCTTACGGACGGCACGAAGATAATCATCCCATTTGTTCCTTGGTATAACTGCCTCTAATCTGTTCAAAAGCCGACTCAACTCATAGTATTTGTCGTTATTACCATCCTCTAACCCGACACCTTTATCTTTATAATCAGGATATGACAACCACAATACCTTTGTCAGAACCTCTATCTGCACGTCTAAACAACGTTCATATTCGTTCGGAAGATTAAGGGCTGCCAAGTAACAAGTGGTATCCCAACCGCCATCCCCAAATTGCGGAAAGTGCATTCGGACTAAATCCACAAACAGTTTCTTATCAAACTCCTCAAACTCATTATACCAAGCATCCAAATAGTCCTCTTTCTGGCGTATTCGCTTCTTTATGTCATCTGACCACTCGGGTTTTATCACATCGCTCAATCCTTTTTTCTTGTTAGAACCTCTATTTCCTGCTAAAAACCCAACAATGCCTGCGGATATTGCTATTCCAGCAATTTCTACTATATGTTCTTTTGTAAAATCCACCATCCCAATCTTTGCAACATCGCAAGTCGTATTAATTGGCGTATTATCCATTTTATTTTCTCCAATTATTCCTAATCTGCATACAATTATTTATTATTGTGGTCGCCAATGCTCCACCTATTAAAACTGCGCCAACGCCCGTAAATAGCATTAGTCCGGGGTTATTGTCTACGAACTTGCTAACCTTTGCTGGCAAGTTTTCTATCGTATCTGTTAGTGCATCTGAGAGCGGAACCAGTGATTTCGTTAGGTCTCGCATATATGCGATAAGTTGTCCTAAGTCGTCAAATGTGCCACTGAGGTCGTTCAGTTTCGGGCTGTAAGTAGTTAGTTCGTTATTCAGAATACTCAAACTCCTCCTCCTCTTTATTGCGTTTGTAATAATCTCCATAGCAATTATTATCCTTGCAAGCATAGCAGTTATTAGTCGCCGGGCATTGGTGAGCATACTTGCAATCACTACCCATATCCCATTTGGTCCTGTATTTCTGATAGTAATCACTCAATTTTAATCCTTTTTTTGATGACTTGTTATTACATTTGAAATACATATAACCAATAGAAACAACACATACGCCCGCTACTATTAACGGAACCTTGTATTGCGAAATAAACGCTTCGCCCGCTTCTGGAACTATATTTATATTATTCTTTACCGATTCGCTCATATTGGTAGGAGTTGCCGTTGTTTTCTTTATCTCTATCTCTGTTTGAGTAGTAGTTCCTGGAGTTATACTTGCATCTGGTGGGATAATCGCATCACCTTGCTGGCAAGCATAATTCTTTGCAACACTTAATATCGCCTGAATATGACATTGTGCATAGGTCTTGCTCAGTTTTAATGCCCGTTGGTTAGTCAGCAATGACTTCGCTACCGCTACATTATTACTGCAAGCATCGGCACCGGAATTAACCTCAGCCCAACTTAACATATCTAAGACCTTGTTTATATCATCTGGAGTATAAAACGTGTTTGTTGAATTCTGCCACATATCCTCCATAACCTTTTCACGTATTGCTGTTGTTATTTTCATATTCCTACCTATTTATTATCCATCTGTGGAACATATATTTTTCCATTCTTTCGGTAATGATAAACCTCAAATCCCGCCACTAATGCTACTCCACAACATAAAATATATGGTAAATAACTGAACGCAGAGCCCGTTACATTTAGTAGGTCAGCAGCACCATTTGCAACACCATTTACTAAGTTCCCTGTAGCAATTATTATATGTCCCACCGCATCTAATACCTTTTTGAAAAAAGAGATGACCGCTTCAGTAATCTGTAAAGTTACCTTCCAAATACCGTTTCTATACCAATAAACATCTTTGAAACGCTGACACTGCAAGGGCTTGAGAATGCCGTAGGCAACCTTACCTCGCTTCTCTCCCCAATACAAATAACTCAAAACATCATTCACAAAAGCAGGTGATAACGACTTATCTACGCTTGCCATCTGGGCTATAATACTCACTAATTGCTTGCGATATGGGTCGCTTCTATCCGAAAATTCATCGTAGTAATATTTACAGTGGTCTGGCTCAGGGTGGGTTGTAAAATAAAAAACGTAAGCGGTGATTACTCGCCCTACATCATTACTCTCGTATGGACAGCCAGCCCAACCGCTACCGTATTTATTCCAGCACAGTGCAGAATAACAATTCTCTACCGCTTGAAAATACTCGTCATCCGATACGCCTAAAACTTTATCTACTGCCCAATTAAAATATTCTCCAAATCCTGATAACATCTATATCTTATGTGCTATTTTTAATCCAGCCGCCATTAATAACACCCCGCTCAATGCTCCAATAGCCGCAAGTTTCTGCTGATATTGCATCTGCTTAAAAATGTTCTGCTGCTCGTATGCGGTCTTTGAACTCCAGCCATCCGCTTTTACTGTGTAGTCACCAAGCACCGCTGGTTTTGAACAATTACAACTCATTTATATTCCTTTTTTATTTCTTATTAATTTATTTGTCCCTCAAACGCATCCCAAATTGTCTGTAATTAACGGGCTTGTAGTTTATGCCGTAATGTTTGAGTGTGCGCTGGAGACGAACATCGTGTAGATATTCTTCCATACGGACTTCGTCCAATGCGTCTAATGATAATATTTTGTCTATCATACAAGTTAAAAATTATGATGTCTCTATATACTATGCCCGATTTGGAGAGGGCTTCTTTTAGGAAGTAGCCGTAACTAATTAAAAAATATAAAGATAAAATTTTTAATTTTGTTCGGTTTTTATGTTGAAAAGTAGTTGTTTATTCGTATTTTTGTATCGGCGAAACGAACTATGAAATTGTGAAAAATTGATAAGATTAAAACCACAAGGAATATGCTTCTTCCTTACGGTGTTATAGAATTTACGGCAGGCATCCGTTTGGGTGATGTTGTGGGTGGTAGCAAGATGCTTAATCGCATCGCAGGTTGCTATACGTAGAATGGTTTGGTCAGTCATAAATCGATAGTTCTTGTTGCTAATTTGATACTTTTATAACAACAAAAATAATGCAACTTATTTGTATATAATAACTTATAAATTTGTTGGTACAAAAATAGTATATTTATGACGTTTTTTTTCATTTAAAGGAGATGAGATTTCCTTCATTTTACCACGCGATAGTCGTGTGTTTGTGGCGCTTTGGGGAATTCTGAAAGTCGGCGGCTGCTTTATTCCTATTGACTCTTTACACTGTCTCTCAATGCAACTGCAATGGTCTATTGCTTATAATGGCAAATGACAATGAAGCAAAAAATCCGCTCCACTTGCTGAACTTTTTGCACGCACTGGTGGCGATTATCTATGTAGCACAGGAGATATTGCAAAATGGACGGAAGCGGGCGAAGTTATTATCCTTGGACGCAACGACAATCAAGTTAAACTCCGCGGACTCCGTATAGAACTTGGTGAAATAGAAAATGCTCTTAACTCTGTGACGGGCGTCCTGCAAGGCGTTGTAAAAGTTCGCAAGTTAAATAATCAAGACCATCTTTGCGTGTGGTTTACCACCGATAGAGAGGTAATGCCATCCGAAATACACGACCAAATGGCGAAAACACTTACTGCATATATGGTGCCAACTGCCTATCTGAAATTAGCTATTACTTCTCCGATACATTCGAAACTGAATTTGGAAAGCGAATTCAGATAGTAGAAGGCGATGTGACCTCTACATCTGCCTTTGATGCATTTATTGATTTGCCAATAGATACTATGATAAATAGTGCAGCAAATGTAAAGCACTTCTCACGTGGAACGGACATTGAGGATATAAATATTGGTGGAGTGAAAAATGGCATTGCATTTTGTAAAAATAAGGGTTGCAGATTTCTACGGCAAGCGTTGGAGGAGCAAGTATTAACGGTAATCCTCCATCTGATACTCGCCTTACAGAAAAGATGCTCTACTTCGGACAAGATGTTTCTAATAAGTATGTGCATAGTAAGTTTATTGCTGAACGGCTTGTGCTTGAAGCCGTCGCAAAGGGAGAATTTGCTGAAGCTTTGCGTGGTGATAAAGCCGAATACTTGTCGCCGCTCATCGCCTATAATTCGTCTCTCGTGATGTAGTGAAAGATATAATTGCAGAAAATCGCTATACTATGGATGTGCTACTGCATTTGGATTTCAATTTGCCCCTTATTGAAGATAACTATCTCCGCAAATTTATTGGTAATTTAGATGCCTTGGGATTTTTTGATGTGTAATTCCATTCAAAAGAAATATTAGTAGCAGTAAATCATTGCTACACCAATAGTTACTATGATTACACCAATAATTGATTTTATAGAGACACTGTCGTGGAATAAAAAATGAGAAATAGGCAGCATAAACACTGGAGATGTTGCAAAAATCGTTTGTGCTATGGATACCGGAACGTGTTGTAGCGAGATAATGCTACACGTAACGCCAAGGACAGGTCCGAAAAATCCACCTAACACAACCCATTTGAGTGCTGTTTTGTTCTTCGCATATAAACTAACAGGATTTTTATATTTTTTTACTATTAATAGCACTATAATCATTATTACGGCGGCTGTGCTTTCGCGGATGAATGAAGTGAATATGCTGCTAATTTCTCCGAGTAAAATGGCTTGCTTAATTGCAAGCAAGCCAGCAGCACGTCCAAATGCCGCTAACACTGCATAAATTAACAATTTAGGATGTATATTGCGCAGTTTTATTTTGATATTGCTTTCGCTCCTAGTTCCCACCACAAATCCGATTCCAAGCATAGCAACTCCAATACCAATAATGGATATAAGTCCAAGGTATTCCGAAAAGAATATGTGTCCGCCGAGGATGGAAAATGCTGGAGCAATGCACATTATCAGCATAGAATAGCGTGGTCCTATCTTTCCATAAGATGTGAACAGAAAGAAATCGCTAAATACCAGACCTAAAATACCGCTCAACACTAACCAATTAAATTGCTCTGTAGATACGCTTAAATCGATGGGAAAGCAAAGCAGTATGATGCCAATGATAATAGAGGCAACAAGCAATCTATCCACATTTAGTTGGTTGACTCCGATTTCGTTTTCTGCCAAAGTGAAGAAGTATGGCGAGATTGCCCAAAAAAGTGAAGTTAGTATCGGAAAGAGTAGATATTCAAACATTGTGCAATATACGAATATTTAGCAAGTTTCTTTGTATAATTCATTATTTATTGCTGATGTAGTTTTTTTCTCTTTCTCATTATGCCTACTTAGATAAATAACTTTGCACACATACAAGTATATATTAAATAAATATTCTTATTTTTGTAGAGTAAAAATGTTTATTTAATAAAATTATTTATAAAAAAGAATGAAAAAACTATTACTACTATTCGTTCTTGCTACTATGACAGTAGCAACAAACAATCTTTTCTCCAAAGAGGCACTTGGTCCTGGCGGCGGCGGACGGATGCTTTTTCCTCTAATCAATTCATTGAATAATGATAATATCTTTATATTTTGCGATATGTCGAGTGCTTTTAGTAGTAGAGATGGTGGCAAAAACTTTAAGTTGCATAAGTTTCAGAATAGAGGCAGGTTCTACTGTTCACCGCATAATGCAAAGAAAGTATTTGCGTTGAATACTTATCTTTCCCTTTCTACCGATGGTGGAGAGACATTTAAGATAATTTTCCCAAAAGATACGAGTAATATTGCGAATCTGACCGTTCACGAGGGAAAGATTATTGGTATGGTAATGGACCCGGCAGATAGCAATACAATGTATTTTGTAACGTCGGGCTACTATGATGCGCAGTGGGAACCTAAGCCAACTATCTATAAATCAACAGATAATGGTGAGAATTGGAAAGTTATCGCATCGTTAGCGAATAAGTTATTCCCTGACCTTGGTGATTCTTATGCTGGCTTTCAGATAGACCCGACATCGCCAGTTGGTTCTCGCAAATTAGATATATTATCTGCCAAAGGGGTATTCAAAGTTAGCGATAACGGCAAGGTAGATACAATATTGTTAAGAGCAAATAAATCGGGTGCAATATACTATGACAAGCAAACGAATAAGAATTACTTCTTCATTATAGAATCAGCAACAACTGGTGTAGATAAATTTGCTAATCAAGTTAGTCGTTCCAATGATGGTGGAATTACTTGGTTGCCAATTACAACAACATTTTCCGAACGCTGGCTGCATTGGAATACTGGTGAGCCAAATTCAAACGGGAAGCGAATATTTAAACAACTTGCTGTTAGTTCGTTAAATGATATTTATGTATGCTTCGGCGATACTTTGGATAGCAAAACAGGAGGAATGGATATGGGAGTAGCAAGGACATTCGATGGAGGAGCGTCTTGGAAAATTGGATTGAAGGGCTGGTCGTTATCCAACATTAATAATCCGTATTATGTAGATGTTTGGGTAGGGGAATTTGGTTGGAGTGGCACAAGTTCTGGGCTTTCTGCATCGCTCTCGGACCCGAATATTGCTATAATGACAAATATGGGTGATGCCCTTATTACTAGGGATGGAGGCGACACTTGGGAGTCCATTTCTAATGATTATGACTCTACTACTAATACATATTCAAGTCGTGGATTATGGGTCACTTGTAATCATGGATATTATGTAGACCCTTTTGATTCGCTACATCAATTCATTTGCTATACGGATATATTTCTAATGGAGTCAAAAGATGGTGGCAAGAGTTGGAATTGGAGTAAAAATGGTATTCCCTCTGGCTGGCTAAATACTTGTTATGACATTGCATTTGACAAAGATAATAGGGACTTTATTCTTTCTGCTTGGAGCAATATGCACAGCAAAGATGTGGCAGCTGCTATCAATCTTGTGGAAAATCATTCTGGCTCATATATTGGTGGAGTTGCAAGAAGCATTGATGGCGGTAAGAATTGGATTCCTATTAATCCTAACTCTGATAAGACATCTTACACAGACAACGATGGAGTTAGCGGATTACCCGACCACGCTATCTGCACTTCTATAACTATTGACCCGAATAGTCCCACAAATCCTGCTCAGCGTGTTGTGTATGTCACTTGCTTTGGCTATGGTGTATATAAATCTACGGATGGCGGACAAACTTTCACGAAATTTAATGACGGAATGAATGAAACACGATATCATACATCAAAATTTGTGTGGTCTCCGGATTATTCCCGCTTATATTGCCTATTTTCTTCCAATGAAAAATCATCGGCAGAGAGTTCCACTTACTATTTAGATAAAAATGCGACACAATGGATTAAATTGGCTAACTATCCAAATAACAATAGCGTAACGATGCTCAATAGCATATCTGTTGCTCCAAATAGCAATAATAATACAATTTATACAACGGGATATCGGCATTCTGCTGGAGAATGGGGCGAAAATATACATTACTTCAATAGTGGTGCTTATGTATCTACGGATGGCGGAAATGCTTGGCGTGAGATTTATCCTGATACTATAACTACAAATGCTATTCACGTGGATAGTCGTAACGCTGATGTTTTGTATCTTGGGAATGGCATCGGTCAGGTGCTTGTTTCCTTCAAGGGAGCAAATACAATGCCCGACGACTGGTGTGAAGTTCCGGGCTTTCTATTTCATTCTGTGGCTAGCATACAAGAAGACCCATTTGATTCAACTATGATTTATGTTAGCACTAGTGGTGCTAGCGTCTTTCGGTTGAAAACACCATATCCTACTGCTATTGAAGCAGATAACTATTCCAATGAAAACATATTAATCTACCCGAATCCGATAAATGATAAAGCGAATATTGTTCTGAATTTGCAAGTTGATGCAAGTTTAACAATTACAATTAATGATATACTAGGCAGAGAAGTAATGCAAGTTTATGATAATAAAGCGGTTGCCGGAATTTTTTCACAATCTTTTGATTTGTATAATTTTCCTGCAGGTGTATATTATATAACTATGGTTGTTAATGGTCGGCGTATAGTAAAATCAGTTATTAAGTATTAGGTGATTTTTTACTTAAAATTATGGCTTACCGCTGGAAACATCTACAAAGTTGTCTAAACAAGGAGAGTATGGTTCATTGTCTCCAGAAGTTAAACAAACAACAGATGGAATGCTTGAGACCGCAATAGATATGAGCAATTTCACTGTTGGAACGTATTTTGTTCGTTTGAAAAATGGCAAGAGTAATGAAGTAGAGAAATTTATTAAGAAATAAGGATAGTTTTCCAATTCACTCAAAACATATCTAATTGCATCTGAACGTGAGATGGTTCGACAACTTTGCGATTACAGAAAATTTCTATCTGCCCGAATTGCTTGTCGGTAATAGTCATTAGTCCGATTTGTCCGAATTGTGGCATTTTATCTTTGACACGTTTTATATGGACTTGTGCATTTTCTCTGCTGGCACAATGTCGGACATAAATAGAAAACTGAAACATATCAAATCCATCTTTCAGTAATTCTTTGCGGAATTGTGTGTATCGCTTGCGGTCAACTTTGGTTTCTGTCGGCAAGTCAAATAAAACCATAACCCACATAATTCTATACTCACTAAGTCGTTGCATAATATACATAGATAATATTCTAAAATTATCGGATATATACTATAATTAATGAATTAGTTTAGCAGATTGTTGGATATTTTATTTTTCGCTTTTTGCCTTCAAAGCACGCTACAAGTGAAGCAGTTGTCGTTGTAAGTCCAACAAATAAAGGGCTTCGCTCTTTTCCAAACATCACATCGTCTTGCATTACTTGGAATAAATATTTTTTCGCTTCTGTATCCAAGAAATCGCAATATTTATTTTCTTTTAAGTAATTAAAAACGGCTCTATCCACAAATGGACGATATGGTTCCATAATATCATCTGCTAAACAATATGCGTTATATTGGTTGCGGTGAAAAATGCCCAGAGTTGGCAATAAACCAGAGCCAACAAGTGCTCGTGCAACTGCTGCACGCAAAATTGCATAACCATAATTTAGCAAATTATTCGGCTGGTCACCTTCTCTATCTCGCTTAAAATTAGGGAGATAGTTGCTAAAAATATTTTTCCAATAATACGCTGCCGCTTGTGCTTCATAATTATCTGTATCGCCTGTTTTAAGATTGCGGAGCATAACTTGGAGTCGTTTAATATCTTTATTTTGGCTTTTTAGGAGCAGCGATTGATTTTCTATTTTTGCTTTAATTATTTGTTGCCAGAGTTGTTTTTTTAGTGGTTCGGAAGCATTTATTTGTGTCTTAAAGCGTTGGGATTGCAAGGTATTACCATCTAAATTAAGGACAAGACCGACAGGGAGATGTGCATTATTGCAATGTATAATAGCGGCGTTATTTTCGAGGAGAGATGCGATAACGTTTTGGGTTATAGTGATTTGCCAATTATCTAAAATAACGATACCGATGTCTTCGATTGGGCGAGTGATTATCTCATCGCTATCTATCAATTTAACAACGAGTTGTTTATTTTTCACAGATAAATAAGCGGGGTTGCCGAAGTAGAGGGTTTGTTTGAGCATTTAGTATTCTCCAACAGATATAATTTGTCCAAGGTGATTCGTACGAACCTTTACAATGTCTTCTAAGTATTTTGTACTTTGTATCAATTTATATGAAATACCTTTAAGTTCTTTTCTTTCCTGAACATCTGTTTCTAAATGATGTCTAAACATATAATTTTTTGTAGCAAGTTTTTGCACTCTATATAAATTTGGGCTAATTAGATGATAATTATTTGGTTCTAATAAATCAATTTCATTGGGATTGAATCTTGTTTGTTCATTTGGAAAAATAAAATATTCGTTCTGCTCCATAGAAAACATAAACTGCCAACCAAGTTCGCTATTAAAATTCTTATCCATTATTGGCAATTTATCATTTTTACGCAAAACTGCCTCGTAAAAAGAGACCACATTTTCTTGCAGATCTCCATCTTGATCCTTGTACATAGCCACGTGATGATTGTTACCGGTTTGAACAAAATCAATAGGTATATTTTGTCCGCTTCCATCTAATAATAATTTGCCATCTTTATCTTTTTTGCTATGCAGTGGCTCAGTATTACTAACGCCACGTATGGTAACACGCTTGATAGATATGCATTTTTTCTCATTAAGCCAAATAGGATTTTCATCTAAATTTTCGAATGCTTTTTTAGGGTCGTTATTATATTCTTTGATACGCTTTTCCAATAACTTACGGATTTTAGAATCGACTACTTTTTCTACGTTTAAATCTGGCTTAATATCTTTACGAATAGTATAAATTGTTTCTATTTTTTCTATTTTTACTTTTTCTGGTACCTTATTAGTTTGCAAATCATTTAAGTATATCGGATTTTTTGATAAACTATTTTTCACAGTAAAAGCAAGTTTTGGGTCATCATTAAACTTATGTAGACGTTCTAATAACGCCTCTTTATATGCAGGTTTTGTTACTTTATTTATTTTATCTGCATCAAATGAACTACCAATTTTTTCGAAAACCACAATATTTTGTTGAATACTTCCATATATTGTCTCGTTATGCAGTTGTCCGCGTGGGGTGAGTTGTTTAGTTTCTTTGAAATTATTTTTTGTATTTGTTTTAGTTTTATTAGTATTTATGGTTGCTACTTTATTTTTTGCTTTAATTGAAATTAAGGTGTTTTCTAAATGCTCTTTTGCTTCGGCTCTAAAATCTTTTTCCGGGATAGGTGGCGAGAACTTCTTTTTATTTCTCTTGTCCTTATAAATTAAGTCAGATTCAGAATTAGATTTCAATGTATTGAGGTGCTGGATATGGCTACGCGTAGTAAATGCAACGGTTAGAGCATCCATTGCGTGATGGCGATGGTCGTTACGCTTATTCCAATCTTTAATTTTGCTTATTTTATGTCCTTCTTCATTTTCTATCACTTCTGTTAATCCAAGTTTGCTGTATTTATCCCAATTCAATTCCTTCATTATATCTACTAATCCCCAATCCTCACGTAGTTTGCTTGTTATTTCCCCTGAAGTGGAAATGACAACATTTACAATTTCCTCTAACATATTTTTGGCTGTTTTTGCAATATATTGAGTATCTTTTATGTCCCTTTCAATAAAATCATCTGGGATGTCTATGCCTTTCATTTTCAATTTATTGTATTTCGTCTTGGATATGGATTTGTTGGCATACAATTTATTTATTTTTGATAAATAATCATCAATTTTCTCTTTTCCATATTTATTTAGAACATAATCATAAGCGGTTTCATTTCCTTTTTCAATATTAACGCTTTTATATTCCAATATTTTATTGGAGAATGAATCATCAAATAAACGGGATTGCGGAATAATATGGTCTCTGTCAATTTCTTTGCTAAATAATTTTTCCTGCGGGATATATTGATTTGAATAAAGTGTCTTATAGGCATTATCTTTCAGTTCCTGATATAACTTATAACGCAATATATCATTATGACTTACATTACTGATACTAAATTCATCCTTCAAACGTTTTTTTATTGCTTCGTTGTTTTTGTTAGATTTGGATATTGCTTTCGTTTTATTTTCTCTCTCTTTTGCATTCATTTTCAATTCTCGCGCAAGTTCAACGCTTATTTCATCTGGTTTGCCGTAAGTATCAATAATAGCATTTACTACATTTACCATTTGATTTAAAATCTTCTCTACAACTGGATTACGTAAATAATTTTTAGGAAGGTTTTTTAATTTATCTTTCAATATCTTATTATCAATTTCTTCTTTTGTCAGCGAACTCTTAGAATGTCTATCATATCCTCCTTTTTCTACAGATTCATCATAGCGTGAGCCACTTTTTAGAAATGGCAGTATCTTTTTAATTGCTTTCGCGCTTAAGTTTCCGTAATCCAACGAAAAAGAAATATTTGCAATACGTTTAGCAGTTTCTTGCGCAAATCCATATAAGTCGGTTAATTTCTTTTCTAATTTTTCATTTCCACTATCACCCTCATACGAATATAATATATGCCACAATTTATACATCGGCTGCTGGCGAATATCTCCTTCATAAGAAGAATCAAATTCCAAAATATCCGTGCTGTATCCCAAGTCGTCAAATATTTCTGCTACCGCCTCTATTGTTTGCTTTGCATTCATTTTTGAAAAATCGTGGTCGCTTAATCTATTACTTTCCACTATAATTTTTTTGTATACATCAAATAACTCTGCTTGCGTCTTATTTCCTTCCAATATATTGTAATTCAAATCATAATCTTTGTCTTCTTTGGGGTATAGTAGCTTTAATGCTTCTGTGGCAGATAATTTTGTTCTAATACTCAATTCCTGTGCTAAGTATTCCTTTTGGTCTTGCTCTAATTCAAAATATTCGCCCGTCTGCTTATGTGTTGTAACCTGAATATTATTAAGGATTTGCCATATTTTAAATTCTTGAAATAAAGGAGAAGATTTAGGCACGACTCTTGAGCCAACTACCTTCTCCTTTATTTTGCCGTCAATCTCTATTTCAACTTCTCTTCTTTCGAACTCGCAGAAACTAATCAGCCCTTTTTGACTCTTCAATCTTCGTTGATAAAAAATAATCACATCTCTAATTTTTGATTTCAATTCGTTAGTTAGTTCTGTATGGAATTTACTTTGCGTCGACCATATCTTTTCAAATTCGTCAATATAATCTTGTCTGTAGAAGATCTTATTTTTGACACTGAAATGTGAATTTTTTGCTAATTGCTCCATAAAATACTGACCAACAGTTTGGTTATTAAATTCCAGTTCCTTACTTCTATCGCTTATCGCTGCCAAGTATCCACTCGAACTATTAATTTCACCACAAATATTTGAAATTACAAGTGCAAGTTCCTCTTTATCCAACTCCTTTGTCAAGGCATCCACTCGCAATTCATATTTTTTCAGTTTTTGTGCTTCTTTACTGCCTTTCACATCTGCGGTATTAAATCCATACTTAGCAAAGAATAGTTGTGCAGCTGCCTTTTGTCCTTTTCCTTCAAGTTGTATTTTAAGTTCGTCTGTAAGTATTTCTGAGTGATATTCTCGTTGGTATTCCCATATTTTATCTATTTCAGCTTTTAAATCAGTGCGATAATAATCCGGTAGTTCTTTTTTACCTTGCTTTAGCAGATTTAAACTGAATTCACCTGGGGTTAGATTATCTTGATATAAATTCTTAGCGACCTCCATACTATCAACAGATTGGCCATCTTCATCGTTTGTTACCTTTCTACCACTCCGATAGCCACGTTTCTTATTAATCATCAGCAATACTCTTGCCAATTCGTCTAGTGCAATCTCATCGGTTACTGCCTTTGCCCGCAGTGTATATGTCTCAAATGTAGTGTCTTTACCTTCTTCCGAGAGAAAAGTATCATCTGTAATGAACTTATTGTCTTTAAGAATTTCTATTAGATTTTCTCTACGCAACTTATACCTCTGGAGATTTCGGCGCATTCCACGCTTTAACCGTCTGCCAGCATTGGTAGTTATAGGTTTCCCTTTGCCATAGTTCAGATTTTCATCAACAGACAATGGCACAACTCTAACACCTAATTTAATAATATTTGAGCGTTCTTCTTTTGTTTCGGCTCTATTTACCAATGCCCAGCCAATAGAAGTCGTTCCTAAATCTAAACCTAAAACTTTTTTCATAATAATTTTGATAATATTTGGTAGTTAACAAAAATATAGTTATATTTGTAATTCAAAATTGAGAACAATTTACAATAAGGATTATTCCGTTGTGAAAACATCACGGCAGCCCAGCATTTATGTTGGGTTTCTGTTTTTTAAACGGATTATACTTAGATTACTTAAATCGCAATACAAGAGAACGCAATATACAAAAATAATTTGAATATATTGTTATCAGATATTTTTTTATCTGCAAGATTGCAAAAAAACAAAAGAGCGGGCTTTCTATTTCAAAAGCTCGCTCTTTTTTCATTCGTAGTGTTTAGTATAAGTTACTGTTATTGCGAGTGTTGCAGTGGGAATGTTGTAATCCACTACAAAAATAACAAAATTGAGACCAATTTACAACGCCGCTGCTATAAATATCCACTTCAGAATCGTTGTAATCCACTACAAAAATAACAAAATTGAGACCAATTTACAACTAAATAATAAATATTAGTCAATCCAGGAAAGTTGTAATCCACTACAAAAATAACAAAATTGAGACCAATTTACAACGGCAGAGCCAAGACATACGCTATACTTATAGTTGTAATCCACTACAAAAATAACAAAATTGAGACCAATTTACAACTATATAGAATACGATATGAGCGAACATATTGTTGTAATCCACTACAAAAATAACAAAATTGAGACCAATTTACAACAACTCTTTGCTCGTTGTGTTGCCATCAATAGTTGTAATCCACTACAAAAATAACAAAATTGAGACCAATTTACAACAATCGTTTGTTGGTATCCCAAATTTAGACGGTTGTAATCCACTACAAAAATAACAAAATTGAGACCAATTTACAACAGGTGAATATATTGAAAATTATATTAAAAAGTTGTAATCCACTACAAAAATAACAAAATTGAGACCAATTTACAACACAGCAGGCACTGATACAAAGCCACCAACTGTTGTAATCCACTACAAAAATAACAAAATTGAGACCAATTTACAACAAAATAGTGGTAAATTTATTGTTAATGAAGTTGTAATCCACTACAAAAATAACAAAATTGAGACCAATTTACAACATCGTTCCGAACGATTCATTTGATCGGTATGTTGTAATCCACTACAAAAATAACAAAATTGAGACCAATTTACAACCATTCCGTGCGACGCGTTAGATAATAATTAGTTGTAATCCACTACAAAAATAACAAAATTGAGACCAATTTACAACTTCATTGAAATAAAGTATGGAAAGAACAAGGTTGTAATCCACTACAAAAATAACAAAATTGAGACCAATTTACAACCGTGCATTAAGACCCAGAGAGGCAACAGAGTTGTAATCCACTACAAAAATAACAAAATTGAGACCAATTTACAACTGAAGAGATTCAATACTAACGCTGCTTGGAGTTGTAATCCACTACAAATATAACGAAAAAGAACGCAAATCACAACTTCAAGACAAATGACGTGCTTTTTTCGTGTGTTGTGTATCACCACAAATATAACGAAAAAGAACGCAAATCACAACGTATTAGCAGTAGTTAATGCAGTAGTAGTTGTTGTGTATCACCACAAATATAACGAAAATGTAATCAAATCATAACGTGCCATATATTGGGAACTGAGTTGCTGAAGTTGTCAATCACCAGATGTATCAAATTATAATCAATATTCTTACAAAGTATTAGGTCTCTATCCACTATCTCATATAATGCTTGTTTATGATGGTAATATACATAACCACCTCCATCAGTAGATAAATTGTAGAACCAATCTCTCTGTTTGAGTTTAACCTTACCTTCACCATACAGAGATGGTGAAATTTTACCTATATAGGTAGCCATATCTACTACAGGCACTTTGTCCATAAGTGATAGTATTTTGTATGTTTGATAATTTTTCATAATATTTATATTTTTGATATGTTCCAATCTATTTCTAAACCTGATATAATTATGTTGTTGGTTTGTAAATATGTCAATATAGTATCCATAATATTAATAACCAGTTTGTTTACATCATTACTTATGATAGATTTGGATACATAATCAACTTGGGTTAAATTTGATACATCAGCTTGAAGTACACATTGTCTTAAAAAAAATTTACTAAATACACTATTCCATTCTGTCCCTGTTAAATTTATGATATAATAATATTGATATTTATTTTTTACAATATCATTTACAATTTTATTGAATGACAAAGGTGCATATTCACTGATTCTTATTTTTGCTAAATGTTTTCCAGGTTTATGAATATGTACATAAAAACTTTCAGTATTTCTATTATGTATATTTCCATTTTTATCTGTTAAAATATTATTATAAAATTCATCTAATACATAGCTTAATTTTAACAAATCATCAGTTAATTTTCTCTTAAAATTTAAACTAAAATCAACTGATTCATTTAGATATGAATTGATTTGTAATAACAAATCTTTATAATCATTGTAAGTTTTCATAATTGTTATATAAAATTATAATATGCCTTCGCCTTGTTCAACTCTGTAATTCCTTGTATCTCGTAGAAATATCAAGCAATAGTTTGGTTGTGTATCACCACAAATATACTAAAATGTAATCAAATCATAACGTATTTTACCGGATGTCTAAATGAACTTTTGTTATCAAACCCTTTCGATTCTAATTTTTCTTTATCTGTCATACTATCTGTTATTAAAGGTTCATTAGTAAAACTAATATATTCATATATGTTGTTCCAGATAGTTTGTGCATCTATAATAGAAGGAATGAATGTATCTTTTAATATTGGGTTTAGATATGGAGATTGTCTAACATTTTCTGTATCAGAAGATAAACATTTGAAACAAGGGGTCATAACAACATCATATTCTATATTACTTTTAGTTTCACTATCAGATACTAAAATAGTCGGAATATGAGTTTCTTTAGTTACTTTCCACCTATCATCTCTTGAATAATAAGATAAGCGATATATTCCTATAACAGATGCTCCACAATGTTCATCTCTACTCTGAGAATGCAATTTATATTTGCAAGTTTCATCTTTCATTCTTTCTATCTCTAATATGTAGTGTTGAAACCCTACTTCTAATACTATTTTGCTTTTGTTTATGTTAGGAAAAAGATATTTATCAGGTTCTTGATAAGGTATAATGAAACTATTTAACCAGTTTATAGAAGGCATAAATGAACCTCTCCTATCAAAAGTAACTTGAGGGTCTATTCCATTTATGCCTTGTAAGTAATCATAATAATCTTTGTTTTTATCAATTATCTTCATATTTAGTTCTGTCTTGTGAAGCATTATTTACATTATTCATCATAATCTTCTCCATATCCATCATAATCTCCTCCGTCTTCATATACATCCTCGTCCGGATGTTGTTTATCATAAACAACATCGCCATTATAATCTGTATAGCTGACACAAATTTGCATTTTTTCATTCAGATATAGTGTTATATAGCCTTTTGCTGATTTTGAAGACCACGATGTAATAGCAGTATAAGAGGTTGAATCATCTAAATCTAATTCATCTATCAAAACAAACAAATCTTCTTAAAGGAACACCATTATATGTAAAATGTTAAATAGTGATAGTGGCTTGCAGTGTAGCACTAGATAATACCATTACTACTAATAGTATAAATAACAAAATTGAGACCAATTTACAACATAAAAGTAAATGCAACTACGAAAAGAAATTCTAAAAGTTATAGTTCACGAAGATTTTGAACCATCATCCAAACCAGATAGGTGCTTAAGAAGTTCTTGTATAGAAGTTCCCTTATAAATAATGGCATATAAATCACGTAAGTGAGGAGCATCAAATAAACGAAGATATAATGCAAATGTGTCAGGTTCATATGAATATCTCTTAATATACCATTTCCCATCAACATCTGATGATGCTCTCCACATTTTAAGATTCTCATCATAAACAAAATTAGCATTAAGCCATTCCTTTGTTATAATATCATTCTCCATATTCTATAGTTTATCTACAATAGCACAAATCTATTTAGAAGTATTCCAAGATTTACCCGTTACCTTCTCAGCCATTTCAATAGCCATAAACTGATTAATCAAACTACCACCCTCCGAACCACCGATAATGATATTGTCAGGGATAAGTTTTACTTGATTATAACCAAGAGATTCAACCATTTGCAATTTCGCATAATCATCGCCAAGTGCTTCCTGCGATAGTTTATATGCTTCCGCCTGTGATTTACCTTTCTCCATAATGATTTCTGCCTCGGCCAGACCGACCTTACGAATACTCTCTGATTGAGAATCAGCAATAAGTTTTATCTGCATAGCATCCGCTGTAGCTTTTAACTCTATTTGTTTCGCTTCAGCTTCTGCTCTAAAAATGCTGGCATTTCTTTCACCTTCAGCAGTTTTTGCAACAGATTTCGCTTTATTATCAGAGATTTCAATCTCACGCTGTGATGCAACAAGCGCTTCCTGCATATCCGCCTGCTTCTTAGCAAACTCTAAGCTCTTTCTAGCATTTTGAGCAACTTCCTGGTTCTCAAACTTCTTTTTATCTTCAATAGCAATAGCAGCCAACTTAACAGGAGCAACAATCTCTTCGGGTAGAATAACATCAGTTATCATAACATCACGAGATTCAATATGATAGAGACCAAGAACATCTGCTATCTGGGACTTCGCCCTAGATGCAAGCCCCGCACGTTGTGTATATAAATCAAGTGCTTTGACCTCTTGAGCAGCATTCCTAAAATGGGAACTAACAGCAGGTTCAAGTACTTGTGTGATTAAATCTTGTATAGAACCAAGGTCAGCAACAACAGCAGGTGCTTTATCCATAGGGATATGGAACATCACTTGAACATCCATATTAACATCAAAGGCATCAGAGGTCCTTAACGTAATGGTCTTTAAGTTTTTATCGTAATCATAAGCAGAGGATTTAGCATTAGCCCAACTTAAAACAACCTGAGTAGTAGGAACAATAGACCATGAACAGGTTCTCGGGTTAAGAGGGTGCATACCAGGTCCTAACGGAACATTCCATATACCTTTGTATCCAGTAGGGACTAACTTAGCATTAACATTATGAGATTTACTATCTTCAGCAGGTGCTTCATATTCCTGTCCTACATAAGATGTTACTACTGCACATTGACCTATATCTATCTCTACCATCTCCTCTAATGAAACAGAAGCGAAGAATGGGTTGATAGCATACTGACCAGGTCTCAAGACATAAGGTTGTAATCCCTTCTCACCACCAATTTCTAAGAATTTAGAGGCGTCTTGGAAATTAGAATGTCTCTCCAGATTAAACTCTTTAGCAGCAATAGCGTTAGGATTAGAAATAGGATGACCTTCTTTTGTAGTTACAACACCAATATGTTTTGAGTCAATAGATACCCACTGGATATTATCAGAGATTTGAAACATTAAGAGATTTATACGATAAGTACCTGGCATTAAGAAGTCAATCTGCTGACCTCTTTGTCCGCCATTCTTTAAAAACTCATCTGCCTTTTGGAAGTTACAATGACCAGAGACAGAATCCGCCAAGATTCTTCCGTCTTTTAACTTCCCGCCATCAATAGCAGAAACAACACGAAGATGTCCATTTTCCACATTAACCTCAGAGAACTTATGGAGAATGAAAAGATGTGGATTGATGCGATACTCTCCTGGAGGAAGAACATCTAATTGAGGACCTTTCTGTCCGCCATTTAAGAGGAATGCTTCTCCATCTTGGAACATATCACATTCCACTTTGGAAGCCATAACGTTACCAGATTTGATAGGAGTACCTGTAATTGCTTCTACACAACCTATCTCTCCTTCATTGATAACGAAGTACTTATACTTCTTTACCTTTTGAACAAAGGGGATTAGGAAATGGAGACCGGGACCGAAAAGATTTGCCTGAATACCGACCTCGCCTCGTAGGGCAACAGTCCGTTCATTAGGCATCTCTTTACCAAGATAACGGCGTTCTATAGTGGCTAACTCATCAGATTTGACGATAGCAAACGCATTGAATAATAGGACAAGAACAAAAATTGCTATAATGATAGCAAGAGTAAGAATAGGTGTAATTACCATAAAAGATTAGTATAATTAATGAAACAATTATATAATATAAAATTATTGTTTTTTTTGCTATTTTATTCCTCGAATGCCCCTATGTCTGGCTTGCCATCTGTTCTATGCCTGAATAATATGTCGTTGGCTGGCATTTGCTCTGGCGATGCTGCATTTATTGCCGGTGAAGATGAGGATTTGAATTTACCAAAGGTCTCTATTAGCATCACTCTCGCTTCCTCTACACTCTTTGCACCTCCGCCAAATTGCTTCAGAGTCGCATTCCATACCGGTGTGACAACCTTGCTATAGTCCGTTTCAAGCAACGGGTCGGCTACTATTTTTTGTGTATCCATTGCAGGAGTAAAGCAATTATTTGGCTTCTCTTCTATCGTATTTCCATTGTTATAGAACAAGTTATTCATTAATTCGCCACTCGCCATATTCGCTTTGCTGTGAGCGGAAAAGAATAGCATACGTCCTGTTGGGTCTGACCATATATTGTTATATACGTTAATATTTTCGTGTGGTGGATTTTGTCCTTCGCATTGAACTCTAATGCCATAGCCAAAATTTCCTTCACCCGGGTTCCAGCCCCAGCCGTGTTTTACAAAGCCAGTAATTGTATTTGCACGAATAGTGACATCTTTTGCTCCTTTAAGAGAAATCACGCCCGACATACGATTTTCTGTATTACCGATGAAAAGGTTATTCTCTATCAATGCTCCCTCTACATTGTGCAGTGGAAAGCCGTTTTCTCCTAGTAGAAGCATTGATTGGTCTGCCTTTCCCCACCAATTCAAAAATACATTTCGCGCAATATATATATTCTTAGATGGAGGATTAGGAACATTGAAGCACTTTATCATTATGAATGATGCCGAGCCATTGTTAATCTCCGGACGTCCCGACGCCTTGAAGTCATTGAAAAATATATTGTCTTCTATTACCAAATCATTCCCACCGACAACATCGTAATGCTGGTCGCCAGAATTTTCATTCTGACATTGATTATATATAGCATTTCCTCTAAACACAATATCGGTGCTGTATAGATTTATTTTAATATTATCATTGTTATAGCAATCGTGGATAATACAATTCTCAAATGTAATGTGATTTGATTCCGAAATCTGTATTAAATGCGAGTATTTCTCCTCCCAATTATTCACATTCGGATTACCTGTAATCTCAAAGCCCGCAACTATATAATTCTCTGCTTTATCAAAAAAGAATATTCTATGAGCATCCGTTCCACCTTTCATCTTAATATATGCTGTCTCCGCAATTATTAGTATTTTTTTGCTAAACTTTCGTGTCAAATATCCGACAGATTCATATTCGCCGGGCATCACTCTAATTACGCAAGAATCATCCGGAACGGTATTGATAGCAAACTTAACGCTCTTCCACGGCTTGCTCAGTGAGCCATCGCCAGAGTAATCATTACCTTGCAAAGAAACGTAATAACTCTTTATATTGCTATTCTTAGATTGATTTAAGAGATATTGAATATGTTCGAAGCGTGTTGTTGCATCGACCGAATATGTAATGCTATCAATATTATCTACTTCAATAGCGTCGCTCGATAAATCTTTATAAAACATCTGCATCTGCTTATTTTTGAATATGATAGTATCTATTATATTAATATCTATACTTTGCTTTGCACCGCCTATTGTCCATACATTCATATACTCAACCAACGAATACGCCGGCAAAACAGACAACAATGTGATTATAACAAAAATGTAAATTGTTCTCATATTTCACCTATATCTTTTGAAATTTATAAATGGAAGAATTAAGCCGAACAAAGTAAGTCCCTGATAAGAAAGTACTTACATCCACTTGCCAATTAGAACCAAGGAATTCATTCTTATAAACTTGCTGCCCCATAATGGAAAATATTTCTATCCTATTCCATTCGTTCTCAAATCCTTGAATTGTAAGAATGTTAGCGAGCAAATGGATGTCTCCATCAACCGGCAAGTCCTCCGCCACATCCAAGTCCAGAATAAAATCATTTACACAAGTCATCTTCGCAATATGTATCCGAACTATACCAACTGCTTCCGATGTATCGGCTACCTTTATAAACAATAGAGAATCCGTGAGATACATCCTGCCCGTCTCCTCTACGATAAAGGATTGTTCTGTTCCATCATAAAGATTCACTGTTAGAAGTGTTACTTCTGTTATCGCTTTGCATACACTTGGGAAAATCCCAGCAAGCAGAAGCGTCAAAATAAATAAATAAAGTTTTGATTTCATATTGCAAAAAATAATAAAAAAAGGCATAATGCGACTATTCCAAACAATTTATAGACAAACATTAGACGCATTTGCTGGGTGGTAAAAATTAGTCATTCAAACATATTCGCAATGAACGAATATCATTTACAACATTATCTTCCCTAGTTTTTGAGAGGTTGCTTACAATCATCATACTAAGTTCATCATCACTATTTACAATGCTTTCCAGCGATTCATTACAACTAAAAATCGCTTCAACCGTATCGTTCTTTTCGGAATACGAAAGCATAAGGTCTATTCCGCCAGCAGCAATAATCGCATTGTTTCGCTCTTCTTTATCGGTATCGGCAAAGCAAAGTTGTATAACCTCCTCTACTAAGAGCATAATGCTGTTGCGTCTGCGTTCTGTGAATATATGCTTTTCGCAAAATAATTCTATCTGAGCCACCATCGAATAGTGGTCGTAATTTACATTGGCAATGTGAAAATTCAAACTGCGAATGCGATTGATAAATGCACGCGTCTTCTCCTTCTTGGGGGTATCAAATATTTCTTCCGGCGTTCCTTCTTCATAAATAATACCATCATCCATATAGAAAATACGGCTGGACACATCACGGGCAAATTTCATCTCGTGAGTAACGATAGCCATAGTCATACCATCCTTTGCTAATTTGCGAATAACGCCAAGTACCTCGCTGACCATAGTTGGGTCTAATGCGGATGTCGGCTCGTCAAACAATATTATTTCCGGCTCCATAGATAGACAACGAGCAATGGCTACACGTTGCTTTTGACCACCAGACAATTCATCCGGGAAACTATCTTCTTTTTCAGCCAGACCTACCATTTTTAGTAATTCTCTACCACGTGCTTCGGCATCTGCTTTGCTACGTTGAAGTAGTTTAATAGGACCGATGGTAAGATTTTCTAACGCAGTAAGATGGTCAAATAAATTGAAATTTTGGAATACCATACCCATTTTTTGTCGTAGTGCATTCACATTTGCATCGATAGAGAGGATATTAACATCATCAATGAAGATATTGCCACTAGTGGGGGCATCAAGTAAATTCAATGCTCGCAAGAATGTGCTTTTACCAGCGCCAGATGGTCCGATAATAGATATAACCTCTCCTTTTTTAATCACTGCATTAATATTACGCAGGACAAAAAGGGTTCCATATTTTTTTGCAAGATGTTCAACTCTTATCATTATGCTTTACTCCTTTTCATTAGTTTGTGTTTGGAATCAGTGTTTATCTCAATTCTATTTAGAATGAACAAAAATAGATATGCTAATGCGAAGTAAAAGAGTGCAACTAATATTAGAGGAAAGAACGCATCAAATGTGCGACTACGTATAATATCGCTGGCTTTGGTTAAGTCCTCTATTGCTATGTATCCCACAATGGAAGTGCTTTTTACCAATGATATAAATTCGCCCTTATATACTGGTAATACACGGCGTATTGCTTGTGGCATTACAATATACAGAAATGTTTTTGCTTTTGTGAAGCCCATAGCGATACCGGCTTCTGTTTGTCCTTTATTTACGCTTTCTATTGAGGTGCGGAACATTTCCGATACGTATGCAGCAAAATTCATTGCGAAGGCAATGATTGCAACGATAATAGCACTTAAATCCACTTTTGCGAAAATCACGTAATACATTATCATTAGTAGGACAAGTATCGGGGTACCACGCAGTATTGTTATATAGACATTAGAGATGCCCTTTAATACTGAGTTGCTACTCATTTTCATATAGCAGACAATGGCTCCAAGTAGCGTGCCGAGTATTGTTGATAATATGGAAATGATAAATGTTATTTTTAATCCTTTTACAATTAGCAGATAGCGATTTTCTGCAATTAAGTTGTTTGTAACACTTTCTTTTAATTCTACAAAGAATGATTTTTCCTCTATTTCTTCATCGGTATTAGTGCCATAACCAGCAATATTTTCTTTCAATCCAACAATAGAAGTGATAGATGTCATATATGGGATAGTAAAAGCAATCTGTTTCTCTCGTTCCGGAGTGATAGAAATACCTGCTGCAATAGCATCTACTCTGCCCGATACCAACGCTGGCATTAACGATGCAAAGTTCATTTTTAAAACTTCCACTTTTAGATTATGTGTATTGGCATAGCCATATAAAATTTCTATGTCATAGCCAGCAAGTGAGTCATTTTTTATGAAACCAGATGGTGGCATTGTGCCGACCACTCCGATACGTAATACATCTCCCTTTCCTGTTGCTTTTGGAGCGGGAACGTCTTTTGTGATATAGTTTAACCATTTGTCATTTATTTTTTCTAATTCTCCATTTGCTTTTATATCACTAATGTATTCGTTTATTGACTCTAATAATTGATTATTATTTTTATTTATGCCAATTCCATACTTTAATTCCATAATATTAGGAACATAGACCACTATTTCTGGGTGTAGTCCCATAATAATAGCGCGGTCACCTTCATCTACAAATGTAGCGTCAGCTTTATGGTTCTTTAATGCTATCAATACATCTTGTAATTCATCAAAATAGAGGGTTTTTGCATTTGGCAAGTATTCGCTAGTCCATTTTTCGTAAATAGAGCCAGACAATACAGCCATAGTTTTATCCTTAAAATAATCTATAGACATTACTGAAGGAGCGACCTTAGTTCTAACAATATTTTTCTTTAATGCCAACATAGCAATGCGCTTCTTTGCATATGGCTCGGAAAAATTGACCATTTTAGAGCGTTCAGGAGTGATAATCATACCGCTACCAATGACATCAATTTTGCCGGAAGTAAGAGCAGCAATTAGTCCGCCGAAATTAATTTTCTCTACTACGACTTTGTAATTGTATCTGCTTGCAAAGCGATAAAAAATATCTATATCGTAGCCGACAAGGACACCATTTCTAACGATGGAATTTGGAATATCAATGCCGGTAGTGCCTAATATAATTGTTCCAGCACTGCCGTCACCTTTCAATACTGGGTCAGGCATTGTATTAAAATTATTACGCCAGCCATCATATATATTTTTTAGTTCATCTTGGGATTGTAGTTCTCTTATGAATGTGTTAAATTGTTCTAATAACTTCTTATTAGATTTTGCAAATGCAAAGCCCAAGTCATCATATATTAAGTTGTCTTCCAAAATAGAAATGTTGGGATGCTCTCTCAATATAGTGGGGACCATATCATCAGGGAACATAGCACCGTCGCACTTACCATTTTCAATTGCGACAAGAACATCCGGGCGAGTGTCGTAATAACTAACGATTGCTTTGGGATAATGCAAAATAGCGTAATTTTCATATACGGAGCCGACAAGCACACCAATACGCTTATCTGCAAGGTCGGCAGCTGATTTGAATCCTTTATCATCTTTGGAGTAGGAAGAAGCAATATTCTTTTTTAGTGCAATGGCATAAACTAATATTGTTGCATATGGATCTGAAAACGCAACGTGTTTCTCTCGTTCGGGCGTAATAAAAATATTGCAGCCGATTACATCTACTTTACCTGATTCTATCGCTGCGATTAATCCGCCGAAGCTGGTATTTTGTATTTTAACTTTATAGTTATACTTTGTAGCAAATCTATAAAACAAATCTATATCATATCCGGCAGGTTGTCCATCTCGCACAAATGAAATTGGACGTTCTATGCCGGTAGTACCGAACCGTAAAGTGCCACTAGAGCCATCGCCACCAAGGACAGGAATAGGAGCATTATCTGGGTCTGTTGTCCATAGTTCGTATATTGTTTCTAATTCATTTTTTTTTCTAAGTTCAGCAAGAAACTCGTTAAATTGAAGAAGTAGTTCGGGATTATTGAAATTGAAACCAAAGCCAACTCCACTTGACATTAATCTTTCTTGTAATATACCAATGGTTGGGTGTTCCTTAATTATATAAGGAAGCATATCGCTCGTTGCAAAAGTTGCATCGCATTTACCATCTTCCAATGCTTTTATAATATCGGGTAACTGGTCTAAATACAGCACTTTTGCTCCTGGCAAGTTATCTTTTACGTATTTGTCGTAAACGAAGCCGACCACAACACCGATGCGCTTGTCTTGCAAGTCATCTACAGACCTCAGTTGCAATCCATTGTCCTCCTTGTTGCTACAAGAAATAAGGATAATGGCGATAAGCAATACAAATAAGTCAAGTTTAATTTTGGTTGAATGTTGGTGCATAAAATCACTCTATGAAGTTAAATAATGAGGAAAATCCAGTCATATCAAAGACATCTTTGACAATTGGTGAAATGGATTTTATGAAAATTTGCTCGCCTTTGGCTGCAGACGCTTTATTTAGAATCATAAGTGAGCGAAGTCCGGCGCTGCTTATGTATTCTAATTCACTGCAATCTATGGTGATATTAGACATTTGTCCCGTTAATAGCGGCTGAATTTCTTTTTCAAATTCGCCGGCGCTTCCTACGTCAAGACGACCGGATACCTTTATAATGGTTTCATTTCCGTTTGAAATTGTTACGTTCATATCTTTATTTATATATAGGTTATAAAATCTTTTATTCGTTAATTACTATTATTCTGCCTTCTAAATTTGGGCTAATAGTGGTCTGGTTCGCTTTAAGATACCAAATCACTGCTTCTTCCATCAATGCAAGTTCTGGTATTGCAAGCGATTGTTGATTTTTGAATGTGGAAATGAGCATTTTGTAGTTATCGCCACCTTTGGCTATGTAGTCATTAGTGCAAAGCGTATATAACGCATTGGTATCTAATGGCTTACCGGCGATAGTTACTTTTATAATTCTGCTACCTACGGGTTTATTTGGGTTAAAGGTATAAGTCATACCGGAACATTGCATAAAGCCACCATTTTCCGATGGATAGAGCGAAACAGATTGCTCTAATACTTCAAGCAATATCTTTCCGCTTATAGTTGCTTTTTGCAAAATATTACCATAAGGCATAATGTTAATTAGTTGAGATTTAGTGATTTGTCCAGCTTTTAATTGCTGGTCTCTGATGCTACCACCATTTTGAATTGCAATATCGGCACCGGATGCTATACGCATAGCATCGGTAATGATGTTGCCCATTATGGTTTCTCTTGTGCGTTCATTTGCTTTAAGTGTTGTAATATCAAATGGTAAGGTTGCGACAATAACGCTACCTTCGTTTTTAACAATGGCAATCCATTTGCCAATTACATCAGTAACGCTTGCTCGTGGGGTATATGTAAAACATTCATTTTTCGGCATATTCAGCGTTTCCGGAATTCCTGCGTCAAACAAATTGACTACGCCGAGTTGAACACTTGCTGTGCCGGTAGATGTTATAGGAGTTTTTCCCGACACATTAACTATATCTTTCAATTCGGTATGGCTATGTCCATCTATAATAATATCAATGCCTTCCACGTTATCGCGTATATTATAACTTGTGCCGTATCCGAAGTCATTAATGCCCAAGTGGGACAGACACACAACATAATCTACATAAAAACTATCTCTAAGTAATGCAACCATTTGCTTAGAATATTGGATTAAATCATTAACCGAACCGAATGTTATATCAAATCCACCTTCGCTGGTGAATTGTGTCTCTGGCGTTGTGATGCCGAAAACGCCAAGCCGAATGCTATCTCGTTGTAGGACAATGTAATGATATAAGTTATTGGTATTATTGGCTTCTGCAATTTGAGTGAGCCACGCAAAATTCGCTTTTTTGGAATTTTCTATAAGATGCAGCCAGCCGTAATCAAATTCGTGATTACCAAGAGTCATAGCATCGTAACCTGTTGAATTCATTATCTCTATTGCAGATTGTCCCTTGCTTTGAGCAACGAAGTATATGCCTTGTGTTGCGTCTCCCGCATCGAGCAAGAAAACAGGGACATTATATTTTTGCTTAAAAGCATCATAAACGCCTGCAATATAGTCGTGTCCAATGGCAGAAGTTGGTCCTCCACTAATTGCATCCACAAATGAGTATGCTCCATGCACATCGTTAGTATGGAGGATAATGGCAACTTTTTTGCCAATAGGGTTTTGCGTTGCGGTGGAATTGCTTTCGCATCCTATTAGCAACAAAATACACACGGCAAGCCAAAAGAAGTTTATTGCGGTATGTTTTAGGTAATTAGGCATAATTGTATTATGTGATTATATTGGCATAAGTTATGCCATTTCAGTAATTTGCTCTAATTGGGCTTCTAATTCTGAAATTACTTTTTTAGCATTTGCTTTTGTAATAACTTCCGTTCCGATGCTGACGCTTGGACCGTGGTCACAATTCTCCATACAGAAGTTCGCCTTTACATCAACAATATTTTCTAAACTATGTTCAGTAACATAATTTAGCATTTGCTTCATAATATCTTGCGCCCCATTAACGAAGCAATTAGTTCCAACGCAAATGCTAACGGTGAGCTTTGCTGTATTGGTATCAATGATGGAAACGCCTTCGTGGAAGATGCGTTTGCGGTTATGGAAGTGAGTATGCAATACCTTATGCGCTTCTTCGCCGCCGATTTCGCCAATATGGTCTTTATAAAGGTCTTTGATGTATTGGTTATCTTGTGATTTATGCTGTTGGAGCATTTTATCAGCATTATATAGACCGGCTGCTCTATTTTTGCGGGTCTCTGGCTTAAAGTAAACTGGTTGCCCAGCACCACCGATACATCCTCCCGGGCAAGACATTACTTCAATGAAGTCGTAATGTATTTCACCAGATTTAATTCTTTCTATTACTTGGCGTGCATTACGTAAGCCGTGGATGACAGCGATTTTCACTGGCTCGCCAGCAATGGTTAAAGATGCTGCTCGGATACCTGCTTCTCCGCGAACTTCTGCAAATTCTATGCGTTCCAATGGCTTGTTCTCAACTTTTTCCACGATATAGCGTAGAGCTGCTTCTGTCACACCACCACTGTTTCCAAATATTACGCCAGCACCTGTTTTATGTCCAAATGGAGGGTCAAAGGAATCCGGTTGAAGTGTATTGAATTGGATACCGCATTGTTTTATCATTGTGGCGAACTCTTGTGTAGTTAGCACATAGTCATTATCTTGCATTCCATCTGTTTTGAATTCTTCTCTGCGTGCCTCCATCTTCTTTGCTGTGCAAGGCATTATGGATACCACTACTAAATTTTTCGGGTCAATTTTTAGCATTTCCGGCAAATACTTTTTAGATATAGAACCGAACATTGCTTGTGGAGAACGGCACGAAGATAGGTTTTGGTGCAATTCAGGATAATGTTGTTCTGTAAATTTCACCCACGCTGGACAGCAGGATGTGAACATTGGGAATACTCCACCTTCCTCTTTGCGTTTAATGAATTCATTTGCCTCTTCAACGATAGTGAGGTCGGCAGTAAATGATGTATCAAATACTTTATCAAAGCCAAGCATACGCAAAGCACTTACTATTTGCCCGGGAACGATAGAACCGGACGGCATACCAAATTCTTCGCCGATGGCTACTCTAACGGATGGAGCGAAGTGTGCTACCACTACTTTATTGGGGTTGTCCAATTCTTTCCATACTCCACCTATTTCGGAGCGTGGAATTATAGCACCAGTAGGACATACGCGGCTACATTGTCCGCAATCTACGCAATCCACCGAAGCAATGTTGTTACCAAAAGCAGGAATTACTTGTGAATTTGCACCTCTATAAGCAAAATCAATAGCGCCAATGCCTTGTATTTCATTGCACGCACGCACACAATCGCCACATAGAATGCACTTATTGGGGTTACGCTGAATAGCGTAAGAACTAAGGTCTATTGGCTTAGGAATTGCAGAAGATTTCTTAAAGCGAACATTAGTGATACCAAGATTTTTTGCAATACTTTGCAGACGGCATTTGGTATTCTTTTGGCAAGTCGTGCAGTTGTGATTATAGCTGGAAAGCAATAGTTCCACCGTTGTCCTGCGTATATTGCGTAATGTTTTGGTGTTAGTATGAACGACCATACCTTCTTCTGGCTTGGTAGTGCAGGCGGTTTGTATACCTCTGCCATCTATTTCAACGATACAGAGACGACACGCACCGTAGATGCTAAGTTCTGAGTGGTAGCAGAAGGTAAGCAGTTCTATATTGGTTTTCTTTATAACTTCGAGCAAATTCCTTTCGTTTTCGAAGCTTACTATTCTATTATCTATGGTTAATGATTTCATATTATTTTATGTTTTATTCAAAAATTGTAAATATAAAGTGTATTGTTAAGTGTATCTACTATTCCTTCATTTCTTCGAGTATTCTTTGAGTTTCCATTTATGCAACTCCGGTGATAGCGTTGAACTTGCATGCTTGCGCACAAGCACCACATTTAATACATAATGCTTTGTTAATCGTATGTGGTTTCTTTAATTCACCGGTAATAGCACCCTCAGGGCATACTTTAATACATACGCGGCATCCTTTGCATTTGTCAGCAAGAATTTCAGCAGATGTAAGGGCTTTGCATCTCTTGGTCGGGCAACGTTTATTTATTACGTGCTCATCGTATTCGGTGCGGAAGTATTTCAAAGTAGCAAGCACGGGATTAGGAGCGGTTTTGCCCAGACCACAGAGTGAGCCAATTTTCACAGAGTGAGCCAATTCCTCAAGCAAATCTATAGTTTGCAATGTAGCATTGCCTTCTATAATATCATCTAATAGAGCGAGCATTTGCTTCGTTCCTTCACGGCAAATGGTGCATTTACCGCAACTTTCGTTCTGAGTAAATCTCATAAAGAAGCGGGCGATTTGCACAATACAAGTTTGGTCGTTCATCACTACAAGTCCGCCGGAGCCAACCATAGCACCCATAGCGGTCAATGTCTCGTAATCCAATGGCATATCTAAATGCTCTTTGGTAAGACATCCACCGCTTGGACCGCCAATTTGTGCGGCTTTGAAAGCATCCATATCTACTTTACCATCTTCGGTAAGAACACCACCGCCGATGTTTTCTACAATTTCGCGAAGTGTAGTGCCGAATGGAACTTCTATCAGTCCGGTGTTTGCGACATTACCAGTAACTGCGAATGTTTTTGTGCCTGCTGATTTTTCCGTGCCAATTGCTTTGAACCACGTTGGTCCGTTTTGGAATATTAATGGAACAGCTGAAAGTGTTTCAACGTTATTGATACAAGTTGGCTTACCGAATAATCCGGCTTGAGCGGGGAATGGTGGCTTGGGTCTTGGCATACCACGCTTTCCTTCAATGGATGCAATGAGGGCGGTCTCTTCTCCACATACAAATGCACCAGCACCCTCCATTACTGTAATTTTGAAGCCATTGCTTGTGCCGAAAACATCATCGCCAAGTATTCCGATATTCTTCGCATCATTGATTGCTTGTTTTATGCGTTTGCAGGCGAGTGGATATTCTGTTCTAACGTAGATGTATCCTTCGTTTGCACCAATAGCGCGAGCAGCAATCATCATTCCTTCAACAACAGAATGTGGGTTGCCTTCAAGTATTGACCTGTCCATAAAAGCACCCGGGTCGCCTTCATCAGCATTGCAGATTATATACTTCTTTTCATTTTTTTCAATGCGAGTTAAATTCCATTTGCGTCCAGTAGGGAAGCCACCACCGCCGCGTCCACGTAGTCCAGAGGTAATCATATCATTGCATATATCTTCATCTGTCATATTAGTCCAAGCATTATAAGCAGAGAAGTATCCTTTTTGTCCGATGTATGCTTTAATATCTGCTGGGTCAATGTGTCCGATATTTTTCAATACCGTTCTGTTTTGTCTTGCGTAGAATGGAATATCTTTTGTGCCATTGAACTTCTGACCGGTAACTGGGTCGTGGTAGAGCAGTCGTTCTACAATGGAATTTCCGGCTAATGTTTTGAGGACAATTTCGGAGACATCTGCCGGCTTTACCTTTACATATTGTATGTTATCCGGCTCAATAGTAACGAGCGGTCCCATCTGGCAGAAGCCCTGACATCCGGAGTGCATAACGTAGGTGTGGTCTTTGTTATCCTCGAACTTCAAATCGACGACAGCGTCAATGTTAGTAAGGGCTAATTGCTTTACTAATTCGTCATAGACGTTTTGCGAGCCATTAGCAATACAGCCGGTGCCACCGCAGATAGTCACTCTACGAGTTATTTTAGTCATTTGCGATTTGTATTTATCGGCTATTTGCGTTAATGTATCTATGTTCATTGTATTATTCATTGTGTGCCTCCTTAGTAAGAATATTTTCTATTGCTATGACAACAGAGTCGGGAGTTTGACCACCATACACATCATCATTGATTACGACAACAGGCGCAAGTCCGCATGCGCCTAGGCATGACACGGTTTCTAATGTGAATAGTAGGTCATCGGTGGTTGTCTTTCTATCGGAAAGTCCCAATTTTTCTTGAATTGCATCAAGTAGAGCAGAAGAATGGCGGACGTGGCAAGCAGTGCCATCGCATACTTTGATGACATATTTTCCTTTGGGTTGTAGCGCGAAATGTGCGTAGAATGTAGCAACGCCGAACACCTTAGCAGGCGGGACATCTAATGAAGATGCGACGAAAGTCATAATATCTTCAGGTAGGTAGCGGTATTCTTCTTGTATCTCCTGTAGAATAGGAACTAGTTTAGAATTGTTATACTCGTAGTTCTCTAATATGTCGCAGACCTTTTGGAATTTGCGCATAGAGAGCGAGGTGGTAGTAGTTTCACTCATATCCCTTATTTGTTATTTTGTATGTATCTACAAATATAATAAATATATTTATGTTTATTATAGTATAGATTCAAAAAGAGTATAAATAAATAGAGCATAATGTCTTAGCAAGGTATGAATAAGCATAAAAATTGCAATATCTGTTAAATTGTTTTGTTATTTGCGAAAAAATGCTTAATTTTGTAGAATAGTTACGTGAATATGGGCTACAAGTAGCCCATTTTTTATATTTTATTGCTTTTGCTCGGAAGCATATTTTTTTATATAATCAACGAAGTGGATACTCATTATGGCAAAAAAAAGTAAGCCAAAAATTGATAAAAAGATGATAATCGATGCCTTTGCAGAGATGGCACGCGAAAAGAACATAGATAAGGACTTGCTACAAGGAATTGTAGAAGAAACGCTATCTATGATAGTTAAGAAGAAATACGGGAACAACTCTGATTTCGAAATTGTAGTAAATATGCAAAAGGGCGACCTCGAAATTTACCTCATTAAACAAGTGGTAGAGGAAGTTGAAGACCCTGAAGTAGAAATTACGCTTGAAGAAGCCAACTTGTATAGCGTAGAGCCGCTACAATTAGGCGACGAATTTATAGAAGAGATAACATTAGATAATATAGCGGATAGTTTTGGTAGGCGTCTCGTATCATTTGCATCACAAATAATGAGCCAAAAAATACACGAAGTAGAACGCGATAATGTATTCCACGATTATAGTTCCAAAGTGGGCGAGTTGATTGTAGGCGAGGTTTTCTCAAAGCGTTCGTATATGATTTCGGTTATGCACAATGGTGTAGAGATGAAATTGTTGCGTGAAGACCAGATACCAAACGATATGATTTTCCAGAAGAAAAATAAGCCAATTAAAGCCGTTGTTAAGTCAGTAGATAGAACGCAAGGTAGTGGTGTTCCAGAGATACTATTATCCCGCAAATCAGACCAATTTGTTATGCGGTTGTTCGAGTCGGAGATTCCAGAAGTGGGCGATGGCATAGTTCAAATAAAAGCAATAGCAAGAGAAGCCGGCGAAAGAATGAAAGTAGCGGTATTCTCTGTTGTAGATAAGATAGACCCGGTAGGTGCTTGTGTTGGTCTTAAAGGTATTCGTATTAATTCAATTATTCGCGAACTCGGTAATGAGAACATAGACCTTATTCCATGGATGGAAGATACAAGTAGAATGATAGAGAAAGCAATACTTCCAGCCAAAGTAAAGGAAGTAATTGTATCGCCAGAGACAAAATCCGCTACCGTTATAGTTAGCGAGGAACAAGTAGCCATAGCCGTTGGTAGAAATGGACAGAACGTCCGTTTAGCGTCAATGCTTACTGGTTATGACCTGAAAGTGCTCAAAGAAGGAAGTGAAGATATAGAGATAGACGAATTTGAGAGCGAGCTCGGCAATGATATGCTGATACGTTTGAAGGAAGCGAAAATCTTTACTGCACGCGACTTCTTAGAAGCAGAACCCCTTCTGTTATTGAAAAGAGTTGGTATTACCTATAATTTGATTTTAGAAAATCGTAGGATAATGTTGCTCGAATTTGACGAGAACGAAAACGAAGAATATATAAATTCACTAGTTGCCGCATCAAATACAATAGATGCAATAAACGAATCTATTGCACGAGAAGATGCTGTTGAATCAAATGATTCAGAAAGAACAACAAGTGCAGAAATAAACAATAATAATATTGTAGTAGAAAATAATGAGGATACAGATGCATCTGTTTTAGATGACGAAGTTTCTTCGGAGAATGAAAATGCTTAAGTTAAGTAAACATTTCTATTTTCTAATTTTATAAAATAATCCCCAATTTATGTCCGAAAGTATACGACTAATTACAATAGCTTCAGAAATAAACATCGGTAAAGATACTATCGTTGATTACTTGGTTTCACGTGGCTTTAAAATAGTAAACAAACCCACCACTGTTTTGTCTGAACAGATGGCGCAAGTTGTTTATGATAAGTTTCGCTTAGAAAAAAAAGAAGCAGATAACCAACGGGAAAAAATCCAGAAGCAAAAAGCAAAAAAAGGCACAGTATCACATATCTCAATAGAAGATGAACACCCAGCAAGTGATACACCGAAGCACACCTCAAAGGATATTAGTCCAAGCATTGATATTGATAATAATGCAGTATTTACTCCTATCAAGCACCATATAGACGCGCCAACTATCTTTGATGTGCCAGAATACGTTGCAGAAGAAGTTGTTAGCGATGCCTACGAAGATGACTATGTAGCCGATGAGCCAGAGGTGTATGATGAGCCGATTCCCGACTATGTTGAAGAGCATTCTGAACCAGAAGTGTCAGAGCCAATTGAAATAGTTGAGGTCGTAGAACAACCTCAAATTGTAGCGGAAGTAAAGAAACCAAAGGTAGAAATTCCAGCACTGAAAGTATCATCCGTTGATGGCTTGCCGAAAGTGGGACAGGTAATTCGCATCACAAAAGATTCTGCTTCTGCACAAAAACAAAAAAAATCCACATCTAAAAAAACAGATACATCAAAATCTGCTTCCAAATCTAAATCTGACTCAAAGCCAAAATCTGACTCCAAACCAAATTCCCGTGGCAAAGTGGAGGCGAAACAGAAAAGAGATTTAACCAGCGAACAAAAGCAAAAAGATGGAAAGAATAGGAGTAAGAAACAAGAGGATAAACTTGGTGGTGTTGCTGTAAAACCGAAAGTACGTGAAACAAAAAAGACGGAAGACCAAGGCGTCACCAAAGTTTCTCTCAAACATATTGCAAAAATAGATATTGATTTTGCCGCTATTCCTAAGACGGACTTATCGCAATACGCACGTCGCCTGAAAGAAGCCGCAGCCGCAAAAGATGAGAAGCAAAGATTAGAACAAAAAGCCGCTTTAGAACAGCGTCAAAAAAATGAAAAAGATGCTGAAAGACGAGCTACTACACAGCGTCCTCCTCAAAATAAGCAAGATACACAAGAGACAAGAAAGGGCAGAGATTCAGATAGAGATAGAAGAGATAGTAAGAGCGATGGACCGGGTAGAATTAAAAGAACACGCCAAATAGATGTGCGTGTGCCCGGCGAAAACCCTAATTTGAAAGGGCTTACTGTTCTTGGAAAGATTGAAATAGTTAAGAAACCGGAAGAGGAAAAGAAGCCGTATGCTGACCGCAGTTTCAAATCGCGTAAGAAGAATAATGAGCAAGGTGGAGATAGACGAAATGATGGACGACCAGATAGACGAGCAGATGGAAGAAGAGATGGTGAAGGAAAAACAGGCACTTACCATACTAACTTCGGTGGAAAGGATAGAGATAAGACAAACAAAGAAAAAACAGGCACTTCCGAGTATTCACGTCAAAAAAGCGAATACGTTGCTACCGGTAAAATTGGCGAAAAACGTGCATTCACAAATGATGCACCACCAAAGGGAACTCGCAACTTCAGTTATGACGATAAGCGTAAGAAACGCAAGCCGTTACGCGAAATTGGAGCATCCGATTTTGATGTAAATAAAGCGATACACGCTACACTTATCGGAATGGAAGATTCTGGTATAAATAGCAAAAAAGCAAAGATTAAGCAAAAGAAGAAAGCTGTTCGTGAGGAAAAAGAAGCTAAACAACAGGAAATTATTGCAAGAGAGGAGAAAACGTTGAAACTTACTGAATTTGTGACTACAAGCGACCTTGCAGCACTTGTAAATATTAAGTCAAGCGAAATTATACTGAAATGTATGCAACTTGGTCTTATGGTTACTATAAATCAACGACTTGATAAAGATACAATACAACTCATTGCGGATGATTACGGATTTGAAGTAGAATTTATAGAAGACCAAGATTTTGAAGATGTTATTGAGGAAGCAGAAGATAGCGAAGAAACACTGTTGCCACGTCCGCCGATTGTAACAATTATGGGACACGTAGACCACGGTAAGACATCTCTATTAGACCATATACGCAATGCAAATGTAGTTGCTGGAGAAGCCGGAGGAATTACACAACATATTGGTGCATATAGAGTTGTGCTCAAAAACGGCAAGTCCATAACATTTCTTGATACTCCTGGACACGAAGCATTTACTGCGATGCGTGCAAGAGGAGCACAAGTGACTGATATTGTTGTGCTTGTTGTGGCTGCTGATGATAGCGTGATGCCACAAACCATTGAGGCAATAAGCCACGCAAGAGCAGCCAATGTGCCAATGGTTGTAGCAATTAATAAGATAGATAAGCCGGATTCCAATATTGATAGAATTAAACAACAATTATCAGACCAAGGCGTTCAGGTTGAGAGTTGGGGCGGTAAATTCCAATGTGCAGAGATTTCCGCAAAGAAGGGAACAAATGTCAATGTCTTACTCGATAAAATATTGTTAGAAGCAGAGATGCTTGATTTGAAAGCAAATCCTAATAGAAATGCACAAGGTGTAATCATAGAGTCAAAGATGACAAAGGGATGGGGAAATGTTGCTTCTGTAATTATACAGAAGGGAACGTTGAATTTACAGGACTACTTTGTATCGGGCGCACATTATGGAAAAATCCGTGCATTATTGGATGAGCGTGGAAATAAAGTAGAAGATGTTCTTCCATCGCAACCAGTTGTAGTTATTGGCTTTGATGGCTTGCCAGATGCTGGCGATACCTTCACAGTAATGTCATCCGAAAGCGATGCTCGAGAAATAGCCAATAAACGCAGACAGTTACGCAGAGAACAAGAGATGCGTAAAGTTCGCCATACAACTTTGGATGACATATCTTCACAAATCGCTATTGGCGGTGTGAAAGACCTCAATTTGATTATCAAAGCAGATGTTGCCGGCTCGATAGAAGCGTTAAGCGATTCATTATTGGAACTTTCTACGCAAGAAGTTAGAGTGAATATTATCTACAAGGCGGCTGGTATTATTACGGAATCCGATGTTATGCTTGCCTCCGCATCCAATGCTGTTCTAATTGGCTTTAACATAAGCACATCTCCACAAGCAGCAAAACTTGCAGAGATAGAGTCGGTAGATATTCGCCGCTATAACATTATTTACGAATGTATTGACGAAATTAAACTTGCTCTTGAAGGGCTGTTGAGACCAGATATTAAAGAGGAAGTATCGGCTACCATTGAGGTTCGCCAGATATTTAAGATTAGTAAAGTTGGACAAATCGCCGGTTGCTATGTTGCGAGTGGTAAGGTTACGCGAAACGATAAGATTAGAGTATTACGCAATGGTTTCCCAATTTATTCTGGCGTTATATCATCATTGAAACGTGTAAAGGACGATGTTCGCGAAGTTGATACTGGCTATGAATGCGGTATCCAAATCTCCGGCTTCAATACATTTGAGGAAGGCGATATAATTGAATGCTTCAAACTCATAGAAGTAAAACGCACATTAGATGCCAGCAAGTAGTAATTGATGGTATCATACATATTAAAGAAGCAGACCTTAGTTATGTCTGCTTTTTTTTGTTTGTAGAATTCACTGAATTACGAATTATTTTTTCGTTGTGGAAAACTATTTTAATGATTAGTGTAAATAAAGTGCTATATTAAAGTATTATAATCCAGAGATTTTTTTCAAAATATAAAATACACCACTATGCATTCAGGAAATTTAGTTCTAATACTACACACACACTTACCTTGGGTTCTGCACCACGGCACTTGGCCTCACGGCGAAGATTGGCTTACCGAAGCAATAGCAGAATGTTATATACCACTGCTTAATGTATTCAACGAATTAGTTGGAGATGGTATTTTCCCAAAAATTACGTTGGATATTTCGCCTGTCCTTTGCGAGCAATTGGAACATCCTGATACAAAGGAATTGTTTATCAAATATTGCGATAAAAAAGCAGAAGCAGCTGCTGAAGACCATACTAATTTCAAAAATTGGAATTACGACCCTCATCATATCTATATGGCGAAGTGGTGGTCGGATTGGTATACTGCTCGCAAAAATGATTTCATAAATAAGTATAACAAGTCCGTAATTGGTGGCTTGCGAGAGTTGCAAGATAAAGGTGCGATTGAGATAATGACTTGCGGTGCTACTCACGGATATTTCCCGCTATTAGGATATGACAAGAGCGTGAATTTGCAAATGAAGGCAGCAGTGGAAAATTATCATAAACATTTTGGTAGAAAGCCACGTGGCACGTGGTTGCCGGAGTGTGCTTATCGTAGCAGCTATGAATGGCAATCGCTTATACCTGTTGCTCCATTTAATCAGAAGCATCTCAGACGTGGTGTTGAGCAGATACTTGCCGATAACGAAATATTTTATTTCGTCACTGATGAGGATTTGCTAATGCGTAGTTCTCCAATTGGAATATTCAAAGATAATAATAAAGAACAGTTTGTTCATATAAAATCGACTGATTTTACTCCAGAACCATGGAATTTTGATAAATCACCACTGAATTTGTATGAAGTAAGTTCAAGTGAGAAAGTGGAATACGGGACGGCTGTTGCATTCACTCGCCACGTAGGAATTGCAATGCAAGTGTGGAGCGGAAGCATCGGTTATCCTGCCGAAGCCGATTATTTGGATTTCCATAAAACGCATTATCCATCACGCATCCGCTATTGGCGAGTGACAGATTCCAAAGCAGATATGATGTATAAAACGCTGTATCATCCTGATTGGATTTGGGATAAATTAGATTTACAAGTTAATCATTTCATCCATCAAATAGAAAATACATCCAACTATTACAAGAACTTAACCGGAAAAGAAGGAACAGTTTGCTTGCCATTTGATACAGAATTATTTGGGCATTGGTGGTTCGAAGGACCGGAATTTATTCGCAAATTGTGCCAAGGACTAAATAGTTCGCCGTGGGTAAATATGTCCACTGCATCCGACCAATTATTCTTGATGAAACCACGACAAACAGTTCATTTACCAGAAGGTAGCTGGGGTGAAAACAATAATCACGATGTATGGTCTAATAAAGGAAATAATTGGACTTGGCAATACATTTATGATGACGAATTGAAATTGAATAACATATTGGAAAATAATCCGATAGAAGAATTTGATTCAACAGAAAGACGCATATTAACACAAGCATTGCGTGAGTTGATGTTGCTCCAATCGTCCGATTGGCAGTTCCTCATATATACCAATAGTGCAAAGGATTACGCCGAACAACGTTTCTCATTCCACCATACCGATTTCAATAAATTGTGTGATATGTTCCTTAAGTTTAGAATAGACAAGAACTTACCGAAAGAATCAATGAATTATTTGGAAGCAACAGAGAAGCGAAATTCCGTATTCCCAGAGTTGCAGTTAGAGTGGTGGCGAGAGAAAAATTAAAATAAAAACGTAATTAATAACAAATTATATGGAAAATCACGAGCATAACCATAATAATAGCCACAGCCATGGACATAGCCATCACCACCATCATCACGAGTCAAATGAGAATATTAAAGTAGCATTTTTTCTTAATTTGGCATTCAGCATTATTGAATTGATTGGCGGCTTTCTTACCAATAGCATAGCCATTCTATCGGATGCTTTGCATGATTTTGGCGATAGTTTTTCGCTTGCTCTGGCTTGGTATTTTGAGAAAGTATCAAAGAAGAAACGCGATGCTAAGTATTCTTATGGCTATCGTAGATTTTCGCTACTTGGTGCGTTTATCAATTCTATTGTGCTACTTGCCGGCTCTGTTTTTGTAATTGTATCAAGTATTGAACGACTGGCTAATCCACAGCAAGCAGATGCTAAGGGTATGCTATTACTGGCGGTTATCGGCATTGCGATTAATGGTATTGCGATGTTGCGACTACGAAAAGGTAGTTCTATCAATGAACGCACTGTTAGTTTGCATTTGCTAGAAGATGTGCTTGGCTGGGCGGCAGTGCTTGTTGGTAGCATTGTGATGATATTTGTAGATGTGCCTATACTTGACCCAATTATGTCGCTGGGCATTGCTTGCTTTATTTTGTATAACATTTATGGGAATGTTAAGGATGCGTTGCATATTGTGCTGCAAGGAACGCCCGATGATATTTCATACGAGGATGTAGAGGAATCGCTAAGCCATATAAATGGTATTAAGTCCATACATGACTTGCACTTATGGACTATGGATGGCAAGTATAATATCCTATCCATTCACATTGTCATCGCAAAGGATTACACGGCTGAGCAAATAATAGCATTGAAACACAACATTAAAGAGGAACTCGCTGAGATGCACATACAGCATATTACGATGGAAATTGAATACGAGACGGAGGAATGTAATTTAGTAAAGGATTGCTGCTAAGTATCTGTTATTCATAATGTTTTTTGTTTTTCCAAAAAAATTTTAATCTATCGCCAAATACTTTCTCTTTGCCAAATTCTCCCGGATAATAATACACTTTCGGTTCTATATCCGGCGGAAAGTAATTCTCGCTAACAAAATGATTTTCAAAGTTATGCGGGTATTTATATTCACTACCATAGCCCTCCTCCTTCATCAACTTAGTAGGAGCATTCCGCAAATGTAACGGCACAAATAACGAACTACCACCACGTATATCTGCCATTGCTGCCTCTAACGCCATATAGGAAGCATTTGATTTTGCACAAGATGCGAGATATGTAACACCTTGAGCCAAATTAATTCTGCACTCCGGCATACCAATTAACTGAACTGCATTAAACACTGATATTGCAAGAGATAGAGCAAATGGGTCTGCATTACCAATGTCTTCGCTTGCAAAAATTACCATCCGCCGAGCTATAAATTTCGGGTCTTCGCCAGCATCAAGCATTTTAGCCATCCAATACATTGCAGCATCCGGGTCAGAACCTCGTAACGACTTTATAAATGCAGAGATAGTGTCGTAATGCGACTCGCCTGCTTTATCGTATTGGGCTGTCTTTTGTTGCAATGCCTTTTCAAAATCGCTATGTGTTAATATAAATGAACGAATATCCCTATCTGCATTATTTATATACAACTTAGTCGCTAATTCCAAAGCATTGAGTGCTGCTCTTGCATCTCCACCAGATAGTTTGCAAATGAAATCGTAATCCTCTATAGTTATTTCGTATTGTTTCAGTAAGTAGTCGGTTTTAATAGCGTTATCAATAATTTTAACAATTTCATCATCGCCCAGCAATTTCAAATGATACACTTGACAACGACTCAGCAATGCAGCATTCACTTCAAAAGATGGGTTCTCTGTAGTAGCACCAATTAGTATAACTATACCTTTTTCCACTGCTTTAAGCAATGCATCCTGTTGCGATTTATTAAATCGGTGAATCTCATCAATAAACAACAAACATTGCTTGCCTTTGAAATTTTGATTTTGAGCAGATGCAATAATTGCACGAACTTCTTTCACTCCGGCATCTATTGCAGATAGTTGAAAAAACGTATAGTTAGCGATATTTGCAATGAGTTGTGCAAAAGTTGTCTTTCCAACTCCGGGCGGTCCCCAAAGTATAATGGATGGGAAGTTGCCGGATTGGAAAAAAATACGCAACGGGCTACCTTCACCAACAAGATGCGACTGTCCTACAACATCATCAAGTGTATTAGGACGCATACGTTCTGCTAGTGGGCGTGTTTTTTGCAATTGTAAATTTTCACTACTATCAAATATATCCATACTGCAAATTAACTAAATTATGTGGAAAAATTATCATACTATTTTGTATCTATATTATAAATAATACGAATTATTTTTGTAAATTGCATATAACTAATATTGTATCAATAATTAAATAACCAATACTATGAAAAGATTAGAAAATAAAGTCGCTATTATTACTGGCGGTGCTGCTGGTATCGGCAAGGCAACTGCATCCCTCTTTGCTAATGAAGGTGCAAAAGTTGTTATCTGGGATTTAGACGAAACCCGTGGCAACGAATTCGCTAATGAACTTACAGCCAAAGGACTTAACGCCTCTTTCGCAAAAGTCAATACAGCCAAGTATGATGAGATTGAACTCGCTGCCAAAAATGTATTTGACAAATTTGGTGCTATCGACATCCTTATCAATAACGCCGGCATTACTCGCGATAGCACACTCAAAAAAATGACCATAGAGCAATGGCAGCAAGTCATTGATGTCAATCTAACTGGAGTGTTCTACTGCACAAAAATTATCTCCGACTATATGCTAAAAAATAGCTACGGCAGAATTGTAAATGCTTCTTCTGTCGTTGGGCTGTATGGTAATTTCGGGCAAACGAACTATGTTGCTACGAAGTCCGGTCTCATCGGTATGACTAAAACATGGGCTAGAGAACTTGGTCGCAAAGGAATAACTGTAAATGCGATTGCTCCCGGATTTATCAATACCGAAATGGTTGCTAAAATGCCGGAAGATGTTATTAAATCTATGGTTGCTAAAGTTCCTGTTGCAAGATTAGGAACACCGGAAGACATTGCCGCTGCTTACCTATTCCTATCTTCATCGGAGGCATCTTACATAAACGGAACTGTCCTAAGTGTAGATGGCGGTATGACAGTATAATTTTTTATTGGAATTTCTATTGCGAGATTAATTCATTATGAAAAACTTTTTGGTTGCAGTATGCTTCATTTGTTATACGTCATATATGATTTTTTCTATATATTATGGCGATACCCCATCTGTTATTGGAATCATTATATTCATAATTGTTGCAATAATGTGCTTTGCTGTAATTGCTGAAGCATTAGATAAATATTCTATGAATAATATTGATAACAATAAGTCAAAAACGAAAGCAGCGGTGCTGGCTTTTCTATTTGGCTCGTTCGGCATTCATAAGTATTATCTTTGTGATGAAGGTTCTCCGTATTTGTTATTCTGCTGGACTGGCATCCCTGCATTCATTGGTATTATTAATGGCATTAAGTATTTGTGTATGTCTAAAGACGATTTCGAGGTAATGGTAGAGAAAAATAAAAAAATCCTCAATGGTAAAATCCTTAATAGCAAGCCGGCTGAGCCGTATGGAAATGAATTACCCAAAAGAGAACCTCCTACAATTAGACAAACAAACACTCCAGCCGGCAAGCCAACTTTTGATGATTCCAGTTACCAATTCAAAATGAAGTATTACGATAGATTGAAAAACTTGTCGCTATTTATTTTTCCTGTATTCGAACGCCTCAAGTATAATAAAGATTTACAAAAAGAATTTGATAACAACCCGCAACGTATTTCGGAATGTATTGGTTATGATATGGTGCAGATACTTACAATGCTCTATGATGACATTCGTTCGCATCCATTGGAAGCGTTTAGTGCATTCCTACTTATTCCAAATGAAAATAGTTATATCATAAATAATAGGACTTATGAAGAAATTGCAACTGCATATCATTATAAGGATTATAGTGTTGCAACTGAGGAGACCATTAGTTTCTATATAAAAAAGGAAATCCCAAATTCTATTGTGTCCGGTAACACATCTAATCTTGTATTACCGGCGCTTTTGCAGTATACTAAAAATCCGCTTTTCAAGTTTTATGCCGATGCTCTTAACAGATTTGCGAAATTAATTGCGCTTGCAGATGAATTAGCAACTGCCAAAGAACAAGAGAATTTAATCCTAATTTACAACCAAATCTATAGCCCTACATCATTGTAAATTTCCGCTTCAGAGCAAGCACTTCTGGGGAGTTACGTTTGAAGCCGATTTGAATAGGTGGATTTCGCAAGGTTATATTCTTGTAAAATAAAATATGGGGAGTATATTATACTCCCCAGTTTATCTATTTATTTTCTATATTTTAAAATTAGGAATTCTCAAAATACACCAACAACTAATTCGTCTGATTGGGTGCATCGCCCTCCGACGGAGCACCATCCTCCGACAAAAGAAAAATAACCTTCTTTCACGTCTCGTCAAATGTCTTTCCGACCAATTTGCCATTGTTAATGGGTCTATCCTCCGCCCGAATATAATAGCATGTATAGTAGCAATAATTAATAATATTGGTGATGGTAATAATTTTTTCATAATCCATAATATGATTAGTTAAACAAAACACAGTATAATAGTTTTTTATGAAACTACCAAATTTAATACCCCATTTTTTGCATCTTTGCTGCAATCCTTGCGTTCTTATCGTCAACCACTACACTAATAAATCCTTCTCCACTTATTCTATTACCAAAATCTATTCTATGTAATAAGTTATCAAAATTAATCGGATTTCCATAGTATTCTTCAAATCTTATCTTATCGCCATTAACCGCTCGCAATACTTTTAAATTGTCTCCCATCCATACGCTCGCTCTGTTCATTACAAACTACACAACCATTTCTAAATCAATTACACGCTTGTCCATACTGACTTTCGTTATCTTAACTCTGACATTCCCACCAAGCGAATACGTTTGCTTGGTATGTCTGCCGGTTATCCGCATCCTCTTCTCATCAAATTGATAATAGTCATCTTTCATATCTCGCGTGTGCAATAGACCTTCGCAATATATAGAATCAAGCAGAACAAACACTCCATATTGCACCACTCCTGTAATCGTTCCCTCAAAGACCTCGCCAACCATAGATGACGCATAAATTACTGCGGCTAATTTATTGGAGGCGCGTTCTGCTTCCATTGCAGTGCGTTCTGTTTGTGTTGTATGCTCCGCAACTTTTGGCAACATAGATGTAAGTTGGTGTATTCGCTTAGCATCGGGCTTACTAGTAGCGTATTCTCGCAACAAGCGATGCACTACAAGGTCGGGATAACGGCGTATTGGTGAAGTGAAATGAGAATAATAGGAGAAACCTAATCCGTAATGACCAATGTTTATTGGGGAATACACGGCTTTCGCCATTGAACGAATCAACACCTGATTGACTACGGAGTTATATGGTGTCCAGCGAACCTCATCCAATATCGCATTGATAGAAGCAGGTGTAATATTATTCTTACTCACATTATAGCCGAGCAATTTAATGAAATCAAATGCCGCAACAAGCGACTCTTCCTTTGGCTTATCGTGGATACGATAGAGAAATGGAAGTGTATCAGACAATCCCATCTGCTTGGATATTTTCTTAATATGAATCGCTACCGTTTTATTTGCAAGAAGCATACATTCCTCTACAAGTGCCGTAGATTCAGTGGTCTTATGTATTTCTACATCTATCGGATACTTATCGTTTCCAAGTATATATTTAATTTCTTTGGTATCGTAGTTGATACTTCCGGTAGCGATACGTTTTTCTCTGATGCGCTTTGTGAGGTTATGTAGCGACAAAACTAATTCGGCACAATCACCCACACCGGTATCTATAATATCCTGCACCTCATCGTAATCAAATCTACGACAACTCTTAATCATAGATGGCGTAATGTTATACGCAACCACTTCTAAATTGTCATCCAATTCCATCAGCACAGTGAACGTATAACGCACTACATCCGGATTGAGAGAGCATATTTCATTGCTCAATTTCTCAGGAAGCATAGGCACAACTCTATCCACAAGATAGACGCTATTTCCACGTCTATACGCTTCTTTGTCGAGTGCTGTTCCTTCACCTACATAGTAGCTGACATCGGCAATATGAACGCCAATTTGGTAATTGCCATTCTCCAATTGTTGTAACGAAAGCGCATCATCAAAATCCCTTGCTGTTACTGGGTCAATGGTAATAACTGCTTCATTCCGCAAATCCAATCTATCGGGCACTTCCTTATTGTTCGGCTGTTTTACATTCTTAATTTCGTGCAATACATCATTAGGAAATGCTTCTACTAATCCATATTCTATAAGAATTGTTTCGTATTCTACAACCGGCTCGCCGGCTCTGCCAATAATTTCAAGTATCCGAACTTGTGGATTCTTATTTGGATTATCCCACCGAACGAATTCCGCAATCGCTTTATCGCCATTCCTTGCACCAAGTAGGTCTTTCATTGGAATAAGGAAGTCAATATCAAGCGAATCGTTATCCGGCACAAGGAAGTAGAAGTCGCCATCAAATTCCACCGTTCCAGCAATAGTCCTATTGTTGCGATTAACAACATCAATGATTTCTCCGCGAGGAGTTTTCTTTTGCTTCTGTAAAATTAATTTCACTCTCACTTCATCGCCATCAAGGGCAGTGTTAAGGAGTTTATTTGGTATAACGATAGATGGATAATCCGCATCTTCGGTTTCCACTATACCAGAATTCTCTGCTAAATGTAGAATGCCAATAATCCCATTTGCAAATGTTTGAGTTTGCTTTGCTTGTGGCACTTCCGATATAGAGAAGCGTCTGCGACTATGTCTCTCTATTATTCCATCCTCAGCCAGCGAGTTCAGCGTTGCTACTAACTCATCATATTCCGGAGTATCCGACTTTATATGCAGTGCTTTAGATATATCTAACAATCTAACTAAATCAGTTGCCGATGTAAGTATTTCTATTATTTGTTCTTCTAATTGCATTTATTTGTTTCTTTTTAATAAATTATATAACAAAGATAAATAATTAGTGAACAATAATAGTTATTTGCAATAAAATTAGTAAATTTAAAGTTATGAAAATTAATAAAAAGAAAGTAAACGTAAGCGATTACATTCTATTTAATAGAATGGGCGATACTGCTGCTATTGATATTGTGGCTCCGGCTACATATTCCAATAGCGGTTACTTTAACCTATTCGATTACAATAAAGAATTCGCCGGCTTGTCTTCTCTATCTGTGAAAATAGATAGCAAATTAATTTTCGATAGTTTCCTATACATAATGGTAGAGCAATTGAAACAGTATTGCAAGATGAACTCTATCCATCTCGTTGTCGTTAGTGAAAACGAATTCTTTGATAGTTACCAATCATACTTAGCATCCCACAAACCAGGAAAGTTACGCAAAGAAAAGAAAAATATATTCACCGCATTTTTTGAAGGACTTGGAAACAGTGCCAAAACAGTATGTAGCGACTTACTCAAATTCGTAGAATTTATTGGCGATGTCGCTATTCACATTGTAACATTACCGAAAAACTTCTCGCAAGTTAGATGGACAGAATTGCCAAACTTCCTCATCCGCGTAGGCGTTAATTCCATCGGTATATGCTTGCTAATAGTGTTCCTCATCGGCATAATCATTGGCTATGTCGGTGCTTTGCAACTCTCACGCTTTGGGGTTGGCTCATTCCTCGCTTCACTTGTCGGCATTGCTGTTACACGCGAACTATCTCCACTGATGGTTGGCATTATCATTGCTGGTAGAACCGGCTCTGCCTTCACTGCGGAAATCGGAACGATGCGTGTATCTGATGAAGTGGATGCGCTAACATCCTTCGGATTCGATAAACAGTATTTCTTAGTATTCCCACGTCTTATAGCCACAATCATATCGTTACCGCTAATGGTAAGCATCTGCAATATTGCCGGTATTATCGGTGGCTACTTTGCCGGGAATGCTGTGCTAAACATTAACTTCGCCGAATTCCAAATGGAACTACTTGACTCCTCACTATCTTATGCCGATGTGCTTGGTGGAATATTCAAAAGCTTCATCTTCGGCGGTATCATTGCTGTAGTCGGCTGCTTCAAGGGCTTCCAAGTGAGTGGGGGGGCTGAAAGCGTCGGTAGATATACGACATCAAGCGTTGTTACATCTATCTTTCTAATAGTGCTAGTAGATGCAGTTTTTGCATTCCTATTATAAACAAAACAAATATTAAAAACATAATTTATTGACAAATATGGACGAAAACAATAACAATAATAATTCTGATAGCCAAGCCGATAATAACAAAAGTGCTGATGACAAAAAAATGTCTCGTCGCTCCGCTCTAAAATACCTCGGTATTGGTGCTGTCGGTGTTGCTGCTGTGTATTGCGGAGTGAAATTTACTCCACTCGGAGAAAAAGCAGATTTAGAAAAATCCACGCTACTATCCGTAATTAAACGCAAGGACAAAGTAAGTGATGCTCAAATATCGCTACTCGGATTCGGCAATATGCGACTTCCTATATTGGATGAAAACGACAAAGGAAGCATCAATGAACCGCTTGCATTGGATATGATTGACTACGCATACAAAAATGGCGTGAATTACTTCGATACAGCGTGGTTCTACCATAAAGGTATGTCTGAACCATTTGTCGGCAAAGCATTGAAGCGTTATCCAAGAGAAAGTTTTTACCTCGCTACAAAGATGCCAACTCCGGCGATACTCGGAACAGACCCAAATGGATTAGTCAAAAGCACTGACCCACTGGAACGCACAAAAGAAATATTTGCATTGCAGTTGCAGAGATGTCAAGTTGAATATATTGATTTCTTCTTCCTGCATTCATTGCGTTCGCTCGCGCAATTCACAGAATCATATAAAGATACCGGCGGATTGGAATACTTAATTAGTGAAAAATCAAATGGACGCATCAAGCGTCTCGGCTTCTCATTCCACGGACCAGCAGAAGAATTTCCGGCACTAGCAGACCAATACAAATGGGACTTCTGTATGATACAGAACAACTATTACGATTGGAGCATTGATGGAAAATTCCTATATGACGAATTAAATAAACGCGGTATCCAAGCCATTTATATGGAGCCAGTTCGTGGAGGAATGCTAGCCACTCTTACTCCGCAAGCGTGCAAAGTATTTACCGATGCTGCTCCCGATATGAGTGTTGCATCTTGGGCTATTCGTTGGTGTGCCTCTCTGCCAAATACATTGAATGTGCTAAGCGGTATGTCTACTATGGAGCAAGTTGTGGATAATGTAAAAACGATGTCCGACTTCAAAGAATTATCAGAGCAAGATAGAAAGGTGATTGAAACTGCACTCGCTGCGTATAACAAGACATCACCAATTCCTTGCACATATTGCGACTATTGCGTCTCTCCACCTTGCCCTGCAGGCATACACATTGCCGAAGTTTTTCGCGTGCATAACGAATGTATTACCGAAGGCAATCTCCCTAACTTAGATGATTTGCGCAACAGCAGCAGAGATAAAAAAGAGTTTGAAAGAAGCCGTAGAATCTATCTCGGTAAGATGAATAAAATACCAGCCAAGCAGCAAGCAGTAAAATGCACCTTCTGTAGAGAATGCTTACCTAAATGCCCGCAAGATATAGAAATAGCAGATAAAATGCAGGAAATATCCACTCTTATAAAAGAATTGGAAGCATATCACGCATAATTAAATGCAATTCAATATCACTCACAAAAATAATGGGGTTCAAAATTATTTTGAACCCCATTTAAATTTAAATTATTGTTGTTTTAAGTATTTATTATTTTATCCACGTAATAGCGACAAAAAATCATTCGGATTTTGATTCGCTTGTGCTAATGATATTAATGAAGCATTTTGTAAGAATTGCGCTTGTATCAATTTCATTTGAGTTTCCGCTATGTCGGTATCTTCTATACGTGAAATAGCCGATTTATAATTTGTTATCTGGCTTGTTAGGGTTTGTTCCTGTGAATCCAATCTCACTTGTATACCTCCTAAATATGTTGCTACTTTATTTACGTTGTTAATTGCTATACTCAAACTCTTAAGCGTTGTCTGAATATTCTCTGCAGAGAATATTCCAAGGTCATCCGCTGACACACTATCTAAATCCTTTAAGTTTAATCCGGTAACGCCACCAAATGAACCAGACGCAGTAGCATTGCTACCTAATTGGTCGCCTGTAGCATTCAAACTGAACGGATTGGCACTTCCACTTACAACATTATACATACTATTATTCTTTGCCGATACACTACCGTAACTACCTGCATTATTGAAATTCAGGTCTATACCGATGGTCATTATATTATTGTTGGCAGAGTAACCTGTCACCCAATCTCCCTTGAAATTCCCATCCAACAGCGAATGTCCGCCGAATACAGTAGAATCAGTAATAAATTGGATTTGTTGTGCTAAACGGAAGGCGCTCTTTGCCAAAGAGATTTTTTCGTCTGTGCCTAATGCACCTGCACTTGCTTGTGCGGCTGAATCCTTAATCTGTGTAAGTATGTCTCCAATTTGTTCCAGTGAATCCTGTGCAATAGCTGTTACATTTTTTGCATCACCTGCTGCTTGCTTAGCCACTCTTAATGAACCATTGCGAGCCATTAATGAACGTGATGTTATATATCCAGCCACATCATCAGCAGCTGAATTGATACGCTTTCCGGTAGATAAGCGTAATTGTGCCATCGCAATATCCTGTCCTGCTTTTATCAAAGCATTGTAGGCGTTCATTGCTGGCATATTTGTGCGGACTCTGCCGCCACTATACATTGCTGATGCCATAATATTTTACCTTCTAATATAAATTACGAATATTGCAGGGGCTCAAAATTTTGAACCCCTACAAATTCAATTTCATTGATACTATCGTAGCAATTGCAAGAATTGCTCTGGATTCTGGTTCGCTTGTGCTAATGAAGTTAATGAAGCACTTTGTAAGAATTGTGCTTGAATTAAACTCATTTGTTCTGATGCTACGTCTGCATCCTCTATTCTGGAGATTGCTGACTTGTAGTTAGTTATCTGGCTTGTCAAAGTTTCTTCCTGTGAGTTTAATCTCACTTGAATGCCACCAAGATAAGTCGCTACTTTGTTTACGTTATTGATTGCTTCTGTGATACTCTTCATTGTTGTCTGAACTTTGTCTGAACTGAATATGCCTAGGTTTGAAGATGAAACAGAATCTAATTCTCCTAAGTTCAATCCGGTGATACCACCAAAGTGATTTGAGCCAACAACTGTGGTGGGAGAACCAAGGTTAGTAGTAAGCTGGTCGTATGTAGCATTTAAGTCAAAGAATGCTGCAGTGCCGGTTTGTATATTATACAAACTATCGTTCTTTTTGGAAGAATCAGCAAATGAACCACCATTTTTAGCACCACCAGTTGCAAACGCAAGGTCTACACCAATAGTCATTAAGTCATTTACTGCGCTATAACCTGTTACCCAGTTACCCGAGTAGTTGCCTTGTAGTAATTGCTGACCGCCGAATACGGTAGAGTCAGTAATAAACTGTATCTGTTGTGCAAGACGGAAAGCACCTTTTGCGAGGGAAATCTTTTCGTCTGTGCCTAATGCACCAGCACTTGCTTGTGCTGCGGAATCCTTAATCTGTGTAAGCAAATCTGTAATTTGCTCTAATGAATCTTGTGCAATAGCTGTTACATTCTTTGCATCGCCGGCTGCGGTCTTTGCTGCCTTTAGCGAACCATTTCTTGCCGCTAATGATTTGGATGTAATGTAACCAGCAACATCGTCTGCTGCTGAATTGATTCTCTTTCCTGTGGAAAGACGTAATTGACCGGTTGCGATCTTTTGTCCAGCCGATGATAGTGCATTGTATGCGTTCTCTGCTGGAATATTAGTGCGTACTCGTGCGCCACTATAAATTGCCGTTGCCATAGTAACCTCCGTGTTCTAAGAAATTTACAACGTTAATGATTGGGCTCCTGCCGTTATGTTATCCTAAGATTGTCATTTAGATATATCCTTATCCGTCTAAATGATAATATTATAGTGCAATACCCATTATGCACTCTTGAGTTGCTCTGGAGATTTTGGGTGACATCCTGTTAGTGAATCTACCAGCTCAAGTGAATATACTTTATAAGCGGGTGCAAACAAAGTATAGATAATTTATAGTGCGTGGCACAAATTTTCAAAGTTCAATGCAATACTAAACTTCAAAAATTAGTTTGCAAAAGTGATACAAAAAGAAACAGCAGGTATCACACGTTATCTTTTCAAATAATGTGAGTTACCTGCTGTTGTTTTAGTATATGTAATAACCCAACAATCCGTTGTTAATAGTTATTACAACATCCGAAACGCTATTAACGTAGTAATTGCAAGAACTCACTTGGATTCTGGTTTGCTTGAGCTAACGAAGTTAATGATGCGCTTTGTAAGAACTGTGCTTGTATCAAGCCCATTTGTTCTGCGGCAACATCTGCATCTTCAATTCTGGAGATTGCAGCTTTGTAATTCGTTATCTGGCTAGTTAGAGTTTCTTCCTGAGAAGTCAATCTAACTTGGATTCCACCAAGATAAGTTGCTACTTTGTTTACATTGTTAATTGCTTCTGTAATGCTCTTCATCGTAGTTTGAACTCTGTCTGAACTGAAGATACCTAAATTTTCAGTACTTACGAGGTCTAAATCTCCTAAGTTCAAACCAGTGATACCAGCAAAGTGTCCTGTTCCAAGACCTGTTGAGCCAAACTTACCATAAGAGTAAGAAGGTCCACCAGGTGAGGCCTGACCATTTACTATTGCATCAGGATTATTATCCAATCCATTAGCATTTGCAGTTGGGTCAGTAACGTCCAAGTTGGTATAGAGCTGGTCGTGTGTAGCATTCAAATCAAAATAAGCCTCGTCGCCAGTTTGGATATTATACAAACTGTCGTTTTTGCTCGCAGAACCTGTGCCGCCAGCGGTACCAAATGAGCCACCATTTTTAGCGCCGGCTTCTTTGAAGTCGAGGTCAATACCGATAGTCATTAAATCATTTACTGCTGAATAGCCAGTTACCCAGTTACCTGAGTAATTACCTTGTAGTAATTGTTGTCCGCCAAATACAGTTGAATCAGTGATAAACTGGATTTGTTGAGCCAAACGGAAAGCGCCCTTTGCAAGGGAAATCTTTTCGTCTGTGCCTAATGCGCCTGCTGAAGCTTGTGCAGTTGCATCTTTGATTTGAGTCATTAAATCGTTAATTTGTTCAAGTGAATCTTGAGCAATAGCAGTTACGTTTTTAGCGTCACCGGCTGCTTGTTTTGCAGCTTTTAAGGAGCCATTTCTAGCTGATAGTGATTTGGAAGTGATATAACCAGCGACATCGTCTGCTGCTGAGTTAATTCTCTTGCCTGTTGATAAACGTAATTGACCTGTAGCGATCTTTTGTCCAGCTGCTGTTAAAGCATTATAAGCGTTTTCTGCTGGGATGTTTGTGCGTACTCTTGCGCCACTATAAATTGCAGTTGCCATAGTAACCTCCGTGTTTCTAAAATTAAGCAACGTGAATAAAATTTTGTGGACATCCTGTCGTTTTCTTTTTTCCTAGGGTTATTGAGTAGATATATCCTTGTCCGTCTACCCTACAATATTATACAGCATACCCATTTTGCTGTTTTTTGGAGTTCTCAATGAGTCCTCCCATTAATGACTTTGTGCAACTCCTTTTGCGTCATTAAATATTTAACGTATATTTTCTATTTATGTTTCACTACTAAACTAATATTTTTTTATGAAACCACCAAATATTTTTATACTCATTAGTTTTCTTACAATATCGGCAAAAAAGTTTAAAACTATAGTTTAAATCTTATATTTTTTTACTTATTGTAAAAAAAGGACGCATATCAGATATACGCCCTTTCTTAAAGTGAAGTGTGTGCTTATCGTAGTTGGAACTTAATTGGAACGGTTATCCAGCAAGTTACCGGTTGACCTCCATTTACTGCAGGAGTAGCATAGCCATAGTCCATCATTGCTTTGATGGCAGCGGGGTCCAGTGCTTTATTATCTGACGACTCTATAATTGCTTTTGATATTTTGCCATTTTTATCGACTAATGCGCGAACATAAACTGTTCCTTCTATGCCTGCTTTCTTAGCCATTTCAGGATATATAACTAATCCCTGCAATTTCTTAATATCAATAACTGGGTCTTTCTCAACTGCAATAAAATCATCTGGGTCTGGCTCTTTTTCTTTTAGAGTTTCGACTTTCGTTTCTGTTTTATTCCAGTCAATATTACCTGCGAAGCCACCAGCATCAATTCCATCACCACCTTGTGATGATGCACGGTCTGCCACATCAATAGTAGCGAACTCCTTCATATCGGGAGCGATTTGTGCATCTGGAACCGGTATAGGATTACCGGCTCTCGCTGCAGGACCGGTATTGATTACCACTTCTGGTGGAGGTGGTAAATCGGCTTGGTCTGCATCTGGTGGCGGCAAATCCTCTATGGACATCTTAACAATAGGAGCAACCTTTACATCCAATGCAGCACGCTCTACTTGCCCTTGTATGATATTGAACAACAAGAACAGCAGCAAGATGATAAGTGCATAGATTGCGCCTCTATACGTATTCTTCCTAATAAAGAACTTCAGTTCTGCGGCACCGTAAAGCGACGGTAATGGCACTTCATCCATACCGATAGCGATTACGGTATCTGGTTTTGTTTTACTCATATTATTGTGCTCCTTCTAATTTTGTAACTTCATCATCTGTTAAAAGTGCAATGGTAAATCTGCGTTGACGCGCAGTTGGTTGTCCATTTGCGTCCAATTCTTTGGCTATTTCAGTAGTAATAACGCCTTCAGCGAGATTCAACTGGTCAAGAATTTGAACGATAAGACCATAACTTGCATCTTTTGAGGTCTTTAGGGCAACGATTAATTTGTTTTTTACAGCTGGGTCTAAGTTTTCTTTAGTGGAAAGTGCCTTTACTTCTTTCAAAGTAAGTGGTTTCGGGTCTTCAGAACCTTTTGCCCAGAATAGTTTGTTATCGGCGCGAACAAAGATAGACAAGAGTTCGGACTCTCGCACTTCTACTTCCACGTCAATTTCGGGTGGGATTGTCATATCCAATGCTTGGGGAGCAGCCATCGTTGTTGTAAACATAAAGAATGTTAGCAACAAAAATGTTATATCCACAAGTGGGGTCATATCGAGGGAGAACCCTACGCGTTTTGTTTTTTTGCGTTTTGAACTTCCTCTTTTGGCTTTTCCACCGCCACTGCCAAGTGCAGCACCGCCTCCTGACATAATTTATCTCCTGTATATTTTATAATAAAAAGTTTCTTATAGTTGTTGTGTTGTTTTGCTTAGATATTCATTTCATTTTGTTTATCTAATCCAATAAATTCTGCTTTTTTTAGTACATCAATAGATGGTAGTTCTAACCTCTTTCCATCGATTATTTCTTGAATGTCAACTACTTGTATTTTTTCGAATAAATTCCCGGTCATAGGGTTTTTATAGAACCCATATTTTTTGGCTTCTTTTATTAGATTTTCAAATGGATATAATGTAATTAATATTCCGACTGCTGCGTCCTCTCGTTCTACGACTCCAAATAAATCTCTAACAACAGAAGGCGTTAGTTTTTCTCCTGACTTAACCGAAAACAATATCTTCTTTGTTTCATTTTTATCAACATTCATATATGCTAATCCATCTATTCCGCCATCTCCAACTTTCTTATCATTTACAAATGCCTGATTATTGCTATATTTGGCAATAGACCATTTTTCAAATTCTTTTCTGTTATCACCTGCTCGTAAAGCAAGTTGTTTCGCACTATTAAGGTCTTTGGGCTCTCCCAATTCTATGAATTCGGAAGTGAATTTTTTCCCATAAGCATTTATTAAACGCTCTTTTATTATCGCTATTGCATTATAAGTTATATCAATTCCTATCCACTTTCTGTTAAGTCGTTGTGCTACAGCAATTGTTGTTCCGCATCCACAGAAAGCGTCCAAAATTACATCGCCCTCGTTGCTACTTGCCAGTATTATACGCTCTAATAATGCTTCTGGCTTTTGTGTCGGGTAACCTAAACGCTCTTTTGCCATAACATTTATTTCTTTTATATCAATCCAATTATCATCAACAGCAACACCTTCATAATCATTAAGATAATGCTTAATTTTTAACTTTCCATCTTTATCTGTAAATACTCTCCCTTCCTTTTTTAATTTCTCTAATTTCATTTCTGTTCTTGGTCCTATGGGTTGGTCTTTTCTGTAAAAACCTCTTCCGTCGTCATCATTATATTTAAACCTTTTTTTGTAATCCTCTGAAAAATCTATAAATGGCTTATTAAATGTATAGTCAATGCCTTTTGTATAGAAGAGAATAACATCGTGATTTCTGGCATATTGATGACTTTTAGATTTTCCACCTTTCATTGTTCCTCGCTTCCAAATTATTTCATTTTTAAATGTTCCATTTGGGGATACAAAAACTCCATCTAACAATAGTTTCAAATAGTGGCTTACTGTTTGGTCACAATGCAAATAAAAACTTCCTGTTGGTTTCAACACTCTATAAATTTCCTTTATTCTAAACGCCATATATAACAAATATGCTGTAATATCGCACATTCCAAACATTTCAATCATATTCATAATGAACAAATATGGTCTATGAGAAAGCAGTGTCGGTTTTTCTTTAAGCTCCTGATAAGCCATTGCTGCTGCATCATCCCAAGTCCAAGTATCCACAAATGCTTGGACTTGCGCAGTTTCTTTGCCTGAATTTTGGAATATCTGGCTATAATTTCTACTTGAATTAAAAGGTGGGTCTATGTAGCATAAATCTATACTTTCATCTTTTATATTTTTGCGCAACACATCAAGGTTATCGCCGTAATACAACTGGTTTTGTTCCATAACTCCTTTTTCCATAAATATCCATAATTCCGCCCACACACGCACATCCATAAATATGCCCGGGTTGGAGTAATTTGGATTTCACCAATTCCCCTCCTCCACCACTTCGGTGGAGGAAGAAATGGTAATGACCTACTGCTTTTTGTCAGTTACATATCTGAATACAGTAGCGCGGTTCTTGCGAAGAATATCCATCGCATCGTTTATCCATTCAAACCGCAATCGCTGGTCAGCATCTATTGCGAATGACGTTGTCGGATTTGCCATTCTCGTGTTGCGAACAAGTTCGTTTAGTAGTTCTTTGCTACAGGGCAACTGGGCTTTGGTTAGAAGCTCAGGGGGGATACCCGGCGTATTTTGCCATACCACATTTCTATCATTCTCGTTTACTACTTCGTAGAAGTATATGGTATCAAGAGTGAGGGTATCTATCGCTACTTTGATGGTAGCGAGGTCGCGGTCTGGCAACTTACTGGAATCCACTGGGGTAGTCGCTGGGCGTCTGATTACGAACTTCTGCTCGCTTTCAGCAGCCGACTTAAAAGTAGCCGTGAACATAAAAAATGTAAGCAACAAGAATGTAATATCAACGAGCGGGGTCATATCTATTGCAAAGCCCAGACGTTTTACTTTTACTTTCTTTGACATTTATTTTCCTATAATTAATGTAAAAAACTTCTTCACGATTAGGAATGTATTCCGTTATGAAATACTATTTCTTAATTTTGTTTGTGAAGATATGTGTAACATTGAGGATTGCTTCGTCAATCATATAGACAAAACTATCAACTTTTGTTGTAAAGAAGTTGTAGGATACGATTGAGATAACAGCTGCAATAAGACCGCCAGCGGTATTATACAATGCCTCAGAGATACCGATAGATAGTTGCGTAGCGGATACTGTTCCACTATCTGCCAATGCACGAAACGCTCTAATCATACCGAGTGTTGTTCCTAAAAGTCCAATCATTGTTGCGATAGATGCAACGGTTGAGAGAATTACGAGGTTCTTTTCAAGAAGTGGGGTTTCTAAGTTCAATGCTTCGTCGATAGAACGTTGAACTTCGCCCATTTTCTTTTCTGGACCATAATTTTCGTCTGTTTCAATTTCTTTGAAACGAGCGATAGCAGCACGTAATACGTTTGCGACAGAGCCGCGTTGGTTATCGCATTCTTTGAGTGCAACTTCTAAGTTGCCTTTCTCAAGTTCTCCGAGTGTTTTGCGGATAAACTGAACTGGGTCGTTCTTGCCCTTTGCTTTGTTGATAGACAAAAAGCGTTCGATGAAATAAACAACTGCAATGATGATAAAGCTGATGAGCAGTGCTACAAGCGGACCACCTGTGTGAACCATACCGAGTGCATTAATTGGTTCTGCTTTGTCTACATCGTTAAAGTTGCCGGGCGCACCTAGAACAAGGTTGAAGAATAATACCGCCACTATTAAAGCGAGTATTATGATGATTACATTTGTGAATCTTTTCATTAAAAGATTACTCCGTTAATTTGTTTATAAAATATATGTGTTAAAATTTATCGCATAATTTTGGGGAAACTCCCTTTATCACGTGCGTAAAAATACAAATAATTCGGATAATAACAAACTATTTGCTCTTTTTTTTATCCACTATTTTCTTTTATTGCCCAATATTGCTATTTTTCCACTAAAATAACGTATTTTTGCACTTTATATTTCTATTACCTTAATGTATGAAAGCAAAATTACAAATAACAATAATGCTATTGCTGGCAGTGGCTACCAATGCTTTTCTTTACTCACAAACTAAATACTCTCTTAACGATTGCATAGAATCGGCGTTGCGTAACAATTACGACCTGCTGTTCCAAACATATCAAAAGGATTATGATGCAGTATTGCAGAAGAGTGCCTTCGGGGCATATCTACCTTCGCTCAGTGGTAGCGCTGGATATAGCCGCACTATTACTAATCAGGACTCTCCCTATCTCAATAACTATTCAATGCAGTTGCAAGCCAATATGCTCATCTATGATGGAGGAAAGCGTGAAGCCAACCACGACATAGCAGACAACTCAGCCAAACTCACGGAGTTGCAAACACAATACCTCGCCGAGCAACTAAAGCTCAGTGTCTATACTCAATTTGTCAATATTATTCGCCAGCAAGAAATCGTAAAGGCACGCAAGGAAGACATTGAGTCAAGTAAGATACAACTCGCAAATATGCAAGCAAGATATGAAGCTGGCGTAATAGCCGTTGATATGGTGCTGTCTCAGGCAGCAGAACTCGGCAATAAGGAGATACAACTGCTCTATGCGGAGATTGATGTCAATACCTCCAAGCAAACACTTCTTACCATTATGGGACAAGACCCATCGGCTGATGCTGAATTCGCAGATGAGACGATACCAAGTGAGATTGACGATGCGGATGTGTCAGCATTCAGAAGCAACATTGGCGATTTGCAGAACTCCATTTCGCTTGCATTCAAGAACCGCATTGACTACTCCAGCGAGCAGACCGCTAAGCATAATGCGGAGTTGTCTAAGAGTGCAGCCGATGGCTCTTATTATCCTACTTTATCGGCATCTCTAAACTATGGTTGGAGTGCTTATAACTTCGATGATTTTTCGGATAACCTTGGCGGTTCAGTTGGTATCTCACTCAATGTTCCTATATTCAACAACTACAATACTGACCTACAATCACAGCAATATGAACTGAGTTATCAACGACAAAACACTGCGATATTGAAATTGGAACAGAGCATTAAAGCGGAAGTCCAGACGGCATATTTCAATTTGCAATCATCGGAGAAGGCATTGCAAATATCAGAGACATCGCTTACTGCTGCTGCACAGAACTTCGAGTCAAACAAGGAGAAAGTTAATACCGGCATTGCTACCATTACCGATTACATTACGGCGAACACGCAATTCATCACTGCTCAAATAAACAAAATTACGGCAACATACGTCTATCTTAATGCTCGACGCAATCTACTCTTCACCATCGGCAGATATAATTAATTGGAATTATTTAAAATTGATTAAACACAAAATAGAAATAACCGAACCCATTCTCCTTGAAATAGGCAAACTTGCAGATAAGCACAACATAGAGGTATATGTTGTTGGTGGCTATGTCCGTGATGCTTTGTTAGGTAAGATACGCACAGATATTGATTGCACTGTTGTCGGTGATGCAATTGAATTTGCGAAAGTGGTTGCGAAGCATTTTCACTCCAAAGCGGTAATCTACGAAAGGTTTCGCACTGCACTTGTGCCAATTGGTGGCACCAACATTGAATTTGTTGGCACTCGCAAAGAGGAGTATCTGCCGGATTCACGCAATCCAATTACTACCGATGGCACGTTAGAAGACGATTTGAAGCGTAGAGATTTTACCGTCAATGCAATGGCTGCAAGTATCAACAACGGACGTATCGGCGAAATCATAGACCTATTCAATGGCTATCAACATATCAACGATAAGAAACTGCTCACTCCGCTCGACCCTACAATCACTTACTCCGATGACCCGTTGCGTATGATGCGTGCTGCGAGGTTTGCAGCACAACTTCAATTTGAACTTGCGCCTTCCTCAATAGATGCTATTACATCAATGTGCAATAGAATTTCCATCATATCCCAAGAGCGAATATGCGATGAGTTAATGAAAATAATGGCTACCAGCAAGCCAAGCATCGGCTTTCATATACTCTATAAAACGGGCGTATTGCAGCACGTATTCCCTGAACTCACCGCTCTTGTTGGCGTAGAATCCAAAGAAGACAATCAGGGACAACTGCTCGCTCACAAGGACGTATTTTACCATACTCTCAAGGTGTTGGATAACATATCGGAGAAATCGGATAACTTATGGTTGCGTTTCGCTGCGCTGTTTCACGACATCGCAAAGCCGCGAACCAAGCGATTCATAGAAGGAAGTGGCTGGCATTTCTTCGGACACGAGGAGAGAGGCGCACGAATGGTAGAGCCAATTTTTCGCAAACTTAAACTGCCACTTGACCACATTGACTATATAAAAAAACTTATTCGTTTGCATTTGCGACCAATGCAATTAGTGGATGGCGAAGTTACTGACTCTGCGGTTAGACGGCTTGCGGTGAGTGCTGGCGATGCATTGGAGGATTTGTTTTTGCTCTGCCGATGCGACATCACATCTAAGAATCCCAATCTAACGCAAAAGTATCTTAACAACTACGACATAGTGGCTCAGAAGGTAATTGACGTGCAGGAGAAGGACAAGTTGAGGGAGTTTCAGTCGCCGGTGCGTGGTGAGGAGATTATGGAGACATGCAATATTCCTCCAAGCAAATTGGTTGGAATAATAAAGACGAATATAGAGAATGCGATACTTGACGGAGTTATTCCCAATGAATATGATGCAGCCAAATCGTATTTTTTGCAACACAAATCCGAGTGGATGGCTGGATAACAAATAAATGTGAGACCTATGTAGGAAAGATGCCATTGTATTTTTTGTCTATCACGGCTTTTTCGCTAACTGCCCAGATTCACAATGCAGAGTTTATGGAGTTCGATGCCTTTGCCTTATGACCAATGGTTAATGTGTGGTGTGGTAAATATTCTAATTCAATGGTAGAGCCATCGGGCATATTAACTGGAATTGGTGTGAGGATACAACCCGATGCAACCATCGGCAAGAACTTTTCATTTAATTCTTGCTTTATATAATCCCAATTTTCTCTTTCAAAATAGCCCAATAATGTAAGAAAATCTGGCAATAAATGATGAAATTCGTTAATCAGGGAAATACAATCGGGCTCATCAGCCAATATTCCTTTTGCCCACATTACATAATATTTATTATAAAATTCCTTATTATGTAAAACTAATTTTGCGCGAAGTGTGTGGTCTGTTTTGCCTAACTGAGTTAAAGAGTTACCGTGTTTCCTATATAAAAATAGCGGCTCATCTATTTTTGTATATTTTGTAACTCCTTTTATTACGAAACTTGCCCAAAATTGCCAATCCTCATCTGCTCGCATATCTTCTGCAAATCCGCCCACTTTTTCCAATATTGCTTTTTTGAACAAGCAAGTTGGATTTATAGAACAGCCCCAAGGATTATACTTAAAGCAATTTGCTGGTGGAAGTTCCCATATTCCATCCTCTGTTCCGAATAATTGGGTTTGGGAATAGCAAATATCTGCATCTTCTCTTTCAATAGCAGAGATATATTTTTCCAATGCTTTTTCCGCTATTTTGTCATCGGCATCTAATAGCAAAATATATTTTCCTTTTGCTTTCTTCAAACCAACATTGCGAGTAGCAGATATCCCACTATTTCGCTCATTCTGCCAAAGACATATCGGATATTGAGGATGGCTATGCACATACTCTTTCACAATATTATACGAATCATCCGTGCTACAATCATCCACAATAATCAATTCCCAATCCTTATACGTCTGCTTCACCACCGACTCAATGGTCTCCAACACATACTCCTGATAATTATACAGCGGAACGATAACGGAAACCATTGGGACGGTAGTTCCTACAAGTTCTTTCTTTATTTGCTCTAAATATGGATTCATACTCTATAATTCCTCCGTCTTATATTCGTAATATCCTTCATAATAATAACTTATATCGATTCCCTTCATAAATATTTCTCGGTCATTAATCTTATCGGTCAATGCTTGATGCAAAAGGTGCTTGATTTCAATGGAACGAACAACGCTTCGTTCCATTGCCGATAGATAATCCTCTTTATCTATTAAATTCCAATTAACTACTTGTTTAATTTCTTTTTTCAAAAGCAGGTCAAGCCAAATTCTCATTGCTCTACCATTTCCCTCCCTAAATGGATGTGCAATGTTCATTTCCACGTATTTTTCAATGATTTCATCAAAAGTCCTATGAGGCATTTTATCTATATTTTTGGGCGATTCGGTCAGATAGAGTAATGGAGCAAAGCGAAAATCTCCCTTAGATATATTGACATCTCTTATTTTACCCGCAAAATCATATATATCGCAAAATAAGTAGTAGTGAATTTGTGCCAATCCACAAAAAGTTCCAACTTCAATATTGTTTATCTCGTCTGTGTCAAAGAGTTGTTTTGCTTTTTGCTTGCTAATTTTCTCTTCAGCCAGATGTAGCTCTATTTGCTCGTTGATATTTAGTTTATTTTGTAGAATCATCTTATTAGTATAGCGTATTATTCCACTTCCAGCATTGCACACGGACAAATGCGATAGGTAATGGTTTCGTTGGCAACGTCGTAAATCTCCATTAGCGGACCTTTGAGGTCTGCTTTGCTTGTGTCTGCGAGTTTTGTATATTCCGGATAGACCTTCATCATACCAACGAAAATAGATGCCATTCCCTTGTATGGGAAATCGGTAAATGTGTATTGCCCTTTTGGGAAGATGCGAATCTTGAACGCTTTGGATAGTTCCTCAATCCTTCCGCTATCGGATGGATTAAGGATACAACCGATTTGCGCACGACACTTGGATGCTTCCACCAAATCGGGATTATCAAAATAGTAGCCGAAACCTTTTGTTGTTTCTATACCAAAGTCATTCTTCAATTTATTATAGACACGTCCTGTAACTTCGCCGGTTCTGCTGTAATCACCGGTAAAGTCCTCATATACAAGTATCTCACCACCTTGCTCTGAAGTAGCAAATTCCACTGTATGAAAGCCACCATAGTAGGCGGTTATTCCAATACAGACAGCGATGATTACTGCAACTATAATTAAAATTATTTTAAGTATTTTCATATTCAATCTCTATTTATTTCTATAATACGTTCTGTTTCATTTTCTCTTGGTGTAATGGTTACCTTGTGCTGATACTCGGGTAGCATACCGAAAGCGTTCTCTGCCCATTCAATAAAGAACAGGGCATTGGGAGTATCAAACAACTCTGAGAAGCCCAATTCTAATAACTCATCTGCTTTATTTATTCTATACAAATCTATATGGAATATGGTAATGTCATTATTCCTAAATACTCCTTCGTATTGATTGATGATAGTGAATGTAGGACTCGTCACAACTTGCGATACATCCATCGCCTCACATATTGCACGAATGAACTCCGTCTTACCAACGCCCAAATCACCATTGAATACAACCACATCGCCAATACTCAGGGCGTTAGCAAAGTTCAATGCTATTTGCTGTGTATCGGAGAGAGAGAAAGACGTTATGGTAGTATCACTCATAAACTATTGCCTACGTTCTATTCTATCAATTCTATCCTCTGGACATTTGTTATGCACTTTGTAAGAAGCCGATAGGGTAGTGATAGGAACTGCAAGCAGACGCTCTCTTGCTATGAGGCATTTGCATTTGCGGCATATACCATACGTCTTATCCTCAATCCTTTTCAGTGCTTCGTTCAGTTTCTGGATAAACTCAATGGTTCGTTGTATTTGAGAGTATGCCTTCTCCTTTTCTACTGACTCTGTGCCTTGCTCTGCCATATGGAGCGAGTAAGTCATACTTTCTTCGGCGAAATCAAAATTATTGAAGTCATCCATTCGCTCTTTAAGCATTGACAATTCTTCCAATGCCTCGGATTTGGCAATTTGAATTACTTCCTTGAAGATGGACAAGTCCTCATCAGAATAGCGAACTGGCTTAATGTCTGCCGGTATCTGGTCGGGGTCAATAAAGCGCGGAGATGTAACCGACTCTTCCTTCTTGGTAGCGATTGGCTTAGCCACTTTCTTAACCGGCAATACTAATTGAGGTTGCTCTGTATCTTTAGTTTTTTTCTTCCCAATTTTTTGCGGAAGTTCAACGGCTTTGTTGCGGATAGTTGTCTTCTTATTTGGAGTATCCAACGTAGTATTCTTATCAACTAACGGCTTTGATTGTATGGCTGCCTTCTTAGTAGGTATTGGTTTTGGAGCAACCGGCTTCGCTGGCTCAACTGTCTTAGCGATAGATTTTGCTATTGGCTTGGTTGGTGATTTAGTAGCTGTCTTGACGATAGGTTTCACCGGTGTCTTAGTTGTGGATTTTGCTATCGGCTTTGCTGGTGATTTAGTTGCTTCAACCTTCTTAATAGTTGGTTTAGCAACTGTCTTGACGATAGGTTTCACCGGTGTCTTAGTTGTGGGTTTTGCTATCGGCTTTGCTGGTGATTTAGTTGCTTCAACCTTCTTAGTAGCTGATTTGGCAATAGGTTTTGCCGATGTTTTAGCCGTTTCAACCTTCTTAGTAGCTGATTTGGCTATAGGTTTTGCCGATGTTTTAGCCGTTTCAACCTTCTTAGTAGCCGGTTTAGCAGGAGATTTTGTTGGCGTCTTAGTGAGCGGTTCTACCTTTTTAGTAATGGGCTTCGCAGTGGTCTTAGTTATAGATTTGACTGGTGTAGAAGGCGCTACTTTCTTAGCAGCAACCTTCTTAGGTGCTGGCTTTGCTACTGATTTTGCTGGTGCCGTTTTGGGCGCTTGCTTAGTAGGTTTTGCTTTTGTAGCAGAAGCAGTAGTTTTTTTAGTTACTACCTTTGTATCTTTTGTTGTAGATTTTGCCATTCATATCCTCGTAATATTAATCGTTTTAATCATAAACAATAAAGATAATAATTTATATTAAAAAAAATACTATTTTTGTAATTATTATTAAAAAAAAATACAAAAATGAGTTTATTTTCAAAAATAAAAGATAAAATTTCAACCGCATTTAAGCAAGAAGACGAGGAAATAGAAGAAGTAGCTAAGCAACCTACTCCTGCCCCTGAGCCAGATATAGAACATATTAATGTCCCGCTTGCTACTGATAACGAAACAGAAGATATTATACCGGATGAACAGCCCTTTACTGAAATCCCCGCGGAAGAAATACCTGTCCCCGAACCAATTTTATTGGAAGAAGAAGTTGCTGTGGCAGTAGAGGAAATTGTTGAGGAAATATTAGCAGAAGTTATAAAAGAAGTTATTGAGGAAGAGATAGAAGAGGAGCAGGTAATTGAGGAGCACAAGGAAGAAGAAAAAAAATCCTTTTTCTCTAAAATCAGTTCCTCCATAACAACCGCCGTAGAGAAGACAACAGAAGCAGTAAAATCAACGCTCGGCGTTACCAAAATCAAAGAAGGGCTTACCAAAACTCGTAAAACATTCTCTAATAACTTGCGTTCTGTGCTTGGGGTTGGCAGAAAAATTGATGATGCGTTATTGGATGAGATTGAGGAATTACTAATTCTTGCTGATATCGGCATTGATACCACCGAGCAAATAATATCAAATCTCCGCAAGCGTGTTAAGTCAGAGAATTGGGAGAACTCCGAGGATTTGTATAAGTTGTTACGGCAAGAGATAGAGAAGTTGATGGTGGCTTCTCCATCTATGGATAACGACCGACTATACGAATTGGATGCAGATAACAAGCCGTATATCATCTTGGTTATCGGAGTGAATGGTGTTGGCAAGACCACTACTATTGGGAAGTTGGCGTATAACTATAAGAATGCAGGGAAGGATGTAATCATTGGTGCAGCGGATACCTTTAGGGCTGCTGCTAATGAGCAATTAGAGATTTGGGCACAACGCGCAGGAGTAGATATCGTCCAGCAAGACCCCGGTGCTGACCCTGCTGCTGTTGCTTACGATACCTTGAAATCGGCTCAAGCAAAAAACAAAGATGTTGTAATTATTGATACCGCTGGTCGCCTTCATAATAAGACAAATTTGATGGCAGAATTAGAAAAAATCACTCGTGTGATGCGTAAGTTAAAAGAGAATGCACCAGATGAAGTATATCTCGTCTTAGATGCTACCACTGGTCAGAATGCAATATTTCAAGCAAAGGAATTCGCAAAGGTCGCACCACTCACCGGTATTGTCCTTACAAAACTTGATGGCACGGCTAAAGGCGGTGTTGTCATTCCAATAGCGAATGAATTGAAAATACCTGTCCGCTACATTGGAGTTGGCGAAAAGATTGATGACCTGCAGCCATTTGATGCAAAGGCATTTGTTGAAGGACTCTTTGAGGAAGCAGTAGAGGAGCAATAGATAAGGGCATAATTTGTAAAAAAACTTATCTATTGTTATGAATGTAGATAAGTTTTTTTGTGTTATTTGGGCTTTGGATAATAATAATAATTGAAAAAATTACTACTTTATAGGCATTATTTGTATAATTTAATATCAACGGAGTAACAATGAAAAAAAAAATACTCAATGCTTACTTTATTTTTGCTGCAATTTTTTTATTATCCTTCATTTGCAGTGTCACACCGGCGTTCTCTCAAGATGATGAGAATGTGGTGAATAAATATCTCAAGGATAAGTATGAAGAAACATACGATGCCCCATTTGATAAAATATGGAGCATAGTGCAAACTATCGTTACCGATGAGGGTTGCCAAATAGTGTCCGATAGAGTGAGAGAGTTGGATGATGGTATGCGTAAAGGCATCTGCCAATCTGAATTATGTATCCTATCTCAAAAGGCGGATACGGTGTTCATCTATATGAAAAACTTTGCTCTAAAACCGCCATTTATACGTGGTGGAGTTTGGGATGTATTTAGATGCCAGAGCAGATTTGTTGTCACAGAAATAGATAAGAACAAAACAAAAGTATTAATTACGCTTGATATGAGTAGTTTTGAATCCAACGCTACCAAGAAGTCGTATAATTTTGATACCAATGGATACAGGGAATTCCTGCTATTCGAAAAAATAAATGAACTATCAACTAAATAAAATCAGGACAAAAAAATGAAAAAGTATTTCTTTTACACAATAATATTGTGTGTAGCATTGGCTACATCTACTAACCTGCTTGCAGTGGATTCTGTTGTGGTGCAAACATTCACCTTTGACTCTATAATCACACGTCAAGCAATGTTCCACTTCCCCGATGCGAGCGAAAAGTTTTACAAAGTCATCGCTAAGTATAGATTGAAGTGTGACTCAAAGACGCAACACGACAAATTCGAGTGCGGCGAATGGGACTATCACGCATATACGCGTATAATAAAGAACGCTCCATTCACTACACGCCAGCATCCGAAAACCACATTTGGTGATTTCCGTATTCCAGAGGGCGGTGTAACAATAAAGTTAGCAAAGCCATACGAATACGATGACAATAAATTCTATGATGTGCCATTGGTTAAGACAACCGCAATGGTGAATAATGCTGTAGAAGCGAAGTTGCCATCGGGCGATAGTTTGTTTCCATTTAATGCAAACCACCAATTTATGTTTTTAGTTAATGACCTCACAAATGCAGGACTGAAGGCAGGTTCAAAGATTGGTAGAATGCTTATAGAGGGAAGTTATGCGGATAATCTTTTGTATTATTTGAAAAATGTATATGTGCGTTATGCTGCATTCCCAAAGACGACATCCATTCAAACTACCTATTACGAAGGTCCGTGGGATACAATAGCATTCCAATCTTACATAACAGAAGTTGTAGGTGATAAGTTAGCGATTGACTTTAACAAAGATTTAGTTTGGGATGGCAACACCAATCTCTATTTTGAAATTATTACAGATGGTGGTTCTGATGTATCGCAAGTAGCACTTAAAGCCAGAGTGCCGAAAGGTGCAAGACAGGCACATATCGCTGCTCCTTATGGCTATGCAAAACTTGCTGGTGGCAATTCTTGGATAGAAGGACAACCATTGCCGACTATTTCCGGTGGCTCACACTTCACAATGGAAGGTTGGTTTAAACTTGCTACTGAAGATGCTGTGAATAATGAAAATGCAATATTGATGTCGCTCGGAAAGAATATTGTTATTAGATTGGGCGATGCCAACAATAGGAATAAAGTGTATGTAGATATGCTAAATGTCAATACTTACACTTGCGGTACTAATGATGCGATTCCTTTTGATAGATGGGTGCATATCGCCGTAGTATTCAATGGACAAGGACAAACTTATGCAGAGCGTCTTGCTATTTATATAAATGGACAACCGGTATCTATGTATTACAATTTGACATACCAAGTTGCACCTACACCTGCAACATTTGCGATAGGTAGAGGAATGTATCTAGGTGTAGATAATGCGATTAAGAACTTGCGTGCATTGGTGTCTGATGTCCGCGTGTGGGATGTCTCACTTACTAACGATGAGATACTTGCTAACCTCGGTGCAGTTATAGATAACACAAATCCACATTATTCTAACCTTGTAGCCAACTACAAATGGTATAACGAAGGATGTAAGCTAATCGGCGATGTGGAATATAGAGAAGACAACATTGGTGCAAGATATACTCAAGGCATCAATATAATTCCAAATGTTACGCTTGTTGCAGGCGACTTCACATACGATACAGAGAATACCTCACATCAAGATACAATGCGCCATACGCCTGTTACGCTTGTGCGTTACAAAGATGATGCTACTTTGGATTACCCGCAAGTAGAGAGCGTGGAGAATTATCAAATCCCATTTGGCGATTTTGGTTATGACGTAACAGCAGGTGATGAGTTTATTACATATAAGCAAGAGAACTACGCCGAGTTTGAGATATTTAGATTTATTACGCCTTATGGTATTAATTTAACATTGGGCAAAGATGGCTTTGAGTGGCAATACGACTTAACGGATTTTATGAATGATTTGCGTGGAGATGTTGTGCTATCTTCGCACAACCTGCAAGAGTTGCTTGACCTGAAATTCATATTTTATAAAGGCGAACCATACAGAGAGGTCTTACGCATACAAGAGCCATGGGGTCCAACACAACATAGCCGTGCTTACAAAGACCTAATAAATAATAAACAACTTCCGCCCGTTATGTTGGATATTTTACCAGAAACAAAATCGGTAAAATTGAAAACGCGTATTACAGGACACGGTATGAATGCTGGTGGCAATATCCAATGCTGTGAGTTCTATCCTAACACACATTACCTATATGCCGGTAGTTCGTTTAACAACCTGGATTCAGCATCAGAATGGATGTTATGGGTGGATTGTAGCACAAATCCGGTGTATCCACAAGGTGGCACTTGGATAATACAACGCGAAGGTTGGTGCCCGGGTGATGTTGTAAATGAACACGATATTGAACTAATGCAGTTTGTTAGCGATGGCAAACTCGCTATAGATTATGGTATATCAGATGAAGCATATAACAAAGCACCTGCGGTTGGCGATGGCTACTATACAATGGGATTCCAATTAGTTGAATATGGCGAGTCAAGATATCAAAACGATTTGGAATTATACAAAGTGCTATCTCCGTCAATGGAGGACTATTACAGACGCTTCAATCCAATTTGCGATGGTTTTAAGTTCGTTATTCGCAACAATTCGGATAGTCCAATTTCTTCCCTTACGCTTGTGTTGGAATCAAATTCCGATAAAGGACACCAAGCAATATCGGATGATATTACTTTGAGCAAGCCACTAATGCCATACCAATTCGATACACTAACCTACTTCATAAAAGATGCCGCTTCGGCATTCTGGTATGTGCTTTCAGGAGTTGCAAATCCGACGGTTGGTATTGGCGTATCTGCTCCTAATGGCGTTGTTGATGATAACCCTACAAATAATACAATACTTCAACCGATACAACTTCCGGATGTGTATGATAAGAATAACTTTGTTCTAAAATATAGGACTAACAAACGACCATCCGAATATACTGTCCGTATCTACGATTATAACAATAATGTTGTAAAGCAAATCACAGGCGCTCAAGGGAATGCCGACTATGAACTTAAAATAAATGATTTGTCTAATGGCTGCTATCGTTTTGAAATAGAGGATATCAAAGGTATAAATGGTCAATACGCTGGTTTGTCATTCTGGTATTACGAATCGCAAGGTAATGGTTCAATCGGCATTTACGATTCCACCGGCAAGAAGTCGTTGAAGGCATTTAATCCTGACTTTGGAAAGAATATCATTTACTCCTTCGTGGTGGATGGTTGGCTAAGCATTGCTGAAGATGAGAATATGGCGTTGTCTATATATCCAAATCCCACTAGCGACATTCTAAATATACAATCTTATGAAGCGGTGCAGAATGCAGTCATAAGTATATTTAATGACTTCGGTGATGTGGTATATACTTCAACTGCAAATGTAAGTGAAGGCGAAACCATATCTATCAATATGTCCCGATACCCATCTGGAGCGTATTCTGTGCGTATTAGCAATGGCAAACGTATAACTTGGGGTAAATTTGTTAAGAAATAAAATGATGGTGAGCGTGAAACGAATACTAATTGCAGTTTATGCAACATTGCTATATGTAATAACTACTTCTACATTGTATTGTGGAGATTCTCAACAGCAATTCCATATTATGCAGGCGTTTGATGTATATGGAAATGCAATTAAGCAAATCCTCAACAACTCCCTTTACGATGTAGAAGTGGATTCTCTGCTATGCAAAAGTATGGAAGGAATGATGTCCTACCTTGACCCTTACGCAGAATACTTTACGGCAGAGGAGGACAATGAGATGAGCATAGTAGCAACAGGAAAATACTTTGGATATGGCTTTGGCTTTAGGAACATTAACTCACAAATGGTAATCACCGTTATTAGAAGTAACTCACCTGCTGCGAATGCCGGTATAGTTATAGGAGATATTATCTATTCTGTGGATTCTACAATTATAACTGATGTTGAACAGTTGGATAGGTTGCTACTTGCCAGTTCAGATGAAACTCTATTTCGCATTATTAGACGTGGAGTTTCCGATACTCTTTCTTTTATAGCGAGCAAAGACACTATAAATATCCAATCTGTAACTATATACAAATTGCTTAGTGGAAACATAGGATACATCAAGTTAGAGCAATTTACGGCTAATAGTTATTTTGAATTTAGAGATGCTTTTTATGCACTATCTAAGCACGGTGTAATGGATGGATTAGTGGTAGATTTGCGTGGTAATGGTGGTGGAATTTTGCAGGAAGCAACTAAAATTGTCAATATGTTTATTCCAATTAATTCGCCGATAGTTGCGACAAAAGGCAAAGGCAAAGATGAGATACGAGTATATAGGGCTATATTCCAACCGGTTGATACTACTCTTTCGCTTGTTGTTTTAATTGATGAAGAGAGTGCGAGTGCGAGCGAACTAATGGCTGGATGCCTGCAAGACCTTGATAGAGCGACTATTGCAGGCAATACATCATTTGGCAAGGGGCTTGTGCAAGAGGTATTTGATTTGAACTATAATCGTTTAATGAAGATGACCACCGCACGCTACTATACTCCATCCGGCAGATGTATCCAAAAGATAGATTACAATGAAAATAAGGAGTGGAGACAGAAACAGAAAATAGGAAAGAATGTTTATTCGCCACTTTCTACTCCTTCTCCAAATAAGAATGAGATTGATACCGCAAGTATAGGTAGCGAACATATTTTCTATACACATAGCGGGCGCAAAGTATATGAGCAAAATGGCATTATCCCTGATGTATTTATTGCAGGAGACAGCATAACGAGCAAACTTGCAATGGAATTAATTGCTTCATATACCATATTTGATTTCGCTAATTATTATTGCAATACCAATCTAATAGATAGCAATGGTTTTGATGCCGATGAGGTATATACTAATTTTGTATCTTATGTTTGCGATAGCGATAGGGCATATCTATCTGCAATACAACTGCTTGACTCGTTGATTTCAATATCCACAACGAGCAATGAACAAGCAATATTGAGCAACACAAAAGCAGCATTAACAAAGGAATACAGAGAGTATTTATTTACAGATGCAATTACGAAGCAAGAAATTACACGTCAATTAGTTCTTGCAATAAAATATAGATTGCTGTCCGCAAGTCAATTCTACAATTATATCCTGCAAGAAGATATAGTTGTTCGTAAAGCAACGGAATTATTAAAATAATATAGAGTTATCAATGAGCATTAACCAACTAAGCGGTGATATAATTACGGTCCGTGATTTGAAAGTTCAATACGGCGACAGGGTTATTCTTGAGAACGTGAACTTTGATATTAAGCGCGGAGAAATATTTGTTATTGTTGGCGGAAGTGGTTGCGGTAAAAGCACGCTTTTACGCCAACTAATTGGTTTGGAAAATCCTACGGAGGGACAAATTATTATTGATGGCGAAGAACTGACGCAAGCTGATGAGAAGGAAACGGTATCTATAATGCGTAAGAATGGCGTGCTATTCCAATTCAATGGCTTGTTTGCGTCTATGACATTGGAAGAAAATATCGCATTGATATTGGAGCGATATACAGGTCTTTCGCCGCGTCAGATAAAAGAAGTCGTTGATTTGAAACTATCGCTCGTAGGGTTAAGTGGCTTCCAGAATTATAAGCCAGCGGAGATTAGTGGTGGTATGAAAAAGCGTGCCGCTCTTGCAAGAGCAATGGCATTAGACCCCAATATACTATTTTTTGACGAACCATCATCGGGATTAGACCCACTTACATCAGCATCATTAGACCAGTTAATAACAGAATTAAATTCAGCATTGCAAACCACGATGGTAGTAGTATCGCACGACTTATCCAGTATTTTAAGCATATCCCATCGTATCATAATGTTGGATAGCGAGGTTAGAGGAATACTCGCTGCCGGCACACCAGAAGAATTATCTACTTATAAAGACAACGAAAACGTGTATCGTTTCTTTAATAGACAATTAGAATAATTACCGCAACAATCCCATTGTTAAAAAAAATATACGCCCAATTTCATAGTAATTAGTGAAAAATTATGTATATTATATAGTTTGAATAAAAGTATATAAACAAAATATGAATTCATTAATAACTACACTATTATTTCCGCTACTCGGAATGTTCATAATTCTCTTCTTACCAAAAGAGAATAAGCGTGCAATTAAAAACTTTGCACTCGGAACAACCATCGTTACATTTCTATTCTCAGTTATCTACTTGATGCTTGGCTTTGATGCCACTTCCTCTGGTTTCCAGTTTTATTTTGAAAGCGTCTGGATGACATCCATAGATGCTGGCTTGCGTTTTGGAATAGATGGAATGTCGCTACTATTGGTGATGCTAACGACATTTTTAATGCCTATAGTTGTCCTTTCTTCCTTTGGTGCAATAGAGAAGAGGGAGAAGGAATATTATACAATGTTGATGCTATTGGAATTTGCACTCATTGGTGTATTCGCATCTCTTGACATATTCCTATTCTACATATTCTGGGAGATAATACTTATTCCGATGTATTTCATTATCGGTATTTGGGGAGGTAAAGACCGCATTTACGCCTCTATCAAATTTTTCATATTCACAATGGTTGGCTCGCTATTTATGCTTGTGGCTATCATCTGGCTTGGTAAATATGTCGGAACGGAATTGCTACAAAATGCACAGGGTTTCACAACAAACTTCATCGTGATAAGGGAATTGAGTAGCCAAATACCAATGGATATACAGAGTTGGCTATTCATAGCGTTCGCTCTCTCCTTCCTAATCAAAGTGCCGATATTTCCACTTCATACGTGGCTACCTGATGCTCATACAGAAGCACCAACACCGGGTTCGGTGATACTTGCAGGCGTTCTGTTGAAAATGGGAACTTATGGCTTAATACGCTTCAACTTAGATTTATTTCCGCAAGCATCAATCCAATATGGGGATATTATAGCGACACTCGCTGTAATCGGAATAATCTACGGAGCGTTATGTGCGATGGTGCAGAAGGACATAAAGCGTCTTGTCGCCTACTCCTCTGTAAGCCATTTGGGCTTCGTTGTGCTAGGTATATTCTCTATGACAGCCGAGGGTTTGCAAGGTGCAATAATACAAATGGTCAATCACGGTCTATCCACCGGAATGCTTTTCCTATGCGTAGGTTGCTTATACGAACGTCGTCATACACGCGAGATTTCCGAATACGGAGGTATAGCACGAATTATGCCACAATACGCCGTCTTCTTTGCAATAGCAATGTTTGCGAGTGTCGGCTTACCACTACTAAACGGCTTTGTCGGTGAATTTCTAACATTGGTTGGAGCATTCACATCGCCATTTTACGATAACATAGTGTATGCTGTGCTTGGCACAACCGGCGTTATCTTTGCAGCAGTATATTTGCTATGGATGTGGCAGCGAGTGATGTTTGGCACTTGCGACCATCCAAAGAATCAACAACTTCACGACCTCAACAAACGCGAATGGGCAATGCTTGTTCCGATAGTTATATTTATAGTTTGGATTGGTATATATCCGAAATCTTTTATGTCCTTTTCGGAGAACAGCACGCGTGCATTGGTGAATAAATTAGAGATGGTAAAGTTTGGTCACAGTAGTTATGTATTGCCGGAGGCGGGGAAGTAGGGGGATGAAAAACTTAAATACAATAATAAATGGCGATTGCCTAACGGTTATGAAGGAAATGCCAAGTAATTCTGTTGACTTGGTTGTAACTTCTCCGCCGTATGATTACTGAAACTACGAAATATAGGGGGAGAAAAATATAATGAAAGAGCTATTAGTTAATATGCCGAATTGTACCAACTTACTATTTACGTTTTCTATTTCTGGAGATATTATTAAACATAAAAGAGTGTCTGATGCCAAAGCGTTTAGTTCTGAGTGTTCATTGTATTATTCATTACCAGAAGATTTACAGGATAAAATAGATTTTTATTTGAACCCTAAAGCTATCAAAAAGGAGTATTATTTATGGACAACACAAACCAAATAGAAAAAGTAGGAACGGGATTAGTTGCTTCATTGGAAACTTTTAAAGGAGCCAAAATAGAACTTGCTCATAGAAGTTCAGGTTTCAATGGACTTTCCGTGTACAAAGATGGAAGAACTAGAAAGATTGAAGTGAAAACTATGATGCAAAGCGATAAATGGATTGCTATCAATGGCATTCGCGCTATAGACAAACTATTTTTTGATAGAGATTATTGGATTTATTTTGCGTTATATCCTGAAAATGTTGTGCTTGCAACTAGAGCATTGACATTCATTCAAACTCAATTAGGAATGTCTAATTCATTGGAGGAATTAAATGATTTGGAACAATGGATGTATCTAACAAAAAGATTGACTAAAAACAACAAGTTTAAATTTACACCCAAAATCAATGTGACATTTCCAATTCCAATAAGGAAATTATATAACGACTTTGATACACACAAGGACAAGTTTTGTAATTCAGTTATAGAGATATGGAAAAATGATGATGGCTGGAAAGAAATATATAAATCCGATAAATATGAGGAAATATAAATCACTTCAATATTGAAAAGGTATACGGGCGAGGAACCACCTAACATAAAATCGCCGCTGGATAGTCGTAGAATGCTTGCGAGTGAATTTACAGAAGCAGAGCAAAAAGCAATTCTTAAATGGTTAGAACAGAATAAGCAATTAATTGTATCGGATATATTGAAAGGACGAGGTAAATTTGCAGCAGAATGGATGCTTATAGCACAAAAAACTACTGAAAATGCACGCTGGATACTTAAGTCAATGAATTTTTGTATGAATTATTTTGGCAATGGTGACATAATTATTACACCGAGAGGAAATTTTAGAATTGGACGAATTACAATGCAAAGAAAAGGTGGTGATGGTGGTAGAGAAACCGCAAAAATGCTACAATTTAAGATTAATCCAGCAGAATTATTTGATGTGGAGGATTAAACTATGCGGCAGAACTGCCTGCCCAATCTATATGAAAAAGCAACTACAATAATGTAATAGAAAATTATGGAAATACAAAATACAATAATAAATGGCGATTGCCGCCAAATGAACGAATTGCAAGATGAAAGTGTGCATTTGATTGTAACTTCGCCACCATATTGGCAGTTAAAGGATTATGGAGGAATAAACTTATGGTAGAATCATTAGTTCAATGGACTTTGTTAAATAATCCAAACTTTCTCGCTAAATCACTGGATTTTAATATATCAAAA
>JAISJI010000049.1 GCA_031261605.1 Ignavibacteria bacterium | reverse complement strand
CTCTGTTATTCTTACGGACGGCACGAAGATAATCATCCCATTTGTTCCTTGGTATAACTGCCTCTAATCTGTTCAAAAGCCGACTCAACTCATAGTATTTGTCGTTATTACCATCCTCTTTCTGGCGTATTCGCTTCTTTATGTCATCTGACCACTCGGGTTTTGATACATCGCCCAAACCTTTTTTCTTAGAACTTCTATTGCCCGCGTAAAATCCAATTAGTCCGGTGGATATTGCTATTACAGCAATTTCTACTACATGTTCTTTTGCAAAATCCACTATCCCAATCTTTGCAACATCGCAATTTGTATTTGTTTGAGTAGTATCCATTTTTTTTCTATTTATAATAATATTTAATAAAAATTTTCTTATATTTGTAAGTATTGGAGGTCCTATCCGCTATGGCGAGATATTTATATCAGCGTCTATGGGGTAGGATTTTCCTTTATTATGTTCACTTCGTGGTTATAATAAAATTTATAATCTTTTGTCATAACTACTGCAATTCGCACGTGTTTTAGTTGTCCATCTATCATTACTTTTGCTTTGAAATTCAAGTATCCTAATATATTTGATTTATCTTTTGTTTTTCGTAGCCCAAAATTATTGTATTCCGCAACTTCCAGCAATTCCTTTAGGCAGGTTATAATTGCGGCTTTTGTTGCATACATTGCTTCACCGTATGCTATCTTCTTTCTGCCTATACTTGTGAAATGTATTGTAATGCCTTTGTCTTTATTCACAACACTTTTACCTTGCAAATGCTCTTTATAAAAATCATAAACATATCGTCGAGTGTCTGTATGTAATATCGTTGAAACGCTCGGTATAAGCGTTTGAGTATATTTATCGTTCAGTCATATTTTCTTTACAGAACTGCTTTTACCGATAAAATAACCAATAACTCCACCTGACAATAGTATCATCGCTAATCCACCTATATGTTCTGTCGCATAATCGGGTATTCCAATACTTGCTATTATGGCGGATTTCTTTTGAGTATCCAAATGTATTAATTTTAATAATTCTTCCATTTTTTCCCTTTTATAATATTAGTTAATAAAATTTTTCTTATATTTGTGTTAATAGGTTGATTATTGGCTCCGTGCCCTGTTAATAGCACGGCTGACGTTAAAAGCGTCCATACGGTTCTCTTTGAGTTCCCGCCAATTTCAGCCTATTTTTTTATTTCGCATTTAACATCAACGTATTTGCCTCCTCCTCTAAATGCTGTTTTAACCCTGTAAATATTGCTATCTGGTGGGTTTTCTAATTCAATCATTTCTATTGCTGTGGTATCAGAATTGCCTTCGTTCAGATGCACCAATAAAATCGCACCATTTTTGCCTTCAAAAATATAATTAACGTCTTTTAATATTCCTTGAACAAATGTAATAATTCTATCTTTGCTGGCAATATTTATTTGCCTGCCGTGCCGTCCTATAATATGCGAAAAACCAAGTTTATCAATTCCAATACTTGCAGGTTCTCTGCCGATTGTTGTGGCTAACTCCTCGCATAACTCGCCAACAATAACATATTCATCAAGCGTTTTTCCCTTTTTATCGTTCAGTCAATTCTTCTTTTTACCTACCAAATTCTTTATCTGCAAGCAATTATTTATGATGCTCGTTGCTAATGCTCCACCTATTAAAACTGCGCCAACGCCCGTAAATAGCATTAGTCCGGGGTTGTTGTCTATGAACTTACTAACCTTTGCTGGCAAGTTTTCTATCGTATCTGTTAGTGCATCTGAGAGCGGAACGAGCGATTTCGTTAGGTCTCTCGTGTATGCGATGAGTTGTCCTAAGTCGTCAAATGTGCCACTGAGGTCGTTCAGTTGTGGGCTGTATGGAATTAGTTCGTTATTCATTTTTGCTCTTTCTCCTTCTCTTTACCACCTTTTTCTTGCCATTGAAATACATAACTGTAAGCGCTGTAATGCTTACTCCTGCAACAATTAGCGGGATTTTGTATTGTTCAAAAAATGCTGCTGCATTGCTTGGCGGAGCATCTGGTGGAGCATCCGGTTTTTCTTCTGGCGTTGTCGTGCAAGCGTATTTTTTTGCTGCACTCAAAATCGCCTGAATACGTTTTTGAACCAGCCAACTATCCGCTTTTATATTACTTAATGACAGCATATTTTCGGCAACTTTTACATCGTTAGCACAAGTATCTATGCCCATCGAGCCCTCTATATATTGGGCGTTAGTCAAAACAATACGAACTCGGTTCTCCGTGTAGCCCCCGTCTTTTGCGAGATGAGAGACCGTTTGTTTGATTAAATTTTCAGTAATATTCATCTCTAAATTCCTATTAATTTCATAATGTTTTGTTATTTATTAAATATTTTGTATCTTTGTAAAAAGGTTATGTGTGTGGGCGCGATATTTATCGCCTTCTGTTCTCGTCGACAGGGTCTCCGTTTTTACGGAGCGGAATTTTATTCCCAGCCTACACATTTCCTTTTTTTTGTTAATGTTTTGTTATTTATTAAATATTTTGTATTTTTGTAAAAAGGTTATGTATTCAGTGGTGCTACTTATGTAGTATGCTTGCTTTTAGCGGGTTTGGCTGGCATAACCTTTTATTTTATCCAGAGCAAATCTTTATCATCACCATATTCGGCACAACTTCTAAATGCTGTTTTTACTCTATACATATTGTTTGTCGCTTCAGGAACAAGCGTAATCACTGACATATCAGATACATTTCTTAGACGTATTAGAACTAACGCATCGCAATCTCCATTAACAACCACATTCACATTATTAATTACTCGCTTAATGTATCTAATAACGTATTGCCGGTTTTTCAAGTTCATTTCAGTGCTATGCTTTTTTATTATATGCTTGATAGTTTTCTCGTCAATGCCTATTGGTGCTGGCTTTCTACCGATTGCGTCAGCAATTTCCTGTTTTAGTTCACCAATTATTTCGTAGCCATCTATACTTTTTTTTTATTTACATCACCCAATCCGATGCTCTTTTTTACATCCATCGGCGTTTTGATTTTGCCGTGTTTATTGATTTGATACGCCTCGTAGCCGACGACCGATACCACTAATCCCGACAGAATGTATGGCAAGTAACTTATAGCGTTCCCAGTTACATTCAACACTCCAGCAACGCCGCCGACAACGCCATTAACAACGTTTGCGGTAGTGTCCACCGCTGTTTCTATCGTTTTTAAAACGCTATCAAATAGTTTGATTATCGCTGCGTCAATCTTATAAATGGACTTCCAAATGCCATTCAAATACCAATCTTTCTGCTTAAATTTCTCCACTTGTAGCGGCTTTAATATTCCTTTGGCGCATTTACCGCGCTTCTCAGCCCAATACAAATAACTCAAAACATCGTTCACAAACTTTTCGTCAAGCAACTTTTCGGAACTCGCCATTTTGCTAATGTTCGCTACTAATTGCTTGCGATATGGGTCACTTCGGTCGCTGTATTCATCATAATAATACTTTGCATTTTGAGGTGCATTTTCGCTCGTAAAATAGTAGATGTAAGCAGTGATAACGCGCCCGACATCCATTATATTGAACGGACAATTCAGCCAGCCATTACCGTATTTATTCCAGCATAAAGCAGAATAGGCGTTGCTGGTGGCTTGATAGTAGTCAGCATCACTGACCGAAAAAATGTAGTCAGCCCAGCCACGAAGTAATGAATTAACATCTGCTAACATTAGCGTTTTCTCTTTGATTTAGATAATTTGTTGGCGACGAATGCACCCGCAAGACCGGCGACGAAGCCCACTCCAGCTACTAATGGCTGACTTATTGTTTGCGTGAAAATGTTTGGTTTGGCGTATTTGTCGGTGTTATCTTTTGCTGGTTCCCAGTCGTTTTTTACCGTATAATCGCGTAAGTTTGATTTTGAACAATTACAATTCATAGTTTTTTCTCCTTTATTATATGTGATTTATGTTTGCGTTTTTGTCGGCGGATGCCGAATGGTAGGGACGAAGTAACTTCGTAGTCAATTCCGTAATCGCTAAGTAATTGCTTCAATTCGGCTTCGTGCTTATCTTCATCACGACGAATGTTATCAGAATTTGAATACTTAAAAATCATTGTCCGCCTCTATATATATGCACAAAATGGGATGTCAGAATTTAGTTTTATTTTGTAAGGCGATTATTTTTCAATGGAATATTTTTTTTTATTTTGTGAATTATTGAGTGATTTGAATTTGCGGAATGATTGGTGGAATTGTTGGAATGAGCGGATTTGGAAGCCGCAGGGAATTGATTTATTGCAAATTGAGTGGTAGAACTTGCGACAGGCGTGTGTTTGGGTGATGTTGAATTGCTGCATTAGCAATTGGATGGCGTGGATAGTGGTGAGTTTCAGGGAGTATTTTTCGGGGTTTTCTTTGTTCATTTGAGAGTTTTTTGTTGCTAATGTGATGCGTGAGAAATTAAAATATTGGGTAAGTTGTTGTGATATAAGGAATTACTTACTAATATTTTAAATTCTAAAAATAATGTTCATATTATTTGCTTTATCATTTAATTTTGCGTAGCAACAATGGTGGTTTCGTTTTCGGTATTTTCTCTATTGCTTGCAATCACCATATACATAGTTGGGACGATGAATATAGTCATAAATGTAGATATGACCATACCGCCAACAACAGCTGTTCCCATTGCTATACGTCCGTTTGCACCTTCTCCACTGGCGAATACTAGTGGTAGAATACCGAGTATGGTGCAGAAGCTGGTCATTAGTATTGGTCGCAAGCGTTGGACAGATGCATCTTTTATTGAGTCATATTTGGAATGTCCGGCGTCTTGTCGTTGGTTGGCGAATTCCACAATTAGAATGCCATTTTTGACGACCAAGCCGACGAGCATAATGATACCGATTTCGCTAAATATATTCAGTGTGATGTTGTTGAAATACATAAATATCAATGCTCCAGCGAGAGCAAGTGGCACTGTGAACATTATGATTAGCGGGTCTTTGAAACTCTCGAATTGTGCTGATAGAATTAGGAAAATGAATAGTAAAGCGAGGACAAATGCAAATGCGAGCGAGGAAGAACTTTCGCGGTACTCCTTAGAGTCGCCAGCCAAAGCCGTTCTAAATGAATCATCTAATACCTCTTTTGCTATTCTATCCATTTCATTTAATCCATCGCCAATAGTTACACCAGCGGGCAATGCAGAGGTAACAGTAGCAGAACTAAATCTGTTGTAGCGGTAAAGCGTTGGTGGTGCGACCTCCTCGTGCAAATCCACCAGATTGTCCAATTGAATCATTTCGCCTTGGTTATTTTTTATATAGATTGACTTTAAGTCCAAAGGAGTGTTTCTTTGTTGTCTATTGATTTCGGCGAGTATTTGATATTGTTTTCCGTTCATATAGAAGTAGCCCATACGTTGTCCGCTAAGTGCATATTGGAGCACTTGTGAGAAGTCGCGTGTGCTGATACCGAGCAAACTTGCTTTGTCGCGGTCAATGATGATGCGTGTTTCCGGCTTATTGAATTTCAAATCCACGTCCGACATCATAAACATTGGACTTGCGTTCACCTTCTCCATAAATTTAGGTATAATTTCTCTTAATTTATCTAAATTAGGTGCTTGCAGGACATATTGGATAGGCATAGAGGAGCGTCTTCCTCCGAAAGTGGATTGTTGTTGGACGAATGCTCGTGCAGTAGTATTGCGGACGACAGCGGTAGAGAGTGCTGCAGCAATATCCATTTGGCTACGTTCACGTTCTTTAATATTTGGTAGGAACAAGCGGATATTTCCGAAGTTAGAGGTGATAAAGACAATGTCTGCTTCTTTTTCTGGGACAATGGAATCAACGACTTCGGATGTTTTGAATACAAAGTCGCGGTAAAATTCATAAGTAGCACCTTCGGGGACGCGTGCCATAATTGTAATTTGGGAGCGGTCTTCCAATGGAGCCATTTCCGATGGTGTAACGAGCCATAGGACGAGTATAATTATGAAGGTGAATAGTATAAGTGGGAGAGCGATTATTTTGTTGTTTAGGATGGAGACAAGTAGTTTAGTATAGACATTATTGAGACCGACAAAAAATGGCTCTGTCTTTGCGTAGAACCAATTTTGTTTTTCCTTTCGCTTCAATAATTTTGTGGATAGCATAGGTGTAAATATCAATGCGACTAGTGCGGAGATAAGCACGGCACCGGATACGACGATGCTAAATTCGAGGAACAATCTGCCGGTCATACCTTGCATAAAGATGATAGGGAAGAATACTGCAACGAGAGTGAGAGTAGTGGATACGATAGCGAAAAATATTTCTTTGGAGCCCTCTACACCTGCTTGTTTAGGAGCCATACCTCGTTCTATGCGGACGTAAATATTTTCGCAAACTACTATTGCATCATCTACCACTAGTCCTACGGCTAAGACCACAGCGAGCATAGACAATACATTTATAGAAAAGCCGAAGGCATACATAATGAAGAATGCACCGACCAAAGAGACCGGTATTACGACGCACGGAACGAGTGTAACACGCCAGTCCCGTAGGAATAGGAATATTATGATGACAACAAGGGCGAATGCGATATATAGTGTTTCTTGGACTTCGGCGATGGATGCGCGGACGAAGTTAGTATTATCGTAAATTACATTTAGTTTAACATCATCGGGTAGGTCCTTATTCATCTGGTTGATACGTTCTCTAACTTCGTTTGAAATTTCAATTTGGTTGGCTCCCGGTTGTGGAATTACGACAACGGCAACCATAGGGACGCCATTGCTTTTCATAATTGTTCGCATATCTTCGGAGCCGAGTTCAGCATATCCGATGTCGCTAAGTCGGACAATATTATCGCCATTTTCTTTAATGATGAGGTTGTTGAAGTCGTCGGTAGTTTGTAGTAAGCCCATTGTTCGGATAGTGAGTTGGACTTTATCACCTTCTACGCTACCGGATGGTAGTTCAATATTTTCGGCATCTAGGGCGTTCTTAATATCTATTGGCGTGATGTTATATGAAGCCATTTTATTTGGGTCGAGCCAAATGCGCATAGCCCATCGGTGTTGTCCCCATATACCGACTGAGCTAACGTTTTGTATTGTTTGCAAGCGTTCTTTGACAGTGAGTTCGGCGATTTCGCTAATTTCGAGTAGTGAGCGAATGGGGCTTTGGACTGTTATCTGCATAATAGGGGAGGCGTCTGCATCTGCTTTTTCGACGGTAGGCGGGTCGCAATCTCTTGGTAGGAATCGTTGTGCTCTTGACACTTTGTCTCGGACGTCGTTAGCGGCAGTTTCCATATCTACTGTGAGTTCGAATTCGACAGTGATACGGCAGTTTCCTTGCCAGCTGGAACTAGTAAGTGAGCGGATGCCAGGGATACCGTTAATATTTTGCTCGAGTGGTTCAGTGATTTGGTTTTCAATTACGTCGGCATTAGCACCGGGGTAAGTGACGCTGACAGTGATGATGGGGTTATCTACATTTGGGTATTCGCGCACACCGAGGAACGTATATCCCAATATACCAAGTATAAATATGATTAACACAAGCACAGTGGCGAGCACGGGACGATTAATACCTAGTTCGGAAATATTCATTTTTATATAGAAATAGCGATAAGAAGTAATTACAAAGATACATAAATATTATTTATTAGTATGTTCTATTGAAAAAAAAATGTTAGATTTGTAATCTATAAGTATATAGATAATTCAACAAAGATAAAATGAAAAGACCCATAAGAATACTATTAATCACCGTAATCATTCTAATAGTTGCCGGAATGATACTATACAAGCCGCTTGGTAAAATTATCTCCGCCGATAATGCCGATGCGCCTTCTCCGATGCGTGGTGGTATACAAAATAAGACGTTGTTTGTAAATGCGAAGGTGATAGCGTATGAGACATTGGAAGATGGCTTTTATACTATTGGTAGCATACTTCCGGATGAGCAAGTGGATTTGTCATTTGAGACCAGTGGAAAAATAGTTTCAATAAATTTTGCAGAAGGAGCGTTTGTAAAGAAGGGGCAGTTATTGGCAAAAGTGAATGATGCTCCCTTGCAAGCGGAATTAAAGAAGTTGGAAGCGAGGTATCCATTAGCAAATGACCGAGTAGCACGTCAGAAGAAATTGTTTGACAAGGATTTTGTTAGCAAGGATGATTATCAGCAAGTGAATACAGCACTTGCCGAGTTAGAGGCGGACATAGAATTGGTGAAAGCAAAGATAGAGCAGACGGAATTGCGGGCACCATTTGATGGGATTATTGGTTTGCGTTCATTGAGTGAAGGTCAGTATGTAGACCCGACGAGGTTTTTGGCGAAGTTGACAAAGATTAGTCCATTGAAGATAGAGTTTTCTATAAACGAGCGACAAGCAAATGATGTGATAGAGGGAACAAGGGTGAAGTTTCGTTTGCAAGGGAACAGCGAGCAGTATGAAGCGACTGTTTATGCAGTTGAGAGCGAAGTAGATACGAAGACACGCACATTGACAGCGCGAGCGACTTATCCGAATGTTAATCGCAAATTGATACCGGGTCGTAGTGCATCTATTGAGATTAGATTACGGAAGGAGGATAGAGCGATTACTATACCGAGTGAAGCAATGATTTCTGAGATGGGACGTGATATTGCATATGTATATAATTCAGGTAAGGCGCATTTGGTGGAGGTTAGCAAAGGGTTACGCACTTCCAAAGCTATACAGATATTGGATGGCATAAAGCCCGGAGATACAGTAATTACAAGTGGTTCGATGCAACTTAGAGATGGGATGCCGGTGAGCATAACGCTTCAGTAAATAGTTCATTACCTTTATTATTCCACATTTTTTTTATAGATAGATTTTTTTCAATGTCAATTAATATTCCAGAAGTAGATACAGCGTTAAATGATATGTGGTCTGCCGCCAAAAAAGCAGCAGAGAAGATACATACGTCCGATAAGAAAGTGAATCAGTTGCAGTCGCAATTTGATTTTCTTGAGAACACTATCAATATTAAGAATAATGAAATAGTGGCTTTGAAGAAGAGTATAGACGATATGTCGCGGACTATAAATGAGAAGAATGAGCGTATAACGACACAGTTTGTAGAGATAGATAATTTGATGAAGCAACAGGAGAAGTATTCGGATTTAGAGACATCCTATTTTACGCTTGTTAATCAAAATCAGGGTTTGAAATCGGATTTGGAGAGTTATGCGATGTGTAAAAATGAATTGGATAAGTTGCGAGCAGAGCATACAGCACTTACCGCTCAATTGGATGATGCAACGGATGAATTGGCGAGTTGTAAGAGCAAGTTGGTTGCTGCACAGCGTGATGTTAATGATTTTGAATTTGCAAAGAAGGAATTGACAAACAGCAAGCACGATATTATAAGTAGGAATGACCAGATAACAGCGTTAAGAGTGCAGGTGGCGGAGTTGCAGAGTATTAATATTAACAATGTGGAGCATAGCAAGCAGCTGCAGACGCAATTAGATACCATTACCGAGCAAAATGCAATACTTACTGCACAAGCAGCAGAGCAAGCAGAAGCAGTGGATACAGCCACTTCGGAGTATGAAATGGATAAGTTGAAGTTGCAGGCGATTATTGCTAATCTGCAAATGGAGATGCGAGATGGATATTACCAGAAGCAGTATATACAAAATCAGAATAATGAATTGAATGAAGCGATTGAGAGTATAAAAAAAGATTACGAGGAGCAGTTGCTTGCATCAAATCAGTTGTGTAGCACTATCGCAGACAACTATAAGGAGAGTTCGCAGAAGTATATAGATGACTTGGAGGATATGCAGGAATACGCCAATAAGTTCTCTGATGACTATAAGAAAATGACGGATATAACACATTCGCTAATGGCAGAGAAGGAGCATTACGATAATCATATAAAGGAACTTCGTGGTGAGATTGAGCGATTGAATGGATTGAATGAAGGACTTGAGCAGAAGGTGGAGACGCTTAGTGTGGAGCGGTATTCCGTGGATTTATACGATGACGGTAACGATTTTCATAGTAATAATGATGCGAGCGAGTTGTTGCAGGAGAATGAGCGGTTGTTGGAACTTGTGACAGAATTAAATGATAGAATTACGGCGTCATCTACTAATTACACGGAGTTGGTAGCGGAGAATGAGCGATTGGAAGAGGAGATAGGTGTGCTTAATAATGATGTAGCGAAGGTGCAGAAGTTATACAAAGGATTTGATAAATTGAAGGAACAGAGTGCCGAGCAAGCCGATACGATTAAGAATTTGCAAGCAGAAATTAATGAATATAAAAAGCGAATTTATGAAGAGGACTCGCTATTTGCAACGGAGAATATAAAGGCAGTGCAAGCGATAAATAATTCAGTGAGGATGGTGGAGAGCGTGGAGAAAAAAGTTAGTAATGAAAATGAAGTGCTTGTCCATAAGTTAGAGAGTTTTTTATCCAAATTAGAGGAGAAGTTATAGTTGTGGTGGCTGTTTTCGTTCTCCTAATTTCACTCCGAACTTTGCACTTAGTTTAGCAAATTCATCTTTATTTGCGGAGAGTGCTTCCAGATTCTGCTTGGTCTCTAAACTGCCTTGTTCGACACCGAGGTTCTTTGCAATTTCATTAATCTTAGTTGCATCCAATTCAATTGCATTATTTATATTTGCCAATTTCTCTGACTTAATACGCTTCTGCTCATTTGCTAATCTATCGGCAAGTTCAATGTTGGCAGAGCGTTTTTTTTGTGGAGATTGCTTAGCGATGTTGTATGCGGTGCTACTGGCTTTGTAGTTTGATAATCCGGATTGTTCAGCCATAGCATCCATTTCTGCTTGTAGGATGGAGTCGCTTTTAATCACGTCCTCTTCCTTCATAGCATCAATTAGCGATAGCAATTCGTCTGCATTTTTCTTATAATCCGTCTTTGTCTGCTCTTGTGGTTTTGGAGGAGGAGGTGTAGCGTCAGACATTTGTTGTAGTAGCGTGTCGTTGAAATTTTGCTTAGTATTTTTTTGCTTATTGTCGCTCTTTGTTTGTTCAGCATCTGGTTCTGCATTGGTTGCAGGTTTAGTGGATTTCTTTTTTGCTGGAGTAGGTGCAGGTTGTGCTGGTGGTGTATTTTGTTGTTTTTGCTGGAGTTGTTGTAGAGCGAGTAATTGTTTGTTTCGCCATTTTAAGTAGAGGTATACGATGAGCAAGATGGCAGCAATGATAATGCCGACGACATATTTTGTAAGTAGATAATTTTCAGCAGCCCAGATGGATTCTTCTGTCTTAGTAGTATCGGTAGTAGTAACTGCTTGTTTGGTAGTATCGGCGGTAGTGGTATCTGTATCAATGATGGGAGCATTGGCTGCGATAATGCTGTCAATATATGGCATTGGCTCTGAGATAGCATCGCCGGATTCTGTTAATGGTGGAATTTCGATTACGGGGACGTTGATTTCGCCGGTTTTTTGTTTATATAGTTTAGCGTATTTATCGGCATTGTCGGGGTCTTTTTTGATGGCATAAATTTGGGAGAGAGCAGCGAAATTATCAGCGAATGTTCCCCCTTTAATTTCAGCAAAAAGGAAACTGCGTAGAGCAGAATTTATTTTGCCTTCGGATAGCAATGCGAAGCCACGCATAGTTGCAGCATCAGCGACATCGCCATTGATAGCGGTAAGTAGGTCAGGATGAGCAATGTCATTAGAGCCGTCAATGATGCTTAGGAGAGCCATTCTATATGCTTCTTCGGCGGCATTAAGTTTATTCCAATCAAATACATCAACCACCAAAGTTTGCGAATACGGGAACTTCGCAATAGTGAAGCCGCGCTTCTCTGTGAAGGAGAGTGTAAGTAGGGTAGATCCGGAAGAGTTGCTCAAAGTCGCTTGCTTTATTATACCATCGCTATTTACAAACTCCTTTTCCTTAGTCCATACGGCATCTCCCAAGTTAATCATAAGCATCAGTTTGTTATCCGACAATTCGCTTCCGATGGTATTAGGCAAGCGGTCGAACTTCATAGTAAGTCGATTAAGCGGGGCAATAGAATACTTAATTATTGTAGTAGCGTGGAGCGATGCAATAGTAAGTATTGTGGTCAGCAATATTGGTATTAGTAAGCGTATTTTCTTCATTAATAATTGTTAAGTGGAACTGTAGGGTTAATATACGAATTTTATTTCATATTTTAATTGTATATATGAAATTAATCATTATTTATCTATTAGGTTTATGAATTCGTTGCGTAGTCGCAAGTCCTTCAATAGATAGCCGCGCATTACAGATGTGGTCATAATGGTATCTTCTTCACTACCACGGACTCCGCGTGCAATCATACAATAGTGGCGAGCATTGATGACGACTCCGAGTGCTTTTGGAGCGAGGAGTTCTTGTAGGAAGTCGGCGATTTGTTCGCCTAATTCTTCTTGTATTTGTCCTCTTCGAGAGAACCATTCTACAATGCGCGATATTTTGGATAGTCCGATAACTCTCTTAGCGGGGATATATCCGACAGTGCATCTGCCGGCGATTGGTTGCCAATGGTGCGAACAGATGGACATAACTTGTATTCCCTTGCTAATAACGAGGTTATCAACTTGTTTGCGGTTAGGGAAGAATGTCATTTCGGGTGGCTGGACGAATCGTCCGCTGAATATTTCATTGACATACATTTTAGCCAATCTATGTGGAGTGTTGGCACAATTTGGGTCATCTCTGGAGATGCGTAGGATGTCAAGTATTTCGGAGAATTTATATTCTAAACGCTCTATCATAGTGATGCGTTCGCTATCGGTTATGGGATAATTTTCGTTTGCGTCGAATAGTTTTTCGCCGAAGGAATTGTATTTATCGGCGATTTCAATAATTTCATTATCAGTGATTTTCTTCATATTAATTTGAACTATATGGGATTAGTTTAAAAACCTATAATATACTATTTTTCTTTGAAATTATAATTATTTTTCATTATATTTGCGTAATACATCTGCGTAAATTTATTAACTTATATATAAGAATGAAGAGAAATATTTTACTCACAACTTTATTACTTACAGCATTCATTAGTTATAGTATGGATGCACAATCGCTATTGCAGAAGCAAAAGTCCGCATTTATGAGCGATGCTTTTCAACTTATTGGATTTGGACAAGCCATCTGGAATTTTTCGGAGCATACCAATAGCGGAATTGCTAAGTCGCCGACAAATAGCACAATAGAATTAGCCCGAACGATACTAATCGCAAATGGTAAATTAGGTCCGAATAACCAATTTGGCTATTCAATTATGTTTGATTTAGGACCCAATACTGCATTGCACGAAGTATATGGCGAGTGGTTACCAATGGATGCAATAAATGTTCGCTTTGGTCAATTCAAAATACCATTTACTATAGAAAATCCGATGGCACCGATTGCTTGGGAGACGATATATCTTAGTCGTTCAGCATCTGCAATGTGTGGTAGTGTTGGGGATTACAATCAATTTGGAGTGGATGGTCCATTGGGGAAGAGCATTGTTCCGAAAATAGGAAGGGATGCTGGTTTGCAGTTGTCGGGGAAGTTATTTAAGAAGGACAATTATTTTCATTTGGAGTATTATGCGGGTCTTTTCAATGGGACAGGTATGAATACGAAGGATAACAATAATCATAAGGATTTTGTAGGGACGGCTTATTACCAGCCAATAAAGGATTTGCGTATTGGTGGTTCGTATTACAATGGGAAGTTGTTGTATGCACTTGGAGAGATGCCGGTTGCGAATCATACACGTGATAGATTTGCAGTTAGTGCAGAGTATAACAGCAAGTATTTCTATGGAAGGAGCGAGTATATAGGTGCGAAGGATGGTGAAATAAATCGCAATGGTTTTTATTGTTCGGCGGTATGGAAGTTCATTCCTCAAAAGTGGGAGGCGGTAGTAAAATATGATTTTTACGATAAGGATATGGATATATCGGATAATGAGGTGAGTGATATTACAGCAGGCATAAATTTTTATTTTGCGCTGTTTAGTCGTATCCAACTTAATTATATATATACTGATGACAAGGTTTTAGGTAAGAATAATGCGGTAGCGACTCAGTTGCAATTATTTTTTTAGTGGGAGAAAATATTTCTATGAAAATACTTGTTGCGACCAATAATGCACATAAAATACAGGAGATATGTCAGACGGTAGCGACATTGTTGCCGTTTGACGATATTTCTTTTGTTCAGCCGTTGGATTTGGGAATAGATATATCGCCCGATGAGAAGTATGCTACTTTTGAGGAGAATGCTTATGTGAAGGCGTTGGAGTTTTACAATGCTGCGTCAATGCCAGTGATTGCTGATGATAGCGGACTGGAGATAGAGGTATTGGATGGTGCTCCGGGTGTGAATTCGGCGCGCTTTGCTGATGCACATAATGATGAAGCGAACACACGCAAGGTTTTGCAGTTATTGGAGAAGGAGGATAATAGGACGGCACAATTTAGGACGGTTATTTGTTATTATGATGGAGTTAAGGCGAGTTATTTCAATGGTATATGTAGAGGTAGAATTATAGCAGAGGAGCGAGGTAGTAATGGTTTTGGTTATGACCCGATTTTTGTAGCCGATGGTTATGATGTAACTTTTGCTGAGATGAGTAGTGCGGAGAAGAATGCTGTAAGCCATAGGTATCGGGCGTTAGTGGAATTTTGTAGTGGTATGAAAAAAATGGGACTCAAGTAATTGAATCCCATTTTTTTATGTTATACGTATGGAGTTATTTTAATAAACTCTCATAGGCATAAGAATCATCACGAGGGAGTCCTTTTCGGCTTTTGGCTTGATTAGAGCGGCTTTATCGGGTGAGATGAAGTAGAATGAGACCATATTATTTGTGGTATCGTTAGCGGTAATTGTTCCAATCATTTCGAGTAGGAATTTGATGTTGTAAGATACGACAAAGGAGTCGGTGTCAATCAATTCGCAAGGAATTTCTTCGGAAGCGATTTCGCCTCTTTCATCATTTTCTGCGAGGATTACGAGTTTATCGGTGGAGAATTCCATACGGCATTTGTTGCCTTTGCCTGCTAATGGGACGATTCTTTTGATACCGGCGATAAATTCGGAGATGTCAAAAGTTGCTTGGTAGTTGGTTACTTTTGGGATAATGGTTTCGTATTTAGGGAAACTTTCATTAAGCAGACGTGCAACGATGGACGTATTAGCGTTATCAATGCGGACTTGCTTTGGCTTTCCTTTATCGTAGTCGATGAACATAGTAACGTCGTCGTCGAGTTTGCGGCATAGTTCTACTGCTTTTTCCGGTAGGATGATGTCGAGGTCTTTAGGATAGACGTTTGTTTCGGCGAAGTTAGTGGCTCTAACCAATCTGTAGCTATCGGTGCCGACAGCGTTGAGGTAATTTTCGCGGAATTGGAATAGGACTCCGGTCATACCTGGTCGGTAGTTATCGGCGGAGACAGCATAATATGTTTTGCTGGCTAAGTCCTGCAAGACATCTTTTTTGAAGGTAGCGACGTTGTTGTCTATCGCATCTTCTGTTGGGATTTCTTTATCGAAAATTTCGGGGACAAGGATGTAGTCGTCTCCGCTCATAGCGTTTAGTTGGTATTTGCTTTTACCTGAAATAATTCTAATTAGTAGGTCTTCAGGGTCGCATTCAAAAACAATATCTTTTGAAGGGTCTAACACTTTAACTACGTCGCTTAGCATTTTAGCGGGAGCCAAGATTTCGCCATCTTCGGAGCCCATAACGGAAGCAGAGGATTTGATAGTGATTTCAATATCGGATGCGACAGCGGTAAGGATGTTGCCGTCTAATGTAAGTTTAATATGTTCCAATGCGTCAAAGGCAGCGCGGAGCGGTATAGCTGGGAGCACTTTTTGGATGAGTTTTTGGAAGTCGCCTAATTGGGATGAAAATTTCATTTATGTATCCTATAGTATTATTTGTTATTGATGATTATTTAAATTAATACGCAATATAACAATAATTGTTCAATTTATTATAATATTTATAAAAAAATACTAATTTCTTGCAGCATATAGAGCAGAGCCGTAAGCCCCCATAAGTTCGGGTATATCAGAGCAAATGACTTCTTGAGCGGTCAGTAGTTCTAATGTTCGGATGATTGCTTTGTTGCGGAATGTTCCTCCTTGGACGACTATGTTGTTGCCTAAGTCGGCGACATCCTTTATTTTCAGCACTTTGTAGAGGCAATTTTTAATAACAGAGTATGCTAAACCGGCAGCGATATCAGCAACACTTGCACCTTCTCGGAGGAATTGTTTTACTTTGGAGTTCATAAAGACGGTGCAACGAGTGCCCAAATCGCAAGGGTTTTCGGCGAAGCACGCTTTGTCAGCGAATTCTGCAACGGAGTAGTTTAGTCCATTTGCGAAGCCCTCAATGAATGAGCCACATCCGGAGGAGCACGCTTCATTAATTTCTAATTTATTGATAGCGCCGAGTTCTACGAAAATTGCTTTCATATCTTGTCCTCCTATATCAAGGATGAAAGAGACATTTGGTTGGAACTTGCGAGCGGCGGTATAATGAGCGATGGTCTCTACGATGCCGTAATCAAGGTTATATGCGGCTTTCACTAAATCTTCGCCGTATCCTGTGACTGCACTTTTGGTAATGCTGATGGCTTTACTGGCGTTGTTTGCGGCTTGTTCGAATGCTTTAAGTCCTGCTTGGACGGTTTCGAGTGGTCTGCCGTTGCTTTTTGTGTAGTATGAGAAGCAGATGCGTTCGTTGCTATCGATGATGATGATTTTTGTAGTAGTGGAGCCGGAGTCAATGCCTAAGTAAAATTTATCGGAGTCGTTTGCTTGTGAAATATCAATTTGTTCTATATGGTATTGTTGTTTTTTTGCATTCCATTTATCGAATTCTGCTTTTGTGGTGAATAGTGGAGAGAGGCGTTCTGTAAGGTTTGTAGGGATATTTCCGTCAGCATTTTGGACTTTTGTAAGGAAGTCGGCGAGTGATATTTCCAATCTTCCGGTTTGTTCGTGTAGGTGGGAGTCGTCGTAGATAGCGCTACCCCAAGCCGGAATGAACTTAGAGTTTTCGGATATAATGCAGTCCTCGTCTTTGAGATTAAGTTGTTTAGCGAAGAAGTTTTTGAGTTCAGGTAGGAATGAGAATGGACCTCCGCAGAAGAATACTTTAGGAACGATGTCGTATCCGCGTGCGAGTGATGTGATGGTCTGCATAGCAACGGCATTGAATATAGATGCGGCTATGTCTTCACGGCTTACGTTTTTAGCGATTAGGTTTTGTATATCGGTTTTGGTGAAGACGCCACATCGCGATGCAATGGGATATATGTTTTTATGTTTGGTAGCGAGTTCGTTTATTTCTATTGGTGTGATTCCGAGTAGTGAAGCCATTTGGTCAATGAATGCACCGGTTCCGCCGGCACAACTGCCATTCATACGGATGTCTGGAATGCTTCCATCTTTGAAGAAAATCATTTTAGCATCTTCTCCTCCGATGTCAATTAAAGTGTTAATGTCTGGGTATTTTTGTTTAATGACTTCGGCAGCAGCGACAACTTCTTGTATGAATGGGATAGTAAATTTTTCGGACACGCCCATTCCAGCAGAGCCAGTAATGACAATGCTTAGCGTAGCATTTCCTAGTTGATTTTTAGCGGTAGTGAAAGATGCTACAAGGGAATTTATTATGTCTGCATTATGTCTCTGGTAGTCAGCGAAAACGATGTTTCCTTGAATATCAGTGAAAACGATTTTGATAGTGGTAGAGCCGATGTCGATACCGACTTTGTATGCCTTAGCTGGGTCCATTTTTTTAGTAAATGAAATAATAATCTATATATAGCCAATTAATATACGAAAAAAGTGTGAATTTATTGTTAATTTTGCAATATAATAATTTAGGTATAATGTAGCGAAGTATTAGAAATGAAAATATTAGTTGTGTTGTCTCGGTTTCCATATCCACTTACAAAGGGGGATAAGTTGCGTGCATTTAATCAGATAAAGCATTTGGCAGTGGGTAATGAGATATATTTATTTTGCTTGTCGAAATCGGAAGTGCCGGTTGCAAATATTGAGTTGATGCGTCAATATTGCAAGGAGGTGTGTGTTGTGCCATTATCTAATATTAGCGTATTGTGTAGTGTATTGAAGGCGTATATGCAGGGGAAACCGCTACAAGTTGGTTATTATTTTAATGGGAGAGCAAAGAAGGTATATGATAAATTTGTGGATGAGTGCAAGCCGGATAGGATATATTGCCAGTTGCTTCGTATGTATGAGTATGTGAAGGATAGTTTTGTGGATGTTACGCTGGATTTGCAGGATGCGTTTTCTGTTAGCACGAAGCGTAGAGCGGGTGTATCGGCTTGGTATTTGCGGATGATATTGGATTGGGAAGCGGATGCTTTGCGGCGGTATGAGGATTATGTTATTGAGAGATGTCCGAAATGCACAATTATCTCGGATGCAGATAGGAGTAAGTTGCATAGCGAGAAACATGATAGAGTAGCGGTAATACCAAATGGAGTGGATTTCAGTTACTTTGCACCTCATCCGGAGATAGAGAAGAAGTATGATGTGGTGTTTGTTGGTCGGATGTCGTATCCACCGAATATCAATGCTGTGGTGTATCTATTGAAGGAGGTGATGCCTCTTGTTTGGCGGGAGCGTTCGAGTTGCAATGTGTTGATAGCAGGGGCACAACCACCACTTGCTATTACTTCGTTGGCATCAGCAAATGTTCATATAGAGAGCGGACTAGATAGGATATGGACTGCTTATGCTTCGGCACGGATTATGGTAGCACCGATGCAGATAGGTGCTGGTTTGCAGAATAAGTTATTGGAGGCGATGGCGATGAAGTTGCCTTGCATTACATCCGATATAGCGAACGCAGCACTTGGTGCGGAAGTAGGAAGCGCAATCATTGTAGCAGAGCATCCGATGGATTATGCTAATGCGATATTGCGTTTATTGGATAATGCGAATGAGAGTGATACAATAGGCGAGATGGGTTATCAGTATGTGACGGAGAATTTTGGATGGGAACGTCATACATTGGCATTAGCAGATATAATTGGTCGTTAAATGGGATGTTGATAAAATAAAAACAAGAAATTGCTAGTTATACAAATAATTTTATTATATTTGTGATATTGAAGAGAGTTTTTTATTCAATATCTCTTTAATGCACAGAAGAAGTATTCAAACAATTAAGATATGAATTTATGTCAACAGTAAAAGAAAAAATTGAATCTCTGCGTAAAAAAGACGCAGAAGCTCTACTCGGCGGTGGTGCAGATAGTATAGAAAAGCAACATCAACGCGGTAAGTTAAATGCCAGAGAACGTCTGCAGTTATTATTTGATAATGGCTATTATCAGGAGTTTAACCGGTTAGTAGAGAACTCAGGTCGTAAAATATCCTCCGTATCTGGTAAAAAGATGCCGGGTGATGGAATGGTAACGGCTTGCGGACCAGTAAATGGACGCATTGCTTACGCAGCATCACAGGACTTTACCGTAATGGGTGGTTCGCTTGGTGAAATGCACGCATGGAAGATGTCCGAAGCGATGCTAAAATCGTTGAAGAACGGCTGTCCATTCATTGCTATTAACGATAGTGGTGGAGCTCGTATCCAAGAGGCGATATTCTCGTTGCGTGGATATGGCGAAGCATTTTATCAAAATACTGCTTTATCGGGCGTAGTTCCCCAAATATCAATTATTGCCGGACCTTGTGCAGGTGGAGCAGCATACTCACCAGCATTGATGGATTTTATCATAATGGTAAAGAATACCGGTAAGTTGTTCATTACCGGTCCAGCCGTTATCAAAGGCGTTACCGGTGAAGTAGTGACAGATGAGGAACTTGGTGGAGCAATGGCACACGCTACAAAGAGCGGAAATATCCACTTCGTAGCCGAGAATGACCAACACGCAATCCAAATTACGCAACAACTGCTTAGCTACCTTCCACAAAACAATACAGAAAATTCACCTAACTTTGGCGATGGCTCTATTGATGTGATAGAATATCCAGACCTCAATACAATAATTCCAGATGACCCGAAAGAAGCATACAATATGCTTGATGTGATTAATCGCATAGTAGACCCTGGTTCGGTGCTTGAAGTTAAGCAATTATGGGCACAAAATATTATCACTTGCTTTGCACGTTTGAACGGCGAAACCATTGGTATTATAGCAAATCAACCTTGTGTAAAAGCCGGCTGTCTTGATATAGATTCTTCCGATAAAGCATCAGAGCATATTCGTTTCTGCAATGCGTTCAATATTCCAATTGTAACATTTGTGGATGTTCCTGGCTTTTTACCTGGTGTTCAGCAAGAATATGGTGGTATTATACGTCACGGTTCTAAGATGCTATTCTCTTACTCATCAGCAACCGTTCCCAAAATCACTGTTGTAATTCGTAAAGCATACGGTGGAGCGTATTTAGCAATGTGTGCAAAATCACTCGGAGCAGATAGAACAGCCGCTTGGCCCACAGCAGAAATTGCTGTAATGGGTGCAGAAGGTGCAGTTGCCGTGCTAAATGGTAAAGAAATCAAAGAATCCAAAGACCCAATGGCAAAGAAAAAAGAATTAGTTAAAGAATATGAAGATAAATGGCAAACTCCCTATCCAGCAGCAGAATACGGACTTATTGATACAGTGCTTGAGCCAGTAAAAACACGCGAATACATTTCAATTTGCTTACAAACATTGAAGAATAAGAACGAGTTACGTCCCGCAAAGAAGCACGGCTTAATAGCAATGTAATCTGTTCCCATTTTTTTTCACTGTAATATAAACATAATATAAATTAAATATGGAAACCAATTTAGAAAACGCATTAATAATCTCCATCATAGGTTTTTCTGCTGTAATGGTTTGCTTAGCTGTGTTCGCAGCAATTATTTCAGGGATAAATAAACTGAATTTAGTTGTAACAGAATCTAAGAAACGCAAAGAAGCAGAAGCACTTGCAAATCCAGTAGTTGCATCTGGCAATGACGATGAAGATGCACATATTGTTCCGATTATTTTGGCTGCCGCGGCTGCCGCATTAGGTCAAAATATAGTGGTGCGAAAAATTACATTTTCACCACAAAATCCAAATCAATCTGCTTGGGCATCAATGTCCAGGACCCAAAAATTTGAAGCACATAATATCCAAAGAAGGAGGGTTGCTTATGAAAGCAAATAATGATAACGAATTGATATTACAAGCAATTCAAGATTTAGATAAAAAAGTGGATACTATCGCAGCGCATACACATTCGCATTGTAGCGATAATAGATTGGATGGCGAAATAGTGGCAGTGCTCACCGCTGCTTGCTGTAACCTATTCGGTCGCCGTATCGCATTGAGAAAAGTGCGAGTTATGGACGAGAATCCACATAGCAATAGGCACTTTCGTCAAGTTGCAGTTAGATTGTAATTTGTATAACTAATTGTAAAATAGTGTCTAATATCACTTTTCCTACTTCGGACAGCACGCTTTGTTGTCCGAAGGATGGATTGGTATATGCTTATGATGAGAATTTATATCCCCAGTAATATCAGTAAGATAGCGAAATTGTATGTCTTAGGAATACTGCTTTTTCTATTGTTTAGAGTGCTGCTCTTCATAACGGAAATTGATAGAGTAGATAAAAATACAGCAACTGCTGATATATTAATGGCTTACTTGATGGGACTGCGCTTTGATGTGGTGGTATGTAGCTACATTTTGGTGTTGCCTTTTGTCCTGCTGACGCTCTTCAATTTGATAGGAAAGGGCGTTAAGTGTATGAATAACATAGTGTTAGTTTATTGCAATGTTATTTTTTCGCTGGCGTTTCTTGTTTATGCAGGCGATATTCCGTATTTTACGCAATTTTTTTCGCACTTTATAGTGCAATCGTTTGGCGTTATCTCTATGGAAAATATGGGGTTTATGCTGGGAATGATTACGGGTTCGCAGCAGTTGTTGCTGTATATTATTCCGTTTATTGTTGCTTCGGTGATATTTTTTCTGGTTAGCAGAAAGATTTTGTTGAAGCCGGAAGATGTTGATAATAAACAACATAGAAGATTTTTAGTCATATTGCAATCGTTCGGTCTGTCCGTTTTCTGCTTTTTCCTTATTTTACTGGGGATTAGGGGGAGAGTGGAGATAAAATCGCCGATACGAGTTGGAACGGCATATTTCACAAACGACTTATTTCTTAATCAGTTAGGGCTAAATCCGAATTTTACATTGCTTGCGAGTTATGTTGAGCATAAGAAGCATAAGCAGGAAAGAGCGAATTTTATTGATAACACTATTGCAATCAAAGAGTTACGAGAGTCGTTGGGGTTGTCTAATGATGATTTTATTTTGGATGAGGATATTTATCCATTTGAGCGAATAATGCCGATAAGTGATTGTGTTATCAATGGGTTAGACGAGCCAAATATAATATTAGTGATAATGGAGAGTATGAGTGCGGAGAAAATGACACGGAATGGTAATGTTCATAAATTGACCCCATTTTTAGATTCACTATCTCATAAGTCATTATATTTCAATAATTTTTATTCGGATGGAATGCATACTTTTGAGGGGATATTTTCCACATTGTATGGTTTGCCAACGATTGCCGGCAAAAATCCGATGCGAATGATGCCGATGATGCAATGCAAGGGATTGGTTGGAGAATTGCTAAGTAGTGGATATTCAACAACTTACTTCGCTACTCACGATGGACAATTTGAGAATATGGAAGGATTTTTGTATCTCAATGGTTTTCAAAGGGTTGTGGAGAAATCGGCTTATCCGATTGGAGAGGCGAAGACAAATTTGGGCGTTCCGGATGATTATATGTTTCGGTTTAGTGTCCCAATTTTGAATGACTTAGCGAAAAAACAGAATCCATTTTTTGCAACATATCTGACATCGAGCGACCATAAGCCGTGGTATATACCGGAATATTTTTCACCGAAAAATGATGTAACCTATTATGGTATAACGGAATACGCAGATTATTCGCTAAAAGTTTTTTTGACCGATTGTGCAAAACAAAATTGGTATGAAAATACGATATTTGTGTTTGTGGCAGACCACGGCGCTCCGATAGATGTAACTTACGATATATCAATGTCTTATTTTCATATTCCGTTTGTAGTTTTCTCTCCAAAATTGCAGGAGAATGACATAAGTTGTTGTGATAAAATAGGTTCGCAAGTTGATATAGCATCTACGATACTTGGAATGTTAGGTAAGCGGTATAAAAATCAGACATTTGGCTATAATTTGTGGAATGAAAACAGGGAATTTGCGGTGTTAGATGCCGATGATAAATATGGCGTGGTGAATGATGAATATTTGCTTATAATTAAGGCAAGTGGCGAAAAATCAATGTTTAATTACAAATCAAAAAGCAAAAAGGATGTTCTTACAGAGCATCAAGAATTAGCAGATAGAATGGAGCGATATGCCAAATGTTATTTTCAATCATTTGACTATATTACCCCGAAAATGCACAAAGCACAAATTGCACAACATACTGATAAATAAACAGATAAATTTATAAATTATTTTTCAAAATATACAGGATAAAACATAATGAAAAAACTTAAAATTACCCTTAATGGTAAAATCTATGAAGTGGATGTAGAAATACTCAAAGATGATGATACACCATCTATGCCTTTTATGCCAATGGTATCGCCAATGGCAGCAGCACCAGCACCATCTGCACCAGCAGCCGTTGCTCCAAAAGCAGCAGCACCAGCCGCTGGTGGCGACAACACTCTTACAGCCCCAATGAATGGCGTTGTGATAGAAATTCCGGTGAAAGTGGGCGATGCTGTGAAAACAGGTCAAGTCGTTGTAATTCTTGAAGCAATGAAAATGAAGACGAATATATCTTCATCTCGCGATGGCAAGATTGCTTCAATCGCTATATCTCCAAACGATTCGGTAGAATCAGGTCAACTTTTGCTTACTTATGCTTAAAAGAGGGTAAAAATGATAGAATCATTGATTCAATTTGTAAACTCAATGGCTTGGTCGAGTTTGCAATGGGGGCACATAGTAATGATAATAATTGCCTCCATATTGCTGTATCTTGCAATAGTAAAAGGATTTGAGCCCTTATTGCTTGTTCCGATAGCATTTGGCTGTTTTTTAGCCAATTTGCCACAAGCGGGCTTGCTAAATCCGGCAACCGCAGATGAAATAGGCGGAATGTTCTACTATGTCCAGTATGGATTGCGGTTAGAACTATTTCCCCCGTTAATATTTCTCGGTATTGGTGCGATGACTGACTTTGGTCCGTTGCTCGCAAATCCGAAAACGTTCATACTTGGAGCGGCGGCACAATTCGGAGTATATACTGCTTTCATTTTGGCGTATTTACTTGGATTTGATTTGAAAGAAGCGGCATCAATAGGTATTATTGGTGGTGCAGATGGACCAACAGCAATCTTTGTTACTAACAAACTTGCTCCTCATTTACTTGGAGCAATAGCAGTGGCTGCGTATTCTTATATGGCTTTGATACCATTGATACAGCCGTGGCTTATGAAATTAGTGACTACAAAGAAAGAGCGTGAATGCGTAATGCCTCCACCTCCACCAGTTGCAAAGTGGGTAAAAATTGCTTTCCCATTAGTAATTTCTTTCCTTACCGTAATGGTAGTGCCACCGGCAGCACCTTTAGTAGCAATGCTTATGGGTGGAAATCTATTACGCGAAAGTGGTGTAGTGGAACGACTATCAAAGATGGCACAGAACGAGTTAATTAACATCGTAACACTATTCCTCGGCATATCAGTCGGAATGAAGATGAGTGCAGAAGTATTTTTAACTGCAGAAACGATTAAAGTAATCATACTTGGCGTAATAGCATTTGAGTTCTCTACTTTTGGCGGATTAATGCTCGGTAAGATTATGTATGTAGTAACGAAAGGAAAAGTAAATCCATTAATTGGTTCTGCTGGAGTATCCGCAGTGCCAATGGCAGCCAGAGTATCTCACGACGAAGGTCTGAAGTATAATCCCAACAACTATTTGCTAATGCACGCAATGGGTCCGAATGTTGCAGGCGTTATTGGTAGTGCAGTGGCTGCTGGCACTTTCCTTGCATTTTTGAATTAAACCAGAATATTTGCTGTCATAACTTTGCAGTATGATATTATTTTGGATATATGAATATGTATTGGGCGGACACTTAGTTCGCCCTTTTTTTTAGACATTTATTTTTTATGGAGCAATGGGACATTTACCACCACTCGTTAATGATTTAGCACTGATACTAATAGTAGCCGGTATAGTAACGTTATTATTCAAATGGTTACGACAGCCGGTAGTATTGGGCTATATAGTTGCTGGCTTTTTGATTAGTCCGCATTTTATTGTGCTGCCATCTATCATAGATGCTGGTAATATATCGGTTTGGGCGGATATAGGCGTAATCTTTCTACTTTTTGCATTGGGCTTGGAGTTTAGTTTTAAGAAATTGCTTGCTAATGGTAGCACCGTTATGATTGCTACATCTATCACTATGGGGTGTATGATATTTGTCGGCTATTTTATAGGCGTAGCAATGGGGTGGACTCAAATGGAGTGCATATTCCTCGGCGGAATGCTATCAATGTCCTCTACTATGATTATTATTAAGGCATTTGACGATATGGGCTTGAAAAAACATAAGTTCGCCGGTATTGTATTTGGAATGCTCATTGTAGAGGATTTGGCTGCGATACTTATGATGGTGTTGCTTTCTACAATAGCGGTCGGAAGAGATTTTGAAGGAATGGAATTAGTAGAGCAAGTGTTAAAACTTATTTTCTTTGTGCTTATATGGTTTGTAATTGGTATATATCTTATTCCTACGCTCCTCAATAAAGTTAAGAAACTCCTCAGCGATGAGACGCTGATGATTGTGTCTGTCGGTTTATGTCTTGGAATGGTGCTATTTGCAAATGCTGTCGGATTTTCAGCCGCATTAGGAGCATTTATAATGGGCTCTATTCTCGCAGAAACAGTGCAACATAAGAAAATAGAACATCTTATAGAGCCGTTAAAGAATCTATTCGGTGCTGTATTTTTCGTATCTGTTGGAATGCTGATAGTTCCCGATGTTATTGTGGAACATTGGATTCCGATAGTTATCATTACAGCAGTTGTAATGGTGGGAAATGTTATATTTGCAACAGGAGGTATAGTAGCATCCGGCGAAAGCTTAAAAGTGGCTGTATATTCAGGGTTTAGTTTGGCACAAATAGGCGAGTTCTCTTTCATTATTGCAACACTCGGAATGCAGTTAGGAGTAATAAGCGATTTTATGTATCCAATCATCGTAACTGTATCTGTTATAACGACTTTTACAACCCCATTTTTCATAAAAACAGCAGGACCAGCATATAATTTCTTAGAAAAGAAAATTCCACCCAAATGGAACAAAATTATTGTGGGCTATGGAAATTCAGAGTTTAAGCAAATCGGAGTAGAAAGCGAGTGGAAAAAATACGTCAATTCAATGCTTACATCAATAACTATATATTCCGCTGTAACTATCGCAATACTTATAGTTGCACGCAATTTTCTATATCCGATAATCACAGAAGAATTTGCTGGAATACTGGGCTTGGTAACATATTCAGTTATTACTATACTTGCTATGTCTCCATTTATCAATGCGATAATGCGTGCCGGCTCCCATTCACCATCGGAAATTCGCCAATTCTTGCGAGGAAATACATTAAGTAAGCATAAATTGGTGTTGCTCTTGCTTAGTTTGCTTAAGACAATAATTTCGCCACTATTCATTGTGATTGTGCTTGTCCCTGTTTTTCCTGATTATATACCATTGCTTGTTGTGATTTCCATTGTATTAGCAATTATTATCGTGCTAATTCAAGGATTTAGAGACCAGACACAAAAAATGGAACTGCATTTCAAAGCCAATCTGACGGATAAAGAAGAAGACCATAAATCCGTTACGCTAAAAGTGCAGGACGATTTGCGAAAGAAAAGTATCCACATTGAACGTATTACTGTGCCACAAAACTCAAAAACAGTAGGAAAAACGCTCGCTGAACTGAATTTCCGCAAGTATACCGGCATCAGCATTGTCTCTATAATTCGCGGTAACGCTATACTAAATATACCGGATAGATATACTCGCATCTATCCATTTGATAAAATTGTAATTGTCGGCTCTGACGAAGAAGTGCAGAAATTCGTTGAAATGTTGCACACATCCGCTAAAATAAATAACGAACACGACGATGAAGTAGCAAGTTATAGAGTCGAGGTTTATCAATATGTTATAGCGGAAAATTCGCCACTTATACATCATACGATTGTGGAAATGAACATTCAAAAGAAAACCGCCTGCTTGATTACAGGAATTGAACGAAAGGGAGAAATGATTACTAAATTCAATGCCTCATTCGTTTTCGAAATGAACGATATACTTTGGCTTGCTGGAGAAAAGCAAAAATTAGAGCATTTTGAAGCAGCGCTATTATTGGAAGGAACTAAAACATATAGATATTAATTAGCATTATGCAAAAACAATACATAGAATTCATAAATAACATAAATAGAACTACTTGCTGCGATATTTACTCAAATAAAATGGAGACACCGCAGCCAATAGCAATATTTATTCATGGCTTCCGTGCATTCAGAGATTGGGGCTTTATTCCGCATATTGCTACTGGACTTGCAAATTCCGGAATAATGACATTAGCCATTGATTTTTCTATGAATGTGCTGACGGATAAGGAGAATATATTGTTCGATATGGACCTTTTTCGCAAAAATACTGTTACACAGGAGATTACGGAAGTGCGAATGTTGATAAATAAAATTGCAGATGGCTCAATTAATCTCCCAACTGCTTGGAATGGCGAGGTTTATCTCATTGGACATTCGCTCGGCGGTGCTATTGCTATTATGTCTGCTTATGAGCAACCCATTGTAACTAAGTTAGTTACGATTTGTTCCATTTGCGATTTTGATATTTACACCGCTCGCCAGAAGGAGAAGTGGAATGCGCTTGGTAGGAAGGAATTTACCGATTCTACCAGCGGGCAACTCATCATTTTGGATTTGAATTTTTTATTGGATAGGTTGCAATATTCCGGCGAAATGTCGCTGACTTCAATAGTTTCAAAGCTTAACATTCCATATTTTGTTCTCCACACAGAAGCAGATGCTACGGTTAATCCAAAAACGGCTTATATACTTGCTAATGCCGTTATAAATAAGGAACTTGTGAGAGTGGAAATTGTTCCGCACGGGAATCACCAACTCAATACAATCCATCCATTTACAGATACCAATCCGGTATTGGAACATATAATTGAAGCGATGGCTAAATTCTTAAATACATAAATGTTATGCTATTTTTCACCATAATATTCTACGCTACTATGCTCGCTCTCCGATAACTTTATTTTGTAGAGTTTGCCCGAAGGTATTTTGTCGGCGAGCAGTTGCCAGAAAAATACGACTAAGTTTTCGGAAGTTGGGAGCACATTTTGCAATGCCGGAACATCTATGTTCAGATTTTTGTGGTCTACCAAGTCAATCACTTCGCTCTGTATGATGCACTTTAACTCTTTCAAATCAATGACATAGCCGGTGTCTGGATTTGGCTCACCGCACACCACAACTTCCAAAATAAAATTATGTCCGTGTCCATTCGGATTAGCGCATTGCTTAAATATGCGTGTATTTTCTGCATCCGTAAATTTTGGATTATATATCCGGTGGGATGCCGAGAAGTGCATAATTTTACTAATATATATCATATTCATTCCCCAATATAGCAATAAAATTCCAATATCACTGCCTCATTGCAAAAATAATTCCCATCCCCAAATATATACCATATATATACCATACTCTTGCCAGCCCTTCCCAACATACGTAATTTTGTATTTTCATTTTCATAAGGAGCAAAAATATGTTCACAAATCAACGCCTAAAATACGAATCAGTTACCAAATATCAATGGTTCGAATTCTACTGCGCAAGCGGCACAACCCGCACTCTGCAAGCAGTTACAGACCACTTTAACGTGGAATATCGGAAAGTAATGCGCGCATCAGCCAAGTGGAATTGGCTCACTCGCGCCCATCTTTACGACGAATATCAGCAACAACTTAACGACGAAAACAGATACAAGGAGATTGATGCTCTGAAAGAAGTCGTTGAAAAACA
>JAISJI010000015.1 GCA_031261605.1 Ignavibacteria bacterium | reverse complement strand
TTGTTCGTTTAATTTTCGTGTCTCTTCGGCTGTTTTTTCGTGCTGTTGAGACAATCTATCAAGCGTAGCCCATATTTTTTCATAAGTTGAAGTTGGGTCTATTGTTGGTTCTTTGCTTGGCGGTTGCATATAATGCCTCTTTAATTTAATATTTATAAATCTGCACAATTGCAAATATAACTAAAAAATATGAAATAAACACTATCTTTGATAAAAAATAGAAAATAAATTTTACCTGCTGTTAGTTCGGAGTTATGCCTTCAATGCCCTTAACTTGGCGGAGATTTTTTTATGAGTATATTCATATATGCTACTTTTATCACCATCGGCTAATTGTTTTATGTCTAAATATGTATCATTGTCTATCCTCTTAGAAAATTGCACTGCTTTGGCTTTCCAAGTTTCATACGCTTGAGCATTATCAACTTCATACAAAGATAAACCAAAACCTCCTTTACAATATTTAAATTGAATGTTGTTGCCTTCGTTTAGCAATTCGTCAATTATTGTATTATGCTTCTGCTTATTTGCACGCTTACTACTTCTAACTGCGAACGCAACTGACAACACAATTACTATAAATACCATTAACCACCAAAGTTTAATATCAATAGTAAGTATGAATATCAGAGCATCAAAAAATGATAACTCTTCACTCAACGTGCTTTTTATTGCGGATACAACAGCAAGAACACCTGCAAAAATCACTGCACTAATGACCTTACTCCATACTGCATCATTCCAAATTTTCTTTGCATAACTTGCTATTAAGTTGTTTTCACCCATATTCATTATCTTGCTGGATTAAAGTGGCAGTCGCACATAAAAATTATTTGGCTTTACATCTATACAAAATTACCATATTTTCTGCAAATAATTATTATAAATATAAAAAAAAGCGGAGGATGGGTGCCTCCGCTTTCTATGCTTGCTTGTGGTTGGCAGGATTATTGCTTAATCACCACAAACTTGTTGGTGTATTTAGCATTTGGAGCATTCATAATTATTATGTACGTCCCATTGCCCAAGTTCCCAATATGGAACTCAAAATTGAAATCATTCTGCATTGTTTGCGTTACCACAAACTCCTTTATTTTAGTAGAGTTGCCAAGCAAATCCACTATTTCTAATGAATAATTCCCTCGCTCAATAGTTATACAGGTTACTTTCAGAAGTTCATTTACAGGGTTTTCATCTACAAAAACTCCCGGACTCTCGCCCATAGAAATTAATCTATCACCGCCTTCTGTGCATATACCCATCGTTATGTAGCCATCAATTAATCGCAAGTCCTTGATAATTAATGTGTTATCAAATGCAATGTCCTTGATGATTATTCCACTCGTATCTGTGTTCCCAAGTATCATATCACCTCTAATTGTAAGTAATATTTCCTCTCTATTCGCTGTCAAATTAGCAATTCTAATATTCTTTAATGTAATCTCAAAAATATCACCGTTTAATTGTGCCGTGAATGCACCATTACTGCTCGCTTTCGGATAAAATACATTAACATTGATTAAAATCTTTAATTCTTCAATTACTAAGTCAGAAATATTTTCATTTGAAGTAATATAAATCGGTATCTCGTAATTCTGCGTTCTCGGGTCTATTAGTTTATTCTCCGACGCTCTTATTGTGAATTCAAGCGTTGTATCTGGCTCTTGTGGTTTCTTTGTGAAATTGGCTATTAAATTACGATGATTATTCATAATTATTGTGTCAATTTCTTGCACCGAAATAATATTATTATCTTCCGTCCAATTTACAAATAAATAATTTGCATTTGGAATTGCCGTAATTATTGCTTCTTCGCCACAAGCATAACTGCCCGTTCCTGTTGTCGTGCCACCATCTGCGGGATTTGGCGTTGTCGTCAAGTTAAACGTATCTTTCGCAAAATTGGCTGTTAGTGTTGTATCGCTAATAATGAAAATCGTATCTATTATTTTTGTTGAAATAATATTTCCGTAATTATCCGTCCAATTTACAAAATGATAGCAATCATCTGTAATTGTTGCCGATATTTCTACTTTGGTGCTATCTTCATATTTTCCACTTCCTTTCGTAATTCCTACATTTGCAGGGTTTGCTGTGAGCGTAAGTGTTTGCAAAATCACTGTATTTGATATGAATTTAGCAGTCAAAGTACGATGTTTTTTCATTATTATTGTGTATGTATCATCCGTTGAAACATTAACGCCATCCTCTATCCAATAAAGGAAAATGTAGTCAGCATCGGCTTCCGCTCTGATGGTTACCTCTTCTCCGCAAGCGTATTCACCTGCTCCATAAACAGAGCCACCATTTGGAGATGGCTGGTCTGCTATAAGTGTTAGAGTAAATGGGTCTGTTGCAAAATTCGCCGTCAATGTTGTGTCCTTGTTTATTGTAATCAGTGCGTTTATGTTGGTTGAAACGATGGTGCCTGCTTCATTTGTCCAACAAATAAACTCAAAGCATTCGTTGCCTGTTGCACTAATAGATATTTGCTCGCCACATTCATATTTACCTGAACCTGTTGTAGTGCCTGCATTATCGGGATTTACTCGTAACGTAATATTAAAACTATCTTTTGCAAAATTAGCAATTAAATTACTATCTGTTTTTATGATAATTTTAGTTATTGCATCTGTTGAAATAATATTTCCAGCACTATCCGTCCAATTTACAAAGTGGTAGCAAACACTTGCTATTGCTGTAATTGTTACTGTATCGTTTTCTTTGTAATGCCCTGAACCCGTTGTATTTCCTGCGTTTGAAGGGTTTGTGGTTAGAGTTAGGTTTAATGTATCATCATCGCCAGCATTCTTTACAAAATTTCCGAATAATGAAATATCTCTACTAATAACAATTTGCTCTGTTGCGTTTGTTGAGTATTCACTGCCATCTTCCCAAGTCCAATTTATAAAACTATAATCGGTAAATGGCGATGCCACAATATCCACCGTATCTCCGCAGTTGTATTGATTATACCACACATCCGCTCCATTTACAATTCCGCCTTCTGGTGGTTCTGCAATGAGCGTGAGCGTATATTCATATTTTGCAAAGTTCGCTGTAAGTGTGCTATCGCTTGTAAGTGTCAGCGTTTCATAAATATTTTCAGAAACGGTATCGCCTGCTTCGTTTGTCCAGCAAGTAAAATACCAGCATTCATTAGAATTTACAGTTATTGTAGGTTGCGAGCCACAAGCAAAACGCCCCGAACCGTAGGCAGTTCCCGCTTCTGCTGGAGTTACACGCAAAGATAAGTTAAACGTATCTTGAACTAAAAACGCAACAATACTAATATGATTATTCATCAAAATAGTGGCAGGGTTCTGCGTGGAAATGACCTCAAAATTAAAAGCACTTCTCCAACTTTCAAAATGATAGCAATCATCCAATTCTATGTTGAGTATTGCCTCAGAGCCACACTCGTAAAACCCTGTTCCCGTAAGAATGCCTGCCGTTGAAGGTTCAATCCATGCTTGCAAATGAAATGTATCTTTTTTGAATACCGCTGTTAAAGTTGTATCCGAAAAAACTATTATCGTGTCTGTTGCTTTGTTTGATATACTATCACCTGCAATATTCGTCCATTTAACAAAGTGGTAGCAATCCGCCGCTGTCGCTGTGATTACAACGCTATCACCGCCCAATGCAAAAGTCGTGTCGGGTGTGGTTGTGCCTCCTGCCACAATATTTGGCTTTGTTATAACTTTAAACGATGGCACGCTACAAAGTGTGTCAATTATATTTATTGGAACCTGTTTTTTTACTGGAATTCCAAATTGCGTCATTATACTGCAGGTCAAGGTGTCCCAGCCCAAAGATAATAGAGTGACGTTGCCGTCTGCATCTATGCTTACTCTGCCGTTGGCGCTGCTCCAGGTCACTCCGTGTTTCATTGAAACCTTGAAACAATGCGTCACGGAATTGTGTTTGTCGTAATTCGCTTCGTCCTCAATGTGCAGAAACACTGGGCTTGCACCGACATAGCCCGCTTTGCGATAAGCATCGGGAGCAGCCCACATCGTATCAAAACACTTCAAGCGAGGATACATACTATCTTCATAAACCCAGTCATCAGTGCCTAATATGCTCTGTAAGGCAGTGCCTGTAAGGGTTGCGTTGGTCGTTAGTTTGCCCTCTGCTTGCCCCGCTACATCCACGCCGTTTAGCCCACCATAGGGACACATCTGGCGGTCGTAATAGTTGGAGGCATATGCAGGGTAAGTCGTAGTCGGTGCCGAAATAGATGATTTACTGCTACTCCCCAATAGAACTCCAGTATTAACGCAATTACTATGGGTAGAAAAAATTGATTGTAAACCAGAAATACCACCAGTTCTCGGCGCTGATAGACATCCTGCATTCACACAATTAGAAATTTCAAAACAACTTCCTATGATACCTGTTGCAAACCCTTGATTATAATAAATACCAATTAGTGTGCCGATATTTAAACATTGCATAATGCCAGCGTTAACGTTATCCCCCATAATGCCACCTATACGAATAGCATCGTTTGTAATAATGGACCCTGCATTTATACAATTTGCAAAATTAAAACCACTTGATGTTCCAGTTAGTAAGTCACCTACAAACCCACCAACTGATAAAATACGTGAATTAGTTATTATATCACAAAAATTTATACAATTTTCTATTGATATTTCCCCTGCAAAAACATTTCCTCCTAATCTTCCGCAAAACGCCCCTATGCTCATAGAATATAATGGAAGCAAAATATCTACTGAAATATATCCATCTAATACTAAATTTCTAATACTTCCCTGACACCGATAAAACAAACCTAAATATTCCTGACCGTCTAATGATGAATTTTCAAAAGCAATGGTAATTTTATGGAAATTTCCATCAAACCATCCTTTGAAAATTACACAGAATTATCATATTGCAACGGATATTGTAATGTAGCAATATCATTCGTTAATATAAAATATTTATTGTTGCTCCAATTATTTATACTAATAGAATCTCTAAATATATCTATGTCTGTCATATTCGCTATCTGATAAGGACTTGCCGCTGTGCCATTACCACCAGAAAATCCAAATAAAGGAGTGGATGCAAAAACACAAACACAAAATAAAACTATTAAATTACAAAAATATTTGCTTGTCATTATAGTAACCTCACTAATAGGTAGTTAATAAATAAGGAATACAGGGAGAGTAATCTCTCCCCCTGTATTCCTATATTCACTAATTACTTATTGATAATTAATTGTTTGAAAATACGTTCGTTGTCAAGAGTAATCATAATAGTATAAACACCATTGGATAAAAATCCAAGCCGCATCTGTATAGAGTAATCTGTGTTTGCTGTTGCCGATATATTCATTAAGTCGGCAACTTTACTACCTGCTAAATCGTATAAACTTACTTGCAGGTTTCCTTCTTGATATACACTTACATCTAAATTAGTATTATCAACGGCAGGCATAGGATAAACATTGCCAACTAGTAGCGGTG
>JAISJI010000072.1 GCA_031261605.1 Ignavibacteria bacterium | reverse complement strand
ATGGCAGCCACCATTATTAGGGTTGTGATTTTTGAGTTGTTCATAATAACCTCCGATGAAAAAAAGAACGTGAAAAATATTCAATAGAAGAAATCAGTAATTCTATGAACGCTGAGTGGTAAGAAATTCTATTACAATAATCACGACACGGGAGGAGATTTTCTTGCCTGAGAAAACAACTCAAGAACTTTTCCGCATTGTGTGAATATGGATTATTGCCCGATTTGGTTTTGATGTGGAAGTGAATGGAGGATGCTGTTTCGGAAACCTATGCATAAACTTTTTTGCAAGCGCTTGCATTATAAACATAACCTTTTATTTTGACAATACCAAATAAATGTGAAATAATTGCAAAAATAAATGTTGGAATGGTGGAAGAGCCATCACCCTAACACTCTCCCTTCCGGTCTATGATATAGAAAAAAATGTGTGGTTTAGTTGTAAATACATATAAATTAGTTATATTATATTTGTAAAAATGCAATTATGTTTTGTTTTTATTTAATAGAGAAAGAAAATGAACAATATATACCAGAATTTAGACGCTCTAAGTTTGCTTAAAGTGGTGAATAATGAAGAAGCATCGGGTGCGGGAGCCGCTACAAATGAAAGCGGTAGTGGCGATGTATTTGGTGAAGTGTTTGCGAATTTAGGCGACCACCACGGCTTTTATGTTGGACCGATACACGTATGCGATTTACCGTATATATTGGAGGACGATGGTGAATGGCATTTTTATGCAAATGAGGAGACGCTTGAGGCGGGCGGTTTGTATAAAGAAGTAGGTCATAAGGTAGTGCGAGTAAGTGATGGAGAGGCGCCGGCATTGGATTTATCTATAACGAATTTAGTGATGTTCCAATGGATAGCGATGATTATTTGCTTTGTGGTATTTCGTATAATATCGCGGAAGTCAGTGTTGAAGCCGAACAAAGCCCCACACGGATTGTTGGCGAATGCAGTAGAGAAGATGGTGTTATACATACGCGATGAGGTGGTGGTATCAAATTTTTCATCACGTAAGATAGCGGATTCAATGACCTTTTATTTTGTAGCGACTTTTACTTTTATATTAGTTAATAACTTAGTGGGGTTACTACCGGGAGCGCATACAGCGACAGGAGCAATACCTGTAACGGCAGCGCTTGCGATAGTGGCGTTTTTTGTGATAAATGGAGCAGCGATACGTTATTCAGGAGTGGGACATTGGTTTAAACATATGCTCGGTGGAGCGCCGATATTTTTGTCTCCGATAATGATACCGATAGAGATATTGAGTTTATTTATCAAGCCGTTTTCGCTTACGATACGTTTGTTTGCGAATATGACAGCGGGTCATATAGTATTGTTTTCTCTGTTGGGATTACTATTTTTCTTTGGGACGTATGTGTTAGCGATAGCGATAGTTCCATTTTCGGTATTTATCTATTTGCTTGAGTTATTGGTGGCGTTTATACAGGCGTTTGTATTTACGATGTTGGTGTCTATCTACACGAGCCAGTCGATAGGAGAAGTACACGAGCATTAATTTTTTATTTATAGGAGTAGAAAATGCAAGAATTAGAATTAGAAGAGGTCGTTGCAGTGGAGGACACGGACGAGCATCGTCTGCCTCAGACCAAAGAGGAATTGATAGAGGATATACGGGAGGCGTTTCGTGAATTGAAACGCTGGGAGCGTGGCGAGATTAAATTTAAGAGTTGGGAGGAGTTCAAGAATGAGCTTCACAGTTGAGCCGTCCCAATTATTCATAAAGAAACTGAAACCACTTCTTAAAAAATACCATTCATTGGAAGAAGATATTGATGATTTGGTTTCTGAACTAAAAGACCATCCGACTTTGGGGACGCCGTTGGGAAAGAATGCTTATAAGATACGTCTCGGAATAGGTTCTAAAGGAAATGGAAAGAGTGGTGGAGGCAGGGTGATTACGTTGGTTAAATTTATGGATGGGAAGGTTGTGTTGTCATATATCTATGATAAGAGCGAGGTGGTGAACTTGACAGATAGCGAGTTGCAGGCGATAATAAATGAGATGTCGGAGTAATTTTGCGGGCATTCATATACAAAAAATATAACATATATAATATACATATTTATTAATTAATAAACGGAGAAAAATAATGGATCCAATTTCATTTGCTTATTTAGCAGCAGGCATTGGCGCCGGCTTAGTTGTAATCGGCGCAGGTATAGGAATATCAGGCATCGGTGCAGCCGCATTAGAAGCTATGGGTCGTCAGCCGGAAGCAGGTAATGCTTTACGTACGACAATGATTATCGCAGCTGCATTAGTAGAGGGTGTTGCCTTCTTTGCAGCGGTAATCTGCTTGCTACTTGCTGTAAAGTAAGTAGCATATTTTACTGCATTTACGGTAAAATTTATTGGACAGGTCTGTGGTCATTAGATATGACCACAGACGGCTGTCTGATGTAAAGATTTTGGATGCAAGTTGCTTGATTTGCATCCTGAATTCTATTAATTAATTTTTATTAATCATTAAGAAACAATATAGTTATGAGTTCCTTTTTAAGTGTAGACCCGGGTTTATTAATCTGGTCAATAATAAATTTTCTATTTTTTCTCGTAGGTCTTTATTTGATAGGCGCCAAGGGCTTCTTTCAAAATATACGCGATAGAGAGTCATTAATCCAAAATTCAATAGATACAGCAGAGTCGCAACAGCTTGCGATGCAACGACTTGTGGAGGAAAATGAGCAAAAGATGCGTGAAGCCAATGCTCGTATAGATGAAGCGATAAAAGCAGCAAAAGTTCGAGCAGATGAGCAGGCACAAAAGATTTTGGCAGATGCTCAAGCGAGCAAAGAACGAATTCTGAATGATGCTGTTCTTGAGATAGAACGCAGCAAGAAGGCAGCAATCAAAGAGATACGTCTTCAAGTAGCTGATGTTGTAGTATCTGCAACAGAGAAGATATTGGAAGAGAAACTTGATTCAGAGAAAGATAGGCGTCTTGTAGATACGTATATTAATCAGTTTTCGATGAATTAAATTTTCACAGACATTTTTTTATAACACATTCATAAATGGAGGAGTTATGTCGGAATTGGTATTGGATTTAACGCAAAGATATACTTATGCGGATTATCTTACTTGGCTTGATGACAAGCGGCGAGAGTTGATAGATGGAGTGATTTCATTTATTTCAAAGATGTCTCCTGCGCCAAATCTTTTTCATGCAGGAATAAGTTGGAATATCGTTCATAAATTAGGTAGTTACATCAAAAAGCATAAGGGTAATTGCAAGATTTTTTATGCTCCTTTTGATGTTCGGTTCGTGGAGCGAGATAACGTAACCGATAAAGATATAAGGACAGTAGTTCAGCCAGACATACTGATTGTTTGTGACCCGAGCAAATTAGATAAACGAGGTTGTATAGGTGCTCCGGACTTCATTGCAGAAATAGTATCGCCATCAAATTCTTATTATGATACGCGAGTTAAGTATGAGTTATATCAAAGATATAAGGTGAAAGAGTACTGGATAGTGTATCCGGATAGTAAGTCGGTGGAAGTGAATATTTTGCAGGAGGACGGAAAGTATGCCACTCCAGTGGTTTTTGTAGAAGTAGGCGATGTTCCGGTAGCGACTTTGCCGGGTTTAAGTATTTCGATGGACGAGGTATTTGAGGAGTAATTTTTTTGTAACACATTCATAAATAGAGGACTTATGTCGGAATTGGTATTGGATTTAACGCAAAGATATACTTATGCGGATTATCTTACTTGGCTCGATGATAAGCGGCGGGAGTTGGTGAATGGCTTTATAATGCTTATGTCGCCGGCACCGGTGCGAGTGCATCAGGATATTAGTGGAGTAATTAATTACAATCTGTATAATCATATAAGGAAGCGCAAAGGTAAATGCAAAGTATATCAAGCACCGTTTGATGTTCGTTTTGTATCACATAGTGATGTGTCCGATGAGGAAATAACTACGGTTTTGCAGCCGGATATTTGTATAGTTTGTGATTTGAGTAAGTTAGATGATGCAGGTTGTCTTGGTTCGCCTGATTTTATAGCGGAGATATTATCGCCATCTACTGCGCTGAGAGATAATACAATAAAGAAGGATGTGTATGAGAAATATGGAGTTAATGAGTATTGGATAATCAATCCAATACATAAGTCGGTTGAGGTGAATATTTTGCAAGAGGATGGGAAGTATGCCCCGCCAATGGTGTTTGTGAAAGTTGGCGATGTTCCTGTGGCGACGTTGCCGGGTTTAAGTATTTCGTTGGGCGAAATATTTGAGGAGTAATTTTTTTTTTGTAACTAATTATTTATTAACAACTTATAAGAATATAAAAATGGAATATATAAATGTAGCAATGCGTTATGCAAAGGCAATCTATCCAGTTGCCAAAGAAGGCGGTTTTTCTGAAATACTAATATCAGATTTATCAAAGATAATTTCTTTGCTAAAAAGCAGCAAGGACTTGAGATTGTTAGTGCATAGTCCAGTGATACCTCACAATAAGAAGTTGCGTATATTTGAGGAAATTTTTAAGGAACATATAACGGGAATCACTTATAATTTTTTGATGCTATTGGTGTCTAAAGGTCGTGAAGGCATTATTGCCGGAATACATAGGTGCTTTGTGATGCTATATAATGCGGAGAATGGGATATTGGTGTGCCAGATAACGACTGCAACAGAGTTGGATGCTTCGGCGAAATTGAAGTTGGAGGAGCGTATCGCTACAGCGAGCAATATGAAGGTGTTTGCGGAATACGATATAGATAAGAGTATAATTGGTGGAATGCGAGTTCGTATAGAGGATTGGGTATATGATGCGTCTATCCGCAACAAGTTAAAGGAGTTGCATAGGACGCTTGTAGAGGAGTAGGATTGTAATATAACTATATAGGAGGCATAAAAATAATGAATGAAGAAGTATTGTATGATAAAATAAAGCATTTGTCGGCGGAGAATTTGCAAGATGTTGCAGATTTTGTGGACTTTATTGTTAATAAAGATAAAATGCAAAATAACTTACCGAAAGAAAATCTTTCTTTCGGCTATATGAAAGGTATGATCGAATACTCAGATGATGCCTTTGAACCGGTAGATGGAAAATTTGTGGGCTGTCAACAATGAAAATATTTTTGGATACTTGTACGTTGATTTGGTATATTAGTGGAGATAGCAAATTATCAACCAAAGTAAAAGATATGATAAACGATTCTGACAATGAGAAATTTGTCAGTATAGCCACATTCTGGGAGATGGCAATAAAAATATCTATTGGAAAATTGAAATTACACACAACTTTCCGAAATTTCATTAATATTTGCTTTTATAATGGATTCCAATTGCTTCCAATAACATTAGAGCATACACTCGTGGTATCGCAACTGGAGTTGATACATAGAGACCCATTTGATAGAATGCTGGTGGCACAAACACTCGCAAGTAAAATGCAAATCGCTACAGATGACAAATATATTAACCAATATACCGTGCCGTTGATGTGGTGATTTTTTATACAACACACAAAACAAACAACAAAATAAAGAATATAATATAAAAATATAGGTAAATAAATTATGAATGATGTAAGACCAGAAGAAATTTCTGCTATACTCAGAAGACAACTTACCGGATTTGAGAACGAATCCGAGATATACGAAGTAGGAACGGTCCTCCAAATCGGCGACGGTGTAGCACGTGTATACGGACTATCTAAAGCAATGATGAGCGAGTTGTTAGAGTTTCCTAATGATGTTATCGGTATGGTTCTCAACCTTGAGGAAGATAATGTCGGCGTAGTTCTTTTTGGTGATGACTCACTTGTGAAAGAAGGCGATATAGTGAGACGCACCAACAAAGTAGCATCAGTTCCAATCGGTAAGGAATTGCTTGGTAGGGTGATAGACCCACTAGGAGTTCCATTGGATGACCGCGGACCGATAAACGCAACGCAAACTTATCCGATAGAGCGTAAAGCACCGGGTGTAATATCCCGTCAGCCGGTTAAAGAGCCATTGCAGACAGGTATCAAAGCGATTGATTCGCTGATACCAATAGGTAGAGGACAGCGTGAATTGATAATTGGTGATAGACAGACAGGTAAGACCACAGTAGCAATAGATACAATAATAAGCCAGAAGTATACCCATAGCGAGGATGCTAAGAAGAATGGTATAGCGCCGGTGTTCTGTATCTATGTGGCGATAGGTCAGAAGGGCTCAACGGTTGCCAACGTTGTATCTACATTGCAAGAATACGGAGCAATGGATTACACAATAGTTGTAGCCGCAAATGCTTCTGCACCAGCACCATTGCAGTATATAGCGCCGTTCTGCGGATGTTCTATGGGCGAATATTTTCGCGATAATGGAATGCATTCTCTTATTATTTATGATGATTTGAGCAAACAAGCAGCAGCGTATCGTCAAGTATCATTGCTACTTCGCCGTCCACCTGGTCGTGAAGCATATCCGGGTGATGTATTCTATTTGCATTCACGTTTATTGGAGCGTGCAGCAAAGGTAAATAATGAATTGGGAGCCGGCTCATTAACAGCACTTCCATTGATAGAGACGCAAGCCGGCGATGTATCGGCATATATTCCAACAAATGTGATTTCCATTACAGATGGACAAATATACTTAACCCCGGACTTGTTTAATGCAGGCGTTCGTCCGGCGTTGAACATAGGAATATCGGTATCGCGTGTTGGTGGTAATGCACAGATAAAGGCGATGAAGAAAATAGCCGGACCATTGAAATTGGAATTGGCGATGTTCCGCGAGTTAGAGCAATTTGCAAAGTTCGGTTCGGACTTAGACCAAGCAACCAAGCAGAAACTAACACGTGGTCGCAGATTGACCGAAGTAATGAAGCAACCGCAGTATTCACCACTACCGGTAGAAAAGCAGATTGTGTTTATCTATTGTGCGACAGCGGGCTTTTTGGATAAAGTAGAAGAGAAGAGCGTCCGTAAATTTGAGACAGAGTTTTACGCATTTATGGATAATCACGGAAGCGATGTATTGGCAGATATTCGTGAGAAGAAGGAGATAAGCAAAGAGACAGAAACCAAGTTGCACGATTTGGTAGAGAGATTTGCGAGCAATTTTAGAGAATAAATTGTATTGTAAGACACTTAAAGATGATTTTTTTTTGAGGCAGAGGTAACACTCTGCCTTTTTTTTTTGATAATATAGTTATAAAAAAATCGTATATTAGTATATATAATTTGGGTTTTTGCACACAAAATTGAAAATAATAGGATATGCGAAATTTATTATTAATAGTATCGGTGATATTATTAAGTATTATCGGCGGTTGTAAGCCGCCATCGGATAGTATGCCTGATTTACTAAATAGGGCAGACAAGTTGCTTACTCGTGACTCGTTAGATAGCGCTTTTAAACTAATAGATTCGGCTTATAAATTGGATTCTCTGAATGTAAATGTATTGGCTTTGAAGTCGCAGTATTACACTAAAAGCGGAAGGTATGACAAAGCCAAATATTATGTAGAAAGAGGATTGAGCATAGACAATATGAGTTCTGCTTGCTGGTATGCACAAGGATTAATGTATTTATATAAAGAAAACGAAGATGTAACGTACTTGTTGGAAGCACGCGGATGTTTTGAGCAAGCGATAGCGTTGGATAGTAAGAACTACAAGGCGTTTTCCGATTTGGGATATTATTACATAGAGAAGGACAAATTGGATTCGGCGTTAATATTTTTAATGAAATCATACAAAATAGATAGCACATATATTGACGCTTTAGCCAATATTGGCTATATTTATTTCAATAAAGAGAAGTATGATAAATCAATAGAGTTCTTTAAGCGTGCTTTGGACTTGGATGATGCGTTACCGTCTGTTTTGAATGGCTATGCTAAGTGCTTGACACAATTAGGGAAGTATGAGGAATCAAATAGAACATATAATGAAATATTGAACGGCACCAGTAAAATTGATGATAGAGCTGTTCTGTATACAAATATGGGGCGAAATTTTATAAAATTAGCATTATGGACACGCGCATTAAATTTCTTAAATAAAGCATTGGAAGCAGATACATCATACAAGGAAGCATACATAGCGCAGACAGAGGTATTGTATAATATTGGACGCCACAAAGATGCAATGGAGTGTATAGACAAACTAATAAAGATGTATCCATTGTATTTTCAAGGATATATGCAGAAGGGCGCTTGTTATAGATATATGAAGAGTTACGATGAAAGTTTGAAGATGCTAAAAAAGGCACAGGAGTTAGCCAAAGGACTAGAAGCCAATTATACACTGAATATGGAGTTGGGAAGAACATACGAAGCACTTAAAAAATATGATACAGCGTATAAATACTATCAACAGGCAGTATCCGCAACAAATAGTGTATTAGAAAGCGATTTAGCAACTGCTCGGATAGGAATTTTATTAGGCAAAGTGAAATAATTAACTAATAATTCATTTAATATTCAATATAATAATGAAAAACATTAAACCATTAATAGACAAGCCATTTTCTGGACGAGCACCATTGCTCGCATCCGGGATGTTTCTTTTCGTTGGTGTCGTCTTTTTTGTAATTTTTACTCTGATAAGTTTTGAGACCGATAGAAAGGTTCGTCAAGCAGAGATGCTATTAAAAATAGAGACCGATATAACCAATATGATATACCAATTGTTAGGATATGGCAGAGCGTTTGCAGCATATTCAACAACAACTAATACTCCGACTATGGATGGCTTAGCAGCAATCAGCAATGCTCCGCCGTCGTTTATTAATACACAGGTGGACACGATACATAAGTTGTTTGTAGTTCATAATGAAAATGGCGCATGCACGTTGGATAGGTATGTAATATCAGAAACAATCAACGAGATGTTTGAAAATAGGTTTGTGAATTTGTTGAATTGTAAGTATTTGAAAGATGAATATAATAATCTGGCACCATTTGTGGCTCCCGTTTGTAGAGTAGATTCATCGAATTGGTTGCCGATTTGTATTCCTGTGAATCGTCAGGTTTTGAGCGACGAAATTATAACAGATGGAAACACTGCTACGATGCAGTCAGGTTTTGTAGTGTTGCTTTTTAGTTACAAATATTTTGCCGATACATTGCGGGCATTTGAAGAGCAAAATGGTGTGAAAATAAGCATAAGAGATAAAAGTGATGAGGAATATGAAATTTTTGGAGATATAAAATTGTTTAAAAATGAATCTGCCAAAGAAGAAAATTTTTCGGTGCAAAGTTCACAACGTAGCGATGATTATGATGATTGGAATATAGCCATATATTATAAAGGTAGTTATGTAAAAACGTTAAAAGATACTTGGTATGTGATGCTCGTAGTTTTAGTGTTGTCAGTCGCTGTATATCTAATGACCCACCATTATTTTAAATTGCAATACAAGCACGACCGGCGTTTTAGGATGGTAGTAGAGAATAGCACTGATACGTTGATAATATTGGACTCTTCGACAGCAGTAGTAAAGTATGCAGATGACAAGATATATGAAGTTTGCGGATATAAGCCGTATGAATTATATGGAAGGTCATTCTTTGATATACACGCCGACGTAACAGATAGTATGTCGGAATTCATATTCTTGCAAGATAGAGACATAAGCGATACCGCATTTGCGAATAACCATTTCCGGACAGAGACGCGGTTAGTATGCAAAAATGGGACAAATGTATGGGTGGAACTATCAGCATCATTCGTAGATGATGGAAATGGAAATTATAACGAAATCTATGGAATGCTTCATTGCATAGATGAACGCAAGGCAAATGAAGAGAGAGTAATAGAGCAGCGTGAAGAACTAGTATCCCAACAGGAGGTGCTGTTAGAACAGCGCGAAGAGTTGCTATCCCAACAAGACATTCTAATCAAACAACGGGAAGCATTAGAGGAATCCAATTCTACAAAAAATCGCTTTTTCTCAATCATAGCACACGATTTGCGAAATCCATTCGGAGCATTGAACAATATGGCAGAGTTGGTAGACGAGCGTATAGATACAATGACGGTGCAGGAGTTTAGGAAAATATTTGGCACTATAATAAGCACAACAAAGCATATCGGCTCGCTATTAGAGAACTTACTTCAGTGGTCGCGTGCAAATATGGGTTCAATAGAGTTCAACCCCGAAAGTTTGAATCTATTAAATTTACTTAACATCATATTTGATGACCTTGAAGCGCAAATATCCGCTAAGAATATTCATCTAAAATTAGTTCCAAAAATAGAATCGGCACAAGTGGTTTGTGATGCCAATATGATACGAACGGTAGTCCGCAATTTAATATCAAATGCGGTCAAATTTTCCAATGAAGGTAAGAGTATCCGAGTGATAGTGTCTGATTTTCGCGACTTTGAGCATTTGTTAGTAACGGTGCAAGACGAAGGCGTTGGTATTCCAAAGGATAAGATAGCAAAATTATTTAGTGTGGGCGAGAATATCACGACAAAAGGCACAAGAGGCGAGAATGGCACTGGATTAGGATTAGTTTTGTGCAAGGAATTTATTCAGAAGCATAAATGTAAGATTTGGGTAGAGAGCGTAGTCGGCAAGGGAACGGAATTCAAATTTACGCTACCGATGATGAAGTAGGGAAAATGGAGCGTATAAAATTTTTAGACGGCTTTAGAGACATTCCGATTTTGGCGGTAATTTTATTCCATTGCTGCTATGTAAAATATGGGGAAGTTGGGTTGCGTAATTTAATAAAAAATTGTTTAAATAAAATAATAAAATGGATATAACAAAAGAACAATTTATTGAAATTTTGAAAGATACAGATATTATAAATGAAATAGATGTTAATGCGTATGAAAGGAATCAAATAGCAAGAGGAGGGAGCCAATATTAACAATAGATGAATTAAAAAAAATGCTAAAACAATAAAAATATCCAAACAAATATATAGGAGATACAAATGAATAATTTAATTTCAAAAGTTGGCTACTCACTTTTAATAGTAGCAATTTTTTTCACTTTTGCTGGATGCGGCAGCAGTGATAAAGATAAGTCAAATCCCAAATTAACGGGAACAACTTGGGTTGGTAAAACGTCCGAATTTGACATTACTGTTAATTTTATTTCGGATTCTACGGGCAGATGGGAAAGGTCTGATACGTTAGGATTTGATTTTACTTACGTCTATGCGTCTCCGGATATCACGCTAAATACGCCTTATGGCGATGGGACGTCGTCTTTAACCGGCACGGTGGAAGGTGATACTATGAAATTGGGTGATAATGAAGCGCCGCTAGAATTTACTCGGAAGTAGAGGGGATAATGTATAAATTAAATAGGGAATAGATATGAATAAATTAAATGCAATATTGCAAGGGGATTGTATAGAAGTAATAAAAACAGGGATTTCAAAAAACACTGTTCAAAGAAGTATATGTCCGTATTTTGAGGAAAATGGTTTTTTGCTCTATAATGATGATTGTTTGGAAGTGATGAATAGAATTGCTACTAATACGATTGATATGATTTTTGCAGACCCACCATATATGTTGTCAAATGATGGAATAACTTGTCAAGCGGGAAAAATGGTAAAGGTAAATAAGGGCGATTGGGATAAAAGTAAAGGATTTGACAAAGATGTAAAATTCCACGAAGCGTGGATTGGTGAATGTAGACGGATATTGAAACCAGAAGGAACAATTTGGATTAGTGGAACAAATCATAATATTTTCCAATGCGGATATTTGTTGCAAAAACTTAATTATCATATATTGAATGATATTACTTGGTATAAGCCGAACGCAGCACCGAATCTTGCTTGCACCACATTTGCCCATAGTCACGAAACGTTGCTTTGGGCAAAGAAAGATAAAAAATCAAAACATATTTTTAATTATGAATTAATGAAACATTGGAATGATTTAGATGATAAATTTAAAAATACAGATAAGCAAATGCGTAGCGTTTGGGCAATCAATACATCACCAAAGAGTGAAAAGGAATTTGGTAAGCATCCAACACAAAAGCCATTGGATTTATTGAAACGTATAATAATTGCATCTACAAATGAAAATGCTATAATATTAGACCCATTTAATGGTGGGGGCACAACAGGAATCGCTTGTAAATTAATTGGTAATAGAAATTATATAGGAATAGATACAGAGCAAGAATATTTGGACTTAACGGTAAATAGGTATAATAAAATATCAATGGAGGCGTGTTTATCTTATGAATAGTAATTCTTGGCAAGCGATATTTGATAAATATAATATTGCAAAACATAATTTTAAGGAAAAACCTTTTGTTATTACTGCACAAATGATAAAAGAAGCAACTTCTCATTTTGCAAAGACAAACGAGAAGGAAGTAAGGATTCTTTGCAAACAAGATGGAAGAGATGATAGACCTGATGTTTTCAAAGAAAATTCGTTATTTATATTACCGACAAAGAACGGAACATTTGCTATTGTAAAAGGTGAAGGATATATTGATATTCCAGAAATTACAACTGATGCAAAAATATATTCATCTAAATTAGATTTTGAATTAGAAACCTCAAAAATTGGTAATTCAGAAATGCAATATTTAGATTTTGCTTATGCCTCAAGTTTAGTTAGAACTTTTTTGAATGATACAAGTTTAGTTTTGACAATAAGAGGCAGACACTATACTCCACCATTTTC
>JAISJI010000010.1 GCA_031261605.1 Ignavibacteria bacterium | reverse complement strand
GGAACCAATTTTGTGGCAACAAAATTCTTAAATAATCCAGCATCGTCACTCAATCGCTCTACTAAAATTTGAACCGCATTCTCTTCCACATCAATACCAATCCACTTCCTTCCCAACTGTTGAGCCGCAACACAAGCGGTTGCACAGCCACAAAATGGGTCTAAAACTATATCGCCCGGATTAGACAATGCTGTAATAATTCGCTTCAATAATTTCAATGGCTTTTGCGTCGGGTAGCCGGTCCGCTCTTTGGAAGTTGGAGGAATAAAATTAATGTCAGTCCAAACATCGTGCATAAGCACTCCTTCGTTCTCCTTTTGCCTTTGAATATACGTTCCATCTGGATTTTTTAGCCGTTGTAATTTTCCATCAACAACTCCCCGAACAGTTGTCTCTATTAATGATGGGTCGCTATATTCTTGCAATGGTTTTGTAAAAGTAGCGCAATTTTTATCTTTGGAATACCAATAAATTATATCGTGCATTCTTTGAAATCTGTTTGATACAGCAGTCCATCTGCGATAATACCACACAATTTCATTTCTAAAATTATTTTTTCCGAAAATTTCATCTAACAGCAATTTCAAATAATGGCTCGCTGTCGGGTCGCAATGCAGACACAAACTTCCCGTATCCTTCAATATCCTGTGCATTTCAATAATTCGCTGCACCATATATGTAAGATATGCCTTCATCGCCTTGCTGTGAAGCAGACCGACCGATTTAATATAATCCTCAACCGCCGGAAATGTATCCACCAAATTTTCCAGATATGCCTCATTTACATCTTGCCAAGTCCACATATCTTTGAAACTCGAACCGGCTGCTTTGCTACCTATCGGTGCAGAAAATAGTCGTTTGGTATTGAATGGTGGGTCAAGATATATCAGGTCAACCAAATCGCTATTCAAGCCATTCAGTATGAAGAGGTTGTCGTTGGTGTATAGGGTATTGGTAAAATTTTCTTCTGGCATTTTACTCCGTATCCTTGCTCGTTTTCCGATACACTTCGTCGTATTTCAATGCCGACTTCTGCCAGCCATAATCCCCATTTATAGCGTTCTCTATCAGTCGATACCATACCTCCTTGTCGTGATATGCTTCTATTGTTCGCTTCACTGCTGCGACTAAGTCCTTTGGTGTGAGCGATTTCATAGCGACGCTATTGTCGCCATCTTTGTATTCTTTAAGCATTGGAACTGCGTTGTCTTTAATTCCACCAGTAAGATTAACTATTGGAACAGAGCCATAAGCCATTGAATATAGAAGATTTAGACCACATCCCTCTTGGCGTGAAGGCATAAGATACATATCGCTACCGGCTTCTATCAGATGCGACAGTTCGTCATTAAATTCTAATTTTACGGAGAGTTTTTTCGGATACTTCTTCTGGCATTGCAATAGTTTGGTCTTCAATTCTGCATCGCCTTGTCCGAGTATGATTAGTTGGAAGTCTAATGCCATTAAGTCATTCATCGCATCCACCAACACATCCACACCTTTCTGCGTATCAATGCGAGTAACCATTCCCATCACGGGTAGGTCTTCCTTAAATTGCAAGGAGCAATGCTTGCATAATACCTTCTTGTTAAGTGTCTTAAATTCTATCACGTCGTCGCTCAGTTTATGCGGAAGGAACTCGTCAAAAGCAGGATTCCACTGCGCTGTATCTATACCATTTGCAATGCCCTCTATCCTATTTTCATTCAATTTCAGCAGCGTATTCAAGCCATTTGTCAAATCCTTATCTTTAGTAATCTGTTCCAAATACGATGGGCTAACAGTTGTTACCTGATTGGCATAGAGGATACCTCCTTTCAGTATATTCAACTTCTTCTTATGCGTAAAACTATCCTTTGCATCCTCCGGCAAGCACAATGTTTTGAAGTCAGTTAGCGGATATTCGCCTTGGGAGGAGATATTGTGAATCGTAAGGACGGACTTTGTTTTTCTAAATTTATGCGGATACAGGTAATGGATATATGCTGGTATTAGTGCCGTTTGCCAGTCGTTGCAATGGATGATGTCCGGATACCATCCCAGCATTATGCACGTCTCTAATGTTGCTCTGGAGAAGAACATAAACCGCTCTAAGTTGTCGGGGTACTCAGTCCATTTCGTTGGCTCGTGATAGATGCCCTTGTAGTTTTCAAAGTAGCGTCCGTTAGTTACCACGTAGCATTGGACACGTATTTTACTAGTAGCGATAGCGGTGGATTTTGCGATAAGTATTTCGCTATGTCCGTTTCCCATATCTACTTCGATATCTCGCAATCTATTGATGTCGTGTATCTTAGTTTTTCGCTCCGATACACAGCCATATTTTGGGATAATGACACGGATGTCGTGTCCCAACTCCCGCAATGCGATTGGCAGAGCAGCGGCGACATCAGCGACACCGGTTTCTTTTGCATAAGGATAGCATTCGCTCGCAACATACAATATTTTCAAACTTTTTCCCATCTAATTTCTCCGTTTTAAAATTATAAAGACAACAAATATACGAAAAAAAATCCACTTTATTATTATCAGCGATTCGTTTTTATAAGTGCTTTTTTGTTATGTCTGTGGTGAAGCATAAGTATGCTATGCTCCAAAATTCGTCATTGCGGGCTCGTTCCGCAATTCCTATTATATTGTAGGGGTTCAAAATTTTGAACCCCTACGAATGAACTTTGATTAAATAGATTAATCCGATTGGCGATGTTTTTTTATTTGCTATATATGAGGCAATTATTTTGTAAGTATCAAAAAAAATAGTAAATTAGTATTATTAATATGTTTCATTAATCGAATAAAAAACTTTATGAAAAAAACAATACCAAATTACATCGCTCTTGCGTGTAATACATTAAAAATAAATGGTTTGTGCCGTTTTTCCGCTGTGTCATTAGCGGTTTTCTTATTCCTCTCTATGCTGTGTGCTATGGATGCACAGGCACAATTTCCCAAAATTCCTCTTTTAGAGAGATTCACTAACGCAAGTTGTCCGCCGTGTGCTTCGTATAACAAAGCGGGCTATTTGTCTTGGGTCGCAGCCAATAATGATGTGACAATAATTCATTATCAAGTATCTTGGCCCGGAACAGACCCGATGTATACTTACAATAAGTCGCTACCTATGGGGCGTGTATCGTTCTATGGCACGATTGGACAAGATATAGATGGTGTTCCGACTGTTAAGTTAGAAGGAAAGACGTATGGAAGTACCCAGCCATCTAATGCGATGCTCACAAGTTGGAAGAATGCCACTATGGCTACTACTTCTCCGATGCTAATAACACCTATGGTTACTATGGTAGGAAGCGACAAGGCGTTAGTTCAAGTAAAACTAACTTCTCAGATTGCAATGAGCAATGTTAAATTGCATATTGTGCTTGTGCAGCTAATGGTTTCGCATAGCACGCCTCCGGGTAGTAATGGAGAGAAGGACTTCCCGTATGTTGCAAGAAAGTCATTCCCAAATGAAAATATGTCCGGCGAGGTTATTACTATCGCTGCCGGCGGAACAATTACCCGCGAATATACTGCAACGGGCTTATCTGCATTGAATGCAGAAGAATTTACCGTAATTGCTTTCGTTCAGTCAAATGCAGCACCCTATGAAATTATTCAATCGGGAAATTCTGCAAATACATCGGTAATACCAATTGAAATTACACTTGACCCACAAGGCGGCGAAGTTGAACCTACCAAAAAAATTGTTGTGCTTGACTTCGCAGTCGGCGAGCTACCGACACCAACTCGCACTAACTATACTTTCGTAAAATGGAACAGCAAGCCCGATGGTAGCGGCGTAACATACACATCCACAACATCTTACACTGATACCTCTGTTAAGACACTCTATGCGATATGGGAAGGGAAAAAATTCACACTTACATTTAATCCTCTCGGTGGCGAGGTCGATGCAACTCCTAAAACTGTCACTTATGGACAGCCGGTTGGAACGCTGCCAATACCGACCAAAACGGGCTTCATATTTGAAGAGTGGAACTCGATGCCAAATCGAAGAGGAATAATACTCACCGACACGACAGTGTTTTTGGAAACAGCAGACGTAGCGCTGTATGCGTTTTACAAGCAAGGAACAAGTGATATACCCGTTTCCCAAGTTGAATTCGCAGCGAAGGAATTGAATTTATCTCTTGGCTATGAATTGGAGCTAGAGTATTCTATACTTCCGTCAGATGCGACAAATAAGGTAGTAAGTTGGACATCAACAAATCCTTCTGTTGCCTCGGTTAATGATGGTGTAGTTTTTGGTCTTACCGAAGGCGAAA
>JAISJI010000056.1 GCA_031261605.1 Ignavibacteria bacterium | reverse complement strand
TAATTATTTTAAATGCTCCTAGTGCAAAATATACGAATAAATTTATGGTGATTAAGCAATAATCCTACCAACCACAAGCAAGCACAGAAAGCGGAGGCATACGTCCTCCGCTTTTTTTTATCAAAATAGTGTATATTTCATAAATTTTAGTTATATTTGCGATTATGCGGATTTATAAATATTAAATTATGGATGTGTGTTTTTATAATCATCGCTACAATCTTTCCACTCACTAAATGAAGTATGAGGACGCACCACTATTGATGGATATTGGTATTGGCGTGGTGTAGTTACATTTTTCAATAAATCTGAGATTGCCACGCTCTTACGAACGGTGAAAGTGTTACCTGTCCAAAATATAGAAAAGTCAGTGCTGTGCAGGAATTGATTGCGTAATAATCCGCCATTTACATCTATAATCAGGCATTCATCCGACAAACCAGATTCTGTAAGTGTTATTGTGTTGCTCGCTGGATTTGGCTATAAAAGTTTATTTTCATTCATATCTTGAATTGATGTTATGGTTTCAAAGTAAATTCCAAGTGTATTTATATCATTGGCATCGTGGAAGCTGGATGTAGTGAGCATTAAAGCCAAAGTTACATCGTGTGGTTTTTTGCAAATCACATTCAGTTAGGTGTTAATATTGCATAAATTTTGCATTTTGCTGTAAATTTGTCTTTTACTTATGTCTTAGTATACAAAATATTTCAGGAAACAATATCATAAATGATTTTTTTATAATCCACATTTTTTGTCTTGAAAAATAAAAACACTCTCGCAAAACATTATTTATTTTTTTGCTCGGACGATTGAAATATAAAATAAAATTAGTAATTTGCAGAATGAGAATCGTAGGTATTATGACTGGAACATCGCTTGATTGTGTTGATGTAGCGGTAGTGGAATTTTTTGAGACATCAAAATTCACTTTGCTTGCTTCCGGCGCAATACCAATAAATGCGGAGTTCAGAGAAAAAATTCTGGCTATATGCAATTTTACCACAACCATAAAAGAAGTGTCTCAAGCCAATTTCTATTTGTCGCATCTGTATGAGCAAGCGGTTAATGCGGTATTGGATGCTAATGGTATTCCCATTTCTACAATAGATGCCGTTGCTATACACGGGCAAACCATTTGGCATAATCCCACTGCTGAGGAATATGCAGGAGTGGCTATTGCTTCTACTCTGCAGTTGGGCTGTGGCTCTGTGTTGTCGGCTCTGTTGCAAAAGACGGTGGTCAGCGACTTCCGTAGTGCAGATATTGCTATTGGTGGGCAAGGTGCACCACTTGTGCCAATCTTTGATTACTACTTTCTCAGAGACACAGCGATATATACTATTGCTCTGAACATAGGCGGAATTGCTAATATCACTGCGATTCCTCCTAATGCGACCATAAATAATATTATGGCTTATGATACCGGTGCTGGCAATATGCTTATAGATGCCTATATGCAGCAATTCTACCAAAAGGATTACGATAACGACGGCGAAATAGCGATGAGTGGGGTAGTCAATGCCGATATGTTGTATGGATTACTTGCACTTCCATACTATCAGCAGCCACCGCCGAAGTCCTGTGGTAGAGAGTTATTTAATGCAGAGTATGTTAGCGCAGTGCTACCTGCAAATATACCTAAGTGCGATATTATACGCACACTTACAGAACTTACAACAATGACTATTTCCACAGAGATAAACAAATTAACATCTGCTGGACGTGTAATCGTAAAGGGTGGTGGTGTAAATAATACTTGTATGATGCAACTATTACGCCAATATATTGCAAAAGATATTGAAATACTAAATTCGGATGCCATTGGCATAAGTAGTAAATATTACGAGGCAATAGCATTTGCATTTCTGGGATATTTAACGCTATCAGATGTAGCGGGCAATGTTCCAAATGTTACCGGAGCGAGCCAAAGCATCGTATTAGGTAGCATTTCCCGTAACTACAAAAGATAAATATAACTTATAAAGAATTAATTAAAAAAATATTAAGAGTTCATAATGAAAAAAATACTTTTGCTATTGACATTAGCAGTGCTTACAAGCACAACCTTACTATGCCAACGAGTTGGCTTCTTCTCATCGCAAATGGTGCGTGATAAATTACCTGACGCTCGTCTTGCCGAACAGCGTTGCCAATCAATGGTCGACGAATGGAATAGAGAATTAAAATCAATGGAAGACAAAGAAGAGTCATTGCAATTTGAAATGAAAAAAAATCGCCTAATATGGTCTGATGGAGAGAAAGCATTGAAAGATAAAGAGTTATCCGACCTGCAGACAGCACGCGCAAAATACGCCCAAGACAAATATGCTCCCGGTGGCGAATATGACAAAGTGATAAAGGAGATAATGACGCCGGTGGAGGAGAAAATATTTGCTGCTGTGCAAGAAGTTGCCTCCAAACAAAAATACGACTTCATTTGGGACCAATCCACACAGCCCCTTGCATACGTAAATTTCAAATACGATATTACGCTTAAAGTATTGAAATTACTTGGTGTTGATGTCGCTGCAGAAGAGAAAGAGCAAGAAGGCAAAATTGCACAAGACCCACGTAACGATGAAGATAAAAAGAAAGAGTCCACCACTCCTCGCAGACGCAGTAGAACAAATTCTAAAACTGATGATGTGCCATTAGAACAAAGGGCATTAGAGCAACAAAATCTAACACCAGACCCATTAAATGAAAAGAGATAGATATTTATCAAAAAAAAACGCTCACCACTTTGCATTGTGATGAGCGTTTTTTTATCTTATATTCTTCTCTATTTCCGAGTAATTTTATATTTCTCTGTCTTTTGTAATATATCTATAATGCTATCATTTCCAATTAAATGCCCAGCACCAAGCACGATGAAATATTTCTTTGTATCTGCGAATAGCCCTTCCAATTTTGCGGCAATTTCAATATTCCTTTGATATATCAAAACATTTTTTAATTGCTTATCCACTTCTTTATCTGCAGCAAATGGCGTATTGATTAACTTCTCTATTGTCTCAATGTTCCCATTTGACCATGCAGTAAATAACTTTTTCACTTCTGCTGCTGAATTTGAATTATCTTTATTATCAAGTAGATACGTGATATATGGAACAATTTGCTCGCTCAATCCATCCAATACTAATATTTGGCGTTCTATTGATTCCATTTCAACTACCTCCCTATTTTCAATATCAGCCAGTTTAATAAAATATTGGTCAATACCTTCAGAAAAATCATCAATATCTGTCTCTGCATCGATAGCCATCTCGCTTAACTCCATTGTAAATATAGCCCCAAGTGGCGTATAGTAATCTATAGCATCATCGGGAACTCCAACTTCTAACATTTTGCTGCGTAGTTTTGCATACACATCTGGTGGCAGTTGCGTATTAAGCGTTGCATCTATATTCATAAATTTTTCCATAAGATTCGGCTGAGTGCCGAAGAAACTGAAATCAGGTGAAGACAGATTAATCTCTACACCAAGCGTATTGGACTCATTCCAAGCATTCATAATAATTGGATTAAGCGGATACATATCTTTAGTTGCAATGTGTATAGAACCCAGCAAATACAGCACTTTGGAGTCATCATCTATTGGCGAAACAGCCCAGAGCAATGTAGATGGTTTAGTGGCATCTTGATTTGGTTTTGCAGAAACGCTATTGTTGCATAGCATTAACAAGATAAGAACGAATTGTAATGAAATTACTTTTTTCATATTGTAGTATTAAGTTTATAGTGAATGGCATTTATACCAATCCTAAATATACGCATAAAAAGCGACTTTTTGATGATAAAGATGGGATGAAGCAATTTTTTTCTCAACTCCAAAAGTTAACATTTTGTGCAGGATATAAATCATAACCTAACGATATGAAACAAATGTAATAAATTTCGACTTAAACAATATTATTTTCAATAATTATAATTATATTAGTGGATTAACTAAACTATCATTCCAATAAATTATGGATAACAAAGAATTATACAACTTAATTACCAACCTCACAGGTATCAAATTATCGGGCAAAACACGCACCGAGTCCGACTTAATCGGCGAACGCGAAGTGCCAGATGAACTCTATTTCGGAGTGCAAACTCTCCGCGGAATAGAGAATTTCCAAATCAGCGGACGCACTTTGCGCGACTTTCCCCACTTTATCAATGGCTTTGCTTATGTGAAAAAAGCTGCTGCTATTGCTAATACGCAAGTTGGACAAATGGATAAATCCATTTGCGAGGCAATTTGCAAAGCGTGCGATGAAATTATTTCCGGCAAACTACACGAAAACTTCGTTGTAGATTTGATTCAAGGCGGTGCCGGAACTTCCACCAATATGTGTGCAAACGAAGTTATTGCTAACCGTGCCCTTGAAATCATTGGTAAATCTAAAGGCGATTATAAAACCATTAGCCCTAATGACCATATTAATCACGCCCAATCTACCAATGACTCTTATCCATCATCCATACACATCGCTTTCCTCCTCTACAACAAAGATTTAATTGCTTCGTTGGAGCGTTTGGTTGCATCTTTCCGCACAAAAGCAAGGGAGTTTGATAAAGTAATAAAGATGGGACGCACGCAGTTACAAGACGCTGTGCCAATGACTCTCGGACAAGAATTCAATGCCTTTGCGAATACTTTGCATACCGAAATTGAGAATTTGAATTGTGCTGTGTCGTGGCTTGAATACATAAATATGGGGGCTACTGCTATTGGCACGGGACTTAATTGTCACGCAGATTATCCGAAAATTTGTGTATCCGAACTCGCAAAAATGACCGGCTTTGATTTAGAGCCATCCGAAGATTTAATTGAAGCAACACCCGATACAAGTGGCTTCGTCTCCTACCATAGCGCTATCAAACGCCTCGCTATTAAATTATCAAAAACTTGTAACGACTTGCGATTGCTTGCTTCTGGTCCAAGAGCGGGACTTGCTGAAATCAATTTGCCAAAGATGCAACCGGGTTCTTCCATTATGCCGGGTAAAGTGAATCCTGTCATTCCAGAGGTTGTGAATCAAGTTTGCTTTAAGGTATTTGGCAATGAAACTACTGTGGAGTTCGCATCCGAAGCCGCACAATTACAACTGAATGTAATGGAGCCGGTGATTGTAGAAGCATTGCACGAATCCATCCTCTATATGGTTAATGCAATGGATACGCTACGCACTCTCTGCATAGATGGCATTACTGCTAATGCTGACAGAACACGCGAAATGGTGCTACATAACATAGGTATCGTTACTGCTCTCAATCCTGTTATCGGCTATAAGACCTCCACTGCTATCGCTAAGGAAGCACTTGAAACCGGTCGTGGCGTTTATGAACTCGTTCTCGAAAAAGGCATCCTTGACAAAACCACTTTGGATAAAGTGCTTGAGCCGGAGAGTATGTGCACTTTCAACGTAAAATAACATCCATAACATATAAAAACAGGGAATATAAGCATCACAACTTGTATTTCCTGTTTTTTGCACTTATAATTTAATTCTTATAATAATATGTTCGCAAAAAAAAAGTATATTTAGAATTAGAATTCTTGTAATTTAACTTAAATTAATCCAAAACATAATGGCTTTCAAAGATTGGTATAGAGGACTACTACGCTTCCTTCCCAAATCAATGCTCAAACAATTTAGCATAGACGAACACTCAAAAAACTTCCCCGAACTAAATTTCTTTGACAAAACTACTCGGAAACAATTAGAGCAACTAATAGGCACGCGTATTAATAACATCGCTCACTTCGAACAAGCAATGACGCATCGTTCTTTCCAGCAAGTTCTTAAACCTGCAGGCATAGAAGCTACGTCTAATGAAAGATTAGAGTTCCTTGGCGACTCTGTAATCGGTCTCATAATCTCCGACTACCTTTTTAACTTCTTCCCAAGTGCTGATGAGGGACAATTAACCAAAATGCGCTCCCAACTTGTAAATAGAAATGCACTTGCAAATGTTGCTAAGCAAATCGGACTAAAGCAATTCATTAGAATTAGCAATGCGGCTGCAAGAGAATTTGATAAGTCCGGCGATACCATTATCTCCGATGCTTTTGAGGCACTAATCGCCGCTATTTATTTTGATTCTGGTATAGAAAAAGCGGTTGCATTTACATACAGAACCGTTATTCCATTATTAGAACAAAACGATGCTATGGCGGACAATAACTATAAAAGCCAATTATTAGAACTAGCACAAGGCAAACACAAGCAACCTCCTAAATACAATGTCATATCTGAAAATGGTCCGCCTCACGCCAAAATATTTACCGTAGGAGTATATTCTAACGATGTGTTAATTGGCTCTGGTGATGGTAAAAACAAAAAAGAGGCAGAACAAAATGCTGCTAAAAATGCTGTAGAAAATTTTTACAAATAAAACATCCGAAATTAATAACTTACATATACACCAAACGGAGAATCACTATGTCCGAAATTAAGATAGTTCCAGCAAGAAGAACTGAAAATGTGAAATATGCCATTAGAGACATCACAATCCTTGCAGGACAAGTCGCCAAAACAGGCAAAGAAATGCTGTATCTAAACATCGGAGACCCAAATGTCTATGATTGGAAAACTCCCAAGCATATCATTGACGCTACCTATAAAGCAATGTTAGATAACAAAAATGGCTACTCTCCTTCAAGTGGTATCGCTGCCGCTGTCGATGCCATTGAAAAAGATGCTAATGCTAAAGGTATTGATAATGTCCTTGATATTTTTGTTACCACCGGTGGTAGCGAAGCAATAGAACTATGCCTCTCTTCTTTACTAAATCCGGGCGATAACTTCCTGATGCCAACTCCGGGATACCCACTCTATACCGCTGTTGAAAGCAAAATTGAAGCCACCCCTAATCCTTATTTCTTAGATGAAAAAAATGGATGGCAACCAGATATTGAGGATATTAAATCCAAAATCAATAGCAATACTAAAGCCATCGTAATTATCAATCCAAATAATCCTACCGGCTCTGTTTGCAAAAAAGAGACCTTGCTCAAACTAATTGACATCGCATTAGAGCATAATCTAATCATTATGGCTGATGAAATTTACGATAAACTCATATTTGACAATGCCGAAATGATTTCCATAGCATCGCTAAACAAAGATGTTTCTTGTATTACATTCGCCGGATTATCTAAAAATTATGTTGTTCCCGGATGGCGACTCGGATGGGGAATTGTTAGTGGAAGACGTAACATTATGGCTGATTACGTTGAAGCTATTAATAAACTATTACGTGCTCGCTTATCTGCTAATCACCCAGAACAATATGGATTAGTTGCTGCTCTTACCGGCGACCAATCACATATTCCTGCAATGAATAAAGAACTGCAAAGACGCAGAGATACTACCATTGATATAATTAATACTATTGATGGTATTGATTTAGTTAAGCCACAAGGTGCGTTCTATGCCTATCCATCTATTGATGTAGATGACGACACTCGCTTTTGCAATGAACTTTTGAAAGAAACTGGCGTAGTGGTTGTGCCGGGTAGCGGTTTTGGTAAAAAGCCAAAAACCAATTATTTCCGATATGTAATTCTTCCACCAGAAGAAATTCTCGTCAAGGGATTCAAACTCATATCCGAATTTTACGACAAATACAAAAATACACCAAAATACTAATTACATTTTTGTAATATTAATTATTTTGTATTAATTAAAAAAAAGTAGGGATTCAATATTTTGAATTCCTACTTTTTTGATATGAATATAATTCTGTAATCATTACAATTTTAATTCTATTACAGCATAAAAATTAAAATGCTACATCTTCTGGCTCTACTTGTGGCTGTGGATTTGAATTGCTTGCTTGCATTGATGGCGGTTCTGTAAATCGTGTCTCGCGTGCAGAAAACTCTCCATACTCGGGGAAGAAGTTAAGATTCACTATTCCAGTTGCTCCATTTCTATGCTTGCCAATAATAATCTGTGCCAAGTTCTTCCAATTGTTCGCCTCTATTACGGCTTCGTCCTTTTCGTAATACTCCGGTCTGTGTATGAACATCACAACATCGGCATCCTGCTCGATACTACCTGATTCTCGCAAATCGCTAAGCATTGGAGTTCTATCCTTACCTGTTCTGGTTTCTACACCTCTATTTAACTGTGCCAATGCAAGCACCGGAACCTCTAACTCGCGGGCTATTTGCTTCAATGTTGATGAAATGATTGCTATCTCTCGCTCACGTGAATCTGTCTTAATAGATTGAATAAGTTGCAAGTAATCCACTACAACTAATTGTATGTTTTGCTCGGCTTTCAATCTTCTACATTTCGCTCTCAATTCCATAATTGATAATGCGTGAGAGTCATCAAAAAACAATTTCGTATTTTTCAATTTATTCAATCCTGATGCTATTTTATCCATCTCACTTTTCGCTTTTCGCATCATTATATCCTTAGTATTTACCCGCTCCAACGAATTTATCATCCTCATTACTAATTGCTTAGCATCCATTTCTATTGAGAAAAATGCCACCGGTATATCGTATCTAATTGCTGCATTCATTGTAATAGCAAGAGCCAATGCTGTTTTTCCCATAGAAGGGCGTGCCGCCAATATTATCAAATCCGCCGGCTGAAAACCACCATTAAGCAACTGGTCAAGCATCGTAAAGCCAGTAGGAACGCCACTTGTGGATTTATCATTGCTCAACATCTTCGCTATAAAATCATACGTTTCTTCTGCCAATTTATTTATGTTCTGATATTTCTTAAACATACGCTTTTCAGCGATGCGAAATATTTTTGCTTCTGCTATATCTATTTCGTCAAGCACATTACTCGTCTCATCATAGTTGTTCTCCAAAATTTGCTCAGCTATTTCTATGAGTGAACGCCTAAAGTAATACTCCTGCACAAGACGCGCATGGTTCTCTATGTGTGCGTAAGTCGGAGTAAGACGATTTATCTCGCTTATGTAATACGTCCCACCGGCTAATTCAAGTGTTCCCATCTTCTTTAGATGCTCCGTAAGTGAGATTATGTCAGGCGCTAAATTCTCCTTATCCAACTCTACGATAGCACTATATATTTCTTGATGTCTCGGGTCATAAAATACCTTCGCCACATCATCTATAACTAACTTATCCGTTGGTGACTTCACCGACTCAGTTGATAAAATAGTGACCGCTTTTGATATTGCTTCCCTACTGAGCATCATCGCTCCAAGAACGGCTATCTCTGCATCTTCTGAATGCGGTGGAATTCTATTCATTGCTGTATCGAAAACACCTTTAATTGCTCTCTTTACTGGGGATTTGGTTTTTGTGTCTTTTGTCATATTCAAAAATAGCAATATTTTACAACTTATTCTATCTATCCAATATTATTTTGTATCAATTCATAAAATTTGGTATCAATCAATTCCTTAACTTTACTAATGTCTCTTCCACCAGCCGTAGCAAGATGTGGTTTTCCACCACCACCACCACCAAGCATCTTAGCTGCTTCTCCCACCAATTTGCCTGCTGGATATTTTCCCTTAATATCATCTGTTACAGAACAAGCAAGTTGCACTTTGTCGTCAATAACTGCTGCAATGAGGCAGATACCATTGTTGGAAAAAGTTTCTCTCACCTTCTCTGCTGTTGTGCGTAACTGGTCTAAATTATCCAAATCCAATTGGTTAGCCAATACTCTAATACCATTTATATTCTTTGCTCCTGATATTAATGATGAGGATGCAGAGGCAATTTGCTCCTTTTTTGCTTTCTCAATCTCCTTTTCATAGTTCTTAATTCTATCCTTCAAAGCGTTAATCTCCGCCACTTTATCCTCAATTTGATTTTCCAATTCCGAGACAAATTCAATAGCCGCCTTGCCCGTGATGGCTTCAATTCTGCGAACACCAGCAGCGATAGATGCTTCCGATACAATTTTGAATAATAGTATCTCCGATGTATTGCTCGTATGCGTTCCACCGCAAAGTTCCAATGCAAAATCGCCAGCCGATACAGCACGAACAATGTCGCCATATTTATCGCCAAAAAACATTTTTATATTTGGATTTTTCTTTGCTTCCTCAATAGTGTAAATATCTGTTTTTACAGGCAGTTGTGCTATAATTGCATCATTGACAATGCGCTCTATATGCTTCAATTGCTTATCAGTAACTTTCTCAAAATGGTTGAAATCAAATCGCAAATGGTCAGCTGTCACAAGCGAACCCGATTGATGCAAATGCTCGCCAAGCGTGATTCGTAGCGCTTCGTGAAGTAAATGTGTAGCTGTATGATTACGCATTATGCTACGTCTATAATCAATATTGATTGCGACAATGGCATCTTCACCAACCTTGCAAAGTGTTGCCACATCAAAAGCATCATTATCCGTATCAATAAAATGAAAGATAGCATTGCCATTCTTTTTCACATCGCAAATAGGCAACGCCCTTCCATCTGCCAATGTAACACTTCCTATATCGCTAACTTGTCCGCCCATCTCAACATAGAACGGCGTTTTGTCAAATACCAAAAGATTGCCAGCGGCATATAATATCTTGGCTTTGGTTGTGTATTCGGAATAGCCAATGAATTCAGTAAGGACATCAACATCTGGCAATTCGCGTTGTTGAAATGTCTCTTTGCGGGAAGCACGCGAACGCTCCTTCTGTTCATTCATTTTCTCCTCAAATCCATCTGTATCCACTGCAATACCATTCTCTCTCGCTATAAGTTCAGTTAAATCAAGTGGAAAACCAAATGTATCGTATAATTGGAAAGCATCTTCACCTTTGAGTATCTGCTGGCTACTCTCCTTAATTTTCCTAATAAGTTCATCTATTAACTCAATACCTCGCTCCATAGTTTGCAAAAAACTCTCCTCCTCCGATTTAATAACATTCTCTATAAGTTGCTGTTTTTTAGACAATTCCTTAAAGTAATTGCCCATCGTATCCACTAATGTTTGCACCAATTTATACATCATTGGCTCTTTGAAACCCAAATAACGTGCATATCGCAAACCTCTACGCAATATACGGCGGAGAACATAACTGCGTCCTTCGTTTCCGGGTAATGCACCATCTGCAATGGCGAACGATAGAGTCCTAATATGGTCGGCTATTACGCGAATAGCAATATCGGTCTTCTCATTTTCGCCATATTTAGTATTTGATAACGTTTCTATTTTATGAATAATCGGAGTAAATACATCCGTATCATAATTTGACTTAACCGCTTGCAATATAGAGCAAATACGTTCAAATCCCATTCCTGTATCCACAAACTTATTCGCCAACTGCTCAAGCGAACCATCGGGTTTGCGATTGAATTGTATGAATACCAAATTCCATATTTCAATAACATCAGGCGAACCAGCATTTACCAGCGGAGCACCAGATAAATCCGCCGTTCTATCGTAATGGACCTCACTACAAGGACCACAAGGTCCAGTAGCACCCATCTCCCAAAAGTTATCCTTCTCATCAAAACGCTGGATATGGCTTTCGGGTAAATACTTTTTCCACAATTCATACGCCTCGTCATCTGTGCGATAGACGGTAGCATATAGTCGTTCTGGGTTAAGTTTCCACACCTTTGTAAGGAGTTCCCATGCCCAATCAATCGCCTCTACTTTGTAATAGTCGCCGAAACTCCAATTCCCAAGCATTTCAAATAGAGTGTGGTGGTATGTATCTACACCAACTTCCTCTAAGTCATTGTGCTTTCCACTTACGCGTATGCACTTCTGAGTATCCGTAGCACGCTTGTAATCACGTGTGCCGGAGCCAAGAAATACATCTTTGAATTGGTTCATACCCGCATTTATAAATAGCAGAGTCGGGTCTCCATAAGGAACTACCGGCGCACTCTCTACAATGCGATGCTCTTTGGATGCAAAAAAGTCAAGAAATGATTGCCGTATTTGTGATGATGTCATTATTTGTGATTTCATATTAAGTATGTGTGTTATCTATAGTTCGGCAATATAATGAATTATTTAGAAATATTTATGCTTTTATTTTGTAGTGTGGATTTTTATAGTTAGATTGTAAGTATGCGTTACATTCGTTGGACAAGGTGTCCTTTAATATTTTCAAAATGTTCTTAATCCGAATGAGGTATATAATGAACAAAAGAAAAGAAACCCGCGCAGTTCAGGCGGCGGAGCAGACATTGAGCAATCAAACACTGTATGCCCGAATGACTTTGTCAAACTATAGTCGTCTATTGATGACGGCTTTTATGAAAAAATCGGAGGCGACAGCGAACGATGCCATCTTTGCATTCAATCAAAATGCAAAATTGTATCTTTCAAAGATATTTTACCCAATAGCATTCGCTTCTATACTAATTGTCATATTTTTATTAAGTAGCGGAGAGGCATTTTCTGTTTCTGCTACGTGGGCTAAATGTTCAAATCCAGGAACTAATAG
>JAISJI010000073.1 GCA_031261605.1 Ignavibacteria bacterium | reverse complement strand
CTTTGGTAGCCGGCAATTCATATATTTATGAGGGACGTAGCACGAACGCAAGCGATATTTCGCTCACTTGGGATGGGAAATATTTGTATAGCGGTCGCAGCACCACCGCCAACAAAATTATATGTGGCTTTGACGGAAAGCGCATTTACAAAGGGCGTAGTGCGAGTTCGAGTGATATATTATTGACTTGGGATGGCGAATATCTTTATCAGGGACGTAGCACGACTGCGAGCAATATTTTGTATCATTGGAAGGACAAGCGCATTTACAAAGGGCGTAGCACGAATTCGAGTGACATACTTTTCACCATAGATGACAAGTATATTTATGAGGGACGAAGCACGAACGCAAGCGACATCCAATTCACGTTAAGTGGGAAGATACCGGTGGCGTTGTTGATAATGCTGCTATGTTGGTAAATTTGATAATATTATATAAACAATCCCTCGGCGATACCGAAGAGCCGAGATAAAAGAAAAAGAGGTGCTGATTGGTCGGGTATTTGGCATTTCCGGAGAACAGATTATGGACAAACCATACAATGGCATTCTGCCCAGAGTTAATGAAATTTTAAAGAACCTGCCAAATGTAGATGCAGATAGTGAAATTTCAGTTGCAGACATTTCAAACCCAACTAAATGCTTAGCTAAACTAGATACGGAAAAAGAGCATAAAGATGGTAAAATCATTGAAGGTTTAAGACTTCCAGACGACCTTGTTAAACTAGATGAACAAAAAGCGAAAGAAGAGTACAATAGTAAATTAGTATCAAAACTGCAAGTGCCGGATTTTTCACTACCAGTCACTAAAGAAGAGGAGGTGTAATATGAAAAGAACTAAAATACTTACAGTCCTCTTGTTTGCCGTATGCTCTATATTGCTTTCTGCAAACCTACATAGCAAAGGTAAGAGCTACACTTTTTCAGATTATGACATCGGAGTTAAGCTAACTTTTCCATCTATATTTCGGGAGCAACCAAAATACGATGGGGAAGACGGAAGAGAATATAATGTTCATTTTGAGTTAGATAAACCATTCTATAATGACATTACAGACCCGATGTTAGTATACAGAAAGCAATCGAATATGGACTATAGTTATCTTAGTATGCGTAACTCGCTATACATTAGCGAATCCATAACCATTGATGATTTGCTCGAACACGCAAGAGCATATAGTTCGGAAGCAAAAGAAATAAAAAAGATAGGTAAAGATGCTTGCAGCTTTATCATACCAAACTTTTACTTTGGGTTAAGTTTAATTTGTTATTGTAAAGTCCATAATGGAGCGATTCATTCTTTTATGATTCGTTGCCAGCAGTGGCAGATAGATAAATACAAGCCCTATATTAAGCAATTATCTATAAATTTTATTAATTAAAAGGAGGACTCAACTATGAGCAAATTAAAATTAATTCTAATTATTGCTGTGGCGGTAATATTTGCTGCTGGAGATGTGACAGCGCAAAAGAAAACACAAAAAACTACTAAACCTGCAAAAGAAAAGATGGTTAGCACTTCTGCTATTACCCCTAAGATGGTCAGGGAAAGTATTGAAGTAGTATCAATTCCATCTGGAACTTTCATTATGGGAGAGGATTATGAAGATCCTTATCGTCCTCAATTCGAATGGTCGTTTACAGTTTGTTTTAGCCATCAAGTTACTTTGACGGGTTTCAAAATGGGCAAATACGAAATCACAAACGAACAATTTGTGATGTTTCTGAATGCCAATAAAGTCGGCTCCGATGGTAAATTCAATGTAAATGGTTATGGCGACCAATATATTGTTGGTGGGCATGATTGGGGAGTAAAATTCAATGGTGGCGCTTGGAAGTCCTCACCAGGGAAAGAAAAATTTCCGATGATAAATGTTAGTTGGCACGGAGCAAAGGCATTTGCAGAATGGGTAGGTGGTTCGCTACCAACAGAAGCACAATGGGAATATGCATGTATAGCTGATGGTAAAGATTATTCCAGCGGTGAATATACTTGGAGGTCCAGTAATTCACCATTACACACACTTAAAGTTGGCCAGAAAAAACCAAATTCACTCGGTTTATACGATATGAATGGAAATGTTTCTGAAATTTGTAATGATTTTTGGGAGCAGACAACTAGACGTCCTGAACCATCTACCAACCCAACAGGTCCTATGAGAGGTTCTCGTTATGTTCTCAAAGGAGGTAATTTTACCGATGCTGAGTTTCTATGCCAACCTTGGTACCGCAACTCAGCGGAATTAACAGAAGGAGATTACAACATTGGTTTCAGAATCGTTTTTTCAGAATAGCAATCAAACAAGAAAAAGAAATAAATTATTAACAAATATGAGGACTCAACTATGAGCAAATTAAAATTAATTCTAATTATCGCTGTGGCGGTAATATTTGCTGCTGGAGATGTAACAGCGCAAAAGAAAACACAAACACAAATAGACCAACCGCTATTTTCTGTTCGCCAAGATGGTAAATATGGCTATATAGACAAGACAGGGAAACTAGTTATCCCGTATCAATTCCGTTGGGCAGGAGATTTTAGAGAGGGACTTGCAAGTGTGAAAAAAGATTCCGGCGGAAAATGTGGCTATATTGACAGAACCGGCAAACTTGTCATCCCGTATCAATATGATAGATGCTCTTATGGAGATTTTGAGAATGGATTGGCAAAAGTAATGCAAGGCGATAAAATTGGCTTTATTGACAAAACTGGCAAACTTGTCTATCCTTGGTGGAATAGCAAAAAATATGAAGGATCTGTGGAGGAGGAGGAGGAGTGTTTTCAAAGAGATGGAATAGCGACATTGGTTGCATCCGGCACTTACTGTAATGGTTGGCAAGGAGCACGTTTTTATGGCTGTATTGATAGAAGTGGTCGACTTATTATCCCTGCCCAATACTACTCTCCCCTAGTTATTAGTTCGGATGGTTATATATCAGGTTATCGGATGTTCAAAGGAAAAGATGGTCTTTGTCACAAAGTAATAGAAGTGTTTGATAAAACAGGGCGCCCTATCCAATTTCCGGGGGTTAGTTTTGTCTCATATTTTTCTGAAGGGCTAGCAGGTGTTGAAGGCCAAGAGCCAGGTGGTAAATATGGCTATATAGACAAGACCGGGAAACTAGTTATTCCTTGCCAATTTGAACAACTTCCACTACATCACACCCCAGATGAATTTTCATTTTCAGATGGGATGGCTATGGTGCAGTTAGAACATAATGGTAAATATGGCTATATAGACAAGACCGGGAAACTAATTGTTCCGTGTGAGTATGATGATGTATGGATTGAAAATGGATTGGTTTGTTTAGAGAAAGACGAAAAGTGGACATACATAGACAAAACTGGGAAAGTAATTTGGCAAGAGAAATAAATTATTCACAAATATAAAGGTAATAACAATGAAGTATCAACAAATAAAACTTCAAAATGGTTCGGTTGAAATTGGTTCAGTGTTGATGGCAGTCCCTGCGGTGTCTGAAACAATTCCAGAAAACCAAATAGAGAGCATATACAAAAAGTTAGAGTACTATGCTCATAAGAAATTATATAAGGGCGAAGGACTGCGTCTATATCGTTCATACGACAAAGATAATATAATTTTGGTTATAATGATAGGGAAACATCTACCAGATGCCATAGACATAGTTGATTTATAATAGATCCACCACCACCAAAGGCGACCTCCCACCACAGAAAGGTCGCCTTTGTCGTTCCGATACTGCGTCCGCAATGACTTTTTTTTGCACAATTTAGTTGGAGTTATAGAAAAAGTATATTTTTTTTGCATTTTTTCTAGCAAATATAATAATTGTTTAAAAAAAAAGTGTTATATTGTTAATCTTTAAATAAAAAAAGTGTTAGTTTTCCACATTCACACTTTAATTATTTGTTTTTCATAATATTAACATATAGAATATATACGGAGCTATAAGATGAAACCCATCCAAATGTCCCATAAAGAATACAGAAGCATTTCTATTAAATTATCCTCGCCAGACGATATACTTAATCGCTCCAAAGGCGAAGTGACAAAGCCAGAAACCATTAACTACCGCTCCTTCAGACCTGAACGCGATGGTCTGTTCTGCGAAAAAATATTCGGTCCAATACGCGACTGGGAATGCGCTTGCGGTAAGTATAAACGTATCCGCTACAAAGGCGTTATTTGCGATAGATGTGGCGTAGAAGTGACCCAAAAGTCCGTTAGAAGAGACAGAATGGGACACATCACACTCGCTGTGCCGGTTGTTCATATCTGGTTCTTACGCTCTGCTCCAAGCAAAATCTCCTGCGTCCTCGGTATGCCTACTAAGGACATAGAACGCATCACATACTACGAGTCATACGTTGTAGTTCAGCCCGGTAATACCGGTCTCCAAACCAGAGACCTCATTACCGAAGAGCAATACTTCGGCGTGCTTAATATGCACCCAGAGAACGAAAAATTGGATGACGATAATCCCGATAAATTTATCGCTCTCATCGGAGGAGACGCTATTAAACAACTCCTTAGAAGAGTAGACCCAGATGCTTCATATCGCGAACTAAAAGAGCAATTGAAAGGCGAAACATCCCAAATGAAAAAGCAAGATATATTCAAACGCTTGCGTGTGCTTGACTCCTTCCGCCAAAGTGCAAATGCTATGAGTCCATCCGTCGGTTCACTCAAGAATGACCCGCAATGGATGGTGTTGGACATCGTTCCCGTTACTCCTCCTGACTTGAGACCACTCGTTCCGTTGGATGGTGGTCGGTTTGCTACTTCCGATTTGAACGACCTATATAGACGCGCTATTATCCGCAACAATCGCCTTAAACGACTTATTGATATACAAGCACCAGAAGTAATTCTACGAAACGAAAAGCGTATGCTCCAAGAATCCGTTGATGCTCTATTTGATAACTCTCGCAGGCAGGTTCGTAGCGAATCACAACGTCCGCTGAAGTCCCTTGCCGATACATTGAAAGGGAAGACCGGTCGCTTCCGTCTTAACTTACTCGGTAAGCGTGTGGATTACTCCGGACGTTCCGTTATCGTTGTCGGTCCCGAACTTAAAATACACGAATGCGGTCTTCCAAAAGACCTCGCCCTCGAGTTGTTTAAGCCATTCATCGTTCGTAGATTGATTGAACGAGGATATGTAAAGACAGTGAAATCGGCTAAAAAGATGATAGAACGCAAGGCAACCGAAGTGTATGATATTTTGGAAATGGTAATTGAAGGACATCCGGTAATGCTTAACCGCGCTCCTACTCTGCATAGATTAGGTATCCAAGCGTTCCAACCAAGATTGATTGAAGGAAAAGCGATACAGCTGCATCCACTTGTCTGCACAGCGTTTAACGCCGATTTCGATGGTGACCAGATGGCTGTTCATCTTCCTATCTCTTTCGAAGCACAACTCGAAGCGTTCCTACTTATGCTCGCTCCACATAACATAATGCACACCCAAAATGGTGACCCTATCGCCGTTCCTTCGCAGGATATGGTTCTCGGTGCCTACTATCTTACTAAGATTAGACCGGGAGCACAAGGCGAAGGAAAGATATTCAGTTGCAAAGATGAATTGCTCGTTGCTTGCAATCTAAAACAAGTTGACCTACACGCAAAAATCAAAGTAAGACATAATGGCGAAATCCTTGAGACAACCGCCGGACGTATGATATTTAACGAAATCGTGCCTGCTGAACTCGGCTATCTCAATGAGTTGCTGACCAAAAAGCGTCTTCGCCAAATTATCGGTATCTGCTTCCGTTCTGTTGGACTGGATGTTACCGCAAAGTTTTTGGACGATGTTAAGAATATGGGCTTCCGCTATGCTACTATCGGCGGACTTAGCGTGAATATTAGCGATGTCGTTATACCAGATGCAAAGGATACTATCGTTGCATCTGCTCAAAAGAAAATAGATACAATAGAGACCGCATATCACAACGGCGTTATCTCTGCCGGCGAACGATATAATAAAATTATTGATACTTGGTCTACTGCCTCTAATAGAGTTGCAGATAAATTATACAACGAACTCCAAAAGTCCTACCAAGGATTTAATACATTCTGGATGATGCTTGACTCCCAAGCCCGTGGCTCTAAAGAGCAGATTCGTCAGCTCGCTGGTATGCGTGGTCTTATGGCTAAGCCAAAGAAATCCCTTAGCGGTTCCTCAGGTGAGTTAATTGAAAATCCGATTATCGCCAACTTCAAAGAAGGTCTGTCCATCCTCGAATACTTTATCTCTACACACGGTGCGCGTAAAGGTCTTGCCGATACAGCATTGAAAACAGCCGATGCCGGCTACTTAACACGTAGATTGCACGATGTAGCACAAGATGTCATTATCAGTGAAGAAGATTGCGGAACTATCCGCGGCGTATGGATGACTGCACTAAAAGATGGCGAAGAAATTAAAGAACCATTATACGAACGAATACTTGGACGCGTTGCACTATTTGACGTGAAAGACCACATTAGCGGCGAGACACTAGTTAAAGCAGGACAACTTATCGGCGAAATAGAAGCACAAAAAATTGAAGAATCCGCCGTAGAGAAAGTTCTTATCCGCTCGGTGCTTACTTGCGAAAGCCGTAGAGGTGTTTGCGTTAGATGTTACGGACGTAACCTTGCAACAGGTAAAATTGTGGATGTCGGTGAAGCCGTTGGAACAATCGCTTCCCAATCTATCGGAGAGCCGGGCACACAGCTTACTCTTAGAACATTCCACACCGGCGGAACGGCTGCTCTTATCGCTTCCCAATCCACTGTTAATGCTAAGTTCCCGGGTAAAATTGTATTCGAGAATATTCGTAAAATCAGTTATGATGAAGGAGATAACGAAGTTGATGTTGTTATAAGCCGTAATGGTAATATCCAAATTATTGAGCCAACAAATGGACAAACCCTTATCAAATACGATGTGACGCACGGCTCTACACTGAAAGTAAAAGATGGACAACTCGTAGAAAAAGGACAACTTATGTATGAGTGGGACCCATACAACTCTTCTATCATTAGTGAAGTCGATGGACACGTCCATTTCGTTGACCTCGTCCATAACGTCACATATAGAGAAGTAAATGATGAGCAAACAGGTCACATTACCAAAATCGTTATTGACTCAAGAGATAGAACAAAATCACCGGCAATTAATATCATTGATAATGATGGGCTTGTTCTCAAAACATATAGTATCCCTTCACGCGCCCAAATTCGCGTAGATGATGACGAAACCGTTAGCATCGGAACTGCATTAGCAAAAATACCACGCGACCTCGGCAGAACAAGAGACATCACAGGCGGTCTGCCACGTGTTACCGAACTATTTGAAGCACGCACTCCGCAAATATCCGCTGTCGTATCCGATATTGACGGCTATATCTCTTACGATAAACCAAAACGCGGTCTCCGCACTATCGTAGTTACTTCCGACGACGGCATTACAGTTAAAGAATACCAAATTCCAGCCGGTAAATATATCCTTGTCCAAGAAACCGACTACGTAAAAGCAGGCGATAGATTGTCCGAGGGCTCTGTAAATCCACACGACATCCTTCGTATCAAAGGTCCTAACGCTGTCCAAGAGTATCTCGTCAATGAAATCCAAGACGTATATCGTATGCAAGGTGTGAAACTTAACGATAAACACATTGAGGTAATTGTTCGCCAAATGCTCCAAAAAGTTAGAGTAGTTGATTCCGGCGACTCTACGCTAATTGAAAATGATAACATTGATAAATTAAAATTGCTCGACGAAAACCAGAAACTAAAGAATATGATTGTTGTTGAGGAGAAAGGCGAATCCCGCTTTAACCAAGGCGGACTATACTTACGCAAGAACATAAATGCTGCAAATAAGGAACTACGGCTTAAAGAGAGGATGCCGGCTGTTGTTCGTCCAGCAGAGCCCGCTATCAGTGAGCCAGTGCTGCTCGGCATCACACAAGCATCACTCACGACCGAGTCGTGGCTATCGGCTGCTTCGTTCCAAGAGACCACCAGAGTTCTATCCGATGCTTCTATCTCTTCAAAAATTGACTATCTATCGGGCTTGAAGGAGAACATTATACTCGGACAACTTATCCCTGCCGGCACAGGTCTCAGAGAATACCACGAAATGTATATCTCAAGCGAGGTCGGCAATATCTTCGGACGGGCATTCCAAGAGGAAATAGAAGATAGACGAAAGAAAGCGACTGAGCCAGAAAGTGCAGATGTCTCTATGATTGACGATATACAAGCCGAGATGACCGAAGCAATGTCAAAAGGCGAAATCGAAACCGCTATGGAAGACACTATGCACGAAGTTCCACAAGAAGAAGTAGAAGCTTAACAGATACATATATAACGCAACAACATTACAATATTGTAATACTACAAGGGTTCAAAATGATTTTTTTGAACCCTTATTACTAAATATTCAAATTAATATATTAATTTAAAAAAGATAATATACAACATACATATAAATTAATTTAAGGAGACCTATTATGTCTACAATTTATGATATTTTCGCCAGAGAAATACTTGACTCCCGCGGAAATCCAACCGTTGAATGCGACGTCATTCTCGAAGACGGCTCTATGGGTAGAGCTGCTGTGCCATCCGGTGCATCAACAGGCGAACACGAAGCATGCGAATTGCGTGATGGCGATAAGAATCGCTATCAAGGCAAAGGCGTGGAAACAGCCGTTGAGAACATTAATACCATCATCGCTGATGCTCTCGAAGGGCTTGATGCTACTGAGCAACGCCAAATCGATACCATTATGTGCGATGTCGATGGCACCGAAAATAAAACCAAACTCGGTGCTAATGCTATCCTTGCTGTATCGCTCGCTTGTGCAAAAGCATCGGCAGAGTTCCACGGAATGCCACTCTACAAATACATCGGCGGAGTGAGAGCCGAAATCCTTCCTACTCCGATGATGAACATCCTCAACGGCGGGAAGCATGCCGATAATACCGTTGATATACAAGAGTTTATGGTTGTTCCTGCTGGTGCTGAAACATTTAGAGAGGCACTGAGAATGGGAACAGAAATCTTCCATTCGCTCCGTAATGTTCTCCACAAAAAAGGATACAACACTTCCGTAGGCGACGAAGGTGGCTTTGCTCCATCTCTCAAATCTAATGAAGAAGCGTTCGATGTAATTATAGAAGCCATTGAAAAAGCCGGATATAGACCGAAAGAAGATGTTCTGCTCGCTATTGATGTTGCTTCCAGCGAAATGTATGAAGACGGCAAGTATAAGTTATTTAAATCCGACCCACACAATTTACGCACTAGTGCGGAAATGATTGCTTGGTATGAGACAATGGTTAGCAAATACCCGCTCATCTCTATTGAAGACGGCTTAGACCAGAACGATTGGGAGGGTTGGAAGACGCTTACCGATACTTTGGGTGGTCGTATCCAACTCGTCGGTGATGATTTATTTGTTACCAATCCGGAGTTCCTACTTCGCGGAATCGGCGAGGGTATTGCTAATGCAATTTTGGTAAAAGTCAATCAAATTGGAACACTTACCGAGACCTTGGATGCCGTATCTATTGCTCAACGCGATGGCTACAACAGCATTATCTCGCATCGTAGCGGTGAAACAGAGGATGCAACTATTGCTGATATTGCTGTGGCTACCAATGCCGGACAAATCAAAACCGGCGCTCCAAGTAGAACAGACCGCGTTGCCAAATACAACCAGTTACTTCGCATCGAGGAACTATTGGACGAGGATGCTATTTACTCTGGCAAGAGCCCGTTCAGAGCGTATTTGTAATGGGGTAATTAGACCCACAACAGCCCTCTCCTTCGGGGAGGGTTGGGTGGGGTCTAATAATTAAGCAACACATTTTTTAAATACAAAGGAGAAACAACAATATGCAACCAACAGCAAATACAACCGATACCCTTGTCGCTCCCGATACTTATACCAATAGCGAGCCGACACATCGCCCTTCACCAGCAGAATTGGAATCCATCCAACGCGGCGAAGAGGATATTGCAGCAGGTAGATTTGTTTCGCTCGAAGAAGCGATGAAACGCTTTCGGAGTAGATACAATTTATGAGAGTAGCGTTTACCGAAAAAGCACAAGCGCAGTTTGATGCAGTGCTTGCTTATTGGGATATTAGAAACCAATCCACTGCGTATTCTGATAAACTAGCCGATAGATTAGAAAATGCCTTGCGTATGATTTTATCTAATCCATATATTGACATAAAATCGGAGTTTGGCGATACTCGCTCTATCCTAATGGAGAACTACCGCCTCTACTACAAAATAGACGGAAATGTGATACACATACTTAGTTTTTGGGATACCCGTCAAAATCCCGATTCGCTACTCCATACATTACAATAATTTTAAATACAAAGGACAAAAACAATATGCAACCAACAATAGATATGAATTATAACCAAAATATAGAAATAGATGCTCTACAACAAGACCTGCTAAACTTAATGCTAAATAAAGCCGGTCTAAAATATGAAGAACTGGTTATTTCATCCATAAAAAAATGGGTAGGGCAAAATATTGATTTGCTCTCATCACAAGAATTAGAGCGTTACAAAAACATTATTGTATGATTGTTAGATACCTATTGGCAAAATTTACAATAATTGCTTTTATGAATATTGATACCATATTACCTACTCAAATTAGATTAATTGCAAAAGATTAGAACCAACTATGCTCGCTAAATTACATATCCAAAATTTCATTATTATTGAAACAATTAACATTGACTTCACCAACGGACTTAACATCATTATCGGTGAGACCGGCTCCGGTAAGTCATTGCTTATTGATGCACTTATGCTGCTTTTCGGCGACAAAGCAGCCGTTTTGGATATTCGCTCTGGATGCAATAAAGCGGTGATTGAGGCGAGTTTCTTTTTCGAACGCAACAATCCAGTTTTCAATGTCTTAGAGAAAATGGAGATTGATACCGAAACCAACGAAATTATTATTCGCCGAGAGATTCATAGCAAGGGCAATTCACGATGCTTCATCAACGACTCGCCGGTTACGCTTGCTGCTCTTAAATTATTCACTCGCAACCTTGTCGATTTCCACGGACAAAACGAACAGCAAAAAATACTGGCTCCCGATAACCAACTGGAAATTATAGACAAACTGTTGCCTAATCCAAATTCACTTGCTAATTATCGCAAATGCTTCGCCGAATACACAGCAATTTTTAATGAACACAAAACGCTTGTAAATAATCGCTTCAAAGCCGATGATAAGTTTATACATATCAATAAGTTACTCCAAGAAATAAATGAAATACAGCCACAGCCAAACGAAGACACAATTATTGATAACGAATTGAAAATACTTGAAAATGCCGAGTATCTGCTAACGGCTACGACTGCTGTCAGCGACATTTTGGATGGCGATAACGCCATATTAGATAACCTAAATAACGCAAATAAACAACTTAAAGCATTGCTAAATATAGATAATGGCTTCGCTCAATACGCTAATGAATTCGAGCAAGCAATTATTTCAATCGCCGAGACCGCAAACTACATCAATAAATATAAAAGCAATATTGAATTTAACGCCGAGCGTATTGAACAACTGCGACTCCGATATACTCAACTGCGAAAACTTACGAAAAAATACGGCAACTTAGAGACAGCAATTAACAAAAAAAATGAATACGAAAATGAACTCGCTCTTTTGGAAAATTACGATGAACGCATTGATATTCTTAAAGATAAGTTAGATAAGAAGCAGGCACAACTTACTACAATCGCCGATGAACTTACTGCCCAGCGGCACAAAGTAGCAAATGATTTTGAACTAAATATAGTGAAGGAACTCGCTACTCTTGGCATAGAAAGCGCTTCGTTTAATGTGCATTTTTCGCCTATTTCACCCAATTCTACTGGTGCAGATGCCATTGAATTTCACATTTCAGCAAATAAAGGAGAACCACTTGCACCACTAGCGAATGCAGCATCTGGCGGTGAAATTTCCCGTATTATGCTCGCTATTAAAACCATTCTTGCTGCAAATGATGATACTCCGCTGCTTATCTTTGACGAAATTGATACTGGAATTAGTGGACGTATCGCCCAAAAAGTTGGTCGTGCAATGAAAGGTCTATCCAAGTTCCACCAACTCTTAGCCATTACACATCTTCCGCAAATCGCAGCGATGGCTGACAATATGCTACTCATCCATAAGCACGAACTCAACGACAGAGTTGTTGCATCTGCCATTATCCTCAACGATAATGAGCGAACCACCGAACTTGCAAAAATGCTCAGTGGCGAGAACATTACGGATGCCGCTATCGAAAGTGCCAAGCAATTAATTATTCAAGCAACCTAATACCCATTTCCGCAGTTTTTAAACAAAAAAAAACGAACACCTATAGGAGGTAGTGTTCGTTTAGATGTTTTATGTAAGACAAACTTACAATAATAAGTAAGTATGAAAAACGATAAAATTAAAATATTTATTTCTTTTTTTTAAGACGTTATTTTTGTTCTGGGTTCTCTTGTTGTGGTTGCTGCTGTTGAGGAGCAGGAGCATTTTGGACAGGAGATGATTGAATAGGAATAGCAGCGCCCTCAGTTATGGCTCTTTCAATAACTACTCCGTCAGTTCCTCCGATGAAGAACTTATTAGTAAGCATAACGATGAGGAACATAGCGACAGCCAATCCCACAGTGATTTTAGTAAGCAAATCGGCAGTTCTACGAGTGCCGAACATAGAAGTAATTGAGCCGCCGATAGTGCCCATACCGCTGACCATATCGCCTTTGCCGGGTTGTATTAAGACAACGAGTATGATAAGGACGGCGATAATTACAAGGATGATAGTTAAGAATATATACATCTATTTTCCTACGAATTTAATTTACAGATTACAAAAATACGAATAAAAAATTAGAATACCAAATATGGATGTATTTTTCTGCACATTTTTTTTATTACACACCACGTAGGTTTCCTAACATCTCATTGCGGACGATAATCTGGGATGGTTGGGATTAGGTCGGAGATTGCAATTATCTAATACTTATCAAGCCATAATGGCAAAAAAATGTTAAAAAGTTTTGTAAATTCATTAATTATTTGTAATTTTGTAATCTGTATTATAAATAAAATCAAACGGAGACCATAATGGCAAAAAAAGAACAGCGCATAATGATTACATTAGAATGCACAGAAGCCAAAACCGAAGGTAAGCCCGCATCACGCTATACCACAAAGAAAAACAAACAAAATACTCCCGAACGCATAGAACTAAAGAAGTATAACCCGTTTCTACGTAGGCATACAATCCACAAAGAAATAAAGTAATATAAATGACTGTGGTCGTTGGTCAATGGGCATTATCATTGGAATTTCCAAGGCAATGACTATTGACCTTTTTCATTATATATACTAATTCACTAACTTTCATAAAGGTTCCCATATCGTCTTTTATACTATCTAATAATTAATAACTTTGTATCTAAGGAATAGATTATGAAACGTTCCCTTATTTTAATAAGCAGCGGCGTTATCGCTGTGTTCTGCTTAATCGCAATCCACCTCGGCTGGTTCAATCGCCTCTTGGCAGAAATATCTACGCCATCTATTGGAGCATCTTCGGCTCCTGTAAGTATGAACCAAGCCGTCAAATCCCTTAACGATGCCTTAGTTGCTGCATCTAAATCAGTAAATCCTACTGTGGTCTATATTAGCGTAGTATCCGAATCGAACGAACGTTATGATATGCAGGGCTTCGAGGACTTCTTCCGCTTCTTCTCACCATTCGGTGAAATGCCCGATGAGAATGAAAGAGGTAAGAAGGAAACGCCTGATAGACGCCAACTCGGCGGTGGTTCTGGCGTTATCATTACCACCGACGGCTATATCGTTACAAATTGCCACGTTGTGCAGAACGCAACAGAGGACGGCATTACCGTTACCACCTGGGATAAAAAGGAATATCCAGCCAAACTCATTGGTAGCGACTCGCTTAGCGACCTCGCTGTAATCAAAATTGAGGAGAAGTCGCTGCCGGTAGCACATTTCGGCAATGCTGATGATTTGGAGACAGGTCAATTCGTTATCGCAGTCGGTAATCCAATGGGACTCAACCATACCGTAACTCACGGCATTATCTCTGCACTTGGTAGAGAGCAACTCGGTATGGGTAATTCACGTTCAATCGCAAATTATATACAGACCGATGCTGCGATAAATCCGGGAAATAGCGGTGGTGGTCTATTTGACCTCAATGGCTCACTTATCGGTATTAACACTCTCATCGCTACATCTACGGGCTCCTTCGTTGGATACGGCTTCGCTATTCCTATCGATATTGTGAAATCCACTGCACAGGATTTAATTGCTACCGGCAAGGTGCAACGCGGATATATCGGTGCAATGGTAACAAATGTGGATGATAAATTTGCCAAGCACTTGGGCTTATCCAAAGTGGAAGGCGTTATTGTGCAAGGACTTACAAAGGGCTCACCAGCAGAGAAAGCCGGTGTAGAGCAAGGAGATGTAATTCTCAAAGTCAATGATAGGAATGTGAAGACGGTTGGCGATTTGCGTAGTGCTATCAGCCGATATAGAGCCGGTGATATGGTTACACTTACGCTGTGGCGAGATAAGAAGGAGATTACAAAGAAGGTGAAATTGGAAGCACAAAGTGGCGATGACGATGTGGAAATGGCTGATAATACTGATGTTGGTGGCGATGATGCAACAGTTACATTTGACAAATTGGGCTTCACCGTTGAGACACTTTCCAAGGACTTAAAGAGCAAGTATGACCTGAAATATGGCGTCATCGTTAAGGATGTAAAGCGCTTCTCTGCTGCTGCTGACCGCGGTATCGTCAAAAATACCATAATAGAGAAAGCCGAGCGTGAGGAATTGAAATCGGCAGGACAATTGAAGAAGATGATTAACGGAAAGAAATCCGGTGAGACCATTTTGCTGACTATCCGCCGTCACGCAACAGATAATTCTACATTTATGGTAGTGCTGGAGATACCGTAATCTAAGGTATGCCCCATTCCCTGGTCCCTTCTCTTGTGGAGGGATTTAGGGTGCGGCTAATTATAAAAGAAAAAAATATGTTTACACTACTATCTACCTCCACAAAAAGCAAAGCACGTCTCGGCGTTCTCCATACCGCACACGGCGACATTCCAACACCGATATTTATGCCGGTCGGAACACAAGCAACAGTAAAGGGTTTGACGCCTGATGTCCTCGAAGCACTTGATGCAAAAATTATTCTAAGCAATACTTATCATCTATATTTGCGTCCGGGGAATGATGTAATGGAACACTTTGGTGGGCTGCATAAATTTATGCATTGGAATAGACCGCTTCTCACGGATAGCGGTGGTTTTCAGGTATTCTCCTTGCAGGAGTTGCGTAAATTGAGCGAGGAGGGAGTTCATTTTAAGTCGCATATAGATGGCTCGGCACATTTTTTTTCACCGGAATCGGTAGTGGATACACAGCGAATTATTGGCTCGGATATAATGATGGTGCTGGATGAGTGTGTAGAAAATCCGGCGAAATATTCTTATGTCCGGAAGTCCATTGAGTTGTCGCTGAAGTGGGCTGCTGCTAGCAGAGAGCATTTTCTGAATACGGAACCGCTGTGGGGCTTTCCGCAATATCAATTTGGAATTGGGCAAGGTAGTATGTATAAGGATTTGCGTCAGGAGTATGTTGAGCGGATGGTGGAGATTGGCTTTGATGGCTATGCGCTCGGTGGTTTATCTGTTGGAGAGGCAACTGAGCAGATGTATGAAGTGATTGATTGGTGCACGGATTTGCTACCAGCGGACAAGCCGCGATACTTGATGGGAGTAGGCACTCCGGCGAATCTATTGGAAGGGATAAGCCGTGGAATAGATATGTTTGATTGTGTGATGCCGACACGTAATGCACGCAATGGACAGATATTTACGACAAGAGGGAAGTTTAACATTCGCAATGCTCGCTTTAAGTTCTGCGACGAGGCGATAGACCCGGGCTTAGATAGTTACGCATCGCAGAATTTCACTCTTGGCTACTTGCGTCATTTGGTGATGTCGGATGAGATGCTTGGCGTTCAACTTGCTTCAATGCAGAACATAGCGTATTACTTATGGCTGATGGAGCAGTCGCGTAAGCACTTGGCAGATGGGACGTTTGAGGAATTTAGGTCTCATTGTTCCACTTATCTCTAAATGCGGAGACGAACTTTCCCACAGCCGAAGAATATTTATGAGCACCTTTGATGGGGCTGCTTACCGTATCTACGACCTGCTTCAGAGGTGCAGTGATTTGCATTAATTCCTCGCTAATCTGCGGTAATGCTTCTTTGACAAAAGTGATTACCCCATTTATTTGCTCGAGTGTCTCGGGCAATTTTACTATAAACTTATCGGCATCGTTAAGAGCAGAATTGAGTGCAACTTTGGCATCGCTGAGCGATGTAGCAGCGGACTCGAAGGATACTTTAACGCTGTTAATGCTTGCTGGTAGTGTGTCCAGCGAGGTATCTACTTTGGACAAAGTGGTGTTCGCCTTAGCCAGAGTAGCATCAACATTATCCAATGTTCCATCAATTTTCTTATGCAAGGAAAGGACGAGGCGAATAGCGACAACAATAAGGACAGCCAGCAATCCAAGGACAACGGCAGTGATAGCGAATTGTAAATTAGCGATGTTTTCTAACATATTTTGTTCTCTAAAGTTATCCCAAATATACACAAAGGAATTGACAAATTAATCATAACGCATTAAAATATAGTGATTATGTAGGGAAAAAGAGTTATATTTGTGTGTAATTCTGTTGTCCGATTATACCAACACCGGTATTGGTTATTGTCATTGCGGGCTTGCTCCGCATACCTTTAGACCAAAACCATAGTAATTAAATTTTTTAAATAATATGCAAAACAAATGCAACTTATAGTATTTGCTGCTTCAGGTATTAGGATAATATATGAATTGCCGGCAATGGCAGAATAAATTAGTTTAATAAAAAAAAGATATTTCATTTGAAAATAGTATTTATGGGAACACCACCAATCGCTGTTCCTGCATTAGAATATATACATAATATTTATGGCGTAAAGTTGGTAGTAACCGTGCCAGATATGCAGAAGGGACGCGGTTTGAAGCTGCATTCCTCAGCAGTGAAAGAAAAAGCAATAGAACTTGACATCCCGGTTTTACAGCCGTCTTCGCTATCAGAGGAATCTTTTATAGAGCATTTACGGAGCATCGCACCAGATATAATTGTTGTTTTTGCGTTTCGTATCCTGCCCAAAGAGGTGTATAGCATCGCTCGCATCGGTGCATTTAACATACATACGAGCTTACTACCGGCGTATAGAGGTGCAGCACCGATAAATTGGGCGATTGTAAATGGCGAAGTGCGAACAGGGATGACGACTTTTCTGCTAAATGATGTGGTGGATACAGGAAATATAATTTTGCAGAAGTATTTGTATATCCATAGAGATACAACCGCCGGAGATTTAGAAAATGAGATGAGTAACGAGGCGGGTGAATTGGCTGTCAGCACGATACAGTTGCTGGAATCGGGTGATTACACGCCAATCGCTCAAAGTGGTGATAGTAGTTCCGCTCCACGCATTTTTAAGAAAGATACGCGTATAAATTGGAATTCTTTGGCGACTGAAATAAAGTGCTTTATCAACGGCTTTTCGCCATTACCAACGGCTTGGACGATGTATGGAGGTCAGAAGTTGAACATTTACAAAGCGAGCATACCGGATGCAATGGAAATGAATATAGAGAATATAGGACAGATGCAGATGCTCGGACAATTTTGCGTGTCTCATAGGCGGATATTTGTGCAATGTAATAACGGCGTGGTGGAGTTGTTGGAATTACAATTAGAGGGTAAGAAGCGAGTGAATGCGATGGATTTCGCCAATGGTCTTCATTTAGATGGTGGTGTTGGGAAGTTGTATTAATGCGTTGTCCTTAAACAAAAAATATGAAATCGATAGATACATTTAATAGAAGCGAAAAACTTGTGGTCTCTAACCGAAAAGCAAGGCACGAATACGAAATAATTAGTGCATACGAAGCCGGTATTGTTCTGCAAGGAACGGAAGTGAAATCGCTCCGGGCAGGTCAAAGTAGCTTGCAAGATGCACACTCTAAGTTCTTAAATAAGAATAGTTTAGAGTTGTATCTGTATGGATTTCATATTAGCCCATACGAGCAAGGTAGTTACGCAAATCATACTCCCAAGCGACCGCGTAAGTTGTTGCTTAACCATAGCGAATTGAAGCGGATAAAGAATGTAATTACCGAGAAGAAATATGTATTAATACCTCTATCGGTCTATTTTTCGGGACATATAGCAAAAATAGAATTAGCGGTTTGTCGTCCAAAGAAAAAATATGATAAACGAGAGGCGCTGAAAGCAAAGGAGCAAAAGCGCGAAATCAGTAGGAAAATGAAGACATTCAAGAGCCCGCTCCATCACTAATCATTTTTATATTACACATACATAAATATGCTCGCACAAATTACAGGTCTCCTCGTAGATAAAACACCAACCGAGGTCGTGCTCGATTGCAATGGTATCGGCTTCCAAGTATTTGTCTCCGTCAATACCTCTAAGCAACTGCCTGCTACGAACACCCAAGCAACTCTCTATACTCATCTGATACATAGAGAGGATGCGATGCAACTTTATGGCTTTATCACGAAGCAGGAACGCCAAGCATTTCTGCTCCTTACAGCGATTTCCGGTATTGGTCCGAAGTCCGCTATCGGAATACTTTCATCAATAAGTATAAGCGACCTCAAATTTGCAATACAGAAGGAGAACCTATTGCTATTACAGCGGATGCCCGGTATTGGTAAGAAGACAGCCGAGCGTTTAGTTGTGGAATTGAAGGATAAGATAGGGAAGTTGGATGTTGCTACCGACGGTGTGCTTGAGAATGACAATGCAAATGAAGCGATAACTGCGCTATGCGTTTTGGGCTACAACCGCACAGCTGCTGAGAAAGCAGTTAAGAAAGCGGTTTCGCAGGATGCCGATATGTCTTTGGAGGATACGATACGCTTGGCGTTGAAGTTGGCTATGAAGTAGGTAATGCCCAATGTGATTTGTCTTGGTCTGAACTATGATTAAGCAGATTTATCTGATTTGACTATGATTTTTTTTGCAATAATTGTTATCTACAGACACTAACTATAGACCCCATCCCCCAGCCCCTTCCCCGGTGGGGAAGGGGAGCAGTTTTATTTAAATGCCCTCCCCTTCGGGGAGGGTTGGGTGGGGTCTTCCCCCTTCCCGCAAGGAAGGGGGAACAATAATTGAAATAAAATCATAGTCAATCATCCAAATCTGTTTAATCAAGGTTCAGACAAATAGAAAGGAAAAAATAACAAATAAAATAAGAGGAAATAATTATGCTGGATAAAGAATATTATAAAAAACTCTTTTTCAATGAAGAAACTGGAAAAGAACGATATACTTTGATTCCAAAAGAAGCCGAGAGTATTTATCAAAATAATTCTTTGAATAAATGTTGGGATATAGCAATAGAATGCTATAATTGTGAATTATATTATATACAAATGATGGCAGTATATATTATGGGACTTATTGCATATAAAAATAAACAGGCATTGGACTTTCTAAAAAACACTGTAAGTAAAAACCCTTCGTGGCAGGTTCAGGAATTTCTGGGAATGGCATTTGATAATTATTGTAAAGACAATGGATATGAAAAATCATTGGAAATAATAAATGAATGGCTAAATGATAAAAATGAAAATGTTAGAAGGGCAGTTACTGAAGGGTTAAGAAGTTGGGTAAAAAGACCATATTTTCAGGATAATCCGCAAGAGGCAATAAAAATATTGACACAATATAAAACAGACGAAAGTGAATATGTCCGAAAATCAGTTGGAAATGCGTTAAAAGATATAAGTAAAAAATACCCCGAATTAATAAAAGAAGAAATCAAGAAGTGGAAATTGGACACAAAAGAAATAAACCAAGTATATAAATTGGCAAGTAAATTATTTGAATAAAAAATAAAATAAAAATAATTGGTATTTATGGAGGAAAAAATGGACAAATATGAATTGGATGATAATTTAAAGGATTTGTATAAAAGTACAAAAAAAGAGCCGTTTTTTGTAAATGTGCCTTCAATGAATTATATTACATATAATGGTGTAGGACATCCGTCGGAAAATGATTTTCAAATGGCTTGTGAAGTATTATTTTCTTTATCGTATATTATAAAATTTAAAATAGTGCGGAATAAATTAAATATGGATTATAAAGTAAATCCAATGGAAATTGATTGGTTTTTAGATAAGACCACAGGGAAAACAACATTCACTTGGTTAATGATGATTATGCAACCACATTTTGTTACAAAAAAAATGTATAATGATGGAATTTTATTGGCAAAAGAGACAAAACCCGAAATAAATTATGAAAAAGTAGCATTTGAAACAAAAAAATATGGAAAATGTATACAATGTTTTCATACTGGAGATTATAATAAAATGAATGACACAATGTATAAAATGTTGAATTTTGGAAAAGAACATGGATATGAAACAGAACCATTTACACATGATGTATATTTAAATGATAGTCGTAAAACAAAAGTGGAAAATCTAAAAACAATAATGAGAGTAAAAGTAATAGAAAAATAAAGTACGGGGGGACTTCGCCTATTGAATTTGGAGACAGAAAATAGGAAAAATGTAAGGGCAAGAGATGCCTTGCCCATACGTATAATTTGATGAACAACGAACTAGCGCTTATGAAAAGTGACATACCAATTTACACCGTATTTGTCTGCCCACATAGCAAATAATCCACCCCAAAAGGGCTCGCCTATTGGACATTGCACTACTCCGCCAGCGGATAGTTGCTCATATATTCTGTGGCATTCCTGCTCACTTTCTGCAATTATGGAGATTGCAGTATTTGTGCCAAGCACAAAGTCGGGCATTCCCGGCATTTTGCAATAGTCGGCGCACATTATTTGATAATGCTCGTTAATTGTGAGATTAGCGTGCATTACTTTTTCTTTCAATGCGTCTGGCACGGGCATTTCCTCTGACGGCGGACAATCTTTATACTTACTGCAGTAAGTGATTTCGCCACCGAGAGCGGATTTGTAGAAGTTCATTGCTTCTTCGCAATTACCATTAAAGGTAATGTATGGCTGTGTAATAACCATTGGATTTCTCCTTCTTATAAGTTTATAATATTTTGGAACCGCAAATATAATACAATATTTCGGATAAATTGTATAAAAGGAAAGAGAATTTTTAAATAACAACAACAAATACAATATGCCAGAAGAGAACTTCACCAACACACTATACACCAACGACAACCTCTTCATCCTAAATGGACTGAATAGCGATTTGGTTGACCTAATATATCTTGACCCACCATTCAATACCAAACGACTATTTTCTGCACCAATAGGTAGTAAAGCAGCCGGAAGTAGTTTCAAAGATATGTGGAATTGGCAAGATGTCAATGAGGAATACCTCAACACTTTGGCAGAGAATTATCCGGCATTGACTGATTTCATTGCATCTACGAGTGTGGTGCATAGCAAAGCGATGGCTGCGTATTTGACCTATATGGTGCAGCGAATCGTCGAAATGCACCGCGTGCTAAAAGATACGGGCAGTTTGTATTTGCATTGCGACCCGACTGCGAGCCATTATTTGAAGGTATTGTTGGATGAGGTTTTTGGGAAAAATAATTTTAGAAATGAAATAATTTGGCATTACAAAAACGCTAGCAGAGGCAAAAGACAATTAGCAAAATCTCACGATGTAATATTATGTTATGTTAAAACTCCGAATTATCATTTTTATAAGGATGCCATTCTCGTTCCATTTGAAAGCGGAATGACAGAATGGCGATATTCTAAAGGCGGACAAGTAGGCAAAGAAAAACCTAAGGGTAAGATTCCTGACGACGTGATGATAATTCCATCATTAAATACTATGTCCAAGGAACGCACCGGCTACCCAACACAGAAGCCATTAGCACTATTACAGCGCATCATTAAAGCGAGTAGCAACGAAGGCGATATAGTTATGGACCCATTTTGTGGCTATGCAACGGCTTGCGTTGCGGCTCAGCAACTCGGGAGGAAGTGGATTGGTATTGATGTAGAGGAGAATGCGGTTGATATTTTGATTGAGCGATTGAGTGACGATGCGGGAATGTTCAAGGATTTTGTAGCGACAAAATTAATTCCAAAACGCACCGATTTAACCATAGAACCACCATCCCAATCAGTGAAAGAGCGACTTTACAAAGAACAAAATGGATGTTGCAACGGCTGTGGAAATGAATATTTAATGAAAGATATGGAAATTGACCACATCATTCCGAAAGCAAAAGGTGGTGGCGATTACTACGAAAATTACCAGTTGTTGTGTGGTAATTGCAATAGAATTAAGGGAAAAAATACAATGGAATTTTTGCGAATAAAGATACAAACCCGCAAGAATTTGCTAAAAGAAAAGATTATTTTCGGGGAATAGGTAGGAAAATTTATCTAACGGCTTCCCATACCTTAGAGGTGGATTTGTTCCAGAGTATCACCGTGATAGAGTTGATGGTCCAATACCAAAGTGTGCGGAGATAGCCGTATTTACGGAACCGACGAGGCGACTCGTATATGATAATGTTCCTTGCAAATTTAATTTTTCCTCCGCTTTTCACAATTCTACGATACAAATCGAAATCCTCACCGGCTACAAGCATCGGATTATATCCTGCAACATTTTGGAATACATTTCGCCTAACGATTTGGCATTCACCTCTGCCCATACCAACACCGATAGCATTAAGCAATCGCACATAGTCGTTGTGTAGGAAGTAGAAAAGGCGGTCTTTGGCACGCTCTTCATCGGGGAAAGCACGGACTTTACAAGCGATGGCGTCGGTTCTATTGTCTGTCTCATCGTTCGCCCAGTCGTAAATGGATTGAAGGAAAACATTGATGTCAGCCGGCATACAATCAGCATTGAGGAATGCAAGAACATTACCTGTAGCGACCGAAGCCCCGTTGTTTCTGCCTTGGGAGATATTTTGCGGAGTATCAAGTTGGTGCATAACAACCCTATCGGCGAACTGTGTAGCAATAGGAATGGTCTTATCGTTGCTACCGCCGTCGCTGACAATGATTTCGAGAGCGTATTTGCTTTTTAGATTTGAATTAAATTGAGCAAGCAAGTTGCCGAGCAATTTTTCTTCAAGAAAAGTAGGTATAATAATGCTTATCGTGTATTTGCAAGCGTTGCTATTAGTAGAAGTTTCCAAATTATAATTAGTTCTTAATAATCAATCCAATTTCTTCTTATTTTTCTACGATATTTTGTTCGTATAACTTAGCGAGTGTGGTATCAACTTTAACGAATTGCTGGTATCGGATAAGACCAACACCTTCTTTGAAGTAGAAGTAATTCGGTCGGGTATGCTCGCCGGCGCTCTCTTTGTGGCTGTTATATAGGAATAGTTTGCAATCGGTATATCGTTTGAAGTTTGGTAAATCAACTTCTACATCAATGGTATAGTATCCGGGCATTTCATGGAGGAAGTTTTCGTCGATATTAACGCCGGGGTCATCTATTGATACATTGCGGTTGAGTGCGAAGTATCGGGAAGAGTTTTCGGTGCAATGAGTAGGCAGTTCGAAATCCCAGATGGCGGACTCGTTGCCGTAGTTATCGCTCTCTAAGTATCTGCCGACAAGGATTTTGTTATCCATATAGAAGTAGGCGGTATTGTTTTCGGTGATATAGCATAACGCTTGGTATTCATATTTACCGGAGCCGTCGTTGTTATCAAATTGGCGAACAGGTAGAATTTTCATATCTACAATTTGGTCGTTGAGGAGGAGATTTTTTATTTCGCAATCGGGTTTTTCTTCCGTTCCGATGGTTTTGGAATATGTCCATCTGCGGTCTGCGAGCAATGGAATAAGGGTATATTCGGCGTCTGCTCGAACGAATAGGTCAGTATCGGGAGTGTAGTTAGCATCATCGTCATCGTTGGAATTACAAGCAACGAAGCAGAGGCATATTATAGATAGGAGGAATAATTTTTTCATAAATTTTTGGATTATAGTTCTTAGCAATAGCAAAAATAATAAAATATTAGATTATTTTTGCTATATGTTAAGAAAAATAATTATTCTATTGCCTGAACCCTGATTAAATTGATATTTATCTGAACTTTGATTAAACGGATTTCTCTGATGGGCTATGGTTTTTTATCTATTGTTCCCCTTCCCACAAAGGAAGAAACTACCTAACCCACAGCCGTAAGACCCTAACCCCCTAACCCCCTTCCCACAAGGAAGGTGGAACAATGATTATAAAAATCATAGTCAAATCAGAGAAATCTGTTTAATCAAAGTTCAGACAATAGACAAGGAGATTGCGGAACAAGCCAGCAATGACGAAAATATTTAAAAGCCCCTCACCTTCGGGGAGGGGTTTGGGGTGGGGTCTCCTCGGGGTGAGTGGGGTCTCCTCGGGAAACGAAAAAAAATAAACCAATAACTTATAATGAATAAATTTATGAATAAAATACATATACTGCCAGAATTTATAGCAAACCAAATCGCTGCCGGTGAAGTCGTTCAGCGTCCGGAATCCGTTATTAAGGAATTGGTGGAGAACTCGATGGATGCAGGAGCAAAGACAATCGCTATCTTTATTGCTGATGCTGGTAAATCACTGATACATATTGTGGATGATGGAATGGGAATGAGTAGAGAAGACCTTGAAGTAGCACCCTTGCGACATTCCACTTCAAAGATAAAGACAACCGATGACCTTGCAGCGATTAAGACATTTGGCTTTCGTGGTGAGGCGTTGCCGTCCATATCATCCGTTGCGTTGTTGGAGATACGTAGTAAGTTGCACAATGCAGAGCAAGGATGGCGTTTGCTATCAGAGCCGATGAAGTTGCCGACAATAGAGCAGATACAGATGGATAGCGGAACACAGGTCTTTGTGCGGAATTTATTTTACAATGTTCCAGCCAGACGAAAGTTTTTGAAGTCCAATATGACGGAGCAAAAGTATATATATGAAACGGTTCAGAAGTTTTGCTTGGCTCATCCGAATAAGCGATTTATCTTTTACGATAACAATTCGCTTGTGTATGATGTGAAGGAGGAGACGCTGTTGGGGCGAATAGCAAATATCTTGCGGATTGGTGATGAAGAGCATAGTTTGATAGCGGTGGATATGTCAATAAATGATATACGTATCAGTGGATATATTGGTCATCCGCAACTGGCAAAGAAGACAAATGCAGCACAATATTTTTTCCTAAATGGTCGCCATATCAATAGCAAAAATCTTTCCTATGCAGTGTATTCCGCTTATGAGCAGTTGATAGAGCGGAATCTGAAGCCGTTTTTTGTGCTAAATATATCGCTGGATTATAATCAGGTGGATGTAAATGTGCATCCACAGAAGAGCGAGGTGAAGTTTGAGGATGAGAAGTTGATATATAGTTGTGTAAAGAATGCAGCGGTAGAGGCGTTGCGTCTGCACAATTTACTTCCGGAGTTGGTGGGCGATGTTCCTACATCCTACGAGAAGGTGGTAACTACTGATATAGCGGGAGTTAGCGAAACATTGCTGGTGGATAAGATTACAGGTGAGATATACCATACGCCACAGCGTGTAAGTGGGCATAGTGCAGAGCATAATAGTATTAATACATTTCATTACAGACCGCAAAACCACGCTCCGTCAGCCGTAGCAGCGATACATAAGATATATGAAAGTGGAATGCTTGGCGAGGAGGAGGTTCAGAAGGAAGAGCAGATTCGCTTGCCGGAGTTGGATGGCGAGTATAATTTATGGCAATTTCACAATAAGTATATCTTTGTAGAGACAGCAGATGGCTTGCTTGTGATAGACCAGCATAACGCACACGAGCGTCATTTATTTGAGCGATTGATGGAGAAAATCAGGACAGGGAATAGCGTGAAGCAGACATTGCTTTTCCCCTTAGAATTGGACTTAAGTAGCATACAGTTGCTTGCAGTGAAGGAGTTATGGTCAGAGTTGGATAGGATGGGCTTTGAACTTGAAACAGCATCCGAAGGAACAACTATAACTATATTGACTTTACCGCAAGATTTGGAAATATCCCAAATTGAACGCTCCTTTGCGGAGATAATAGACGATTATCTGCAGAACGAGGAGTTGGCGGGGAACAGCAAGCAAGAGCGAATAGCCGCTACGGTAGCGTGTAAAGCAGCGATAAAGGCAGGGCGTAAGTTGTCGCAGGAGGAGATGCGTATAATAGTCAATGATTTGCTTCGTTGTCGGATGCAGCATATTTGTCCTCACGGACGCCCTATAATTTACCATTCACCGCTGTTGGAGTGGGATAGGCGTTTGGGACGTAGGTAGAGAACTTACCTCTGAAGATAATTGAGTAAAAAATGTAGGAGTTCAAAATATTTAACTTCTACATTTTTTATATATTCGTAAAATATTTTTTGGACATAATTGTCTTCATTGGTATAAGCAATGATTATTCATAACTAACTAACGGAGACAATTATGAAACAAAGCAAAACCAACAAACCCAAAAAAACAAACAACCGGTTATTTATCATCACCATAGTAGCAATAGTGTTCGCAGTAGCCGCTGCCGGTGTAATAACTTGGAATGCGGTATCGGTGCTATTGTTGATACAGACAATACCATCGGTCAACGCCTTAGAAGTAGGTGCAGTAGTAGGATTATTTATGCTGCTGTATTATACGGTAATAAAAGTATCATTACAAACAGTAAAACAGGAGAAAAAGTAAAATGAAAAGACATTTCAAAGGAAATTTTATCTTACACTTTATCATTGTATTAGCGGTATTTACGTTAGCAACGATGTATTTATGGAATTGGCTACTTCCGCATATATTTGGTCTGCCGGAGATTAACTTCTGGGAAGCATTAGGTATATTAGCATTAAGCAAATTGTTATTTAGTGGTGTTCCATGGGGTCATCACAATAATGGTTTTGGTGGCAGACATCACCACAAGGAGATGCGAGAATTACGCAATCGATGGAAAAATATGAGCGAAGAGGAGCGTATCCAGCACATTGAGCAGATGCGACAAGGAAGATGGCATAGGAAATGCGAGCCAAAGCCAAACACCGAAGGAGAGAAGGAATAGACACCCTCTTGGGAAAACAATTTAATTTATGGATACATTAACAGAAACATATCAGGAGTATAAAGCACCATTATTGGGGTTTATCCGCAAGCGTGTTCCGACATTGGAAGTGGCTGAGGATATACTTCAGGATGTGTTTTACCAATTTGTGAAGGCGACCGATTTGCTTAATCCGATTGAGCAGGTATCCGGCTGGCTCTACAAAGTGGCGAAAAATAGTATCATAAATTGGCGAAGTAAGAAGAAAGAGACAATGCTACTTGATGTTGTGGATGGCGAAGATGCCGAAGTATTTGAAGATATTGCGGATATTTTGCTGACCAATCCCGATACACCGGAAACGGAATTGCTTCGTTCTGTGATAATGGATGAGTTGGAAGCAGGTCTTAGCGAGTTGCCACAAGAGCAAAGAGAGGTCTTTGTAGAAATGGAGATAAATGGTATGAGTGTCAAGGAGTTATCAGCAAAGACGGGCGTTCCAACAGCAACGCTACTCTCACGGAAGCATTATGCAGTGATTTACTTGCGGAAGCGTCTGCGAGCGTTGTATGACGATATAAATCAATGAGTTAAATTTGGCACGGTATTTGCATAGGTAATATATCATTAATTATTAATCATCAGAATTATGAAATTATTATCTAACAGCAGAATTGCAAATTATTGTTTAATTAGCGCACTCGGTTTAGTCGTGCTACTAATGTTATCCTCGTTTATCTTTCGGATAGCGGCACCACCGGTATCGGCAGAGGTAGATTTATCAATGGAAGACGCCGATATGTGCAGCCCATCAGAACAAATAATACAAGTAAATGTCCTAAATGCTTGTGGAAAAACAGGGTTAGCAAGCGAAGTTAAGACCTATTTATTGGAGCGGGGATTTGATGTCGTAGAGATAGGAAACTACTCCGGCGAGATGGAGAACTCCGTAATCATTGACCGTATAGGCGATTCGCTATCCTCAAAAAAAGTTGCTTATGCAATGGGCATACAGGATGCTTATGTAACCTCGGATATAGATTCATCGCTGTTTGTCCGTGCAACAGTAGTCATCGGCAAGGATTATTTTTCGCTAAAGTCGTTTAATTAAAAGAGATACAATGATTACTGATATCAACACAATAATCAATATCAGAGATGCAGCCAAGCAGAATGGGCAGACGGTCGTTTTTACTAACGGTTGCTTTGATATTATCCATCCCGGGCATTGCAAATATCTCACGGAGTCACGTAAGATGGGCGACATTCTTATCATTGGACTAAATTCGGATGCGTCAATCGGAAGAATAAAGGGGAATGGCAGACCAGTTAATCCGGAGTTGGATAGAGCGTTCGTTTTGGACACACTGAAGCCAGTGGATTATGTTGTGATTTTTGAAGAGGATACACCATTTGAGTTGATTTCGCAGGTATTGCCTGATGTTTTGGTAAAGGGCAATGATTATGCTATTGAAGATATAATTGGAGCGGATGTAGTGATTGACAATGGTGGTGTGGTGCGAACGATACCGCTTGTAGCGGGAAAATCTACTACGAGCATCATTAGCAGAATGGTGGATGTCCATACCTAAGCCCATTTTCCACAAGGAAGAGAATTGTCAAAAAAGATAGGTGTTCAAAATTTTGAACACCTATCAATTAAAATTTTTATATATCGCCACTATTCCTTGCAGAAATTATGCGTCCTGAGCGTTACTACTCGGCGGTCAATCTCCTGTTCCATTATTATACTATATTTGCATCCAGCAGACAACGCAGCCGTAGAAATATTGTAGTCCCCATGCAAAGTATCATCGTATAATACCGTTCCTGTTGATAAATCAACCATTTTCACATTTACAGTTTTGTCGGATGAAACCTCTACAACATTATCATAATCTGTTATTTGCGTAGATGCAAGCGAGTCCGTCGGGTCAAAATCAAATACATTGGAAAAGTCAAATCTGTAATTCTTTCCCGGATAAAATATTGTGGTATCCCAAGTGTCTTGAATAGTCGTATCGGTTATCTCCGTCGGAACTATCAACGATAGGGCTTCCGCCGGTATAAGAGATGGGTCAAGCAATCTGATAGAATCTACTAAATCCCAAATGCTTACAAATGCAACATTGCCACATCCTGGCGTGGCTGTGTAGCCATCCGGCACCTTTCCATCGAGGACAGTTATAGTTCCATCACAACCTACTTGTCTTACGCAAACAGGCTTTCCTGCTCTATTATGGATTGTTTCTACCACCCTACTTTGTTCCTCATTATCGATGCAAGGGTATTCAGTGCAGGTTGAGAAGAAGTTAGGGTTGGCTTCTGCGAGAGCGGTTTGTGGCATTGCTATGAAAGCAATTATTGCGAGCATAAGGAGCAATATTTTTGTGCTTGCGGCAATTTCACGGTGTTTTAACGTTGTCTCGCCCTCCGTAGATGTGTGTGCTACATTATAAACGGAAGCACAAGATAATAAAGTGTTTTCGTTGCAGTTCATACTGCGGGTTTTTTGGTTTGTCAGATATGACATTTTTTTTACCTGTAAATTAATATATAATAATGAGTTATTTTTTTACCTCAGAGGTTCGAGCCAGCCAGAACGCG
>JAISJI010000048.1 GCA_031261605.1 Ignavibacteria bacterium | reverse complement strand
CTTTGGTAGCCGGCAATTCATATATTTATGAGGGACGTAGCACGAACGCAAGCGATATTTCGCTCACTTGGGATGGGAAATATTTGTATAGCGGTCGCAGCACCACCGCCAACAAAATTGTATGTGGCTTTGATGGAAAGCGCATTTACAAAGGTCGTAGCACGAATTCGAGTGACATATTATTGACTTGGGATGGCGAATATCTTTATCAGGGACGTAGCACGACTGCGAGCAATATTTTGTATCATTGGAAGGACAAACGCATTTACAAAGGTCGTAGCACGAATTCGAGTGACATACTTTTCACCATAGATGACAAGTATATTTATGAGGGACGTAGCACGACTGCGAGCGACATCCAATTCACGTTAAGTGGGAAGATACCGGTGGCGTTGTTAATAATGCTGCTGTGTTGGTAAATTTGATAATATTAATTATTCATATATATAGGAGAAATCCACAATGGTAGAGCCAAACTCAAATCCCCAAAAAGATATGGACTTAGCAGACAAGAAAGCGGTTATCGGCAATATCAGATTGCTGCATACTCTAATAATTGCTTATATCTGCGGAACTGTAGCACCAAAGGAAAAACTCTGGTCGCTTATGATGGAAGCATTTACGACTAATTTGGAACTTTATGGTGATAACGAAAAAGATAAAGATGATATTTATGGTATGTTCGAAAAGGAATTAACAGATGCCGAGCTCCAGTTTTATGATGCTAATTACTTCCAATTAAAGAGCGACGAGGAGTTTCTGATGCTTGATTTAGAAACACTTTTAGACATAGAAAGCGAACTTATTGCCGAATGCCAAAACTGGAGAAGTTCAAAGAAAAGTTTATGGACACGCAGGATGAAGACCATACGAAATTGGCGAAGCAAAGCAAAAAAACAAAACAGAGTTAGCCATTTTTATTATGTAAATAAACAGCAATATTTGCCATCGCTTAAATAGTGCTTCATAAAAATTCAATTCATATATAAATAGGAGACACTTTACAATGGCATTATCCAAATTCAAATCTGATACTCTACATTTTGGAATGAAAAAGTATCTTATTTTTATTGGTTTAACAATAATTTTGTTATTGGTCGTTTCTGATGTTCAAGCAAAAACTAAGAAACCAAAGAAGGGAAAGAAAATTGAAAAAATTGCAGAGGTGAAAATTTCCCTACAACATATTTTTTGCGAAGAACTTAAAACGGTATTTGCATCTGGGAATAAAGAGAGAATTGCTCAACTTGTTGAATTTCCTGTTAACATAGATATGATTGGCTATCAGAAGTTTTATTTTGATGATAAGAAAAAATATTCTCAATATACAAAAATGTCAAAGGAAGCATTTTTTGATGAGAAGACCGGAATTTTCCAGCATTTAAGAAGATTAGTTAATGATTTCAAAACTATTGATTTAGAGCAAAAAATAACAGGAGATTCAAATGAATATAGGATAGGTTTGCTTGATTGCAAAAAATACGACAAAAGTGGTCTTTTAAATTATATAGCAGGAAACACTGATTACAAATATTGTGAATTTGGTTTGAAGTTCCAAAAAAGGAATGGAAAGTATAAATTGGTAAAGATTGGATTTAGAGAGAAAAGCAAGGCACAATATTATGAATTGTTTTTGAATGATTTTAAGATTGCGTTTGCTGCTGGTAATGAAACAAGAGTAGCAAGTATGTCTCGATTTCCATTGGAGGTGGAACTTAAAGGATACTATAAATATTTTGTTGAAGATATAGACCGTCCTTTAACTTCCAAGATGACTAAAAAAGAGTTTTTCGATCCACATACGGGACCTTTCTATCAGATGAAAGATAGTATAATGGGATTGGATGCAGAGGAAAAGATATACACAGATTCTGTTAATAAAGGTATGGAAAGAATTGAACAGAGAATAATTGTAGACAAGGAAGCCGTCATAGACAAAAAAACCGATATAGAATATTTTTATGCATCAATCAAACTTTTAGGAAAAAAGGTTATGGGAAAAATTACAATTAGAAAATGCTATCATATATTAACTTTTACCAGATTGGAAGGGAAATATAAAATGACGAATTGGGAATTTTATGCAGTAACTGAAAACGAAGGAGGAAAACTAGATAAAATTGATAAATGGTGGAACGGAACACCAAAGAAGAGATAACCACTTATATATAAGACAGAACACATTTAATGAACAAAGCTATAAAACTCATAAGCATAGCATTCATAGTAATATTATCGTCTTCACTTGCGATAAGAAAAAAGAAGCAAAAGATAATGGTATAACCCCATACAATATAGATATTTCTGGTCCTTTGGAAGAATATATTCAAGTTGTAGATGGGAAGTATGAATTGGATTACAAACGTGAGTTTTCTATTGATAAGGAAGTTTTTTTATTCATAGATGTTAATATAGGTTTATTAGATACGTTATTTTTGTCCGCTAATATCACTAAAACCCCTGTCTTGCCTATTAGAATTAAGGCGATCAAACAGATAAAGCCATCTATATTAGATAGTTTTGAGTTTTGTCTGCACTTGTCTTTACTTGGCGAAAATGGTAATCCTATTTCTGAAGGTAGCGTATTTGAAATTGAAGATGACTCGCAAGCATCACGATGTGATTTACTAAAATCAGGTATAGGAGAGGATATTATTTCTTTATATAAATGAAAAAATAATTATAGTGGAGCCAAAAAACTTATTGCTAGCAGTAATCAAAAAGCAAAGAAGATTAGTTTTCTTAGAAAAATCATAAATAAATTATTTTAAAACAAAATAGGGGAACCGCTTATGTATAGCGAAAAACTCGAAAAATTAATTGAAATGGCACTCTCAGATGGGAAATATTCTGAAAAGGAACTATTAGTTATTTTCAAACAAGCATCTGAAGAAGGGATTGACACCGATGAATTTGAGATGTACTTAAATTCCAAATTAAAAGAAAAAAATGTAGATATCAAATCAAATGTGTTTTCCAAAATTAAAGGTTTGGCTGCCATAGCATTAAAGGTTTCCGCTCCAGCTATTTCCGGTAAAAATGAAATACTTGGAAATATGACAGATAGGGCAGTTGATATATTGGATAGCCCAACGGAAACAAGTTTAAACATATCTGCTGTTGCCGAAGAACTTGTCCCTATAGAAGAGGATATAGACAAACTTCTAACCATAGAAAATGCTCTTCAGTATGTTAGAAATGATTTTATGAATTCGTCAGTAAGTAGCGAACGTGCTCTCGCAAATGCGATAGAAGCACAACTCGCAGTACTAAAATTTGTAAAACATCCTGATTTGTTTGAAAGTTCATTTGACTTGATGATAGAACATCTTGACAAATCCGTGAAAGCAGCAGATAACGCTAAACTGAGAGAAGACCTGAGGACAAAAGCATCGATAATGACCAATAGTATGGTATTCTTTATGCAGTCAATGATAATTTTCGAGAAAGATGAAAATCGTAAGAAAGCAGAAGAATTAGCTGCACAAGCTTGCGATATGGTGGCAGATGCAACTACAGAAATTATTATGGTTGCAATTCCTGGAGGTGCTGCGAAAAAGGGCACTTCTATAGCAGTTAAGCGGGCTTTGTCCATATCGGGTAATGATTTATTTGATAGTGCTTTTAAGGGTGAAAATTCTTTCTTTCAGAATGCTATTAGGTTTTTCAGCAAGAAAAAAGCAATTAAGGAAGCGGAATATAATTTTTATTCATTCTTAAGCAACACCATTGCCAAATTAAATAGGCACAAATCAATATTTGGCAAATCAAAACTTTTATCGGAGTTGATTTACCGTTATATGAAAGATTTAGCGGAGTTTGATAACAGAACGCATATCTTTGAGCCACTTTCAATCAATCCGCCGCATTATATGGTTAGATTTTTTCCATTTTTGGGAACACTAGTGGTATGTGGATTAATTGCAATGATTAATAATGATACTATACTTATTGTTTCTGTCATAAGTGGTGTAGTATTGGCTTTTTGTGTAGGAATGGTTTTAGTGGCAAAAAGCAAATATCAAAAAATTATAGATGCATTTAACAAGAAAAAGGAAATATATGAGGCAAAAATAGAAGAAAGCAGACAATATTATCTTGAAATAGCACAGATATTTGGATAATTTATTCAATATTCCCAACATCCCGAAAAACATTATTAGTACACATATATACAGGAGAATACCACTATGGGATTTCTTAAAAATCTATTCAAATCTAAAACACCGGATTTATCTAACATACCAGATTTAGAGGAAAAGAAAGCACTTAGAGAAAACATTTACCGGATTCATCAGCAAATTGTCGTTACACGCAAACAATCCAAAACTCTAAAAGATACACTCGCCCCACTTGGTCCTGGCTTCGCTGGTTATGGAACCGGAATCTTTGACTATGATTGGGATATTCACGAAATTGATTACTGGAATTTGAAAGACGATGAGGAACTCCTAAAACTTGACTTAAGAATACTTCAATTAGCCGCCGACACCATCCTTAAAATAAAGGAAGAGGCAGAGCAGGGTGATGAGAGCGTAAACAGCAAAAGAATAGGAAAAACAATTTATTAATATATACAGGAGAATACCACTATGGGATTTCTTAATAATCTATTCAAATCTGACTCGCCAGATTTAGAGGAAAAGAAAGCAGTCCTCAAAAACATTAAATTGCTTCACTCGTCCATCGTTGTTGCTATCAGCAAAGGTAGCGTGGACAAGAAGGACTTCAAAGATGATATGGAAGAGGCATTACGTTCACTTGGTGATGGTTTCGCTGGTCAAAAGACAGGCATCTTTGAATCAAAACTCTTTAAGCCCAACTACTCTTTATTAAAAAGTGATAAAGAATTGTTGGAGATCGACTTAGAGATACTTCAATTAGCCGCCGACACACTTCTTAAAATAAAGGAAGAAACGAAACAACCTCCGCCGGAGAAAGCTGCACCGGATTTAGAGGAAAAGAAAGCAGTTATAAAAAAAATCAAGATGCTTCATTCACAAATTGTCGTTGCTATCGGCAAAGATAGTGTAGGCGATAATGACTTCAAAGATGATATGGAAGAGGCATTTCGCCCACTTGGCGCTGGATTCGCTGGCGATAAGCGCGGCATCTTTAGTTGTTTCTTTGGGAGGGAACGCATCGACTTTGAGAATCCCGATTACCGGAATTTGCAACCCGATAATGAACTCTTAGGACTTGACTTAGAAATACTTCAATTAGCAGCCGACACACTTCTTAAAATAAAGGAAGATGTAGAGAAGACGCCGGCGGAGTTTGAAGAAGCGGTAGGCAACGAATTGGCAAACGATTAACTACTTAATAAACACTCTAATAGGAGAAACCAAATGGCAGAAAAATACTATTGCAAGTACTGCGGCTCACACTACGACTCTATAGCGCAATTGGTGGGGCAAAATTGTTATAAGAACCCGGACGGCAAAAGGCACGTTCTTTATGAGGGTAGCACCCAAAAGAAAGAATATGTTTGCAAGCATTGCGGTGCCCACGCAGGTAATATAGCACGCTTGACAGGACTTACCTGTCCCAAAAACAGAAATGGTAACAAACACCACGAACCAGCATTGTAGGTGCTGGGGAATTATTATTCACTTAAAATTAAACTACTATGAACAAACAACTACACAAACAAAACAAACGCTTGCTCGCAACCAATGGGCAGGCATTCATTAATCAAACATCAACGGAGGTGTAATGGAAAAAACAACAATAATCAAAATACTAGTCGTAGTGCTGGTGATTATTCTTCTTATATTTGCAGCAAACGCAATATTAAATTCCTGCGGTGGCGAGCATTCAGAAGGTATACAGTCGTTAGGAACTCTGCAATTCTCTCCTAACAATAATAATTATGTTCAACTCAATAACATAGAGGTACTATAATGAGTAAAATTGGCAATGTTGTGAGCACTGTTTCTGAATTAGAAAATTTGTCGCAAATGAGAATGATAAAATTAGCATTAAAGGTATTAGTAATTATTGTAATACTTGGAATCGCTACTTTCATAACCTATAAGGTCTATCCAGAACTATTTTTCAGCCACGAAGAAGACATTACTGCTGGTATGGTTGCTGGAGAGATAAAGAAAATATCTGAGATTTCAACACTTCGTTATTTTTATAAAGATATAGTAGAATTTAAAGATGTAAAAAAGGTATTGTTTCTCAAATCCACTGCATCCTACGACTTAATATATAGCGGTATCATAAAGATGGGCATTGATGGAAGCCAAATTAAAGTTAATGTAAATAAGGCAGATAGCACTATTTACATAACTATTCCTCCGGCTAAAATTTTGTCCCACGAAATTTTCAAAATCAAAATAAGACACGAATCCAATGGGCTTTTCAACGACTTGCAAGGTCAAGATTACGTTAAAGGTCAAGAAATGGGCAAGAAGAGTGCGGAAAAAGAAGTGATAAATAACAAGGAACTGCTTGTTGATGCAAGAAATGGCGCTAAAACCCAGATTCAAGCATTTATGACTATGATGCCCGGCATAAAAAACAAGTGGAAAATAAAATTCGCGGACTAAATCTTATATAACAAGTTCTTATTGTAGTGCTGAGGTCATAATGTCTTGGCACTACAGTATTTTTTATTATTAAAAATAACGGAGAAACCAAATGGCAAATTTAGACAAAGCCAAAAACGAAGCATTGGTAGATGAACCTACTAAGCGAAAAACAGGTATAATAATTGCGGTAGTTGTTGCAATTATTGTTCTGCTCTTACTTTTATTGCAGTTCTGTAATAAAGAAGAACCCAAACCAATAAAAGTAGCAGAACCTGTAGAGGGAGTGGTTCCAGCACCAGAACCTACCCCAGCCCCCAAGCCAATAGAGCTTAAGGATGTTCTATTTGACCACGCAAAATTTACACTTAAACCGGCATTTTTTACTGAATTAGATAAAGTAGTAAAGTTGCTGATGGAAGATAGCAATTTGGAATATCAAATTGAAGGACATTGCGATAATACAGGCACAGATAAAATTAATAATAGATTGTCAAAGCAACGCGCTAAGGCAGTATATGATTATTTAATTTCAAAAAATATATCTGCTGCTCGCTTGTCATATCAGGGATATGGCTCAACTCAACCGGTCGCTGATAATAATACCGAAGCTGGTAGAGAAGCAAATCGTAGGGTTGTATTAAAGTCAAGTGGAAAATAAAATTCACGGATTAATCCACATTCCAACATAACACATATAGGAGGGCATAGTCCTCTTATATGTGATTTTTTAATAAACAATATAGATGATTATGTATAGTGAAAAATTAGAAAAGTTAATAACGTCAGCATTAGAGGATGGAATATTAACCTCCGAAGAGAAAGGATTAATTTTTGAGGCGGCAAATGCAGAAGGGTTTGCTCTTGGCGATTTTAGTAAATTCCTTGATGCTGCTCTTTTCATTAGAAAGAAAGTTCTAAATGCTACGGTTAGTAGTTATAGTGCGTATTTACAGAAAATTATAGATATAGCGTTATCGGATGGTATATTGACAGATGGCGAAAAGGAGATGCTCTTAAAAGAGGCAACCGCAGAAGGTATTGATACCGTTGAATTTGAGCAATATCTTAATGCTGTATTGGTAATTAAGCAACTTACCAGCACAGCCAATGACCGATTAAACAATATTGGTAGCAAGGATATTTCCAAAGATAGTCCTAATTTAAAAATTGCGGTTGATGATATGGTCAAAATTTTAGATGAAATCTACGATGCAGTTCTAGAAGGTGTTCCTAAACTTGATTCGGCGATTAAAATAGCAAATGTTTACATAGAAAAAGAAAAAACGTTATCGTCTAAGGTAAATGCTCTAATAAGGCACGAAAATTCAAAAGCAGGAACTTATGGTTTGCTATCAGGACTTGATATTGCTGAAACCGTGGGTTCATTTGTGCTAAAATTACCAGAAGGTTTTGCGCTCAATATCTATATTCGGTTACGAATGATAGCAGCAATAGCGTATATTGCAGGTTATGATTTGAATGAGATAATAACAAGAGTATTAGTTATTTCGTGTGCTACAGGTGATGGAGTGTCTTCTATTTTAACGAATATCGGAATAAATGATGAAAAAACAATTAAAAGTTTATACGATAGAGTTGTAGTTAAGGAGGAAGTTCGCAGATTAAAAGAAATTGCCGGTAGTAAGATTATAGAAAAATCCACGAAAAAGTTTGCAACAAAATATAAAACAGTAGGAAAAGTTTCTCCATATTTAGCGGTGGTTATTGGAATTGTAAGCGGAACATCAGATACAATTGAAGCAAATACAATTGGAAATGTTGCCCGCGATGTTTTCATTGGTTCTGATTCAGCAAAGGGAAAGATTGATGTTATTGCTGGAGGAATTGCTAATGTTGTGGGTGTAGCTGCTGTCAATGTAGTCAAGACAGCAACAAAAGCCACTAACACAGCCAATAAGGTAGCCAAGACAGCAACAAATATGACTAATGATGTAAGTAAAAAGGTAAACGGAACATTAGCCGGTATACTTGCAAAATCACAGAAAATATAATTTCATAATTAGAATAGGAGGACGGGTTGTTAATATAAGAAAGTATTTTTTTGTATTCTAAATAATGATTATTACAAAAATTAAAGTTATATTGCCAATATACTTGCATTATTAGCAATGGAACAAATTCTCAAATTCTTAATTTTATCATTCAATAATCTGTGCACATAATAACACTTGGCGATTTCATAGATTCTTATATAAAAATAAAACAAAAAGGAATTAAATTCCTAATTAATAGAATTAAAAAGAATAAATGGAACGAAATAAACAATATAAAAATAAATTCGGCGGTATGGGAAATTCCTTTTTTTATTAAACAACGAAATAAAATAATTACCAAAAATGAAAATATTGAATATCCAGAATATTTTTGTAAAAAATATCTGTCCGACAAAAATGAACTGAAATTATTATCTGTTGGCAGCGGAACCGGTTACTATGAAAGAGAATTTGCGAAACAAAAATTGTTTTCAAAAATTATTGGAATAGAATTAGCGACGAATCGCTTTTTAGAAGCACAACGCCTTGCTGATATTGAAAAATTGAATATCCAATATCTTAATCAAAATATTTATGAAGCCAATTTTGATGAGAAATTTGATGTGGTTTTATTTAATTCAAGTTTGCACCATTTTTCAAATATTAATGGCTTTATTTCCAATAAAATAAAGCCATTAATGAATAAAAGTGGCTATTTAATTATCTGCGAATATGTAGGAAAAAATAGATTATTTATTCCAAAATTTCAATTGGCAGCAATAAACAATTTGATGGAAAATGTTCCAATTAAATATAGGAAATATGCATCAATTAATTCGTATAAAAATAAGATATATTCACCGGGTTTGCTAAGAATGTTGCTTAGTGATGCAAGTGAAGCTGTAGATTCTGATGCGATAATTCCATCTTTGCACGAGCATTTTCGGGTTTTAGAAGAAAAGCAACTTGGTTGGAATTTGCTGATGCCGTTGCTGAAAGATATTGCACATAATTTTATGATTGAAGACGAGCAGACGCTTGCCGTGTTGCAATATTTGCATATTGCGGAAGAGAGATTTGTTGTGAAAAATAAATGTAGCGATTATATTTTTGGAGTATATAGTTTTTGATATTCCAACCTAATGATAAATTATGTGAATAAAAAAATTGCTTTTGTTAGTTCATATTATCCAAAAGTTGTTTTTTATGCGTATATTGAGATTCGTGAGATAAATTATTTTTGCACAACTCAATGTATAATATGCTGGAGACCGCCTTGAAGGAACAAATAGAGCAACTGCTTTTAGCCGATAAAACCAAAGAAGCCAAAGAACTTCTGTTTAAAAGTATAAATTCAAGTAGCGATGTAGATGCTGAGCTGTATCTACTGCTTGGCTCGGCGTATGCAATAGAGAGCAATAATCAACTTGCACTTCAATATTTTAGTCGTGCCTATGATTTAGAACCGAATAACTATAATTTCATTCAAGCCATTTGCAATTTTCTCATTACCAACGGCGATAAGAAAGCAGCACAGGACTTGATAGATAGATTTAATGCGGCGAATGATGTGGTAGAAGAGCAAGGGGAAGTAACGACCGAATTTGACTATATGGATTTCATACTTGGCGGTGGCGATGCACTTAAATACAAGGCAGACGGCACGTCTCCGAGTGATATGAATAAGAAATTTAGCAAGCCACAGCCGGCTACTAATGATGGTGGATTCAGTTATGCAGAGTTAATTTTAAATGATAATATAAATGATGTTTTACAGAAATACAACTTGCAACCATTGAAGGAGAATGTGGCTACATCCACTATTCCAAAAGACAATGAGCAGCCCATTCCACCTGTGGCTATTCCATCCACAATACCACTTAGCAAAATGCTATTTACTATGTATGGCTGGAACGAGACAGGCGGTGGAACTAAGTTGCCTAAGGCAGTAGTGAAGGAACTTGCAAAGCGTGGATTTGAGGTAGCGGTATTTTACGCAACAGCGTCTCATCCAACTAATACCACGCCGTATTATATGGAGAAAACAATAGATGATGGCGTGAAATTGTATGGTGTATATAATCGTCCGACTATCTTCTTGGATGCCGATAATCCGATGCGCGAAGTTTGCGATGATAGGATTGTAGCACTATTTAATGATGTGTTGGATGAGTTCCAGCCACAAATTATTAACTTCAATAACTTCCTCGGGTTATCTTTTGAGATTGCTACAGTTGCGAAAAAGCGTGGCATTCCATCCACATTTACTACGCATAATTACCATTTAATAGACCCAAAATTATATATATACAACAACGAACTTGTTACTTGGAAGAGCACCGATTTCTTTGCGAACTCCGATTTGCCTAAGCGTTATCCAATGTTGGCAGATGCCTATAAACAAAGGGTAGAGAAAGCGAAATCCATTCTTATAAATGATATTGACTATGTGCTGGCAGTATCCAATAGAGTTAAGGAATTGCTTGCGGAATTTAGTGGAAATAGAGAGGTTGTCGTTCAGAAAATTGCGGTTGTAAATCAACTTCATAAAACAATAGAGTATTTAGAACATAATCCGGTGAAACCGCATACCGTGGGTGATAAACTGCGGTTCGCCTTTATTGGCGATGGTATTCCGCATAAAGGTGCGCATATCATAGCACAAGCATTGCAATTTTTACCTAATAAGAATATCACGATTGACTTGTGGGGTGGTTTTGATAACGAGTATGGCAATGCTATTAAGTCCATTGATAAAGCCAATATCATTACATTGCGAGGAAAGTATTCAACCAAAGATTTACATCGCATTTCGGATAGTTCCGACTGTCTGCTCTTTGCTTCTATTTGCGAGGATTGCGCTCCGCTTGTTCTGGCGGAGGGATTAGCAATGAACTTGCCGATAATAGCATCGCTTATTGGTGGGGTAGAGGACTTTGTGGTTGATGGATACAATGGCTGTTTATACAAAGCGGGCTCTCCCAAAGCACTTGCTGCTGTTATGAATGCGATAATAGAGAATCCGTTTAAGTTAAGTAAGATGCGTGAACATTGCCAAATACCATATTCTTTTGCTGATTACATTACGCATTTAGAGAATGTATGCGGACGTTTGGTGAATGGCGAGCGTCCTGATGCAGATGAATTCAATCTGTCATTTAGAGATGAATTGAAAAAGATGATGTAAGTAGTGCTTCTGCCGAATGCGATGCTACTACCATATCGGATGCTACCAAATATCCGTCCATTCGTTGATTATACAGCGATTCTATCTTTTTATCTGTAGCATTTAGCATAGGTCGGCTTTGCTTATCTATCCGTGCAAGACAACCTTCCAACTCGCTATACAAATATATCACAACACCACTACGCTTTGCTAATTCTACATTATGCTGGCTTTGCAAGCATCCTCCACCAAGTGCAACGACACGTCTATTTGTCCTGCCAACTTGAGTCAATACTTCTGTTTCATAATTTCTGAATGCTTGCTCGCCATCATCTGCAAATATTGCAGGGATAGATTTACCTGCTTGTGCTACTACCAACTCGTCTGTATCCACAAACTCTAAATGTAAATTTTTCGCAATTCTTTCTCCAATATAACTCTTTCCGCTACCAGAGAAGCCGGTTAGATAGATATTCCCGTTATTGCATTTTGTATAATACTCGTTAATTATTTCATTGCTCAAATCTACTTTTTTGCAATAGTCGTCGTTGCTAATAAAATACTCAAATGCTGGAATCGCTTGATTGATAAGCCATTGCAGCCCTATAATGATGTTATACTTGGAACTAATTTTGCTAAAATACGAATGAGATGTATAATTTGCGAACAAAATCGTTGCTTCCTTATGGAAATTTAGATTTACCAATTCTGGCTGCGGTATCGTATTAATGATTAATGAATATTGCTGCAAATCAGCGTCAAGCGGTGTATAGTGGAGATTAAATTTATTTGCAAGAGCCATTCCATTTTTTTCGCTTCTATTAGTTATTGTGATGTCGGCATTTGGAAAGAATTGTATTATGCCAAAAATGGCGGATGCAGCAGAATTTCCAGCCCCAATTACAAGTATTTTTTTGCTTTGAATGTCTATATCAGCCAGTCGCAATGTATTCAATACTCCTTCCCAATCGGTATTAAAGCCAAGCAGTTGGTTGCGATAAGTAACGATAGTGTTAATCGCATCTATTCGCTTTGCATCCCCAGTGCAACTATTGCAATGGTGCATAATGTTGTGTTTCAAAGGTGCTGTAATATTCATACCAGATAGATTTAATGCTTTGTAGAGAATAATAGCATCATCGGCATTGTCGCATAACAGACGAGTATAGCAAGAGTCATAGTTGTTTGTAGCAAATAATTGCTGGAAAATTTGCGGACTCAAACTATGCAAAATAGGAGAACCGCATACAGCGTAATATTTCATATTTATATTCTAATACACATTTTTGTTATAGCAAATATATGATATTATCCCATAAAACAATAATAATGTGGAAAATTTTTACTATATTGAGGAATAGTGTGTAAAAATTTTTGAGAGGAAGAATTGAAATCAACATTGAATCGTTTTTTTTCAAATATTCGTGCGTTTGAAATAATAGCAATTATTGTATTCATTATCGGCATAATATTCGCATATAATAGCGATAATCTTGCATACCGGTTGATATCCTTGTGTGTTGTATTTATGGCGGTGGTAGCTGTAATAACTTCTATGATGCAAAAAAGCCAATATAGAGTAGAACCCGGAAAATTCCAATTTCAGTCATCGGATAAGTTAGTTACTCAATTAAAACGTGATGATAAGGCACATTATACTACGATAGAAAATTTTGATGAATTACAACCAAATTCAGATGATGGAACAGTTGAATTTACTGGTGATGACAATGGTTTTGTATTTGTTAACAAAAACAAAGAGCAAAATAGCAATCCAACCAATAAGAATAAATTTACTGTAGATTTTGGTGCTTCCGATGATAGTTCTTTTACTATCACTCGTGGTGCGGCATTGCAAAATATGGTTAATGATAGTAACGCTGTGAGTGCGGTTGAGAAAAAAGATATTGGTGTTGTGTCGGAAGTTGTCGAGCGTAAAGAGGATGCTCCAAGTGATACTCAAATAGCGGAGGAGCCAACTCTATCTCTATTTGAGAGCGAAGAATCTGACCCCATAGAAACAAAACCGCAAACAATAGATGAGCCACAAGTAGAGATAGTTGCGAGTATAGATATATCTTCGTATTCTAACATAGCGTCTTCCAAGGAAGCGACGAGCGCAATTGCCTCGCTTACGAATCAATTGGAAGATAGCGACAATATAGCAAATACAGCGGATTTCTCTGTGGCATTGATAGCTGAATTGGAAAAGAAATTAGAAAATTCCTCAGACGAATTGGCTTATATGCTTAACCATTTCCTTGAAATCATTAGTTATGTTTTAGAAGCAGATACTATTGCTTTTGTTTGGGTTAATGAAGAAAGAAATACTCTATTGTTTGATTTGTCGCGTAGTATTAGAAAGGATGCACTGAAAGATGATAGTAAAATGGTTTTTGGGAACGATATTCTTAGCAAAATAGCAAATACCGCGAAGCCAGAGATACTTTCGCAGATTTCTCCGGCAGCAGAATTGGACTTAATACCATATTATAAACGCTCAGTTGGCGTTAGTTCTTTCATCGGAATACCAATAATTACGCAAAACAAAGTTGTGGGAATATTGTGTGCCGATACGAATATCAATAATGCGTATAATAGCGGTCATGTAGCGTTTCTTGGCTTATTTACACGCATTGTATCTGCATTTTATTGCTCATTTGCAGGTCATTATTCACGCGAAAATGCAAATAAGACATTGGTGTTACTTAATCATTTTATGGAAAGCACATCCGAACGAGGTGCAACGATTACAAACATATTCCATTCAATCATTGACTTTGTTGTTGAATTATACGATTGCACATCTATCGGCGTTGTAGCATACAATAACACAGCCAGAGCATGGACGGTATGTTCTTATAAATCAGTAAAAAATGTTGATGACCAGTTCTTCAATGCTCCAATTACAGATTCATCGTTCATCAGATATTGTATTACGCGAAATACGGAAATTGTTTTTACCAAAATACCAACAGATTCTATTAGAATAAATAAATACGAGCCAGCATTTGAAAATGGCACGTTCTTATCAATACCAATAAAATCGCTAACAGATGTTTACGGGGCATTATTTATTGAAGCGGAAAACAACGAACTCTTTATTAATGATGTGGATATTGATATATTGAAAGCCATCTGTAATCAGTCCGGCGAAGCGTTGGAAAAAATAGAGTTGATGGCGTTATATAACAAATACGTGCATATAGAGACGAATACAGGTATATTCACCGAAAAAGCTTTCAGGGAACGACTAAACTTAGAGTTTCTGCGTGCTGCAGAGTTTAAGAATCATATTTCACTTGTCTTAGTTGGATTGGATAAATACGCATCTTTAGACGAGGCGAATAAAAAATTCCAAATGTTTGACCATATAATTAATTTCATAGGCAAGCAGTTAAAGCCATTTGAAATAATAGGTAGAGTTAATAGCGATGTGCTGGGTATTATACTTATAGAACGGAGCGATGACCAATCTAAGTTGTTATTCGAACGTATTAGACAGCAGATAGCAACGAAAAATATAATGATTTCTAACGAAGAGCATTTTATTACAATTAGCGCCGGTATTGCATCTACAAAACAAAATGATACATTTGATACATTTACATCTAATGCCACGCGTGCCCTTAGACATGCACAGGAGCGAACTAATTGCGTTCATTTATTTGAGTAATATAACACATAATGGATACATCAATAATACAAAGCGATTATATTTATACCAAACCAGCAAAGTGTCGTGATTGCTATAGTTGCTTAAAATCTTGTCCTGTTAAAGCCATTAAAATAAAAGATGGTCAAGCATATATCATAGACGAACGCTGCATTCATTGCAATATTTGTGCCCAAAATTGTGCCCAAAAGGCAATTGTATACAAAAATGATAAAGATAAATTTTATGCTTTGCAGCGTTCGGGTAAAAAACTTGCGATAAGTATTGCGCCTTCGTTCTCTTCTATATGTGCCAGATGGGAGATTGAACGCTTTCCATCTGCTTTGCGTAGATTAGGTGCTTCGTTTGTATCCACTACATCCTTGGCTGCATATAAAGTTGCGAAAGACACAATGCAAATTGTTAAGGATAATCCGAATAAAAGTTATGTGGCATCCCTCTGTCCAACGGTAATTAACTATATAGAAAAGTATAGACCGGAATTAATAGATTACTTAATGCCAATAGCAAATCCATATATAGTGCATTCTCGCTGGATACGACAACGCTTTGGCGAAGATATTTCGATAGTTCATATTGATTCTTGCATTGCCAATAAAATGGAAATACTGCGACCGGAATTTGTTGGACTTTTGGATGTTGTGCTATCTTATGCGGAATTAAGAGAAATATTTGATGAGCAAGAAGTATCTTTGCAAACTTGCGAAGAGAGCCAATTTGATGAAGATGCTGGAGGTGCCGGGCGTATGTATCAATTAGTTGGTGGCTTGTCGGCTACTATTGGCGACTGTGTATCGCTATTAGAGACCAAGCGTCTGCCCATTAGTGGCTTTATGGATATTAACAATGCTTTGGAATATGTAAAATTGTCAAGTGGCGTATTGGTAGAACCGCTATTCTGCTATAAAGGATGTATAAATGGTCCGGGTATGCACGTAAAGAATAATATATTTGAACGGCAAAAGGAGATTATAGAATACATTAATTCTCATACATCTGAGAAGTCAGAAATTGACCCGTTGGACAATATTGATACATCTCGCACGTTCTGTAAAACTAATGTACTTCAACGTTCTGAATACACTTCCGAGCAGATAAGCAAAGTGCTAGCGAAGACGGGGAATCCAAATCCGGAGACGCGTCCTAACTGCTTCTCTTGCGGATACCACGCTTGTAGCGACCAAGCAATTGCAGTATTGAATGATATGGCGGAGTTGGAGATGTGCATTCCGTATATGAGATATTACGCTGAAGAGCAATCAAAATGTATTTTGAATTCCAGCCCCAATGGCATCGTTACGATAGACAACAAGTATAGAATAAAATCAATGAATCCTACATTTAGGACTATGTTTAGAACAACGGACTCTGTGATAGGCAAACATATCTCCGCTATCATTGACTCTGAGCCATTCGAGAACTTACTCACCAATAACTTAGAGCGATATGAAAGCACTGTGAGATTTGATAAATTTGGAATTGTGTGCTTTGAGATTATATATAGATTACCCGAAGATGACTCATTAGTTGGTATGTTTGTCAACATCACGAAAAATATTTCGGATGAGGAGCATTTGGATAAATTGCGACATAAGACATTGGAACAGGCGACGGAACTATTAGCCCAGCAAACGATAATGGCAACAAGTATAGCAAAGATAATAGGCGAAAACACTGCATATAGCGAATCCTTACTTGAGAATTTAATGAAATTTACGCAACACGATATTGTTCATAATGACCCGACAAATAAGATTAATGATTGGATGATGTAATATTAATAAAGGTGTAAGATGGATTACGAACATATAGAAATTGAACTAAATCAGCAGTCAAAACATTCGGGAATGCCTTGTGGCGATGTATTCTATCGTGTTAAAACGGAGCAACATACCACCATAATTCTTTGCGATGGAAAGGGACATGGTATCAGAGCAAATACTGCTGCAACGATGAACGTATCGTATCTTGCAAAGTTAATGAGTTTGGGGTTTTCGCAACGCGTAGCATTCAATAAATTAGCGGATTTTTTACGACGAACAGGTGCAACAGGGACGCATTACTCTGTCTTTACGATAGCGCGGATACTGAACGATGGGGCAACAACAATTCTTTCTTATGAGATGCCACCTCCTTTGCTCGTATCGCCAAAGGAAGCGAGAGTGCTACCTCAACGCAAACTTGATATAGAGGATGTTGCTGCATACGAGGTGAATTGCTATATAAAGCGAGGCGAAGCGATAATGTTGATGTCGGATGGCGTTACGAATGCTGGTATTGGTAGGGATTATAGAGATGGATGGGGGAGTGAAAATTTATGTAATTTCATAAGCAGTCGCTTGAATGCTGATATAGATTATGCCAAACTCTCGAAAGATGTAATGGATGAGGTGTATAAGATATGTAAGAACAATAATGATGACGATGTGACCAATCTATTTGCGCATTGCCGCAAAGGTGGTGTTGCAATAATATTTACAGGACCGCCGACGAACAAAGAGGATGATGTAAAATATGTGCGAAAATTCATTTCTATTGATGGAGTGAAAATTGTCTGTGGTGGCACTACTTCAAAAATAATTTCCAATGTATTGAATAGGAAAATGAAGGTGCAAAATATGTCTGTTAATGAATACACACCACCACAATACGAAATACAAGGCATAGATTTAGCAGCGGAAGGAGCAATAACGCTTAACCAGTTGTATAATGTGATAGATGAGAAGCGGGAGTTAATGCACGATGATAGTCCGGTCACCAAACTTTACGACTATATAATGCAGGCGGACAAAGTAATTTTCTATCTCGGCTCTTACAATTATTACGAGGAGCAAGACATAAATTTCATACAACGTGGAATAAAAACACGCCGTCAGATAGTCCCACTCATAGCAGATAAACTTAGAGTAATAGGTAAACTTGTGGTTGTAGAGTGGATTTAATTGTAATTATAAACTAAATAAATAGGAGCATTTATGGGAAGCTTAGGAGCACCAGAAATAATATTAATCGTAGTAGCACTTGTGTTGCTGTTCGGAGCAAAAAAGATACCCGAACTTATGCGGAGTATCGGCACCGGAATAAAGGAACTCAAAAAAGCAACAACCGATGAAGATGTAGATATTGCAGATAAGAAAGAGTAATATGAAATACGATATTTGCGTAGTTACATTTTCCGATTTGCGATACGATGCTCGCAGCAAAAATTTAGTGCAAATGCTGGTGTCGTTGGGCTATTCCATCGTTGTATTCTCTATCACGGATTATGCTCTTAGTGGGACGACGCATCGTTTTGTTTCGTTGCCACAAAATCGCAGACATATTGTTCGCTGGCTGACGTTCACATCTGCTGTTCGTAGCGAGATTAGTGAAATTGTATTTGATACATATTACGCAGCCGACCTATATTCACTGCCTGCCATTTCTGCAGTCAAACGCAAATGCAATATAGTTTATGATGCACGTGAAATATATTCCGAACTATCAACTCTACATAATTCCAAATTCCGTCAATATATTCTATCCGCTATCGAGAAGCACTACATTAAACGTATATCCAAACTTGTTACGTCAGGCAAACTTGACTCGGCGCATTTGAAAGGTAAGTATGCTCTTAATATTCCAATTTATGAAGTGTATAATTATCCGCCAAATAGGGATTATGTAGCCACGAACAAAATTAGAGAGCATTGGAATATACCAAATAATAAGTATATACTTGTGTATCAGGGCGTTTTGTTGCAAGGTAGAGGTATAGTTCCGGCGATGAGAGCGTTGCAACTAACAGAACAATTTGTGCTTGCGATATTCGGAGATGGCGAGTATAGAGCGGATTTGGAACGCATTGCTAAAGAGTTAGAAGTTAGCGATAGGGTGTATTTTACAGGGAATATTGCTTATGATGAACTGCACGAATGGACTTGCAGTGGAGATGTTGGTCTCTGTAATATTGAGCCGATTTCTCGTTCATATTACTTCGCTTTGCCAAACAAATTATTTGAGTATATGCTGGCTGAATTGCCAGTAGTAGCAACGGATTTACCGGCTCTTGCAGAGGTGGTAAATGCTACTAAATGCGGTGAGGTGATTCCACAAGACAATGCTCCAGATGCTATACTTGTGGCATTGGGTAAAATTATTGCGGACATAGCGACGTATAAAGCGAATGCAAAGCAAGCAAACCCGCAATTCACATACGAAGGACAGCGTGATATTATATCCGAAATTACTTATCTAAATCTTCCAACTTAACGGATGCCGTTTGCGATACACCGGGTTCGGACATCGTTACACCATACAGCGTATCAGCAGCAGCCATTGTGGTTTTGTTATGTGTAACAACTAAGAACTGAGTATTGGCACTAAAATCGCGAACGATATTAAGGAAGCGTCCCACATTCGCATCATCCAATGGAGCGTCAACTTCGTCCAAAATACAGAATGGAGATGGCTTAACCAAGTATATCGCAAAGAGCAGAGAGATAGCGGTGAGAGTTTTCTCGCCACCAGAAAGTTGTTCTATTGTATTAGGACGCTTATTTGGCGGTTTTGCAATGATGTTGATATCGCTTTCCAATGGATTGTTTTCGTCATACATTATATCTGCATCGCCATCATCATTGAATAGTTTGCGGAATAGTTGCTGGAAATTTAGTCGTATCTGAGTGAATGTAGCGTTAAAATTATTCTCTGCTGTCTTGTTAATTTCATCAATGGTTTCGCGCAATGTTTTCTCTGCATTTACTAAGTCAGCAACTTGACGCTCTAAGAATTCCAAGCGTTCCTTTTCCTGCTCATATTCCTCTACTGCAGCAAAATTAATATTTCCAAGTCCCGACAATTTCTGTTTAAGTTCGTTAATTGTGGCTTTAGCGGTTGTTTCGTCAAAGTCCTCTGGGAGTTCTATTGTTGTAGTTGTAATATCGGATTGGTAGTTGTTTGCGAAATTGGTAGCGATATGGTTAATCCAAGTCGTGGTTTCGTTCAACTTCAATTCTTTCTGATGTCCGTTTTCAATAACTTTCTCGTGTTCTTTGCGAGTATTATTTATTTCATTTTCTAACGAAGTAAGTTGCTCATTAAGTGATTTTTTGCTATTGGACACGTAATCGCATTTGTTCTTCAACGTCTCTAAATTTGTTGTCTGCTCAGCGATAGAAGCGGATAGTTGCGTTATTTTGATATTAAGTTCACCGCTCAGATTTGCATTGCGAATCAATTCTACTTTGCGGTTTTCAATGCTATTGTTATAGTTTTGCTCTTGCTGAATGGAGCGTTGCAAATCATTCTTAGCATTAGCGACATCGTTCTTAGAATTAACTAAAGCGATTTCAGAATCGCGAACTTTGCTTTCGGCGACACGCTGTATTTGTTCTACTGCTTCCATCTGGCTATGCTTTGCTTCGTATTCTGTCTTAACATTGGATAGTGAGAGTTCTGCATCAGCAACGCTGGCATAAATTTTCTCTATCTCCGTCTCTAACTCTGTTACGTCATTTCTGTAATTGCCGATGTTTTTGTCAATGAGTTCGTAATTATTTTGTAGTTGATTTGCATTCAATTTTAATTGTGCGGTGCGATTTTCGTAGTTGCGTTTGTCTGTTTCTATGCTGCGTATTTCATTGGTAATGGCTTGCAAATTGATGTGCGACAATTGTTCTGTGATGTTTTGTTTAGTTGATTCTTTGGTTGCTAACTCCGCTTCTAATGCACTCATTTCGTCTTTTAGAATATTCATCTTTTCCAATTTACCAAAGCGAGCGGTCTCTCCTTGCTTGATAGAACCGCCAAGAATAGCACCAGCACGATGCACAAATTCGCCGGCAAGCGTTACAAATGCTTTTACTTCACTATTGTTACGCAGCAATTCATAGCCAGCGTCAATAGTATCAACTATGGCGAGTCCATCAAATAGCAGACGCATAGCATTGCGAATATTGTCATCGGCTCTTAGCACCTCGCTAAACCAACCAATAACGCCATCGCCTGTAAGTGTTGATGGCTGCGGAGTAGCGGGGATTTCATTAAGACAGATGAATCCTGCTTTGCCTTTATTTTTGTCTTTGAGCAGAGCGATTGCTTTGCTTGCATTTCCTTTATTGCTTGTGACGTAATAGTCGGAATAGTTAGTAAATACTACTGATAGCGCCGATTGAAGATGTTCATCAACGGCAATACTTTCCGATAGCATTAGTTTCTCAGCATCATCGGACCATTCATTTGAATTAAGCAAGAACTTTGCTGTCTCGCTGGTATCCACCAGATTGTGGAGGAAGGTGTAGGATGCTTGTTTGGCGTGGATGTCATTAGATATTTTAGAAATTTCCTGCCTAACGGCATCCAATTGAGTTTGGAGATTTGCTTGTTGCTCGTGTTGTTGAGCGAGGTGAATTTCCTTCTCAGCAAGTGCATTGATATATGTTGTTAATTGTGCGTCTCTGCCTGACAACTCTTGCGATACGGCGTTTATGTCGGCATCTAATTTATATTTATCGTTGGTAAGTTGCTCTATTTTTGTTTGGAAATTTTGGATTTTATTTTTGTTGCGCGAAACGATGTCCTTATTTGTAGAAATGGTTGAGTTGATTGACTGCAAACTTTGGGATAGTTGCTGCACTTCATTTCTTGCTATGTTAGTATTTTTGCTTGCTGTATCGGCTTCATTCTTTACTGATATAAGTTGCTCTTCGCCAGATTTTACAGTGGTTTCGAGAGATATAATGCGTTCCTTTACGTTTGTGATTTCGGCTGTGGTATGTTGCAATTTCTTTTCTGTATTTGCAATTTCTTCTTTTAATCTAACTTCGTCATCGCTAATTCTGGTAAGGCGTTCATTTGATACTGCGACTTCTTTTGTGCTTTGTCCGATAACTTTTTCCACTTCAATTTCCTGCTCTAATAGTGCATTCAGTTCATTCTCTACTGCTTGGTAGTTGGCTTTAATGGCTGATAGGTTAGTGTTTTCGGTATCGAGCAATGCTTCTACTTGTTGGCGTTCCTCTTTAATGCCGTATATTTCGAAGTTTAAAATATCGGCGATGGAGTTGAAATTTTTGTATTGGTAATAAGAAAGTTTTGTATCAATATCGCGAAATTCATCATTTAACGTATTGTATCTGCGTGTCTTTTGGGCGTGTCGCTGGAGTGAATTCACATTTTTACGCACCTCATCCATCAAGTCATTAACGCGTAAAAGGTCAGCAAGGACATCATTTAATCTGCGTGTTGCCTCTTTTCGTTGCTGTTTATATTTCTTAATACCAGCGGCTTCTTCGAATAAGGAGCGTCTATCGCCACCAGCACCACTAAGAATTGCTTCCACCATTTTTAGTTCAATCACAGAGTAAGAATCGGAACCCAAACCGGTATCCATAAAGAGTTCTACGATGTCTTTGAGACGGCATTTAGAGTTGTTGAGGAGGTATTCGCTGTCTCCACTGCGGAAGAGACGGCGTGTGATAACTACTTCGGTGTATTCGCTGGGTAGGACGCCTTTATTGTTTTCAATAGTAAGCGAAACCTCTGCCATACCAAGTGGTTTTCGGTTTTTTGTGCCATTGAAAATCACATTTTCCATAACATCGGAGCGTAGGACAGAGGTTTTTTGCTCACCCAGCACCCATCTTATAGCATCAACAATATTGGACTTACCGGCACCGTTGGGACCAACAATAGATGATATTCCATCGGTGAATCGGAGAGAGGTTTTCTGAGCAAAGGACTTAAACCCAAGTATATCTAATTTGGATAAATACATAGACAATCATTTCATTTAAAGATTTTAAAAATACGATTTTTTTTGCAAAAAATAATGATGTTGCTGTTTTTAATATCTACTCTAACATCATAAAATATTTTATTGCAATAATAAGAAAAAAAATTAGTATCTTACGGACTGAAAAAAATTACTATTATTACTTATTCAAAGGAAATTAAAATCAAATGGAAAATGTAAGAGCCCTCCATATTGACAGCCAATGCGTTCATGCAGGCACCAAGGACGATACTCTATATGGGTCAGTTGTTCAACCGATTTATCAAACATCCACCTTCAAATTCAGGAATGCCGAACAAGGAGCAAAGCGCTTTATCGGCGAGGAGGAAGGATATATTTATTCACGTATATCGAACCCTACTGTAGAGGCGATGGAAGATGCTGTTGCTGCATTAGAATGTGGCTACAAAGCCATTGGCTGTGCTAGTGGAATGGCAGCGGTATCAACATTGTTCTTTGCGACACTCAAAGCAGGCGACCATCTTATCTGCACAGCATCTGCTTATGGGACTACCGTAACGTTGCTACTAAATATAGTGCCGAAGTATGGCATTGAGGTATCGTTTGTGAATACGCATATATTGGATGAAGTTAAGGCAGCAATTAAGCCGAATACCAAAATGATATTTGTGGAGTCGCCTTGCAATCCAACTATGATGATTTCTGATATTGAGGAAATATGTAAAATAGCGCATTCAAATGGTATAAAAGTTGGTGTAGATAATACTTATAACTCTCCGATACTAATGCGTCCATTGGAGTTTGGTGCTGACTACGTTATCCATAGTATGACGAAATATCTTAATGGTCATGCCGATGTTGTAGCGGGTATCATTGTGGTGAAGGATGAGCAGGACTATCCGGCAGTGAAAACTCAAATGATTAATTTTGGTGGAATCATAGACCCGTTTAGTTCATTTCTTGTGCATCGTGGAATAAAAACGCTTAGAATTAGAGTGGAAGAGCAGCAACGTAATGCTCAGAAGGTAGCGGAATATTTGGAGAAGCATCCGAAAATAGAATGGGTTCTTTATCCGGGTCTTAAATCTCATCCGCAATACGAATTGGCGCAGAAGCAGATGAAAGGTAGTGGTTCAATGATAGTATTTGAAGTGAAAGGTGGTATTGAAGGCGGAAAGACGTTGATGGATAACACGCGATTGATACAGTTAGCGGTTAGTTTGGGAGGTGTTGAGTCGCTTATAGAGCATCCGGCTTCAATGACTCATTCGCTTATGGGAGCAGATGCACGTAAAGCAGCAGGTATTACGGATGGTTTAGTGCGTCTTGCTATTGGTATAGAGGATGTAAATGACCAGATAGCCGATTTGGAAAGAGGACTTTCGTTAATAAAGTAGAATTAAATAAAGGAGTAACAATGGAATTACTGACAGAAAATAGTTATAAGTTTGCAGTCCGAATGATTAAGTTGTCGCAGTATTTACAAGAGAAAAAGAATGAATATATTCTATCTCAGCAAATATTGCGTAGTGCTACGATAGTTGGTGCTCACATAAATAGATGCAAATATACATCAGATGCAGCAGAGCGTTTTGCGGAACTTAAATCGGCTATTACCGAGAGTTATTGCGTTGAGTATTGGCTCAATCTGCTTGTATCTACTGATTATTTAAATAAAGCCCAATTTGACATTGTAAGCAGAGAATGCAGTGATTTGCGAGCATATATAAGTGATAATATTAATAAATTTAAAGAAAAATAAATAAGAATGATAACAAATGAACTTTTAAAACCCAACAATATTGTCGTAGTTGGTGGTTCAAACGACATAACAAAGCCCGGCGGTAGGATGATAAAGAATCTGCTTGAAGGGGATTTTCCTAATCTGCTTGTAGTTAATCCGAAGGATGACTTAATACAAGGTATTAAGTGCCACAAGACAGTGGATGATTTGCCCAATGTGGATATGGCTATTCTATGTATCGCAGCCAAATATACTGAGGATACAGTGGAGTCGCTTTGCAGCAAGAAAAATTGCAAAGCGATAATTATTGTTTCTGCTGGATATAGTGAAATTGGAGGCGAAGGCAAGGAATTAGAACATCGTATTGTTGCGATTTGCGATAAGTATGGTGCTGCTTTAATAGGTCCTAATTGTATCGGTATGCTCACAACTTCGTATCATGGTGTATTTGCCGGACCGATACCAACTTTAGAAGATAAAGGTTGCGATTTCGTTACGAGTTCTGGTGCTACGGCTTGCTTCATAATAGAGGAAGCGATTATGCATGGAGTATCCTTTGCGAGTGTATTTTCTGTTGGCAATGGAGCACAGATTACGGTAGAGGATGTGATTGAGTATTGGGATAATACATATAATCCGGCGACGAGTTCCAATGTGAAACTTATCTACATAGAGAGTGTTGCTAATCCGGAGAAGTTGCTAAAACACTCGCGTTCCTTGATTAATAAAGGATGTAAAATTGCAGCGGTTAAGTCAGGTAGGTCTGAAGCCGGCTCACGAGCAGCGTCATCGCATACAGGAGCGCTTGCTGGTTCGGATACTGCTATTGATGCATTATTTAAGAAAGCCGGAATTATCAGATGTGCTGGGCGTTTTGAATTGGTTACGGTTGCGACCATTTTACGCAATAAGGAACTCAAAGGTAATAACATTGCGATAGTTACGCACGCTGGTGGTCCGGGAGTGATGCTTACGGATACGCTGTCGGATGTTGGTATGAAGGTGCCACATATAGAAGGCGATGTTGCTAATGAATTGCTTACGAAGTTGTTTCACGGTTCGTCTGTTGCAAATCCAATAGATTGCCTTGCAACCGGAACGCCGGAGCATATAGATACCATATTAAATTATATTGAAAACCGCTTTGATGCTATTGATGGAACGGCTGTAATTTATGGCACAGCGGGTATTTTCTCACCGCGAGATATTTACGATATTGTTCATAAGCATAGCCAGATAAGCAAGAAGCCGGTTTATCATATCATACCTTCGCCTTACTTAACGCAGGATGAGATGAGGGAAGTGTTTGCAAAAGGGCATAGTTGCTTTACAGATGAAATTGCTTTTGGTAAAGCACTCGGTAAGGTGTATTATGCAAATCGTCCGGCGAAAGAGGAATCACTAGCAAAGATAGATGTAGCAAAGGTTCGAAGTATTGTTGATGGTGCAGGTAATGGATATTTGCCACCGGATGATGTGCAAGCATTGCTTGATGCTGCGGGCATTGCCAGAGCAAAGGAGATAGTTGTAACGACAAAGGATGCTTCCATCAAAGCAGCGACTGAGATTGGCTTTCCGCTTGTAATGAAGGTGGTTGGACCGGTTCATAAGTCGGATGTAGGCGGTGTGAAACTTAATATAAAGGATGTGGATGCTGTTGGAGCGACTTTTGAAGAGATGATGCGAATCAAGGATGCCACAGGTGTTTTGTTGCAACCGATGCTCTCTGGCACAGAATTATTTGTTGGAGCAAAAGCAGAGAGGGATTATGGGCATTTGATTTTATGCGGACTTGGTGGTATCTTTATTGAGGTACTGAAGGATGTTCAATATGGTCTTTCGCCAATCAATAAAGATGAGGCGTTGTCTATGTTTAGGCAGTTAAAGTCCTACAAAATAATAGAAGGAGTAAGAGGTCAAGCAGGCATCAATCAAGAGAAGTTTGCAGATGTATTAGTTCACTTATCGGCACTGCTCGCTGCAGCTCCGGAGATTTCGGAGATGGATATAAATCCATTACTTGGCAAGGAAGACGCAGTAGTAGCGGTAGATGCTCGTATTAGAATAGAGAGATGAAACTGATTTATAGATTTGGCATACTGCTTGTGCGAATCATCTCAACCACTTGGCGAATATGTATAACGGGTGATGTTCCGACATCTCCGGCGGTCATTGCTTTTTGGCATGGAGAGATGTTGCCAACTTGGAAGATATTTGCACATAAAAATTCTTATGCAGTGGTTAGTCAGCATAAGGATGGAGAATTTCTTGCTTATCTGCTTACGAAGTGGAATTATCAACTAATACGTGGTTCATCTAATAGAGGTGGTAGCGAAGTATTGAAGCGGTTACTCACAATAGATACACCGGATTATATAATGATAACGCCGGATGGACCGACCGGTCCGAGAATGCAATGCAAAGCAGGAGCGTTTGTCGTTGCTCAAAAGAATCAACTGCCACTACATTTTGTTCGCAGTAGTATTCGACGAAAGAAGGTTTTTTGGAAGAGTTGGGATAAATTTATGTTTCCGATTCCATTCACTCGCATAGATGTCCAAATATCCGATGCTATAACAATTTCGGGGGATATGGATAGGGTAGCGATTTCTGAACTAATAGAGCGTTGCAATAATTATTTTTCTAAATAGCACATTTTCTTTTGTTATTTACGGAAAAACACTTATATTTGTAATCTTATTATATAAGTGAATGGAGAGGTGGCCGAGTGGCTTAAGGCACCGGTTTGCTAAACCGACGTAGGGTTATGGCTCTACCGCGAGTTCGAATCTCGCCCTCTCCGCCAAATCAAATTAGTAATTTAATACCTTCCACAATAGTTCACCTATTTTCTATGAACAAAATTATACGTTTTCCATTTCATTTATCTTTTGCATTAGCATTAGCAGTTTTTTTATTCACGCTTAGTTCTTGCTGGGATGCAGACAATATTGTTGTTCCTATCAATACTTCGCTTCCATTAGTCCAGATTAATTACTCGGATTCATCTCTATTTGCTCTAAATGGCTTAGATGATGTAATTTATACGGATAATGATGGAGTTTTAGCGGTATCATCTCAAAAAGATGTAACGTTGCTTTCTCCGTCATCAATAGATGATTTATTTAAATTTCCAGACCAAGACCAATTGTTCTCGGTTGCAAACACGGCGGACATTCCTCCGGGTGCTCCTCCAGGTACTTTGTTTGAAATAATTGAGCCGATAAATTACGATGTGGCTTTTTCTAATGGTGAGCCAGATGTTCGGATAGATGAGGTTGTTTTTGATGAATGCGAAGTTAGGATAGAAATAACTAACGCACCAGAAGGTAGCGACTTATCTCAGTTGCGCTGGAAGATTTTGGAACTCAAGGATGTTGATGGCACAGTTACCGAAAGGAATGCTAATCAGACATATACCATTTCAAATTGCACTCTTTCGCCGAAGTATGTTAATGATAGTAGTATGCTATCGCTTGTAGTAACGGGCAAGATTCCACCGATGGATACGCTGAAAGGCAGAGTAACAATTACTTGTATCAAGGTAAAGACATTTAAGGGGTATGTTGGGCATAAGGTGATTAATGTAGAGCCGCAATATTTTGATTTTACGAACGATTTCGCTAAGTTCGCAGAAAGAGCAGAAGAGGTATATATCAAAAATCCGACTTTGCGTTTCAATATTACAAATCAATATAATGTTCCAATTTTGGTGCGATTGGATAGCGTTACTGTAAGTGGTAAGCGTCTTTCATTGGCGAATGATGTTTCGAAGCGGACTTTTTTGCTCAAGGCGAATTCGGATTCGCTATATACATTTGATAATTCAAATACCATTGGCGAAGATTTGTCGGACAAATTGAATATACATTCTACGCAGTTGACACTTGCAACAACTATTATTACCAATCCAACGGCAGCTGAGAGTGGCGTAAATTATACAGTTACAACGAATTCGTTGACAAACACGGATTCGCTATTTGGTAAGTATAGAGTGGATATGCCGTTTGTGGGTTATGTTAGGAATGTGAATTTTACGCAGGAATATACTGGAATGGATTTATCGTTGGATGATGAGAATTCTTTTGATGGTATTGACTTAGCATTTACAGGTGAGAATGGTATGCAGCTTGATTTTACGATGAATTTATTTACGACAGCTGAGAATGGTGATACGGTAGAAATATCGGAGAAGCCGGTTATAATTCCGGCTGCATTAGATGAAGCAATGCCGATGTATATAGATAGCACTAACATAGTTTGGACGCATATCAGCAAGGAAAATATAGAGTTAATGAATAAAAGCCAGAAGTTGATAATTGGATTTAGTGCATCTACAAGAAATATAGCGAATAAGGAAATTGTTAGAATGCTATCGCCTGTGTATTTGAAACTTAATTTGATGGCTGGTGCAACAATGAATTATTTTGTTATAGAGAAAGATAAGTAAGTGGCATAATCCAGAACGACTATAAGTATAAAGCAAAAAAATAGGCAGAGCGTAATAGTTCTGCCTATTTTTTTTGTTAGATGGACAAATTAAGGTTTTGCAAATATAGCATCATCTAATTCGGGATTTGCTTCGAAGCTATTAACTTCAATTTCAAATTGCTTTTTCCCATCTTTCATAATTTTAATGGTAGCAGCATAAACAAAGCCCTTAACTTTTTTCATAGAAGAAAGGACGAGTCCATTACCTTTGTCATCTCCAATGCCTACGAGCCAATTAGTTTGAGCATCTAAATAGACGTATTGAGAAATTTCGTCGGGTGTTTTTGGTGAAGAGATGCCAATTTTTTTGCATTTTTTGCCGCCATAGTCGCCTTCACCAGAAATAGTGAGAACAATATTGGTATCGGGTACTCTCAAAATGGAATGGACAGTAGGTAGCACCATTTCATATATTTGGAGGAGTTGTCCGGCTTCACTTACGTCAAACTCTTCATATTCTGGTTTAACTTGGAAGAATTCGTCATCAGTAAGGACGTAAGCATCTTCTTTGCCCATAGCAGAGGTTTCAAATCTTACTAGATTGGAATCTTTTTGGAAGATTTTGACTGTTTGGCGTTGGTCACCGATATAGATAGTGGCTTTGATAGATTGCGTTTGGAATGAATCTAACTTATCGTATTTCATTGCAGTTGCGCATGCCTCTAATGCTTCTCGACCGGTTTCAGCATAAGTAGATGAATAAGTAGCAGTTAGTATTGCTATTAGAATAAGGATTTTTTTCATTGTATTTCCTAAATATGTTAATGTATATAATTTATCTAAGTGTGTTTATTTTTCTTGCTCTTCGTCTTTATCTTTGTCTTTCTTTTCTTTTTTTTCAATAATGCTTTTATTTACATATATCACATCAGCATTATGAGCAGGAGTGTTAATGAATGCGATTGGGAATTTTTGTGTATATGCAATGCTATCTGCTCTGCCAATTGGATAGCCACCCCATCGTATTACAGTTTGTCCATCAAGTAGCAATTTAGACGTATTAGCGATTAAGCCCACACCGTTGTATAAGTTATTAATTCTGTTTTGCATTTCTTGTCTAAATGTTCGAGCGTCTGCAGGAATTAGCATATATTCAGTGTTAGATACTTTATCTGAAGTAAATGCAAGCACAACGGCTGGCTCTTCTTTGTAGCATAGGACTGGTGTGCCGAACTGGACTTTTTTATACATTTCTTTTCCATCTTCTCTACTCATACGGACACATCCGTGTGAAGATGTGCGAACGCCAAGGTGTGGATAGTAGCTATTGCCACTAAGACCATGGAAGCCGATATTTCCGTGGAAGCCAATCCAATTCCATAGTTCGGCATTTTCAAATTGTTTGGAATGTCCTAATGGGTTTTTCGTTTGGACGGAGAATAGACCTTGAGTTGTTTCGATGCCACTTTTAATACGGGGATTGCCGGATGAAATTTTATATACGGTTGGTGTATCTATACCTCTTTGATAGAGATAGGTCAGTTGCTTTTTTAGTGAGATAGTAATGTAGTAGTCGCCAGCAACATATATGGTATCCTTAATTATTTCATTTTTAACGGGAATAGGAGGGACATCAGCCATTGTTTTTTCCAAATGTTTTAGTGACTGCGGACTACTATTCTTGAGCGTATCGGTACTGCCTGAAATATCCTCATACATCAGGAATGCGAATAGCATAGAGATTGCTATTGGTATAGTTAATAGTTTTATTGTTTTCATATTTATCATTTATTTAGCGTCGCGTGCCGCTTCGTATCTAACGGTATTAGTAACATCGAGGAACATAAGGTCTCTAAAGACCCTTGCGTCGGCTTTGTAACCTTTAAATATTTCGCATATTTCTTGGCATTTAGTAAAAAAGAAGGAGTCAATAAAGTAAGATGGTGTGAAGTATCTTTCTTTGAAGTCAGCCATTCTGTGAATAGTGGATGCAATATTTTGTTGTGCTGTTTCTCTATCGGATGCAAGCAAGTCCAATCCATCAACATAGTATTCAAAAATTAGTTTGCGGAATTGGTCTAATCGTGGAGTAGATAAATCGTTAATCATTGCTAATCTGTCGTATGAGTCAGTGGATAATGCTGACCATCCGGAAGCATTTCTGCTGGAGGCGATGTCAAAGATGCGTCTCGCACGTTGGTAGGATTGGTCGCCATCAAGTTCGCCGTAACTATCTAAATCCAATCCTATAATCATTAACATATAGAAATCAAAGATAGATGCGACGTTATCAAATCTATTGTAATCATAGGAGAAAGACAATCCCGGGGAATACTCGAAGTTCCATTTGCCCCTATCTTCGAACATTATAGCAGTGGAAGCGGAGCCATCATCGGAGAGAGTGCGTTTAGATATAATGAACAAACTTCCAGCATAAGTGTTTGTTCCTATTGCAGATAGTTGTATAGATATATTTACCGGTATTTTAGGACCTTCCCATTCGTTTTGCGAGAACTGCTGTGAATTTAAGTAGTTCTCTAAGGAGTATTTGAGCGGTGTAATGTTCATTACTTGGTCTTGCGTCATACCTTCGGTAATCAAATCTACTATTGCATCAATCTCTTGTGAGAATACGGTAGTATGTAGAACGAGTAATGTAAGTAATATCAGTAGTTTATTCATTTTATTTCTTTTTTTATTTGGTAATATGTTTTTATTCATCGTCTTCCTCTTCTTCTAAAGTTTCAATTTCTTCGTCAACAATTTCTTCTTCTTTTTTCAATGACTTATTAACTTCCTTAGCGTAATTGAGAGCGGATACATTTAGGGTATCAACAATAACTTCGGTGTGTGTCTTATCCACATTGAACGAGTTTTCCGCATCGGTGATATTTATATCCTCTACTTCATCAAATTTGATAACAGTCCGTTCGCCACATTGGCATAGCACTTCTATAGAGTCAATTTCCATATCCTCATTTCTATTAATGAGGACGGAAGTTTTATGCAAAGTAGTATCTACGTTACGCTCAAGGTCAGTTATTTCAACTTTTTCGTCATCAAGTTTAATGTTTTCAGAGGCGACAACTTTATCAGCGAACTTCACTTGGTTATTGCCGGATATTTTTTTTGCGAGTAAGTAATCCTTAAAATTTTCTTGTAGGAAGTCCTTAAATAATTCGTCTGGATTTTTATATTCGTTTTGCTCATTTATATCGTCAATGATGCTTTGGATGCCGGTGAGTGTTTTAAGTAAATTTGCTTCCTTGCTTCTACGTTCGGACTCTTCGTCTGTGATATATTCTTCATCCTCGTCATAATCCACATCATAATTAATTTCGGTATAGTCATCTGCATTAGTAATATTAGTATCGGCAATTGGCTTTTTTTCTGTGCGAATTTTTTTATGACCGATAGGAATTCCTATTTCAATAAGTTCATCATCGCTTAATCCGTCCAAATCTTTGTCTAATGGGATTGGGCTATCAGTATCAGTAGGTTTATATTCTACTGGGTTACCATTTTCATCTTTGCGGAAGATTTTGATACCGGGGTTATCGTGTATCAGGGTTTCCAGTTCGTATTTAGCGATATAAAATGGTTCTATTCTATTTTTTTTTGCTTCTTCTTCCTCAGCCAATTTGATTTTCAGTTGGTCGTCAACGAGGTAATCGGCTTGTATGCCTCTATTTATGATGTTGTGTTCGTCCAATTGCTCAAATATGAGTGGATTTCCATCTTTGTAGTTAGCGTTATTCAAAAATGTAGAAAAATCTACGCTTTCGACGAATTGTTCTTTATCGCCGGCTTTGATAACGCCGGTATGTTCTTTTTCTAACTCTTCATTGTATTGGCGAATATAGTCGCTATCAATAGGAATATCGTCGACAAGGGATTCTATTGGTTCAATAGGTTCATTTTTGTCGAAGTCGGCGAGGTTATCGAAGAATGCACCGGAGTTAGTATCTTCGGTAGTATTGTCAGCAGCAGTTTTGTCCATATTATAAAAACGATAAAGAGATAATAGGTGATAGTGAATAGTGGAGTATAGCCGATAGATATATTCTATTCATTATTATCTATTCTATTTTATGCTTGGAAAAGAGAAGCAATAGTTCCAGCGATATGGTGGAGTGGTTGAACTTCGTGTGCAATTTTATTATCAATCACGGCGCGTGGCATACCAGCGACGACACAACTTTCTGGCTCTTGAGCTATGACATAGCCACCAGCTTCATTAAGTTTGGTCATACCGATTTGTCCATCGTTACCCATACCGGTCATAATAATGCCGACTGCTCTTTCGTGATAGACATCAACAACAGAGTTCATCATAACATTTACTGCTGGCTTAAACAATTCGTTTGCTGGCTCTTTAGAGATAGAGATAGTGTTACCTTTTGTTACGGTCATTTGGAATCCGCCTTTGCCGATATATACAGTGCCTGCTTTTAAGTGTTCGCCATCTTGCGCTTCAACGACGGTGATAGGCGAGCTTGCATCTAAACGTTTAGCCAAGGACTCAGTGAATAGTGGAGGCATATGCTGCACAATCATAATAGGAACCGGCAAATCTTTTGGGATATGCGGAATTACTTCTTGCAATGCGACAGGTCCTCCGGTAGAGATACCGATACATACGAGGCGAATATCCTTTGGATTAGGTCGTTTTCTCTGTGCGATATAATTTGGCATAACTCGTTGTGTCTTGCCCGGAGCTGGAGCGGGTGCTTGTGGTTCTTGTGGTCGTCCTTTTTTTGCATATTTTGCTTTAAGGTTTGCTTTAAGGAATTTATTAGAACCGAGTGCAACAATCTTTTTAACAAGGTCATCTCTTGTGGAAGAGACGTCGAAGTAAGATGCTTGTTTTGGGATAAAATCTAATGCGCCGAGCGATAGTGCTTCTACGGTTTCTTTTGCTCCGTCTTGTGTGAGAGTAGAGAACATAAGGACAGCCGTAGGATTTGTCTCCATAATTTTCTTTAAGGCGTCAAGCCCGTTCATAACGGGCATTTCAATATCTAAAAGAATTAAATCCGGGTTATACTCCAGGTTTTTTTCTACAGCTTCTTTGCCGTTGGCAGCGGTATCTACTATTTCTATTTCAGGAATAGCCAATATTTTTTTTAATGAGTTCCGCATAAATAGGGAATCATCAACTAGAAGTAATTTGACTGGTTGCATGGTCTTTTTTATATTTATAATTTAAAATGCGATATGTATGTATTACAAAGATAACAATAATTATTCGCAAATGCAATATAACAATAATAATGTTAATAAAATTCTTTGAATAATTATTTTTTTCTTAATATTTGATTCTATTTCTTGTGATTTGGAACAGAAGCACAAAAGAAGAGAAGAATGTGGTGTATAATGTGGAAGCCAAACTATATCGGACGTAGTATAGGATGAAGTCATGTTCGCTGGTTCTGATATAGTAGAAGCAGTAGATTAGATTATGGACTAATGCAGCAAAAAGAGTGATTAGGATAAAGGAATATTTTTTAGTTATTTGCTTAGTAGCACTTTCTTTATAGAAGTAGCTTGCAGCAAATGCGCACAGAGTTTTTGCGAAGGCGTTTGTTCCTATTACATCGGCGGAAATTATATCTAAGTATAGACCGATGAGGAAGCCCGCAATAAGTCCGGTGAATCTACCATCTTTGAGTGTTATCCACACAACAAGGATGATGCAGAAGTCGGGTGTAATCTGTTTTATTTCTATAAAATCAAGGAATACGATATTGAATAACGTAATCAATAATAGTATAACCAAGTATATGATATATTTTTTGTATGTGATATTCATTGTTATCTATAGAGATTCATTCTTTGATTTAATAAGTTCTCTACGCATTCTTGCTACAGGGATGCGTAATGTTTCTCTGTATTTTGCAATAGTTCGGCGAGCGACGTTATAGCCCTCATCTTTGAGTAATTTGCATAGTTGTTCGTCGCTGAAGGGTTTCGTTTTTGGTTCAGTGGCGACTAATTCCTTTATTCTATCTTTGATTACGGTAGTAGATACTTCCTCGTCATCGTCGTTGAGTAATGCTTCGCTGAAGAAGAATTTCAGTTCGTAAGTGCCGGTGGAAGTGAATACATATTTATCATTTACGATTCTGCAAACGGTGGATATGTCTAATGCTGTGTCATCAGCAATATCTTTGTATATCATTGGCTTAATGCTGCGAACATCGTTCATAAAGAATTCCCTTTGTCTTTGTGCGATTGCGGTCATAACCATAAGCATAGTGATGTTTCGTTGCTTTATTGCTTGGATGAAGAACTTTGCGCTTTCGTATTTGTCTCTTATCCATTCCTTTGTTTCTTTATTGAAATCCTTGTTTTTCTTTGCTTCTTCTCTTAATTTATCATACGTAGGGCTTACTTTCAGATTGGGGACGGTGGTATCATTTAGAGTGATAACTAAGTCGTCTATTTCCGATTCGTATTTGACTATGAAGTCCGGTATTATGGTATTGGTCTGGCTTATGTAGTCGTCGCCACCGGGCTTTGGGTTGAGTTTCTTAATTTCTTCGAAGCCATCTCGTATTTGGTCTTCGGTGATAAGCAATCGCTTTTGTATTTCCTTAAAATGTTTTTTAGAAAAGTCCTCGAATGCTTGAGTTAATATAAGAAATGCGATTTGCTGTCCATCGGTTAGTGATGGTTTTGCTTTTAGTTGTGCTATTAAGCATTCTTGGACGTTGCGGGATGCGATGCCGGGTGGTTCTAATCCTTGCACAATGGCTAATAATTTCTCTGCATTTGCATCGGATATAGGAGCGAATATTTTGTCATCGTTATCAATGTATCGGCATTGGAATAGCAGTTCTCGTGTGCCTTGTTTATCCAAAATATTGTTATCCTTTACGATGTCAATGTGGGATTCCATTGTATCACGCAAGAGGTCTAATGCTTGTCCTTCGAGTGAGTAGTCGGTTGCTGGATTTATATTTGGATTTACATTTGAGCCACGATTAGCAGCCCTCATTTTCTTTTCGTATTGCTTTTTTTGCGTATTGAAGTTGTGGTCAGCAATGAAGGAGTTTGTTTCGGCAGCAATTTCCTCTAATGAGCGACGTAAGTATCCATCTTCGTCAATGTTTCCTATAATGTGCATAGCGAGGATTTGCTCTTCGTCTGTTAGATGCAAAGTAGCAAGTTGTTCAAATAGATTTTCGTATAAAGTGGAGTTGTCCTTAATTTGGAATGGCTCAAAATCATTATCGTAGTCGGTGTTTTTATTAGGAATGAAGTCGTTGTCATCTTCCCATCCATTTTCGTAATACTCGTAGTTATCGCCATCTTCTAATGGCTTCACAGCGGTGTCTTCCGGATGGATGTCGTCGTGGATTTCAGTAGCGGAAGGTGTATAATCATCGTTATAAGTAAGGCGAGTATTTGGTAGTTCATACGCTTGGTCTGGAGCGGGTGCATAATCATCTTCAGTCGTTCCCAATAGTTCATCTATTGTGCCGTCATCTTCTTCTAAGAATGGATTGATTTCTATTTCTTGCTTTACGACTTGCTCTAATGATACTAAGGGCAAGTGTAATAGCCGCAAATATTGTATTTGTTGCGGAGTAAGTGCTTGCCGTAGCGATGTTTTCTGAACTAGTGAAGTACTAATCATTGTTTCCCCCAAATGATTAATTAAACTATGGTTTTTATCAAAATAATGTCTTTACGCGTTTTCTTTATGCGAGCGGTGGTGATAAATATAATACATTTTTATAACATTAATGTTATTTTTGCAACTTAAATTTTGTTTTTTTTGATTTTTTGTAATTCACTAATCATTTATGCCTTGATAAATCGGGTATAAGAAAAGTGATTTCAGTTCCAACTCCTACTTTGGATTCAATGAGTAATTTTCCACCGTGGATTTCAGCGACTCGCTGCATAATCATAGTTCCTATACCATATCCGCCATCTTTGCGAGTTGTAGAGAAGAAGGGCGTATAAATTTTGTGCTTTGTATCTTCATTCATACCGATGCCGTTGTCTCTGATGACGACGCTGATGTTGTGAATATCGCGGAAGCAAGCGATAGTGATGTAACCACCGGTATCTTTCATATACTTAATGCTATTTTCTACGGCATTGCGAACGGCACGCATAAGTTTGGGTTTATCGCAAATGAAATTGAAATCAGTGAGTTCCATTTTGAATTGCACTTTTGCGAATAGGTTGTCGTCAAACTCGCTGCGTATTTCATTGCATAGGTCAATGGAATTTACGAGTGTCTTCTCTAATTTATCATTTCTGCCGACAGTAACAATATCTCTAACTCTATGGACGAGGATGGAAACTTGGTGGAGGATTTTCTTTTTTCGTTCTACATCTTCGTCAGAGTTGGTGTTAATTTGCTCTACATTTAGGCGTATTGTGGATAGATTGGTTTGCATATCGTGGGCTAATTGAGCCCAATTGGTAAGCATCTGGCGTTCTAATTCCTCCGTTATATCTATTCCGGTAAGGATAATGCCACTGAAGCGTCCATAGATATTCCTAAGTGGAATGAGAGAGCAAAGCCATTCGAACGGCAGGTTGTTTTCTACGATATTTATTTTTTGCTGGAATGTAATTCTATCTACAAGTCCGCGTTCTACAAGTGCAGCAATGGGATATGTATGTTCGGTAGAGCAGTAGAAAGCGAATTGCTTTTTTAGTGGAATGTCGTCGGCATAGTTGAGAATACGCTTCCCACCTTCATTTAATTTGATTAACTTTCCCACTCTATTAATGAAGAATACGAAGCCAGAAGAAGGTAAGTCAATAATTGCCTCAAAGAGTCGCTTTTGGTTGCGGTATTTGCGATAGAATATAAAGCCAAGGATGAAGAGGAGAATGGGAATGGCATATCTGTATGTGTTGTCTATTTGTTTGGTGATGAACCATAATTTATTGTAATGGATGGAGAATATTAGTGATTGCTGTGCGGAAGCAATTAATATGTAATTGGAAAATGCGGTAATTGTAATGTTATCAGTTGGATTTGCGAAATTGAAATTGGAAAAGTCGTAATAGTCAAATAGGACGGGTCTAAGTTTCATATCATATACAACTAATGCGTTTGTGAATAGTGCATATATGTGATTGCTATCGGATACAAGTTTAATTGGGTTATACAAGCCATCGGGTAAAGTTGCATTAAACGAATTGTTATTGGCTAAGTTGGTGATAGAGAATTTATGTAGATGGTAATTTGCTTTTTCGTTTGTCAGAGTATAAATGTCGTTGGAATTTGTGTTGGGGACGATAAAATTTGCATTTGCTTTAATCCATTCCGCTCCGAGCAGATTTTTGCTATTAATATCCATTATGCTAATGAGGACATCTTGCGTATTTGTTGCATTTGCTGCAATTATGTAGTTTCGCAGGGGAATGAGTTTAGTTGATTGAGTAAGTGGGATGCGAGCGACAAAATGCGAGGTATCGCTGTGAGCAATGAATTGGACGATACCATAATCGCGTTTATCAACTATGTAAGCGTATGAGTAGTCGTCTCGGTTATTGAATGCTTGACAATCTATTACATTGCTTGCTATTAGTTCGGTTGAATCATATAGGTTGTTGTCCAATAATAGAAGCAATTTGTTTTTACTATTTATCCAATGTGCATCGTATCTATTTACATTGACACTTGCAATGGGAGTATTGTTAGAATGCAGGATGGTATCGAAATAGGATGAGTAAATGCTATTGCCGTCTTTACGGACTAATTGCAAGCCATTATTGTGATGTGTAGCACTTATGATATGCGTATTTGGGACGCTAACGGATTTGCTAATGCTATTGTTTATACCTTTACGAAAATGAATAGTGGCGTCATCGCCAATCCAATTGGAGTTAATGAAATAGGAATAACCATTTGTATCCTTTGTATCTGATAGATAGCGACCATCATAGATATGCTTTATCTGTATTGTGTATGGGTATGTAGCATCGGCATATATAATAGTGCTGAATATGGATGATAGAATGGAAATAAGTATAATAAAGCGTTTCATTAAACGGAATATACGAAATTATTGAGAAATATTTTTGCATATAATAAACTTTTATACTTAGAAAGTTGTCTTATACGCTGTTCTCTTATCAAAATAATGGCAATTAATGACTATGCTGAAGAAAATCCGACTCGTATTAGCAATTCTTTTTATATTCCTTTTAACATTCTTCTTCTTAGATTATGCTGGTGTATTGCCGAATGGCTTGCATACATTGGCACATTTCCAATTTGTGCCTTCTGTAATGATGGCGATGAGCTTAGAATTTACTACTTTGGTGATTTTGGTCGTCTTAACTGCTTTGTTGGGAAGGATTTACTGCTCTGTAATATGTCCGTTAGGTGTATATCAGGATTTTGTATATTGGGTATCTAAGAAAGTTCATAAGAAGAAACATAGTGCTTATAGTAAGCCGATTACTTGGCTACGCTATGTTGTGTTAGCGATTGCATTTATTGCATTCATTACCAACTTTACGCTTATCGTTGGCTTGCTTGACCCTTATGCTGCTTATGGTAGGATAGCAACGGATTTGTTCAGACCGGTATATTTGTTCGCAAACAACTTATTAGCCGATTACTTTGAATCTACTGGCGACTATTATATTCTTCCTGTGGAAATAGGCATTATCAGCGTATTCTCTCTGGTAGTTGCTGTTATTACTATATTGCTCGTTACGGTGCTATCATTTGCTAATGGTAGGACGTATTGCAATACTATTTGTCCGGTTGGAACGCTACTCGGCTTGCTTAGCAAGGTTTCGCTTTTCAAGGTGCGGATAGATGAAAGCAAATGTAATAAATGTGGGCTGTGTGCGATGAGTTGCAAGGCGTCTTGTATTAATTCTAAGGATTGCGCTATTGATTACAGTCGCTGTGTGGATTGCTTTGATTGCTTGCAGAAGTGCAAGAGAGATGCTTTACATTTCCAGCGAGAAGTTAAGAAGACAGCGATAGGTAGTATTGCTAGCGATGAAAGGCGAGAGTTTATAACGACATCCATAGCATTGACTACCGGTGTCATTGCATCAGTAGCACTACCGCGAACACTGTTAGCGGATAATAATTCAAAAACAAATAACACAAAAGCGGATGATATAGATAGCAAAATAGCGATTGCTCCTCCGGGTGCAATAAGCCACCAGCATCTCATTTCGCGTTGCACGTCTTGCCATTTATGTATAGATAGATGTCCGCAAAGCGTGCTGAAGCCGGCGAAAATGGAATATGGAATAAGTGGTATAATGATGCCGGTTATGGATTATATGAATGGCTTCTGTAACTATCATTGCAATGTATGTGCTAGCGTATGTCCTAATGGTGCATTGAATACACCGAATGCTGCTCATAATAAGGAACGAATACAGGTTGGAATTGCTAAGTATCGCAAGGAGTTATGCCAAGTGAATACGATGAATATAAGTTGCGGAATTTGTGCTACAAATTGCCCAACAAATGCAATTACAATGCTTCCCAATCCGAGCAATCCGAAGTATAAGATACCGTTAGTAGATGAATCTAAATGTATTGGTTGTGGTGCTTGCGAATATTATTGTCCGACAACAAAGAACAAAGCGATTTCAGTGCAGGGAAGTAAGGTGCATAAATTAGTGGATAATTAATTATGTGTTGTTAGTGATTATTTGAAAAAAAAGTGTTATATTCGTAATCTTTGTAAAATCAAAAAATATTGAATAGGTAAAAATAATGAAAAGAACATTTCAACCAAGTCGTAGGAAACGTGCCAATAAACATGGCTTCCGCCAAAGAATGTCTACAAAGAACGGTCGCAGAGTGCTTGCATCCCGTAGAGCCAAAGGTAGACATAAACTAACAGTAAGTGATGAATAGTATATAATATGGCTTTTCTATTCTAAGCTTTATTACTTTAATTTATCACCAATGCAGTTTCACATAGCTTCTAATATAGAACTGAAATCTATAAAGGGACACGGTTGCTTTACAGAAATATACCAGCATAGCAAAAAGTATCGTGCTGGTGGTGCTTCTGTTGCTGTTGTATTTACAACGAATGCAATGGAATATGTTTCTACAGATGTCGCAAATTGGCACACTATACATTTTGGTGTAACCATAGGGAAGCGGTATGCAAAGAAAGCCGTAGTTCGTAATAGGATAAAGCGTCTATTGCGGGAGGCACTATGTATAGTAGTCAGCGAAAGTGCTACATCTGCATTATTACGCATAGATAAACTCATTATCTCTTATTATAATGCACCAACACATCCGATGCAGATACATCTGGATGATGTATTGCCAGATATACGTAAAATATGGCAACAGATATGCAAATAATTAATGAAGCAACTTATAATATACCCAATAAAACTATACAAGCGATTTATATCGCCAATGTTTCCTAATTCGTGCAAATACTATCCGACTTGCTCCGAGTATATGATATTGGCAATAGAGAAGTATGGTGTATTGAAGGGTATGTTGCTTGGTATCTGGCGTATATTGCGGTGTAATCCGTTCTCAAGTGGGGGATTTGATTACCCGTAATTTCACACACAACCCTCCTTGTCAATGGAGGGCTTTTAATATATTTACAGATTATGGACAAAAAAACTTTATTCGGTATTGTGCTTATAGGCGTTATTATGGTAGCGTGGATGATGTATACCGGTTCCGTTCGCGAAGATATTCCAGCAGAACAAAAGCATAGTATAGAAACCGATACCCAACAGGTTGCAAAATCTCCAATAGATACAACTCTATCAGAAGACAAATCTAATACAGTTCAACCTCTTACAGAGCAATTAGGCACATTCTTTGAGCCCTTTGCTGTAGGGCAAGAGCAACATATCACCATACATACCGATAATTATACCGCTATCATTTCCAATAAAGGTGGCTCTATCGTTCGTTGGACATTAAAGAATTTCAACAAATGGGACGAAGTGCCGGCACAATTAATAAACTATAAAGAAAGCGAACTATATATTAAATTTACATCTATTGAGGCGAAGAAAATAGATTCTCGTAAATTATATTTTGATGTTTCTGGTGTTGATAACAATGTTATAAATCTTACAGGTGATGCACAGCAGGATGTTTATTTTACCCTTGACTTAGGTGGAGATAAGAAACTTGTTAAGAAACTGACATTTAAGGGAAATAAGTATGATATTATACAAGATATAACAGTGGATAATTTAGAGAATGTGCTAAAAAGCGGTTATACATTGTTTTGGGGACATAATTTGAATTACCAAGAGGCGAATAGTGTGGATGAATCTAGTTATTCAAAATCCATTATCTCAATGAATGGTTCTATTGAGGACTTTGAAGGAGCGGATAGTGAGATTGAAACAAAAGAATATACCGGTATTATAGATTATGTGGCTGTGAAGACGAAATACTTCACGGCAGCGATAATTCCACAGCCGTGGCAGAAATTTGATGGCACAGCGACTTTTGCTGGACAGCAGTTTGATGTTAAGAAAAGCGGTAAGTTAAAGGATTTTCAAATTGGTATTAATGTTCCATACAGAGGTGGCTCACAAACAAATTCCTTCATGGTCTATATTGGACCGATAGATTATAAGATAGTAGATGCTTATGGTATAGAGGCGATAGTTGATTTGGGAGCAAGATATGTAATACGTCCGATAGGAGAGTATTTTATGATACCGCTGTTTAATATGGTGCATAGTTTTATACCTAACTATGGCATATCTATTATTATTTTCTCTATATTGATGAAGATATTGCTATATCCGCTATCGTTGAAGCAAGTGCGTAATGCGTCATATATGAAGTTGCTTGCACCAGAGATAGCAAAACGAAAGGAGAAGTTTAAGGATGATGTGAAGCAACAGAATATGGTAACGATGGAGGTGTATAACGAGTATGGTATAAATCCTGCGAGTGGCTGTCTGCCTCTATTAGTTCAGATGCCGATACTATGGGCGTTGTGGCGAACTCTAAATGGTGCTATAGAAATGAGGCAGGAGCCGTTTATTCTATGGATAACCGATTTGTCAAGACCGGATGTTCTTATTGGTTGGGGGTATTCTGTCCTTGGAATGACGCATATATCAGGACTTGCATTGCTAATGGCGGTGTCTATGTTCATTCAGCAAAAAATGACTATAACTGACCCAAATCAAAAGGCAATGGTTTATATGATGCCGTTAATGTTCCTCTTTATGTTCTCTAACTTCCCGTCAGGATTGAACTTATACTATTTTGTGTTCAACTTACTCGCAATAGGACAACAAGTGTATGTAAATAATTTTTCCCGCAGTAAATTGTCCTTAGCGGACTTAAAGAAAAATCCAAAGAAGAAAGAAGGATGGCTCGCTAAGCAAATGAAGATGGCTCAAGAGATGCAGAAGAGTGGTGGTAAGTCCGTTCCACCAGCAATGCAAAGATATTTGGATGCACAGAACAAAAAAAATAATCCCCCGACAAATTCCAATAATAAGTCGGGGAATAATAGAAAGAAGAAGTAGCAAACATAAGTTATTTTGTTTTTCTATATTGCTGAGTATTGATTTCGTAGCGGCGGATTTTGTTGTGTAGTGTTTCGCGGCTTACACCAAGTAGTGCAGCGGATTTGCTTACATTGCCGTTCATTTGCGATAACGCTTTTTCTATTTTAATTTTATCTACTTCGGCAAGGTCTTCTTTGAGTGACCTGCCGAGTTTTACTGTTTCCAATTGTGCGATAGAGTTATCTGAATGGTTGTGTTTAGATAGAATTTTAGTGACATCGGCTACCTCAATAGAGCGTTTATTTGAGGTTTGCAGTATAACTTTAATGAATGAATATAGTTCGCGAATGTTGCCATTCCATTTTTGGTCGGTAAGAAAATCAATAGTGGATGGTGAAAACATTTTAGCATCGCCGAACTCTGTATTATGGCGTGTGGTAAAGTAATTCACAATATCGGGAATATCTTCACAACGCTCCGCCAAAGATGGCAACTCAATCTCACACTCACGCAAGCGGTGATACAACTGCTCGCTAAACTTCCTTTCCTTCATCATCTGAAGTAAGTTCCTATTTGTAGCAGATACAAATCGTATATCAACCGCTTCATTTTCCATTGCACCAACCTTCCGTATCAACTTCTCTTCTATTGGGATTAGCAAGTGCGACTGCAAGTCGGTGGGCAGGTCACCAATTTCATCTAAGAACAACGTGCCTCTATCTGCTTGATGGAATAGTCCATTCTTTGTCTCTGTTGCACCTGCGAAACTGCCTTTGATATGACCAAATAGTTCGCTTTGAAAGAGTTCCTTTGGCACATTGGGAATATCTACGGTAACTATTTTTGCACGTATGCGGCGACTTATGGAGTGAATAGCATTGGCTACGAGTTTCTTACCTGTTCCGGTATCGCCGGTGATTAGCACGTTCAAATCGGTTCTACCGTAGCGGATAATGCTTTCGCCGACAGCAGTAATTGCTTTGCTCTTTCCTATGATGCCGTTAGAATGGAGGAAGTTTTGTATCTCGGATGTATCGCCATAAGCGGATGCTTGGATGATTGTAGAGTCAATGATACCGCGTATTTTTTCTTTTGTGATGATGTTCTTTTCTACAAAATTGATAGCACCTAACTTAGTTGCTTTGACGGCTGTCTCTATTGTGCCTTTGCCGGAAATCATAACGACAGGGATGGCCGGATACTGCTGCCGAAAAATATTCAGTAAGTCCAAGCCATTCATTGTTTCACCGAAACCAAATTCTATATCCAATAGTATTAGTCCAACGTTAGAATATTCGTTCTCCAGCAATGCAATGGCATCCTTTGGGGAATTAGAACATATAGTTTCTACTCCAAAGGAATTAATTATATCTGCGAGTGTAGAGGTGAAATCTACGCTATCATCAACTATTAGTGCTTTCATATTTTATTTTTGTAATGTTATAGTAAGCGTTCAATATACGAAAAAAATGCTAAACAATCTTGCTTATCCGAAATATTTGTGCTACATACCTATACTTGACATTATGTATCGCAATTCAAACTCTAAGTTGTCTATCATCTGGTCAATGGATTGTCCGGAGCCGTGTCCGCTTTCAAAGTCAATGTATAGGAATATTGGCTCGGTTTGTCCTTTCAAATTCTGCAAAGAAGCAGCAAATTTCTTAGCGTGCAAAGGGTCAACACGTGCATCATTTTCGCCTGCTTTAATTAGCATAGATGGCACGCTCATACATTCTTTTATGTTCTGGTAAGGCGAATATTTTAGGATGTAGAGTAGGTCGTCTTTGTTTTCGGAAGAGCCATACTCGGGTATCCAATATGGTCCCATAAGGAATTTATGGTATCGCACCATATCTAATAATGGGACAGAGCAAACGGCTGCTTTGAATAAGTCGGGTCGTTGCAATGCCATACCTCCGATGAGGATACCACCATTGCTTCCGCCACGTATAGCAAGGCGTTGTGGGTTTGTGTATTTGTTGTCTATGAGGTATTCGCAGATTGCGATAAAGTCGTCAATGGTGTTTTGTTTTTTGTGTAGCATACCTTCTTGATGCCACTTTTCGCCGTATTCACCTCCTCCGCGTATGCAGGAGATGATGTAGATACCGCCACGATTGACAAATGAAAGCCAGTGGTTGAGGAAGGATGGTTTGTTGATTGTATTGAAGCCGCCGTAGCCATACATTAATACAGGATTATTGCCGTCTAACTTCATACCTTTTTTATACATAATGAAGAATGGAACACGCGAGCCGTCTGGCGAAGTAGCGAATAGTTGTTCTGTAATGATGTCCTTTGTGTCAGCATCAATGCTGTCCTGCCAAAAGAATTTCCATTCCAATGTTTTGCCGTCAAGTTTGTAAATTTTGCTTGGAGCGTTTGCAGAACTGAAACTTGCATAAACGGTATTGGTTAATTTGTGGTAACTCATACCATTCAAGTCGGCTGTTTCTGGCATTTCCAATTGTTTTATAAATTTTCCATTCAAATCATAGACATCGGCTTTTGCTAATACATCTTTGCGATAGTATGCGATAAAGTAGTCGCTTGTAAATACATAGCCCGTTAGTTTTGTATCTTTCTCCGGATAGAAGTCCTTCCAATTTTCTTGCTCGGGATGGTTAATGTCGGCAACCATAATCTTCCAATTTGGAGCGTTATAGTTTGTGAAGAAGTAAATTTTATCTTTGCGTATTTCTGGGTTTGCTTTAAATTCCTTGCTTGAGAAAATCATTTTCTTTTGCGGTAAATTACTATGACCCAATGGCATAATGTATAGTGTATTAGACCAGAAATCGGCTTCGCTAACTATTGTGTATGGCTCGTCATCATCGTCGTAGATGCTTGCGAAATTCTTTACGTTCTCGGGTTGCATCAGTTTTATATCTTTGTCGTGAGCATCACCCAATTTGTGGTAATATACGATGAGCGGAATTTGGTTTTCCAACATTTCTCTATTGCGTTCCACGATGTATGCGGCTTTGCCATCTTGTGTCCAAGCCCAATCGGATAATCCAGTAATGGGTTCGTAGAGTTCTTTACCGGTTTTTGTATCTATGACGTAGAATGTATTGACTTCGTTGCCTTGGTATTGCAATCCGATGGCAGCTTTATCGGCGTTCTTAGTGAGTTCAAAACTTGTGATAGCGGACTTACCGGTAGGGTCTTTTTTCAATGGGTCAAAGAGTAGGACTTCCTTTTTTCCTATGCGGGTGTATAATTTGCTTTGCTGTTCGCCGCGCATTTTCTTATAAAAGAACTCTCGGTCGTGCTTAAAGAAAGGGGATGAGACAATATCTCTATCGTATATTTTGCGAATCTCTTCCTTCATACCTGAGTATTGTTTGAAGTTTTTGTTAATATAATCGAGTGTGTATTGATGCTGTGAATGCGACCATTCGGACACCTTCGGGTCTTTTTTATCTTCTAACCAGCGGTAGTTGTCTATGAGGTGGAAGCCAAATAGAGTGTCAATTACTGGGATAGCGGGCGTTTTAGGTGGATTAAATTTTTCCATTGCAGCGATAGAATGAAATGATAGGATGGTAATAATTGTTGCTATAATAATTTTGTTACGCATAGTATTTAAGGGTAATTGATTAAACAGATGGGTAAATTTACGAAAAATAATCGTAATTTGTATGTTGTTAAGTGAAAAAAAAGAACAATATACGAGGGCACGTCCCTACAAAACAAGAAAAGTGAATGAAAAAAATATGGACAGTACTCGGATTGATTAGCTTAGGGTTGGGCATTATTGGAATATTTTTGCCGTTACTGCCGACAACACCATTTCTATTATTATCGGCATATCTGTTTTCAAAATCATCTAAAAAGTGGCACCAATGGCTATTGCAGCACAAGACGCTCGGACCATATATAAGGCAATTCCAAGAGGATAGGGCTATTGATTTACGAGTGAAGGTGATTGCGATTTCTACGCTTTGGGTGGTGATTTCATTTTCAGCGATTGTCGTAGCAGAGGAACTATGGCTCAGAATATTGCTTTTTGCGATTGCTATAGGTGTTAGCGGACACATACTTTCGTTCAAAACGAGGAAGCGAGATAAATGAATGTTGAAATATTATTCGTTAATGTTATCAGATGCACAAAAAAGGGCGTTGCAATGAAACGCCCTTTTTATATATAATCAGCAGACGGAAGCGCCTACTAATATTGCGTTATTTCAAACTCTACGCGTCTATTTTGTTCACGTCCTTTCTCTGTATCATTTGAAGCAATTGGCTTATTGCTTCCGAAGCCAGCGTATGTCAATCGGGACTTGTCAATGCCCTTACTAATCAGATAATCATAAACGCTCTTTGCGCGTTTTGTTGATATTTCATCATTCACTTTTTTATCTCCGCGATTATCGGCGTGTCCGTTGATTTTCATTTCCATTTTTGGCATTTTTTGTAGCAATGCAACGATTTCGTCTAATTGAGGTCTGGACTCTGGATTTACAGTTGATTTGTTAAAATCAAATTGTATGTTATATAAGCAAATTCGCTTGTTATGCACATTGTATCCATCTTCCAGATATGATAAGATTTCTCTAATTTCATAGCAATCTTTATCAACATAGACGATTCTGTCTTTATAGATAGTATCTGTGCGTGTTTTTGTAATGTAAATTACTTTATCCGGCGAGAACGAACTTTCGTTTTTGCCACCTAATGGAATGGATATTGTTGCTGCGATTTCAATTCCTCTATTTGAGCGAGTGCCATAATCTTCATTTGGCTTGTTATTAATTAATCCGAAATTATATTGTGCTTCTATACCCAAATAGAAGCGTGAATCGCCGAGTGGAATAGGGAACTTAACGCCTGCTCCGGCAGATATACCGAAATCAAATCCATTTATATAGCCATATTTACCAGTGTTCATATTATCGTCTTTCACTCCCCAGCGTGTTGTTTTTCCGCCGGTAACAAAGCCAAAGTTCGGAGATAGCAATACGTATGGAGTGATAGAGGACATTCTGAAATTATAGATAAACGGCAGTCGGAAATCAAAATAATTTGGAGCGAATTCGTATTCTACTCCAAGGTCATCAATTTTAACACCTCTACCAATCCATAGAAATTCTGGACGAACCGATACATTGGTAGTTATATTGGATTCAATAAATGCACCAAATAGCGGGCGAACAAATGTCTCTTGCTTATAAATGCTGTATGGCTCTTTGCTGAAACTCATTGATGCTAGATTAGCGCCGCCTTTAATACCGAATAACAATTTATCCGTAAAGTCAGCATTTATGCAGATGCTGCCGGATAAAACAACAAAACTAAGAAACGAGATTAAAAAATACTTTTTCATATTACTTACCTCCTTCTGCATTATTAGTTGGGGCTTCGCTTGGGAAACGGGCAATTAGAGGATTATAGGAAATGCTATTTCCATTCTGCATTATATTCACTGGCTGCTTAAGTGCTCCCCAGGTTGAGTTTGATGCAAGTCCATCCATTTCTTGGAATACACGGACAGAAGTTATTGGGACGATGATGCCATAAGGGTCATCTTTGTCAAGCATTAAGAGGGCATAGCACAGATTTTTAATTCCGGTTGCTGTCTTTTCACCAGAGATAACATTGGCTGTATAGCCCGTTCCGCTCTCTCCTGTGGGACGCGAAGTAACACCCCATGTCTTGCAATAGTATGTGAAGAAATTTCCGTTACCTGAAATATTTCCCAAGCCATTACCAAAACCTTCTCCACTACTATATAACTCGCTCTGTTTGATTTTATATTCATAACCAAGCGTGTTGTAGTCAGTGTTGAAGCCGTAGAACCTATACAATGCAGTTGATTTTGTAGCAACAGTTCCGATGTAGGGATAGTCCTGAATCACATTGGACGCTACAATCCAAAAATCATCTGCTAAATAGCAGCCCTCTATGTTTGGTGGAGTTGTTCCATCGTAAATTGGGAAGTTCATCTCCTTAAGAATAGTCATATACTCTTGCGGAATTACATCTGTGATAGGAACATTTTTAAGAACGGGAGGTAATGGTAGCACCTCATAGCCGTCATCAACGCATCCCGATATGCTTACCATAAGAAGCATAACGAATGCAAAAATTAATTTTGTTTTCATTAGTAACCTACTAATTTAATGAGACATAAAAATATATAAATCAAATATTATCTGCATAGACGAACTAACATATCGTTCACATACCAAATATACGAATATTTTATAATGTGATTATTGTTATTAATAAAATTTGTATGAAAAAATGTTGATTAGAGAATATTTTTTTGTTTTATGCTTTTTCTTTTCAATTACTTCAATTGTTTTTCAGACATTCCTTTGTATATTGCGAATAAAAATTAGAGGTAATAAAAATGAAATTATTCAATGTTGATTTTATTTCCGACAAAGAGTTAGAAACACTTGGACTAGTTAAAGGTAGCACCGTGCAATGCAAACACGTAGGTAGCGACATTCTGCAATCACTGAAAAACTTGGTTGGTGGCGAATTGAAAGCGTATACTGAGATGATGGATACAGCGCGAGCGGTTGCAACCGACAGAATGGTCACCGAAGCAATAGCATTAAAAGCAGATGCAATAATAAATGTGAGGTTTGCATCATCTGCGATAATACAAGGTGCTGCCGAGATAATTGCGTATGGAACGGCTGTGAAATTCAAATAGAACACCAAACGGAGAAAAATATGAATACTCGCAAAAAAATAATTCTTATGCTTGTGTGCTTTTTCGCAAGCATAGGTGTTGCTTGTGCCTATCCAAATATTACGGAAATAAATCCTAATGTGATGGCATTGATGCAAGAGGTCTCCATTACGAACTTGGAGGCGAACATTCGCTATTTGCAGGATTTGGGGACTCGCTGGGACCAGCGTCCGGAGAATGCAATCGCTCAAAAATGGCTCTTTGAGCATTACAAAAATGCTGGTTTGGATGTCTATCTGCACCACTTTCTACCCAAACCGGATGGCGATACTACATTTGAAGATATGGGAAATGTTGTTGCTGTGCAAGTTGGCACGGAGTTTCCCGATGAATATATTATGGTATCCTCGCATTTTGATAGTGCGCAAGATGGAGGTATAGTTGTATGCCCCGGTGCTAATGATGATGCTTCTGGGACAAGTGGCGTTCAAGAGATAGCGCGCATTTTGAGCAAGCATAAATTCAAACGCTCTATTGTATATGTTAATTTCAATCACGAAGAGATGGGGTTGTCTGGTAGTCGTGCCTTTGTTCATTATTGCAAAGATAACGATATTAATATACTTGGCGTGTTCAATTTAGATATGATTGGCTATAGTCCGATAGGGAAGACGCTTGAAATGTATTGCCTTTTGGTTAAGCCGGCGGATAAGAATTTCATAAATTATTATGTGAATACATCTAATTTATATCAGCCAGAAGTTCCTATGGAAGCACTAGGTGATGGCACTGGAGGTATTGGTGCGGGTGACGATATAATGTTTCTTAGCAATGGCTATTCAGCAGCTACATATATTGGCGATGCGCTTGGAATGTTAGGACATATTTATAGCGAGCCGTGCTATCATCGTCCTTGCGATACCATTGGCATTGGCAAGGATACTGCGGGTGTGAATAGTATGGAGTTGGTGCGAGCATATACTCAAGCAACGCTCGTCGCTATTGCAGAACTTGCAAATAACGGGCTTACCGGAATAGATGATACGCAACCGAATGCACGGATAACGCCAAATCCAACTTCCGGTATATTGCACGTAGCAACAAATTACGACCAGCCATATACACTTGCGGTCTATAACTATATGGGGCAGATGCTTTTGCAAATAGACAACTTTGTTGATGGTGAATTGGACTTATCCGTTCTCCCAAAAGGATTTTATACAATTAGGTTTTCTACGTGGAAGGGTGGTATTTCGCAACAAATTATTATTAGATAGAATCTTAGCCCACACCCAACTCGCAATATACATTAATCACAAAACAACAATATGACTATATTCTCCTGCAATGGACTTACTAAATCCTATAACGATAAGATTCTTTTTGAAAATATTGCTTTCGGTATGGATACCGGCGATAAAATTGGTATCATCGGAAAGAATGGTATTGGAAAAACTACTTTGATGAAAATTATTGCAGGTATTGAAACGCAAGATGTTGGCGATATGGTATTCAATAGTCAGATACGCTACGAATACCTTGACCAAATGCCGATATTCAATTCCAATGATACTGCTTTGGATTATGTTATGTCGTCTAAGCCGGAGTTGATGGCGTGGTTGGAGGAGCATCGTTTGCTTAGTAAATCCGCAAATCCGGATGCAGTTAAAATCAATTTGCTCGCACATCAGATAGAGGAAGTTAGTGGTTGGAATTTTGAGAATGAAGCAAAGAAAATGCTTTCGCAACTTGGTATAGAGGAGTTTCATAAGGATGTCAATCATTTGTCTGGTGGTCTGAAGAAGCGTGTAGCACTTGCTCGCTCGTTGTTATCCAATCCGGATTTGCTGATATTGGATGAGCCGACGAATCACTTGGATGCGGACTCTGTGCAGTGGTTACAAGATAGGTTGCAGAGTTCGGGGACGTCGCTGTTATTTGTTACGCACGATAGGTATTTTCTTGATGCCGTTGCCAATAAGATATTGGAGATAGACCAGCAGAAAATATTTACATATCCGGGTAGTTTTGAGCAATACTTAGAGATGAAAGAAGCATTTTTGAAATCGCAAGAGGCGACAAAGATACATACTCTTTCGCGTCTACGAGTAGAACTTGCTTGGTTACAGCGAGGTGCAAAAGCCAGACGTAGCAAGCAAAAGAGCCGTATTGATTGGGTGCAGGAGTTGGCGAAATCCGTCAATAAAGTGGAAGAGAAGAAGATAAAGATAGAATTGGGTAATAAATTTCTTGGTAGTCGTATCATTGAGGCGCATAATATTGGGACAAGTATTGGTGGTAAGTTGCTGTTCCAAAATGTTACGTATATTGCGAAACCGAAGGATAGAATTGGTATTATTGGTCCTAATGGTTCGGGTAAATCCACTTTTTTATCAGTGCTTGCAGGAATTAGATTTCCGGATAAGGGGCGTTGTGAGATTGGGATGTCTGCTGATATTGGTTACTTTCATCAGGAGATAAAGGATTTGAATCCAACTCAATCGGTGATAGAAGCATTGAAGGAGATAGCTGAATATATTGATGTAGGGATAGGTAGAGACCGTTTTATTACTACGCGTGATTTATTGGATAAGTTTGCGTTTCCTCGCTATCAGCATACGTCATTAATATCTACATTATCTGGGGGAGAGATGCGTAGATTGGCGTTGTGTCGTGTATTGATGGCGAATCCGAATGTGCTGCTACTTGATGAGCCGACTAATGATTTTGATTTGCAGACGCTTGCTGCATTAGAGGAATACTTGGATGACTTTTTGGGAGTGCTGTTGATTGTTTCGCACGATAGGTCGTTTTTGGATAGGACGGTGAATTTCATTTGGGCATTTAATGGTTCTGGCAATGTGAAGGAATACCCTGGTAACTATTCCAATTATTTAGAGCGGAAGGAGAAAGAAAAGCGTGCTGCGAGGAGTGATGCTCCAGAGAAGCAAGTAAAGCCAAAGAACGATAATCCGAAGAAAAAACTTTCCTATATGGAGCAACGGGAGTTGGATACATTGGAAGTTATTATACCGGAGATGGAAGCAAAGAAAGCAGCGATAGAGTTAGAAATACAAACGACTGCGGATTATAAACAAATAGAGCAGTTGAGTGTGGATTTGCAGACGCTTTCCAATGATATAGATGTAGCAACGGTGCGGTGGTTGGAACTTTCGTCATTTTAGGATAAGTTAAAAATAAAAAGGCGGCAAGTTTTACATTGTCGCCTTTTTTTTATATTATGTTTGTTCGAATTAATACATTCCGTCCATTCCGCCCATACCACCGGGCATTGCTGGCATTGGTGCTTCTTTTTGTGGTTTTTCGAAAATGGCTGCTTCAGTAGTTAGTAAGAGACCACATACAGATGCTGCATTTTCCAATGCAACGCGAGTAACTTTGGTCGGGTCTATTACGCCTGATTCATACATATTGCCGTAAGTTTCGTTAGCAGCATTGAAGCCGTAAGCGTCTTTTTCGTGTTTCACATTATTACAAACGACCGATGCTTCAAGTCCGGCATTCGTAACGATTTGGCGAATAGGTTCCTCTATTGCTCTGCGAACGATTTGAACACCAGTTTTTTGGTCTGGATTATCAACCTTTACGGAATCCAATGCAGCAGAGGCACGTAAATAAGCAACACCACCACCGGGAACAATACCTTCTTCCACAGCAGCACGTGTAGCGTGGAGAGCATCCTCTACTCTGGCTTTTTTCTCTTTCATTTCAACTTCAGTAGAAGCACCGATACGTAGCACAGCAACACCACCACTGAGTTTAGCAAGGCGTTCTTGCAATTTTTCTCTATCGTAGTCGCTTGTTGTGTTAGCGATATGTGCTTTTATTTCATTGATTTTGCGTTTAATTTCATCAGCCGTTCCAGCACCATCAACAATAGTTGTATTGTCCTTATCTATAGCGATGCGGGCAGCAGTTCCGAGTTCAGCCAATGTGGCTTGGTCTAGTTTGAAGCCCTTTTCTTCGCTAATAACAGTGCCAGCGGTAAGCACAGCAATATCTTCCAGCATTGCTTTGCGTCTATCACCAAAGCCCGGTGCCTTAACAGCAGCGACTTTGAGTGTGCCACGCAATTTATTTACGATAAGAGTAGCAAGTGCTTCGCCTTCAATATCTTCAGCGATAATAAGTAAGCAACGTCCAGATTGCGAAGTTTTTTCCAAAATAGGAAGCAATTCTTTGATGGAGGAGATTTTCTTATCATAGATTAGGATATATGGATTTTCTAATATTACAGACATACTTTCAGTATCCGTAATAAAATAAGAAGATAGGTAACCTCTATCGAACTGCATACCTTCAACGGTATCCATAGTTGTCTCGGTAGATTTTGCTTCTTCTACAGTGATAACTCCGTCTTTGCCAACTTTTTCCATTGCCTCAGCGATGAGTTCGCCGATAGTGCTATCGTTGTTAGCAGAGATAGTGCCGACTTGAGCGATTTCTTTCTTTCCACCAACTTCGCGGCTAATCTCTTTCAATTTCTTTGTAACTGCATCAACAGCGAGGTCAATACCACGTTTCAAATCCATTGGATTGGCACCAGCGGTAACATTCTTCAGACCTTCGCGGAAGATGGCTTGAGCAAGCACAGTAGCGGTAGTAGTTCCATCGCCTGCGACATCGCTGGTTTTGGAAGCAACTTCGCGAACCATTGCAGCACCCATATTCTCAATTGGGTCTTCTAATTCTATTTCTTTTGCAACGGAGACGCCATCTTTTGTGATAAGCGGAGCACCGAATTTTCTTTCAATTACGACATTGCGTCCCTTTGGACCAAGTGTAACTTTAACAGTATCGGCGAGTTGGTCAACACCAAGTTTTAGTGCAGAGCGTGCCTCTACGTCGAATTTTATGATTTTTGCTGACATTATTTTGTCCTTTAATTTGTTAATAAATTCTTTAATTTAATGGATTTAGTTAATTAGTTGATGATAGCAAAGACATCGTTTTCTTTCATCATCAATAGTTCATCGCCATCGATGGTTACTTCGGTTCCGGCATATTTTCCGTATAGAACTTTGTCGCCGACTTTGAGTTGCATTGGAATAAGTTTGCCGTCATCGGCTGTTCTACCTTTTCCAACAGCGGTTATGGTGCCTTGTAGTGGCTTTTCTTTAGCGGTATCAGGTATGATGATGCCGCCTTTTGTTACATCTTCAGCGGGTGCTGGCTTTACGATAATTCTATCGTGAAGGGGAGTTAATTTCATAGTTATTCTCTGTTATATGATTATTAATGATATTAAACTTAATTTATAAGATTGGGGATACAAAAAATATGCCAATGGCATTAAATATGCCATATTGTCAAAATATCTGACAAATAGGTAAGAAATGTGCAAAAGTAATGGCAAGAATATGACAAAATGGCAGGGCTATTGCCAAAATTCCAGATACAAATCACGCACGGTTACTATTTTCACTTTGTCATTATGTGTAAAACATTGCTTTTTCTTCATTTCCAATTGTATTCGCTTTGTTACAACGATGTATTTGTAGTCGTAAATTGGAGTATTTGCGATAGGATTTAGTAAGTCAATGGAATGTATAAACTTATCGTTAATGACGTTCCGTTTTATATTATTTGCATTTTCTACATTCAACTTCACTTCAACTAAGACCAAACGCGGATGTCGCTTTGTATTTTCTTCACTTATGCCAAATGCAAAGTCCACTGTTGGTTCTTGGGCAAGTATTTCGCCATCTATCAGACGCTGTCGCTCCAGCAAATCGAAATTCATAGCCACTTCATTAGTGAAATACTGCAATTTGGAATGCTGTCCTTCATTGCATAGCAGATGGCTAAGTGGCTCAATACAAACGGGATATTGCATTGCAAGTATATGAGATAGAGTGGTCCTATCACAATATTTGAATTTGGGCGATTGCATAATTAAAATATGGTAACAGGATACGTGGCATTTTCAACTACATATCCTGTATTAGTAATGCTTTAATACATTTTTTTAGTATTATTTTTTGCTTTTAAGTTCTATGTATTCTTTAATGATTTCTTCTTGTATAGATTTTGGCGTTTGCATATACTTTAGAAATTCCATTGTAAATTCGCCTTTTCCTTGCGTAACTCCACGAATATCAGATGAATAGCCGAACATTTCTCTAAGTGGAACTTCTGCGTTAATCGTAACGAAACTATTATCATTTTGAGTATCAACGATGATGCCTCTGCGTTGGTTAATTTGTCCGATAACATTTCCTTGGAATTCGTCTGGGCATGATACCTCAAGTTTCATAATTGGCTCAAGTATGATTGGATTACACTTAGGTAAAATCTCACGCATTGCAGCACGTGAAGCGAGGTTAAATGCCATTTCACTGGAATCTACAGGATGCATAGCACCGTCGTTGAGTTCGATAGCGATATTTACGAAAGGTTGTCCAATTTGGAAGCCCTCTTCTAATTGTCCGAAGAAGCCCTTTTCGCAAGCGGGTATGTAATCTTTACTGATAACACCGCCGACAATAGCATTTTTGAATACAAATGGCTCTGGAGAGTCAGCAGCAATTGGCTCAATGAAGCCGGCTACTCTTGCAAATTGACCAGCACCGCCGGTTTGCTTCTTGTGTGTATAGTTAAAGTCGGCACGCTTTGTAATGGCTTCTCTATATGCAACTTTTGGCTTCCCAACAACTACGTCGCAGTTGTATTCGCGTTTCATTCTCTCTATGTAAATTTCCAAATGCAATTCGCCCATTCCACGAATAATTGTTTCGCCACTAATTTCATCTCTTGATACTTTGAATGTCGGGTCTTCCTTAGAAAATCGGTTAAGTGCTTTGGAGAAATTGCTTTCGCCATCTCTGGTTTTAGGAGATACAGCAAGTTCAATAACCGGATTTGGTATGAACATAGAAGTCATATTGATATTAACGTTGCCATCGGTAAAAGTATCACCAGAGGCACAATCAAGACCGAAAGTAGCAACAATATCGCCAGCAACTGCTTCCTCTATATCATTCATTTCGTCGGCGTGCATACGAACAAGACGATTAATTTTTATCTTCTTCTTGTTAGCCATATTGTATATAAAGTTGCCTTTTTTGAGCACACCTTGATATACTCGCATATATGTAAGTTGCCCATATTTGCCATCTTCCAATTTGAAAGCAAGCGCCACAACGGGCTTTGTATCATCTATTTTCAGTTCAACTCTTTCTTCATTATTATCAAGGTCAAGCCCGTAATTAGTGCGTTCATTAGGAGAAGGCAGGAAGTCAATAACACCATCAAGCAATGTTTGGATACCGAGATTTTTCTTTGCAGTGCCACAGAACACAGGCGTAATATGTAACCCGATGGTCAATCTACGAATCGCTTTTCTTAGTAAAGACGTATCTACATCCTCATCACCGAGAAATTTCTCTGCAATAGCATCGTCATAATCCGACAAACGTTCTATTATCTTAGTGCGTCTTTTCTTTGCTTCATTTAGCAGATGAGACGGAATTTCCTCTACAACAATATCTTCGCCTTGGTCGCCTTTATAGTAAATGGCTTTCATATCGAGTAAATTTACAACGCCCGAAAGGTTTTCCTCAGAGCCAATAGGCATAGTGATAAGCACTGGTTTATGTCCCAATTTCTCTTCGAGTTGCGTAACAACGCGGTCAGCATTTGCACCACTTCTATCCAATTTGTTAATGAAAGCGATACGTGGCACATTGTATCGGCGCATCTGTCTATCTACCGTAGTTGATTGGCTTTGAACGCCCGCAACACCACATAAAACAAGCACTGCAGCATCAAGCACACGCAACGAACGCTCCACTTCAACAGTGAAATCAATATGTCCAGGAGTATCTATGAGATTAATTTTATAGTCCTTCCAGTCGCAGTATGTAGCAGCGGATTGAATTGTAATGCCTTTTTCGCGTTCTAGGTCCATAGAGTCCATAGTAGGACCATCGCCTTCTTTGGAGCGGATTTCAACAATTTTGTGGATTTTTCCGGTAAAGTATAGGATTCTTTCGCTAAGAGTAGTTTTGCCTGAATCAATGTGAGCAGCGATACCGATGTTTCTTAATTTACTAATGTCATTCATAATTAGATATTAATTTTTGTTCTTTTAAAGATTACAAATATAATACATTTTTTTTGATTTATTGTTATTCTGCTTTTTTTTATTTTTTGGGAGAGATATAGAAAACTTTATAGATGTTTGGATAGTTTAGAATAAAATAGTATCTTTGCATTTTTCAGATTTGTTACGAAATGGATACATTGTTTGGCAAAGAACTTAGATATGTAAACGGAAATTTGATGAAGGAAAATTCCGAAAACATTTTAGACCAATACTTCACAAAAAAAGAATTGGCGCAATCGCTTTACCAAAAAACATTTGACATTATAAGCAAGTATGAACCTGATTTAGGTGGTTATACTTGGCTTGAGCCGAGTGTTGGCGAAGGATGCTTTTTTGATTTGCTACCTAAAGATAAAAAGATTGGCATTGATATTAGTCCGCTACGAAACGACATTATAAAGTCCGATTATCTTGAATACAAATTGCCAGATAAAAAATTGATTGTAATTGGAAACCCACCGTTTGGACATAGAGGAGTGATGGCTCTGAATTTCATAAATCATTCGCAGAAAGCCGATTATGTCTGTTTTATTCTGCCAATGTTTTTTGAAAGCAAAGGTAAGGGCTCTGTAAAATATAGAGTTAGAGGATTTAATTTAATTCATTCTGAACGATTGCCAAAAGATTCTTTTTATGTACCAACAACTAGAAAAGCGGTTGATGTCAAATGTGTATTTCAAATTTGGTCAAAAAACCACAAACTTGAAACACAAGAATTTAGTTGGTATAACGACAAAAATAGAGAACCATTTGGTGATATTTTAAAAGTTTATACTGTTTCGTTGGCGAAAAAACGCGAGTGCGGAAAGAAATGGATTTTTGACAAAAAGGCGGACTTTTATATATCATCCACCTTTCACGACAAAATCTCTATAGTAAAATCATTCGAAGAAGTGAAGTATAAGAGCGGTGTTGCAATAGTTTTTACAACTGAAAATGAAAAAATTAAAAACACTGTAACTCAAGTACTTGAAAATGCTGACTGGAAAAAGTATAGCAGTTTGGCAACAAATTCCTGTTATCATATTGGAAAATCCAACATATTTCATATACTGCAGGAGAGTGCAGATTTATTAAACCAAAATCAACAGATACTATGCTAAAAATAAGCGAGTTAGAGACAAAATTAGAAGAGATTATTGAGCGGAAACATCAGGAATTGAATCTTGGACGCGATTATAATCTAAAGTTTTCAAAAATCAGAGATTTTGAAGGCAATGCTATTGGACAAATTGGCGAAGAATTTGCCAAAGCTATCATTTCAGAATTCATTGAAATAATTGACGATGGTGTAATTCATAACGAATACGACGTGAAGACGCAATCAGGCATTTTATTTGAAGTGAAAACTGCAAGAAAGGGCAGAAGCAATAACTCCTTCCAATTCAATGGAATAAATCCTCGCTATAATTATGATTATCTTTTATGTATTGGAATTTGTGAAGATGCAATTGTTTTTAGGATTTTTGAGAAAAAGGACGTATCTTACCACCATAAAGACCGCAAATTCTACATCAAACAAGACGAATTTGAAAAACAATTAGTGCAAATGAATCCAGACAATCAGGTTAATTATAAATTGACGTTGAACATCAAAGATTTTCATAATATTTCCTTGCTTTCAAATCAATTACAAACAATTCTACAATAACACAAACAATAAAATCCCCCCCTACCTCCGCCTCTTCCGCACAACCTTCGGAGGAATGGGCTTATCCAAGATGAACCAATATTCTATAACCTGCTCCTCACCCTCAAATACCAATCCGCTAATCGCTACAAAATACTTGGTGTTGTCCTTTAATCCATTAACTTTCCAGCACAAATTGTTGGATAAACCACAATAAAAAGTATCAGCGTATTCATCTATTTTTGTAGAATATTTTATGCCGGATGCCTTGTATTTACGCCCCTTTTCATCGGTAATGGAGATGTTGCACTTAGAGAAATCATAAGAGATGCTGGTGAATGGCTTGTTAGATTTTGGAATTAGATTGAGCGATAGATAGAATTTTTTATTAAACCACTCGGATTTGTATTCTTCGTAAGGATAGGCAACGTAATTGTTGGGACAAGTGGAGGTATCCAAATTTTCTTTTGTATTGCCCCAGAGAGCCGCAGCATACCGCGCATTAGTGGCATTCAAATTTGCTTTAACAGCACCAAATCCTACTGTTTGCAAAAATGGTGAAAGTAGCATTCTACGATGACCCACCATAGACAAATCCGCTACATTCTTGTTATCGGTGAGCCAGCCGAGCAGTGCAATTGTGCTATTGAATAGTTTGTCTATATCGCTCATATCACGCGAACGATATAGACCAAGCGAGATATTAGAATACTTACGACCGGAATCGGATGACGGAGTAGCACAATTATCCGCAACCGGTGTATGCACCATAATGCCAGAGTTAGCAATACTTAATGATGCGGCTTGTGCCAAGTCCTCGCCGATGTCGTTCCACGTTACAGGATTTAGTTTATGCACTGCACGTATTTGATTGAGCAGCGCAAGAACACTATCACGCACTTCTGCTGAGATTTTTCCTTGCGTGCAAGTGGCGATGTCAGGTGTTATCTCGAACATTTGAGCATTGAGCGGAATGTTGAGGCAGATGCATAGTGTTATAAATAATATTTTGGATTTCATTTGCAGTGGATAGTTAAAATTTATCAATCGTATCTAATATAGTGGGAATGATTTCGCTTTCTGGTATTCGGCTTACTTGTTCGCCTCTGATGAACAACAACGCTTCCTTTTTACCGCAAGCAACGGCTATATCTGCTTCTTTGGCTTCACCGGGACCATTGACTACACAGCCCATTACCGCAAGTTTTAGGTGTTTATTTATTGGCTTGAGCAATGGTTCTAATTGCTGGACTATGCTTATTAAATCCACTTCTACTCTGCCACAAGTGGGACAGGACACCAATTCTACATATTTTTTTCGCAATTCCAATGCCGATAATATTTCTATACCTGCTTCTACTTCCGCTATTGGTGAGCCGGTGAGCGATACGCGAATGGTATCACCAATTCCCTCGGATAGCAACGTTGCGATTGCTACTGTTGATTTTATAGTTCCGGCGAATACACTACCGGCTTCGGTAACGCCGAGATGTAGTGGATAGTTCGTTTGTTCTGATAGCAATCTGTATGCGTCTATGGTGGTAGTAACAGAGGAGGATTTTACTGCAATTACGATGTCGTCAAAGTCAAATTTATTAGCGATGGCTACGTGTCGTAATGCGCTTTCTACCAATGCCTCTGCGGTAGGAGCACCATATTTCTCCAAAATATCTTTCTCTAATGAGCCGGAATTTACTCCTATTCGAATTGGTATAGCACGCTCTTTCGCAGCATCCAATACCTGTCTAATGCGTTGCTCATTACCGATATTTCCCGGGTTAATCCGCACCTTCGCAACACCTGCAGCAATGGCTTTCAATGCAAAAATATGGTTGAAGTGAATATCCGCAACAATGGGCAGTTCAGCATTAGCAACTATTTCCAGCAGTGCATCCGCAGCACCTTCATCATTAACCGTAACTCGAACGATGTTTGCACCGGCATTCTTTGCTTCTGCGATTTGGGCTAATGTAGCAGTGGCATTAGCGGTTTTTGTATTGGTCATAGTTTGGATTGGAATTGGATTTGGCGAGCCGATGGTCAGATTTCCGATGCGTATATTCTTTGTGTTTTTTCTGTTAATATTCATATTTGTCTATTATTTTTGCACAAAGATAAAAAAATATTTTGTATTTTATCAAAAAGTTCGTAATTTTGTATTCTATAATTTTTTGCACAGAGCAATTAGTTATGGGTATGATTTTTTGCAAATCAGAATTGGGATGTCGCCAAGTGGTAAGGCACTGGTTTTTGGTACCAGCATCCGCAGGTTCGAATCCTGCCATCCCAGCGACGCATTACTTTAATTATATTTTCAAACCGTGCAAGATTTAAAAATAGCATCGGGACGCTCGAATCTCCCATTAGCCGAGAAAATAGCTAATCATCTCGGTATGCAATTAACCCAAACTTCGATTAGAAATTTTAGTGACGGAGAGATATGGGTAAAGTATGAAGAAAATATTAGAGGAATAGACCTCTTTATAATTCAATCTACATTTGCTCCTGCGGAGAATATAATGGAACTGCTAATGTTGATAGATGCAGCCAAGCGTGCATCCGCTAAGCGTATCACAGTAGTAATTCCATACTTTGGTTATGCCAGACAAGATAGAAAAGACCAACCACGCGTATCGCTTACAGCGAAATTGGTAGCGAATTTGATAGAGAAGGCAGGTGCAGACCGAGTGATAACGATGGATTTGCATTCTTCCCAGATACAGGGCTTCTTTGACATACCGGTAGACCACTTATACGCTTCCACTGTTCTCATCAGAGAGGCGAGACGCTTGGACTTAGATCCACTTGCAGTGGCTGCACCAGATGTAGGAGGTGCTAAGACAGCACGCAACTATTGCAATAAACTCGACGGCTCGCTGATACTAGTAGATAAACGCCGTCCAGCGCATAACGAAGCGGAAATCACTACTATTGTAGGCGATGTAAAGGATAAAAATGTTCTCTTAGTTGACGATATGATTGACACAGGTGGCACGTTTATCAAATGTGCCGAGTCGCTGAAGGATAGAGGAGCATTGAAGATATATGGCTTAGTTGTCCATCCGGTATTCTCTGGCAATGCGTTAGAAAAAATAGAAACCACTTACGGAATAGATAAGTTATTGATAACAGATACTATTCCATTAAGAAGACACATAGATAAAATAGAAGTCATTTCTATCAGCGAATTGATTTCGGAATCTATAATCAGAACTTACGATAACCGCTCTATTAGCACGCTTTTTGAAATAGAAAGATAGTGCGACAGACGAATCATTAATCAATGTTAATTATTTAAGGTATAAATTAAAAATGTTAGAAGTCGTTGAATTAAAATCAGTTAAACGCGAAACCGGCAAACAAGCATCAAAACGTTTACGTGCAAATGGCGAAGTCCCAGGTATATATTACTCAAAGGGATTTCCTAATCTGAACGTTTGTGTAAATCCACGCGAACTTCGCCCAGTAGTGCATTCATCCCATGTAAAGTTAGTCCATTTGGATATTGAGGGTCAGGTAAAGAAATGCGTATTGAAGGAAGTAAAATTTCATCCGGTAACCGATAAGGTAATCCATTTTGATTTGCTTGGCATTCAAGATGACCAAAAAATCACCGTGCAAGTTCCTTTTGAATTTATTGGTGGTCAGCCAGTTGGCGTTAGAAAGGGTGGAACTTTCCAACAAGTGTTCCATAAATGCAAAATAACTTGTCTTCCGAAATATCTCGTTAGTTCAATCCAGGTTGATGTATCTAAATTGGATGTAGCACAATCTATCCACCTTAGAGACCTGAATTTAGAAGGTATAGAATTTGGTATTCCTGAGGATTCGCTTATCTGTGCAGTGCAAATACCTCGCGGTAAAGCAGGTGATGCTCTTAGAGAAGGCGCACCGCAATAGTAAAATAGAATTTACAAATCATAAAAAAAATTGGTTGTTTTTTGGTTGATTTTTCATAATACACACTCCTTGGTTTAAATACTCATTGTTACAATGAGTATTTTTTTTGCGTATATGATATAATTTCACGATAAAAATAGTATATTGATAGTTTTTAAACTACCAAATTAAATGAATAAGGAAATGGAAGCATCGGAAGCCGGCTCAGTAGTAAATAATATTCTATATGGACTGAATGAAAAACAAGTAGAGGCAGTAACCACTATCAATGGACCATTGCAAATTATCGCTGGGGCTGGTAGTGGGAAAACTCGCGTGCTTACACATAGAATTGCGTATTTGATAGAACAAGGCATCCAACCATATAATATACTTGCTCTGACTTTCACAAACAAAGCAGCAAGAGAAATGCAAAGTCGTATTGCTCAACTTGTGGATGAGTTTAATGCGAAGCGAATATGGGCGGGAACTTTCCACTCTATATTTGCACGTATATTGCGAGTGGAGGCAGATAAAATTGGATACGATAGAAATTTCACCATTTATGACCAAGAGGCATCGCTTCGTGCATTGAAAACAGTAATGAAGCGGCTGAATATACCAAAGGAGACAAAGGAAAATGCTGTGGCATCGGTTATTTCATCTGCAAAGAATATGATTATTCTTCCGGATAAATATGGAACGCAAGCGTCCTCGAAATTTGAGCATACGGTGGCTGAATGCTACCGTTCCTATCAAGCGTATTTGCTGAAAAACAATGCGATGGATTTTGACGATTTGCTTGTGAATATGCTGCGAATACTGCATATACCGGAGTTGCTCGCAAAATATCAGGATAAATTTCATTACATATTAATAGACGAATATCAAGATACAAATAAGGTGCAATATTCCGCAATCAAAGAATTGGCGAAGCATAGACAGAACATTAGCGTAGTTGGCGATGATGCACAGAGCATTTACAAATGGCGTGGAGCGGATATTACTAATATACTAAATTTTGAGAATGACTATCCATACTGCAAGACAGTGAAGTTGGAGCAGAACTATCGCTCTACAAAGAATATACTTGGCTGTGCCGACTCTGTCATACTGCATAACAAGCAACAACTGCATAAACATCTTTGGACGGATAATCCGGATGGCGATAAAGTGAAGTTGATGAAGTTCTATGATGATAGAGAGGAGGCGAATACTGTTGCGAGTATCATAAATAGGCGGTATATTGCTGGCGACCAGTTGAATCAATTTGCAGTGTTGTATAGGACAAATGCGCAGTCGCTGGCTTTTGAGAATGCTTGTAGAGCGTATAATTTACCATATATTGTGGTTGGTGGCTTTTCATTCTATAAGCGAGCAGAGGTAAATGATGTGCTTGCATATTTGCGTTTATTAGTAAATCCGCGGGATGATGGCTCTTTGCTACGTGTAATTAATGAGCCGCCACGCGGTATTGGTGCTGCATCTATTGAGGAGATACGCAATTATGCTGACCGTAAAAGTATGCCTATGTATGATGCTCTTTACTTCGCCGATGACTACATTACAAAGCGAAAACAAACTGCTATACAAGCAAAACGGCTGTATAATATATTCCAAAAGCATCGCCAATTAGTTATTGATAACGCAGAGCCGGAGCATTTGATAGAATACATACAAGAGACAGGAATAACTGACTACTACAAGGAGATTGATACAGATGAAGCAAATGATAAACTACGCAACATAGAGCAGTTGCTTACAGAATTGTTCAACCACATACGCGATGCGGAGGGTAGAACACTCTCCACATTCTTAGAGCAAGTGTCGCTTATCTCCGATTTGGATGCGAAGGAATTGGCAGAAGACCGCATAACGCTGATGACACTGCATTCAGCAAAAGGTTTGGAATATGACAATGTATTCATTGGTGGCTTAGAGCAGGAACTTTTTCCACTTACATCTGCACGTATGCGCGATGATGAAGAGGAGGAACGGCGTCTGTTCTATGTTGGTATCACACGTGCCCGTAAAAATCTCGTTATTACATATACAGAGAATAGATTGAAGTTTGGTAGTATCCAACGTATGCTACCCTCGCTGTTTTTGCGTGAAATAGATGAGGAATTTTTAGAGGATGTAACGGGTAATACTATTCTAATTAAGAAGCGACAATACCAAGATTTACATATTAATCAAGTTAAGTCATCTATTCCGCAAAAGAAGCAATATCCAGCATTTGACGATATGCAGTATAGTGATAACTATTCGCAAATACCCACTAAGCCAAGTTATCCATCCGCTGGTAGCAATGCTTTTCGCACTGGCGATGTAGTCAAGCACGACAGTTTTGGTGTTGGGAAAATAGTTATGATTAGCGGTATGGGCGATAATCTTAAAGCGACTATACAATTTGCGAATGTTGGCAGGAAGCAGTTGCTAATGAAATTTGCGAAATTACAACTTGTGGAAAATTAAACTATTATTTTCTAAATACTTTTGCGTATATTGCATACCGAACTTTATTTGAATATTTATGGCAACAATTATACACCCAACCGCAATAGTATCACCGAGTGCGCAACTTGGAGAAAATGTGTCCATCGGCGCATTCAGCATTGTTGAAGACAATGTCATAATCGGCGATAACACCGAAATTAGTTACCATACGCTAATTGGGAAACGCACAGTTATTGGCTCTGGCAACAAAATTTATAGCAAGGTCGTTATCGGCACTGACCCACAAGACCTCAAGTATAAAGGCGAGGAAACCCGCACCACTATTGGCAATAACAACTTAATACGCGAATTTGTATCCATCAATAACGGCACCGGCGAGCAAGGTCATACCATCGTTGGCGATAATAATTGCTTGCTTGCATACACGCATATTGCACACGACAACCATTTTGGTAATAGGAATGTGATGTCCAATTTAGTGCAACTTGCGGGCCACGTTACAGTGGAAGATGGTATTACATTTGGCGGGCTTGCTGCGATACATCAGTTCTGCCGTGTTGGTAAATTTTCTATGATAGGCGCTGGTGCTATTGTGACGAAGGATGCACCGCCGTTTTCTTTGATTGATAGGGAGCCGGCGTGGCATGGAGTGAATAAGGTTGGTCTTATGAGACGTGGCTTTGCATCTGAATTGATTAAAGAAATTAGCGATTTTTACATTGCAATATTCCGCTCTGGAATGAACAATACAGCAGCCATTAATAATTACATAGCCAGCCATACAAATATAGCGCCAGATATTCAATACGCTATAGATTTCATTCGCACATCGGAACGCGGCGTGCTTAGATAATTTTTTCTCATTAAATACAACATTATAACACTAACTATGAAACAAACACCTGATTTTAGCACCTATTGGACTGATGGTAGATATGATAACGACCAATATAGTAGTGGCATACAGCCGTATTGTATGAAACAATCTCACAAACTGATAGAAAAGAAATATACTAATGAGGATTATTTTGATAATGTCATAGAAATTGGCAGTGGTGTAGGTTACCACCTACCATATATCAATCATAAATTTGGAACTTACATTTTATCGGATGGAGATGCAGCTGTAATTGAAAAAATAAAAACAATGAATTATCCGCAAAATATTCAGCCAAAATTATTTCAAGGCGAGCATTTGGACGTTTCAGATAATTCGTTTGATAGATTAATTGCATCGCATTGCTTAGAGCATATACATCATCCGGAGAAAGCATTGGAGGAATGGAGCAGAGTGGTAAGGGGGGATAGGACAGAACAGAACAGAACAGAACAGAACAGAACAGGGATACTATCAATACTATTACCATGCGACCCGGGATTAGGATGGAGGTTAGGTAGAACTATAGGTGGTCGAAAGAGAGCCACCCGCACCGGCTTAGACGAATATGATTTGTTTTTGGCATTAGAGCATTGTAATCCAATTAATGTGTTAATTAGTATGATACGTTATTATTTTGATGATATAGAAGAATCTTGGTGGCCATTTCCCTTTCCATCTATTGATTTGAATTTGTTCTATGCTGTGCATATTAAAAATATTAAGTAAAATTTTATAATTCATTTGAACTATTATGTATTCTCGCTTATTTTCGGCATCAGTATTCGGTATTGATGCCTTTATTGTTGAAATTGAAACTCATTTAGATAACGCATTGCCTGCATTTTCTATTGTTGGATTGCCCGATTCTACTATTAAAGAATCCCGCGAAAGAGTATCGGCTGCGATAAAAAACTCTGATTTCATATTTCCAACAAAGAAAATAACAGTTAATCTTGCTCCTGCCGATGTAAGCAAAGTTGGCAGTGCATTTGATTTACCCATCGCATTGGGCATACTTAGCGCTGTTGGCTTCTTACCACAAGAGTCATTTGAAGGTGTGATAGCATTGGGTGAACTTTCTCTTGAAGGTGGTTTGAGACCAATACATGGGGCGTTATCCATTGCAATTAAGACCAAAGAAGAAGGATACACTAAATTGCTTGTGCCTAAGCAAAATGCCGAAGAGGCAGCATTAGTTGATGGTATAGAGGTGATACCGATAGAGACATTGCGCGAAGCTGTTGAATACATCAACGGCACAACGAACATCACTCCTTGCTATGTAGATAAGACCGAAATATTTCAAAATCAATATCATTCGCGCGAGAATATGTCCGATGTAAAGGGACAGGATAATGTGAAACGTGCAATAGAAATTGCTGCTGCGGGTGGTCATAATATTTTGCTAATTGGACCTCCCGGTTCAGGTAAGACGATGCTTGCAAAGCGTATTCCATCAGTGCTTCCACCACTTACACTTAACGAATCGTTAGAGACAACAAAAATACATTCTATTGCAGGTCTGTTAGAAAAGGGGCAAGCACTTGTGACAGACCGTCCATTTCGTTCGCCTCATCATACAATTTCCGATGTTGCGTTGGTTGGTGGTGGGGCGTCATTCATACGTCCGGGTGAGATTTCTATTGCTCATCACGGTGTTCTGTTTTTGGATGAATTGCCGGAATTTGCACGTAATGTTTTGGAGGTATTGCGTCAGCCGTTGGAGGATAAGAATATCAGCATCGCACGTTCAAAGCAGTCGGTTGACTATCCGGCAAACTTTATGCTTGCTTGCTCTATGAATCCGTGTCCGTGTGGTAATTACGGCGATCCAAGTAAGGAATGCACTTGCTCGCCGACTCAGATACAAAAGTATTTGGGGAAAATATCTGGTCCGCTATTAGATAGAATAGATATTCATGTGGAGGTGCCGGCGGTGAAATACCAAGACCTCGCTGCAAAAGCGAATGGCGAAAGTTCTGAGTTCATTAGGGAGCGAGTTATCAAAGCCAGAGAGATGCAATCAGAGCGGTTTGCGAAGATGGATGGGATTCATAAAAATGCGGATATGTCTTCTAAGGATATTCGCAAATTTTGCGAACTTGACGATGCTTCCCAGAAGTTGTTAGAACGTGCAATGCAGCGGATGGGTCTTTCTGCGAGGGCTTATGATAGGATACTCAAAGTTGGTAGAACTATTGCAGACCTTGCTGGAGCGGATAGTATTCAGAGTTTCCATATTAGCGAAGCCATTCAGTATCGCAGTTTAGATAGGGATTATTGGAAATAGATATTTTAGAAAAAAGAACAGCCCACAATCTTATGTAGATTTGGGCTGTTTTTATTTTCTGTTGTGTGTTATTACTCTATTACGAATTTGGAAGTAGTAGTGCCGGTAGCGGCTTCGATACGAATGAAGTAAGTTCCGGCTGGAGCATTGAGTTTAAGGTTAGAAACGCCTTCAGTGCTGTTGCCTTCGTAGATTACATTTCCATCTAATGAGAATACTGTAACTTTGCCGTTTTCGTTTAGGTCAAGGTTAATGTCTCCTTTTGTTGGGTTAGGATAGACGGCATTCAGAGCGCTTGGAGTGTCGTAGATGCCTGTTGGTTTAAATGCTTTGGCAGCGTTATAAACGATTTTATTATTAGCATCATATATGATGACAATGAAGTGTAGGTTATCGTAATTCCAAGTAACAGGTATAGTATAGCTGAAGTTGAAAGTAGCGGTTTCATTTGGTTCTAAGTTAGCAGGAATGCTACCAGATTCTCCGTATGGAGTTCCGATAACGGCTCTTGCAACGTCATTGTAGAACATTTGGGAAGCAGGAACAGGATTGGGTAGGTCTTCGAAGCCGCCGCATTTACCGTTAGCACCTCCGGAATAAGCGTTCACTTGTCTCCAAGAATTAGAAGTGCCGCGACAGCTATCCTCAGTGATAATACCTATGAAGCGTAGGTCGCCGTCTTTGACTTTAGCTGCGAAAGTAGCCGTTGCATCGAAAGATACTTTTCGGGTATCAGATGTCCATAGGTAGCTACTAGTTTCAAGTGAAGCGAGTCCGAATTCATCTTTAGCATAATTGAATGCTTGTTCGAATTGGCTTGGGTCTAAGTCGTAAGTTCTATCTACGCTTCCGTGAGGGTATCCGGAGCCATTAATAATATCCATAATAGCGTCATCGTATGCGGCAACAACCATAGGGTCACCGTTATGAACAGCGACGCCAATCCAATCATTAGGATAGGTATTTTTCATATTTTCCATCATAACCCATCCGCGCGGACACCATTGGCACCATGTGCCGGTAGCTTCTTCGCCGAAGACAATTTTCTTGGGCATAAATGCAGCGACGGAATAATTTGAGGAAAGGTTGTTGTTAGATAAATCTTCGTCATCGAAAGAGCCATTTATTTTTTTTATAGTAACATCAACGGAATGTACATCAACAACATCGCCGGCATTGATATTAGGGCTTGCGAAAGTAGCTTTATTGCCGGCATTGATGTTTAATCCGCTTTTAGTGAATGTTTGTTCGGCTCCGTCATCTACTTTGTATCCGAGTTCTAAAGAAGTGATAGTTTGTGTTCCGTAGTTAGCGACTTCAACTTCGAATTGGAAATTAGAATTTTTGGCTACATAATCTGGGACATACAAATCGGTGAAATTAGCGTTATATTGGATATCGCTGAGTTCGGCAGTAGCATCGGCTTTAATTCTAAAGGAGCCGTAGTTGTTGGAGATATCTAAAATAGATAGGGAAGATGTGCCATAGAAAAGGCGGCTTTGTTTAGGGACACCCTTTTCATCAGTAAGTGATAGCGGGTATGATTGACCTGTTGTTTCAAGGTAGTATCCGATGTAGAGAGTGGTATTAGCTGGTACTTCAAAAGGAATATCTAAAGCGATGTTGTTCCAGTCACCGACAGGATTAGGGACGTCTTTAGTAGCCAATATTGAAAGAGAGTTTCCATTTAATGTCAAAATAACTGCCTTAACGTTTTTAACATAGGAAACGTATAGCCCAGCGATAGCGAAGTTAATAGAGTTAATTGTTTTGACGGAATAGACGCCTTTGAAATGAAGTAAATCTTCTGGTTCATATATCATTAGCGCATAGAATTTGGCGGCTTGGTTTAGACCTAATCCACCATATTGTTCTTCATCGGCACCAGCATTTTCGTAGCTCATCCAAGTGATTGAGATGTCTTCGGTTCCTGCTTGCAATGCATTAGGGAGCTTGTTGACAGGTGTTATAGCGGATTGCTCACTGATGGAGTATGTAATAGATTTGTTCATCTGTAGTTTGATGTTGTCGTGCATTGGATGGGCAGGATTCAACATCAAATTGGCATCATTAGCGGAAGCTGAGCCAAAAGAGATGATAGTTGCGAGTATAATCGCAAGTAGAGTAGTTGTTTTTTTCATTATAGTAAATCCTTAATGTAAATGTAAATATATTCCAATTTAATAACTATTTTTGTAATAACAAAGTAATATTGATATTTTTTACATTTTTTTGAAGTTTATGAAAAAAGTTGCAATTATAGGCGCAGGAGTAGCAGGGATGACAGCGGCAAAGTATTTGCTTGCGAAAGGGTATGAAGTTGATATTTATGAGAGTCGGAATCATATTGGTGGTCGTTGTTATTCGTTTGTGGATGGAGAAAGTGGCGATATGATGGATAATGGACAGCATTTGTTTTCTGGAGCATACGAGGAGTTTTTTTCGTTACTGAGGTGGTTGGGAACAGAGCATTTGCTTTCAAATACAGGGAATATTAATGTGGATTTTGTTGATAGTGCCTCCCATTTTGCTTATAAATTGGATTGCACATATCCGAATAATATACTCGGTTTGCTGTTTGGATTATGGAGGATGGAAGGGATTGGATATATGGATAAATTGCGTGCGAATAGTATGTTGTTGCATTTGCTCAGAGGTATAAATGGAGAGGATTATTCTGTTAGCGAGTTGTTTAGACGTCTTGGAGTGAGTGATATTGCTATTAAGAGGTTGTGGAAGCCGTTGTGCGTGTCTATTATGAATGCACCGATAGAGTATGCTTCAGCGAAATTGTTTCTTGCTACGTTGAAGCGGATTATTAGTAGTGGAGAGATGTCGTTGCAGAATGCTATTGTGCCGTTGCAGAGTTTGTTTGATGGATTTGAAGTTAAGATTGCGAATGCTGGGAGTAGGTTGCATCTCAAGTCCGCAGTTACGAGTATTGATGTGATTGATAACAGATGCTGTTCTATTGTGGTAAATGGTGAAAATATTGCGGTGGATAGAGTTATATCTACATTGCCGGCGAGGAATCTTACGAAGTTGCATCCAATTTTTGCGGAGTATAAGGAATGGTCATCGTCGCCAATACTTTCGGTTTATATTTGGTGCGATGGTGCATTGTTTGATAAGCAGAGTATTTGTAGTATTGGGACGAATATTGAGTGGGTATTTAATTGTAGCAAAATGCAGAGTGGTATGAGTTCAAAGCATTTGTATTCTATTACAATGAGTGCAGCCAATGATGCGATGCCGTTGTCTGATGTGGAATTGATGCGAGTGATTGTAGCGGAGTTGCGTCAGATTACTAGGATTACGGATGTTGTGATTGGGCGATATAAGATTTTACGGGAACAGAATGCAACGCCACTGCTTACTTATATGAATGAGATTCGTCGTCCGAGTGTGCGGAGTTCACTATCAAATTTTTATTTTGCGGGAGATTGGACTGCGACCAATTTACCGGCAACGATTGAGAGTGCTGCGGTGAGTGGTCGTTTGGTGGTGGAGACAATGGACTACCTAGCCTCCTTCCCACAAGCGAAGGTCTCTACCTAACCCCCTAGCCCCCTTCCCCCAAGGAAGGGGGAACAATGATTGAAGAAAAATCGTAGTCAATCAGACAAATCGGGTAAATCAAGGTTCAGACAAAAATCATAGAAGTTTGGAAAAGACCCCACCCCAAACCCCATTCCCACAAGGAAGGGCAGTGTTAAAAAAATGAGCACAAATGTTTTTTTTATAATGAAAAAAATGTTATTTTTGTATTCCATTAAAAATACCCAATACAAAAATATGAAAAAAAATTGCACCAACGATAAC
>JAISJI010000008.1 GCA_031261605.1 Ignavibacteria bacterium | reverse complement strand
TGTTTTTCAACGACTTCTTTCAGAGCATCAATCTCCTTGTATCTGTTTTCGTCGTTAAGTTGTTGCTGATATTCGTCGTAAAGATGGGCGCGAGTGAGCCAATTCCACTTGGCTGATGCACGCATTACTTTCCGATATTCCACGTTAAAGTGGTCTGTAACTGCTTGCAGAGTGCGGGTTGTGCCGCTTGCACAGTAGAATTCGAACCATTGATATTTGGTAACTGATTCGTATTTTAGGCGTTGATTTGTGAACATATTTTTGCTCCTTATGAAAATGAAAATACAAAATTACGTATGTTGGGAAGGTCTGGCAAGAGTATGGTATATATATGGTATATATTTGGGGATGGAAATTATTTTTGCAATGAGGCAGTGATATTGGAATTTTATTGCTATATTTAGGTGTACTTATAAATTCAAAATGGAATTGATAATATGAATATTCTCTCTGTAGCATTTGAAGTAGCCCCATTGGCAAAATCCGGTGGATTAGCCGATGTCGTAGCATCCTTAGCAATAGAATGGAAAAAGCAAGGTCATACGCCGATTATTCTAATACCCAAGTTCTACTTCATAGATGCAGATAAACTGGGCTTTAAGCCGACCGGTCTGACGCTCGTAGTGCCGATGGGATACTGGAATGAGTATGCGACATTGCTCAAGGGCAAGTTACCCAATACCGATGTAGATGTGTATCTGCTGGAGCACAACGGCTACTATGGTAGAGATGGCATATATGGTGCTCCATCAGAGTTTGGCGACAACGATAGACGCTTTATATTCCTCGCCAGAGCAGCGTTTGAAGCGGCGAAAGCGTTGAAGTTTAAACCCGATGTAATTCATTCTCACGACTATCATACTGCATTCACAATGCCGTTGCTCAAGATATATCACCGCAAAGACCCATTTTTCGCAAAGACAGCCGGCGTTTTCACTATTCATAATCTTGCGTATCAAGGACGCTTTGCTCCGCAGCCAACAATGGAATACACGGGTTTTGGTATGGAGCAATTCTATCCGGGCAGTTGGTTTGAGTATTATGGTGGAACGAATTATATGAAGACGGGTATAATGTTCGCTGATAAAGTTACTACTGTGAGCCCGACTTACTCACGTGAAATACGTTCTCCCTACTTTGGCGAAGGTCTGCACGATGTGCTAAATGCACGTGGTGGGGACCTTGTGGGCATTCTCAATGGTATTGATTATGCGGAGTGGAATCCGAAAACGGATAAGAAATTGCCGATTAATTACGATGCAAATACGCTTGATAAAAAGAAAAAATTGAAATCGAAATTCCTTGCAGAGCACGGTATAACGGGCAAAGACCACCTTCCTCTCATCGGCATTATCTCCCGCTTAACTGAGCAGAAGGGTATAGACCTAATAATTAATGTGCTGGAAGATTATTTGTGGAATGACCGCTTTGTATTTGCTCTTATCGGTTCTGGCGAAGCACATTATCAGAATTATTTTAACTACATTAAGCATAAATATCCTAATAGTTCCATTGTGTATATCGGCTACAATGAAGCACTTTCTCATTACCTATATGGAGCTAGCGACTTTCTACTTATCCCATCTCGCTTTGAGCCGTGCGGACTTACTCAGATGTATGCAATGAAGTATGGCACATTGCCGCTCGTACGTGCTACAGGCGGTCTTTCCGATACAGTGCGCGAATTCATACCGAGCGAAAAACAAGGCAATGGCTTTGTATTTTGGAATTACAATGCGGGCGATTTTCAATTTGCACTTAACCGCTCAGCCACTATTTACTATTCTTCCGATATGGATATAGCGCGTAATAATGCAATGGCAGAGGACTTTTCATCCAATAAGTGTGCAGAAAAATACATAGAATGCTTTAAGTGGGCATTAGAAAAAGTATAACTCAAAAACAATAAACAACAAAATTACTCATCATTAATCAATCTACCAGTGTTCATTACTTTTGAAGGCATAGATGGTTGTGGCAAAACTACACAGCTTAATCTGTTGCATAAATACCTAAAAGATATTGGCTATAATGTGCTTACTACGAGAGAACCCGGTAGCACACCATTAGCAGAAAAATTGCGAAACGTCCTGCTAAATATGGAATACAATATATCTTCTGTATCCGAGATACTTATGTTCGAAGCAGCCAGAGCAGAATTGGTGGACTCTGTCATACATCCGGCGATATGCAGAAAACAAATTGTCCTCTCCGATAGATTCTATGATTCGACCATTGCATATCAGGGTTTTGGGAGGCAACAGAACATAGATGATATTAAGTTGCTGAATAAAATTACAATACGCGAGATAATTCCCAATTTCACTTTCCTATTAGATATACCCTATTCCGTGAGTTTAGAGCGGCGTTTTGGAAGCATTGATGATAGAATAGAATCGACTGGTAATGCTTTTTATGAGCGTGTTATTGCTGGCTATCGGAGCATTGCTGAAGAAGAGCCAGATAGAGTGAAGATGATTGATGCTACGCAAAGCAAAGAGGATATATTTCACCAAATTATCCAAATAGTTAAACCGGCATTGCCTCCTATATAATTCGCTAAATAATACCAATTACATTGAAACTGATAACCAAAAGCACATTTGCAGATATAGAACATATTCCTAACATTAGTAGTGAGAAGTCCAACTTTCGCTTTGCATTCAATATACTACCGAGGGACAAACGTATCGCCATAACCGCATTTTACTCCTTTTGTAGCTACATTGACGACATCGTAGATGAAGCAGATATAGAGCAAATAGAAAAGCAGAACCGCTTGGCGTTTTGGAAAGAGAGCATCGCATCTATGTATGGTGAAAATGTCTTGCCAACACTCACCGACTTCTGGGATATAATATCGCATTACTCCATTCCGCAATCCAATTTCAATATACTCATTGATGGTATAGATAGAGACCTTCATCAGCATACTTATGCCGATGAGGAGGACTTGCTTAGCTACTGCTATGGCGTGGCGAGCATTGTCGGTCTTAGTTGTTTGCATATTTTTACGGACAATCACATTACCGAAGATATGCGTCAATACGCTATTAATCTGGGCTACGCTCTCCAACTAAGCAATATAATACGTGATGTGGTATCCGATGCACAGCGTAATTATTGCTATATTCCATTATCCGATTTGCAGCAATACGACTACTCCTTTGATGATATACTGAACTTCCGCTATACCACTCACTTCATCGCACTTATGGAACACCAATATTTGCGTGCAATAAAGTATTACGACATCGCCAATTCCTATCTCGCAAATATACCTGATAAGTCCCAATTCAAATCCCCAGAAATGATGCGAGCCATATATTATGCTATCCTGCAAAAAATTAAGCAGCGCAAATACAATATCTTTGAGGGAAAAACTAAACTAACCAAATACGAAAAACTAAAAGTAATTTTGCAAAAATAACACTAACACTAATCCCCATACGCACTATGATAATAGGCATCGGCACCGATATAATTGAAGTCGCTCGCATAAAAAAACTGCTCGTAGAATACGGAGCACACTCCCTAAATAAAATATGGACAGACACAGAAATAGATTATTGCGAGTCCTTCGGCAAACGCAAATATGAGCATTATGCGGCACGCTTCGCTGCGAAGGAAGCATTTAGTAAGGCAATTGGCACTGGTCTTAGCAATTCGTTTGCATTCAAAGATGTTGCTGTGCAAAATCTTGCGTCGGGTAATCCCATTATCGTTTTGAATAATATAATGAAGGAGCGATGGGGAAATTACACTACCCATCTATCTATCGCCCATACAGAAGCAAATGCTATCGCTTATGTCGTTATTGAGGAATGAGAGTAAAATAGAGCGCATAGTAATTGTGAAGAAAAAAAATCGTATATTGCAAGGTTAAAATCGTATTGAATAAAAAGAACATAAATGAGAAAAGAAATAATAATAAATTCCACCATAAATGAAGTGCGTGTAGCAATTACAGAAGACGGGCATTTGGCGGAATATCTGATAGAATTACCCGAGAAAGAAAAACTGCTGGGAAATGTGTATTATGGTAAGATAAGCAAAGTCGCAACCGGCATTAGTGCTGCATTTGTTGATGTTGGAATGCATCAAGATGGCTTTCTACACTTCTCCGATGTTGATGACACTAATCTATACAATAATTTTGACGATGCCAGCGCCGATGACGATGAAGATATAGAATTGGATGAGAACGACAAGAAGCGTATTTCTGCGGTTGGTAGCGTTACACGCGAGTTCGCTACGTTCAATACGAAAGGTGGAGAGGTAATAATTAACCTCCAAGAGAACAAAGAAGTATTGGTGCAAGTCGTCCGCGAAGCATATTCTCACAAGGGAATGAAGGTAACTACGAAAATTGCAATACCGGGTAGATATGTGGTAATGCTTCCATTTGACAAAATGATTGGCATCTCCCGTAGGATACGTAACGACAACGAACGTCGTAGATTGCGTAGATTAGCACGTAAATCACTACCTCCTGGGTTTGGCTGTATCATCAGAACGGCTTCTTTCGGTAAGACAGAAGAGGAATTGTTGCAAGATTGGGACAACCTACTTACCACTTGGAAAGACAGCGAGCAGAAAATACTCGCAGCAAGGAAAACACAAACACCTTCGCTGGTATATCAAGATATGACTCTGGCTACAAGCATCATCCGCGACTTCTTTAAGAATGATATTAGCCGTGTAATCGTTGATTCCGCTAAGTTATACAACACTATTACATCGTATCTGAAAATCAATGAGGCGCGCTTTGTCGATAAAGTGGAATACTACAATGGCATAACACCGATATTTGAAACATTAGGCATAGAGAACGAATTAGCACGCACTTACAAGCGAACTCTTACATTGGGTAATGGTGGCGACATCGTTATCGATAGAACGGAGGCGCTTACTGTAATTGATGTCAATTCCGGTAAATCCTCCGAAACAGACCAAGAGAAAAATGCTCTACTCACCAACATAGAAGCAGCGCGGGAGATAGCCAAACAACTGCGTTTAAGAGACATCGGCGGTATCATTATCGTTGATTTTATTGATATGGAGAAGGATGAATATAAGAAGAAACTCTTTAACGAAATGCTAAGCGTTATCCGATACGACAGAGCAAAGATGATTATCTATCCCCTTACGCAACTCGGCTTAATGCAGATTACTCGCCAAAGGGTAAATCAAAATTTGTCTGAGAAGATGAGCGATGTATGCCCTACTTGCAATGGTAGAGGACGCATTGCATCAAGTGCAACGCTACTTAATTCTATTGAAATGTGGCTGCGAAACTTCTCAAAGCGGACGAATGAATTTAAGATAAATCTAATCGTCCATCCACAAGTTGCAGAATTTATTACTGATGGCGAAACCTCCATTGTGTCTCGCCTTATGCTGAAATACTTTGTGAAAATAAATGTGCAACAATCCGATACTTGTGCTATGGATGCCTTTAGAATTGTATCCGTTAGAAAGCAAAAGGATATTACTAATGACTACAAATAAGGGAGTAAAATGAAAACAATAACTATACTCGGCTCTACCGGCTCAATAGGCACTCAAACGCTTGATGTAATCTCTGCACATAGAGAATTATATTGCATTAACTACCTCACAACCGATACCAACATACATCTTCTTGACTTGCAATGCAGTATATTTCAGCCACTTGGCGTTGTTATCAATAACGAAATATCATACAAAAATTTTATAGCAGAGACAAATTTCAAAGGCAAAATTCTTTGTGGCTCAGAAGGCATAATTGAAGCAGCAGCAGACAAGGCAAATGACCTTGTTGTTGTTGGCTTAGTCGGCTTTGCTGGAGTACGTCCTACATTGGAAGCATTGCGAAATGGAACGGACGTCGCTATTGCAAACAAGGAAGTATTGGTAACCGCTGGGCGTATTATCACATCTACGGCATTAGAAATGAATGCTAAGATTTTACCGATTGATAGCGAGCATAGCGCCATTTTCCAATGTCTGCAAGGCGAACGCTTAGATGAAATAGAAAGGTTAATCCTTACTGCTTCCGGTGGTCCATTCCTAAATTACACAAGGGAGCAATTGGAAAAAGTAACCGTATCCGATGCTCTAAATCACCCAAATTGGAAGATGGGAAATAAAGTGACCATTGACTCATCTACGATGATGAATAAGGGATTTGAAGTAATTGAGGCGTATTGGTTATTTGAAGGACTAACGATAGAGCAATTGGATGTTGTGATACATCCGCAATCCATCATTCATTCTATGGTGCAATTCAAAGATGGCTCGATGAAGGCGCAGTTGTGCAATCAAGATATGCGTATCCCAATTTCATACTCGCTCACTTACCCGCAGAGGTTATCATACGACTATCCACGTCTATCACTCAAGGACTTGCGACTGGATTTCGTTGAGGTGGATAAAAGTAAATTCTCTTGCTTATGGCTCGCTGTAGATGCACTGAAACGAGGTGGAGACGCTACTATTGTAGTTAATGCTGCGAATGAAATTGCTGTTGCTACATTCTTACGCGGTGAAATAAAAATACTACGTATCCCCGATATAATACAAGACGCCGTGGCTCATTTTCCACTACGCCAAGTCCATACAATAGAAGATATAAATGCCTGCGATATGGAAGTAAAGGAATATGTAATAAGCCAAATCAAAACTAACTATAGAATCTAATCTGCTATATGTAATTGCGGGCTTGCTACGCAATTTCCAAAACACACAAAACTATCTCGCCTTCTGCAACATAAACCTAATAGTAGTCCCCGCTGTCATTGCACTTTCAGCCCATATTTTGCATTTGTGCTTATCCATAAATTCTTTACAGACGATTAATCCTAAGCCGGAGCCGGTCTCATTTGCTGTGCCAGAAGTAGAACTCCTTCCTTCCATACTGAATAGATTATTTATCGTCTCCTGCTTCATCCCAACACCGAAATCCTTCACCGATACCTCCAAAGTTTCTTTATCATAATCCTCAAAGGCAATCATAACGGGTGAGTCAAATTGCGAGTATTTAATGGCATTAGAGATAAGATTACGCAGAACGATACTTATCATATTCAAATCGCAAATCACCATATTGGAAGTGGAATTGGCTCCTATAGATAGTGTTATTTGCTTGCGGTTGGCTTGCTCTGATAAATGCAATACCGCTTTCTTTATGAGTTCAGGCAAATCATTAATTGTCGGATTATATGGTATTTGTCCCAATGCACTAAGCGCCCACAACGACACATTATCCAATAACTGGTTAATGTGATTTGAGGCGTTTGCTATCTTATCTATATTTGCACCAATATCATCAATAGCCATACTTTTGTAATACTCTTGCAGCAGAGAGATAGTATTAATCAATGCTTGCAGAGGATTTTTTAGGTCTTGCGAAATGATAGATAGAAACGCATCTTTCGTCGAACTGAGATGTGTTAATTCCTTGGATTGCACTGCTAACTTCTGCTCTGCCAACTTACGCTTGTCTATTAACTTAGCGAGTCCTTGTAGTTCTATTTGCTCTCCTTCTTCATTTGTTATAGCCATACAAGATATGTATAACCATACTTTTCGTCCATCTTTATGGCGTGCTTCGCCCTCAAATTCTACATTCACATTACTGATTTGACCCTTACTAAATTTAGCGGTCTCCACTCTCAGCATTTCATTCATCTTAACTATGTATTCCGGCAATAATATGTCCTTTAAGGACATTCCGACACATTCATCGGCTGTATAGCCAATTACATTAAAACTTGCAGGAGTAGCAAATGTTATTCGCAACGTGCTAAGGTGCATTGTAAATAGAATGTCATTAGTAGAATCCAATATGATTCTATAACGCTTCTCCGATTCTTTTATTGATGCCTGCAAGTTCTTTCGCTCTGTTATATCGCGTGTTATACCTACTATCTCGCCGATTTTTGTATGAACATCGCCAACAAACGTGCAAGCCACTTCACCCCAAATATAGTAACCATCTTTATGCTTAACTTCTACTTCGAAAGATGCAAATGTAGAGTCAATTTCACCCTTGCTAAATTTATCCAAAATATCTTCTATATAATCTTTCGCATATTCAAATGTTGACGGAGATAAGGTATGCTTTAAGTTCATTCCCACTTTATCTACTGCTGCTATTCCGGTAAGATAGTATTGTCCCGGCGACATAAATTTGAAGTCCAGAGATGGATAATCCAATATCCATATTGCATCGTGGCTATTATCCATTACCATCCTGAATATTCGCTCTGCTCCTTTCAAATCTGCTAATAACTTCTTATGCTCCTCCAAACTCTTCAATGTGCCTAATATCTCTACAATATCGCCCTGTTCATTCTGCAATAAGGTCGTGGATATTTCGCACGATATTTCATATCCTTCTTTATGTAATGCGGCTATCTCTATTGTATCATTTACTTTATCTATCCGGAATTCTTTTAATTTAATAAGATTTTCTTCCAAAATCTCAGATACCAATCTATGACTAAACTCTGTAAGAACCATTGATATTGGGCGTCCCATTATCTCATCTGACCTATAGCCCAATATACTCTCTATCGAATTAGATACAAAGGTGACATTTAGTGTTTGTATATCTATTATAAAAATCGGGGCTGTGGAATTATTAAGTATGTAATGGTAGCGGGAGGATGAACTTTGCAATTCATTGCTATGCCGTTTTATATCCGAGATGTTGATTGTGAAACCAATATACTCCTTTACTTCTCGCTTGCGGTTTGTGATACCCAACAGAGACATTATTAAGAATATTGGAGTGCCGTCTATTTTTTGCTTTTGTATCTCTAAATTATACGACAATATGTTTTGCTTACCATATAGAAACTCAACCTCCTCTCTCCGTATCTCATCTATTAATTCATTGGATTCTGCGCTACTCGCAAGCATTGTAATCGGCTGCCCTACTATATCACTGCGGTCTAAGCCAAACAAATCTCGTGTATTACCTGATACAGAAGTATATCTTAGTGTTTCGCCATCTGCTCGCCACATAGAATTTACTACATTTGTGGTAAATAAGAAGTATCTTCTACTAATATAAACCACTATAAAATAAAATCCAATCGATAGAACGGCTAAACCAGAATATGCAAATACTGCTACATAATAGCTACTATCATAGCCACCTCTGGGGTATGCAGCCAACCACCATTCTCCTATAGGTAATTCTATTTTGTATGTCTGTATGTCTTCTTTATAGAACAATCTCTCATCGCCTAATACCATTCCGCCTTCCATTCCTCTTGCATTCTTCCCTTTAATTGCGTATTCTATCAAACTATCTGGCTTATCTATGCCACAAACTTTCTGAAATTTATCCCAGTTCAATACGCAGTCCGTCACTCCATTCAATGTATCCTTCCCTGTCTTCGGGTCTATTCTATAAGCCGGTATGTAGCAACACAAGCAATAGTAATCTTGTTTAGATGGAAATGGTCCCTCTACAAACACATCGTTATTCTTCACGCAACTATCTAAGCCAGCCGAACGCTCCGGAGCGCCTACTCTTAAGTTGAGATTTAATGCTTTCTTATTCAATTCAAAAGGCGCTATCCGTTTGATAATATAGTTCTCTTCATTAGACATTGATGTTATTACGCCGTCCTTATCATATTTCAGTATCGCATCTACATAAGTAGACCATTCCGATTGCGTTACATCCGGATTAGAACGTATATAGACCGCCGTTGAACGGTTGTATTGTATGCGTGTGTATAGGTTATACTTAATACGAGATGTTATCTCATCGGCACGCATATCTACTACTCTTTTGAGTTCCAGATACTCGGTCTTTTGATAATTCTTAATGAGAAAATAGAGCAACACACCAAAAAGCACAAAAAACAACGCTGTTAATGTGTATGGATTACTCAGTATTTGGGTAAATGAACGTTTGTGTGGGTTATCTGACATATCTTGGCAATTAAAAAAATGTATCTAACATTATATTACAATATATGTATAATGCATAACTTTACCAAATAATATCAAATATTTATTCACTTTTGCATTCCATACTCAACAACAACCTCCTATAAATATCCTTCTCACATAGCAATTCCCTATTTCCAAGCATTATAAACTGCCGTTTAGCACGTGTAATCACTACATTAAGTTTTCTATCTACCAATATCCCATCTATCATCCTCGCTTCCGACAATAGATTAAGTTGTGGTAGATTGTTTGTCGCCGTTGAGTAAATAATTATATCTCGCTCCGAACCTTGAAAGCGTTCCACCGTATCCACCGTCACCATAGAACGCAACTCCTCATCCAAACGATTAATTATAGCATTACATTGTTTCCGCCAAGGAGAGATAATACCAATAGAACGGCTATTAAAGCGCTCTCCCAGTTCCTCTCTAAATTCATTCACCAATGCAATAACATTCTCAACCTCCGTATCGTTCCTCTTTGAACTCTGTTCAAGTGGCGTATTGATGAAAGTAAGTTTGTGTGAAGCGTCCTCTTCGCTGGTAGTCAATGGATTGAGACGCAGTTGTCCCTTGTAAAATAGGATATTAGCCACCTCCATTATTTCATAACTCATACGCGATTGCTCGCACAACATAGAGTATGCACGCCAGCCGTTCCGCTTATTCACTCGCAGAAGGCGTTCGAATAGAGAAGTTCCCATATTGCTAAATTCTATATCGCTCAGATGTTCATTATCAACGGCTAACTCGCTCTCAGATACAGATGTAACAGCCGGCAACTGCTTCTCATCACCTATCATTATGAAACGATGCGAATGCGAAAGCAAGCCAATAATATGGCATTCCAATATTTGCGCTGCCTCGTCTATTATCACGGTATCGAATTCCTTCAAATCAAATAGTTCCGGATTGGCATTCGCCGTTGCTACCGTTGCCACGAAGCACTTGCATTCCATCACTCTATCGGAAATTTCTTCCATCGGTATATTACACATTAATTTGTCTATATGCTCGGATGAGTCAGCGTTTCCCAGCCGTATATATTCGCAATTTGGAATGCGATTCAAACTGCTACATATCTCATCCACAGCGCGATTTGTATATGCTAACACAAGCAGATGCTCCGAAGTATATTGCAGTAAGAGTTGAACAAGATAGCGGAGGACGAAGGATGTCTTACCGGTGCCGGGAGGTCCTTGTATTAGATAATAATTATTTGCAGCAAGGGCTGAAAGTATGATTTGGCGCTTCTCTGCGGACAATTCCTCAATACCATTCACCACTTCTTCTAAATATGTCGCTTCTACAAAAGTCGGCTCTGCCAGACCAAGTATCGCTTGCTTGTTTGAAGCTTTCCCGAATATGAATTCCGACAGCGAACTATATAAATAGCGATTGCTTACCTCCATATAATCCGCCTCAAGACACCAATAACACTCTGCATTCATCTGGTTCTGCGATAGTTTGTTCCGAAAGGAAACTAGTATGTGAGTGCTATCTATCTCCATTATACGACCGCGCATCAGCTGGTTATCCGTAGGCGAAACGTCCTCTACTTGCGGATATAGGACGCAAATATCTCCCTTGCGGAATGACGTAGAATAAACATTTTCGTTCTGCAAATCATACCAAATGTGCATCGTTCCAAGGATGCTATGCTCCAAGTTAATACGCAACTTAGAAAGCACCGTTCCTTTCAGCATCTTCTCCTCTAAGGACTGCAACCATAGACCAGCAAAGCCATTGCTCGCACCGGAATGCGATGTTCCACCGAACAAGCCAATTTTTTGCGAAAATCCCTCCTTTACAATAAATGCGAGCGTCCATTGGAAGTATGCACGCTCCGTCTGGCTAAGCGAGTGAAATCGGGCTTTCCATACTCTTGCGTCATCCTGTCCATACTTCGGTAACATATTTATTTTCTTATCGTCAATGCCATCTAACACAGATAGATTTCCTAATGCAAGTTCGCGCATAAATGCTACAACCCAATTCCTATTCGTTATAATTTCATTTTGGACGAAGTAGTTATCCACCACGCTACGCAACGGTTCTGGCTCATTGACAGCAGCATATAGTATGGAAGAGAAGCCAATATGTCGCTTCTTATCCGCATTAAAATACTCTTGCAGAAGCATATTATAGCAGATGATTTGAACATAATGCCCAACCCACAGAGGTAGCGTCAGCGGACGTTTCTTATACATACCAAGTTGGATATGGAGTTCTCTATTTGGTGCTTTGCCTGACTTCAATTCCACTATATCAATACTATTTTTATCATCCTCAGCAAGCACATCCAAACGTCCTTGAAGCCCGTAAATATTGGATATGAACGATGGCTCGGTGTATATATTTTTTCCTAAGTAGTTATCTATAATGAAGTTCCGCAACATAGAAAAAGTATCGTATAACTCCGTTCTGAAGTGCGAAAGCAAGTCCTCGTATGTCTCAATTCGCATACCAAGTTCCTTGTAGTATTTGATAGTGGTGAGCATCTGTAACGGCTTCTGCTTCAAGCCATTTCGCACAGCAGAATGAAAGTCCGTCTCTATATCCTCCAATAGTTCATCTAGAAAGGAATTGATGATATTACCTTTGAAAGCAGCCACACCACTACGCCGATTGAGAAATTTAGAGATAATTGGAATGACCGGATACTCTATCGCCTGATTAAAGCAATCCGTAATTTCCGTCACATCCACCAAGTAATCCGGTTCTAAAGTTATCTGCGTTCTCTCTGTAGTAGCATACCATTCGGCGTTTTGATACAACTCGTTCTCCTCTTCATACTGTGACTCTAAAGCCGTGCTAACAGCAAGATTGGTAATGCAGAGCGATGCCGTTCTCCATACCATATTGCACATCTGCTCCTTCGAACTCGGCACGCTGACTATAATTCTACTACCAGCGTCATCATTGCAAAGTAGCAGAATACCATTATCTTGTCGGATGCTACTAATGAATGTGCAGTGCATCGCAGCAAGCGAAACAGCGGGCTGAGTGAAACTTTTTTCCTCTTCTTCCGTATCATTTATGAAGTTTGCGAATGCTGGCGTGATATAATTCGGAATATCGGTTTCGGTCAATGCCGCTACAATTTTGCAAGATGTATAGTATGTGGATAGCACCTTGTCGTTGCTCGGACAATACCGATTGTTCTTCTTAAGCCGTGCTACGAGCCGTCTAACATCGGATAGTTCCTTTTTTAATTGCTCCTCTACGCTGTATTTTCGTAGAATGAAATTGAACCTCGCAAACTCTGTGAAAGACATCCGTTCGCTCTCTGAAAGCATTGCGAATAGTGTTTTGATGGAATTGTAAAATAAGAATATCTTGTCTCTGCTACTATTGTCCTTATTATCGTTTGCCTCGCAAATTTCGTAATATATAGCATTGGATACATTATTAATCATTAGAATAAAAAATATGTTAAAAAATAATTAGTAAAATAATACTTTTCTAAATAAAAATATTTATATTAGTATTCAAATGAATATGCGATTTCGTATAAGTTTCATTAAAACGAAATAATTAATTATAAAAGATATGACTTTTGAAGAACTAATAGATGTATTCCAAAATGCGCCTTCTCCAGAAGATAGAAGGTTAGCGGCTGACGAATTAAAATCTGATTCGCTGATTAATGATATTGCAATCAAAGCATTCGCTAATGGTCTAATGGATAGCGATATAGGTATCAGAGACGTATGCCAACGAGCATTGTTAGATACACCCGAACACCTGAAAAGCGTTACCGCAAGTGCTGTGGCTCCATATATCAATATGCGAGATATAGAACTACGCAACTTAGCCGGTGAGGTGCTTACACGTGTCGGTGCTGTTGCTGTTCCTATACTGCTACCATACCTAAAAAGCACCGATTTCGATGTCCGGAAGTTCGCTTGCGATATACTCGGACTTATTGCTGATGCAAGTATTGCCCCATACGTTATTCCGCTACTCTCTGATACAGATAGAAATGTTCAGTTGTCCGCTGTCGAAACACTCGGTAACTTGCAAGCAAGCACTGCATTGGACGCTCTGATTATGGTCTACGAAAACTTCGACGAAATCAAACCAGCTGTGATTGAATCCATAGGTAAAATCGGCGGCGATAACTCTGAAAGCTACTTGTTAGAACAATTGGACAACGAAACAGATATGTTCCTCCAAACAACTATCATTGATGCACTTTCTTTTAACGCTAAAAGTATAGACATATCATACAAACTATTAGCCAAAATGCCGAATAGCGATGCCGAAATGCAAAAGATAATGCTAATGACAGCTTTCGCTATCTCCTTCAGATTAGAAGAAAATCTATTGATGCCCGATGAACTACGCTACGTCTCATATAGAGGTATGGCTGAAAGAGACGAGAACATTATGATTGCAAGTTTAATCTCCTTAGGAGATGTATATAGAAGAGATGATGTTCCGTCACTCGTTACCGTCGTGGCAAAAGAAAACCCAGACCTGAACTACCAAATACTATACAACATAACTATTAACTCCGATGTAGAAGTTATAGCACATTTCTTTGAACAACTATTCGCTTGGGAAGAAACAACCGGCATCAATACCGATTTGCTTGATAACTTAACTAACTTCTGGGACTCAATACCTTTTGATAATAGAGACGCTATTATATCTGCCCTACTATATCACTTCGAATTGTCCGGCTCTATGCGTATATTAAGCATCTTCGCTATACTATACTCACTGGACTCCGATTTGGTAAGCACAAAATTACTAGAATATTCACTTGAAACATCGAAAGAAAATAAATTGCTGATAGACGAATTCCTAAAACAACACGAAGCATAATACACAATTAACTATTCCCATTACAATAAATCAAGTTGCCTACCGGTAACACCAATTAAACAATAAAATAAAAGAGAAAATAAATGGCATCACAATTATTTAAGTTTGATTTTTCGAAAAGAAATCCAGCAACTCCAGGTGCTGCCCCTGCACAACCAGCTGCAGGAACTCCATCTACTGGTATTGCTGCACGTCCATTTGGAACAGCAGCAACAACAGATAAAATGGAGATGTCCAACGAGACGTTCAATAATTTTCGTAATTTGATATACAAACTTTGCGGTATCTATTTCACAGACAGCAAAAAATATCTATTAGAAGGACGCATCGTCCGCAGATTGGTATCCCATAAAATGAGAACATTCGACGAATACTATAGATTCGTTGAGTCACCAGCTGGTCGCTCCGAATTGAACGAATTGTTTGAAGCAATAACCATAAATGAAACATTCTTCTTTAGAGCCCCACAGCAATTCGAAGCAATGGAAAAAATAGTAATACCAGAACTGATTTCTGATAAGAAAGACCAAACTCTTCCCACATTTAAGATATGGATAGCCGCTTCCTCTACCGGCGAAGAAGCATACACAATCGCAATAATTATATTAGAAAAATTGAGAAATAAATACCCCAATGTTCAGTTTCAGATATTTGCTTCCGATATTGATAGAGTAGTTCTCGAAACAGCAAAAAAAGGTATATACAAAGAATACGCAATAAGAAATGTCCCCAAAGACCTATTAGCAAAATACTTCAAATACGACGGCACTAATTACATCCTCTCCGACCAAGTAAAACGATTAGTTAGATTCTCTAACATCAACTTGTATGATGCCGCACAGATGCGACAAATGAGAGGAATAGATGTGGTATTCTGCTGTAATGTGCTGATTTACTTCGATATGGCTTCAAAACAACAAGTAATCTCTTATATATACGACTCGCTAAATAAAGGCGGATATTTGTTTATCGGTTATTCTGAATCCTTACACGGTCTCTCTAAAGCATTCCAATTAGTCCATCTGCCAAAAGCAATGGCCTATAAAAAAGAATAACCCAATACTAATGCTTAACACTATATAATACAACTAACCCCAAAACCAAAAAGTTATCAAATCCATCGCCATTGCGATGAAATTTAAGTAAAAATAAAAGTAGAGAAATACAATGACAAAAAAAATTCTTATAGCAGAAGATTCAAGCTCAGTAAGAAAATTTATCACTTTCGCATTGAAATTAGCTGGCTACGAAGTAACCCCAGCCGTTGACGGAATGGATGCTCTCGAGCAATTGCCAAAAAATAAATTCGATATGCTGATAACTGACCTGAATATGCCAAATGTAGACGGAATTCGCTTAATAAAAACAATAAGAGAAGACCCCGAATATAAAAACTTACCCATTATTATTCTATCATCTCTCTCCGCTGAAGAAGATATAGAAAGTGGCTTATCCGCAGGCGCTAATTCTTACCTGATTAAGCCATTTAATGCAAAACGCATCCAATACGAAATATCTAAATATCTCGTCGATTAGAATGCTTATACAAAGAATTAAAAATAATTAAACCCATAATTTAACGGAGTAAATATGCGATTTTTAGTGGTCGATGATTCACCAACTATGCGTAGAATTGTAATAAATGCACTGAAGGCATTCGGATATACCGAAGTTGTAGAAGGTGGTGACGGACAAGAGGCGTTAGATAAACTTAATGCAGGAGAAGTTGTCGATTTCGTAATAACTGATTGGAATATGCCAAATATGACCGGACTAGACCTTACCAAAGCTATACGCTCAGATGATAGATTTAAACACCTACCCATCCTTATGGTTACTACCCGCGGCTTAAAGTCAGATATTATAGAAGCACTTAAAGCAAAAGTAAATAACTACGTTGTTAAGCCATTTACACCTGCTGTGCTAAAAGAAAAGATGGACGCTATCTTAAATAAATAATTGCTCTCGTAGCATCCACATCCTTACCCTATTTATAGCGTTAGGTGTGCTTTTTGTATGATGTAGGTAATTTTAATTTCTGAACTACCTACATTCTTTTTAATAACAAATATATTCTTTTGGAGAAAAACTTGGATATTGCCGATATACAAAGTAAAGTCAACGAAGTCAAAGCACTATTCGTACTAGCACAACGAGTCATCCCTTTCGTGGAAGACCTCTTCGTTTTTATAAGCGAAACTTCACCCCTGCTCGAAGAACTAAATACCGCCATCAAAGATAACTTGAAAAAAATGCCAAATGCTACAAAGCAACTGACTAAAGTTACACAAGCCACCGAAACTGCTTCCACTGAAATAATGGATACAGTCGATAGAGTTAATGATGACCTGTATAAAGTAATCAAAGAATTAGAGGATTTTAAACAAATACAAGACCAAGTCCTTGTTAATCCTCTTAAACTATTGGAAACAATAGCGCTTAGCATCACAGAAGGCAAAGACCTCTCCCTTATGCTCGACGATATTAATCTCTTCATTGAACGAACTAAAAACGTTACTAATAATGAACATACAACCATTATTAGCAACATCGTCGGTAAAGTAAATGAAATATCTAATGACGCTAACTCTATCATTAACTCCTTACAAATGCAAGATATTACAACACAGCAACTCGCTGCCGTTAATAACTTGCTGGAAAATGTTACATCGCGACTTAATGGAATTATGGACCACCTTAATTCCTCTAATGGTCCGTCAACTAATACTACCAAAGACGATAGCATTAAAGTGTCAAAACTACACCGCGATATTGCATTTGACCCAGACGCCATCGACTCTATGACATTAGAAGGACGACAAGATGACATTGACGCTATGTTCGCTAATCCAGATGCCATAAATATGGCACTAACACCAGACGAACCTACCGCAGAAGATGAAGAAGATACCGACGCACTACTTAATAGTTTCGCTTCACAAGCCGCTGCTCCAGCTGCCGAAGAAGAAGCAGAAGTAGATGAATTCTCACAAGATGATATTGACGCCCTATTCGGATAACATTCCTAATAGATTAACGTAACTTGCTATTTTTACAACGCCTTGCAAAATAAAACCTGTGAAATTGCTGATAAATAGTAAAATTAAATTAAAGAAATCGGACTAACATTCCGAAAATAATAAAGGAGATTGGAATTAACTTATCTCTAATCTATACAAATAATTGTATTGTGTTCTAACATTAACTTTTTGGAGACAAAATGGCAGTTTTTGACGATCCCGAAATGCAGGAAATCTTTGAAGGTTTCCTTGTTGAAGCGAATGAGATTCTCGAAAGTATTACTACTGATATTGTAGAAATAGAAAAAACCCCGGACGACTTGGAACTAATTAATAAATTGTTCCGTAGCTTCCATACTATTAAGGGGACGGCATCTTTTATGGGCTTTGCTGACATATCCGGCATTACCCACCACGCCGAAGACATCCTTAATAAACTAAGAAAAGAAGAACTGACAGTAAATAGAGATATTATTGACGTCCTGCTCGAAGTCCAAGATTGGATTGTTTCCCTAATAGAAAAAGTCCAAAACGAAGACAATTCTCCTGTCGATTACAACGCTACTATTGCTAAAATAGAAATCCTAAAAACAGGAAAAACACTCGCCGAAGCCGAAGGTTCCGCTACGACAGAAGGTGCTGCTCCAGCAGATGCTCCAGCCACTGAAGGTGCTTCCCCTATTGAAAATACCGCCGCTGAAGAAGCCGGTGGAAGGGCTGTCGATGCTGTGTTCTCTAATCCTGATTTGGTAACCGGCTCCGACGCGTGGTCTGATGATGAATTGAAACTTATCGACTCCGCTTTCTTGGAAGTTAATTCTGACTTCTGGAACGAACAAGATGGAACTCCTAATCCTAACGCTCCCGATGCGGACGCTCCCCCTGAAAATGAGGAAAAACCTGCAGAACCTCCTACAGAAGAAGTGAAACCAGAGGAAACTCCTGCACCAGAACAAGCAAAAACTCCTACACCTACAGACCCAGTTGTCGCTGCTACAAACGCTCCTTCCGGTCCTCCAAAAGCAGCACCTGCCGCTAAACCAGTGGGCAAACCACCTGCTGCTGATACGACTATACGTGTTGATGTTAATCGCGTGGAAGCAATACTTGACCTGTCCGGCGAACTTGTGCTTAACAGAAACAGATTAACCCAAATCTCCGAATACTTAGCATCCGATATTACTTTCGAAACATTTAAGGATGGTGTTAAAGACCTCGTTGAAACCGCCGAAAGTATTGATTCTATTACATCTGAGATACAAGGCGCCGCTATGAAAATGCGTATGGTCCCTGTCGGAAAGTTATACCAAAAAGCACCACGTATCGTTAGAGACCTCAGCCGCGAATTTAATAAAAAAATTAACCTAGTTGTGAAGGGCGAAGAAACCGAAATCGATAGAGGTATCATAGAGGAATTGACTGACCCACTTACACATATGATTCGTAACTCTTGCGACCACGGCATTGAAATGCCCGAAATTAGAGCAGCTAAAGGTAAGTCAGAAACAGGAACTATTACACTCGACGCTGAGCAAGAAGGCAACAACATCGTCCTCAAAATTATTGACGATGGCGCTGGTATGGACCCAGAAGTCCTAAAAGCAAATGCTATCAAAAAAGGAGTCGTTACACCTGAACAAGCAGCCGCTATGACTCCAAAAGAAGCACTACAATTGATTTTTGCTCCCGGATTTAGCACCGCTGCTAAAGTCACATCTGTGTCCGGTCGTGGAGTAGGTATGGACGTCGTTAAAACAAATATCGCTGAACTCAAGGGATTCGTCGAAATTGAAACCGAGTTCGGTAAAGGAACTACCTTCCTTATAAAACTACCGCTTACACTCGCTATTATACAAGGTCTTATCGTTAATTGTGGAGGCGAAAAATTCGCTATACCGCTTAACTCTGTCCTAAATGTTGTCTCTGTCGAAGTTGATAACATATATACGCTTAACCAAGTGGAAGTCGTTCGTATCCGCGAGGATGTTATTCCATTGCTACGACTTGACTACGCCCTCGATACGCCGGAGAAAAAAGATAATATCACCGGTAGCTACATCGTCATTATCGGTGTCGGAACACAAAGCATCGGTATTATTGTCAATGACTTACTAGGACAACAAGAGGTCGTAATTAAATCACTCGGCGAATACCTCGGCACCATAAAAGCCATCTCCGGCTCCACTATTATGGGAGACGGTAGCGTTATTATGATTGTAGATGTGGCTGTCCTCGTCCAATCAGTATACGACCAACGACAAACCCACGAAGCAATGCACGAAGCACACGCTTCCGTTAAATAATTTTTTTTCATAAACACCTTATATGGTTAAAAAAACCCACATTCTACTCCAATATAGTTTGTGGGTTTATTTTTTTTAGTATATTGCACTATGAAAATTAATGTAAAAGCCATAATTACCGCCATAATTTTAATCTTCGCATCTGCCGTTATATTCTCCGCTTGTAGTTGGACTTCCGGCGGAAACACCGAACTAATATTTCCCGAAAAAAATGTTAGCTACCTCTTACACGTCAAACCATTCTTTCAGCAAAACTGCTCATACTCACCTTGCCACAATAGCCCAAGCGACCCACAATCCGGCGGATACGTCATCTTAGAATACCACAACGTTATCGCTATTCCAGGATTCATTGTAGCTGGAAACCCCGATGGTAGTAGGTTAATGCAGATTTTAGATAACAAAACACCTCACTTCACTAACTTCTATCGAGGTAACATCACCGACAACCAAATAAAAGGCATCCGTCAATGGCTCAAAGAAGGCGCTGTCAATAACTAAACTCTATTTCGTTATTATAATATTGTGCTTCCGGTAATAGTCAATGACTATTTGCTTGTTCTTCTCATACTTCTGCTCGAAAGTCGCATTCGGACTATAAAATACATGCTTATTGTTCGGCATATTCAATGCCTCGGGAACCCTTGCTATCACTTGCTCTGCCCATTCTACTTGCTGCTCTTCAAACAATTCACGATGCGCAAGCATCAGTTTCGCTTGCATTTCATTTCCCTTTGCATAATCATCCACTTCGTGACTCATACTATCGCTATGCACTCTATATAGCACCAACGGCTCAGCAACTAACTTACCTATAAAGCCATTCTGCATAGAACTAAGCCAGAAATTGTAATCCTCTGCCTGAGTAAAACTCTCATCATAGCCACCAACATTCTCCCATACTTCACGCTTGAACAGAGAGCAAGACGGCATAATATTAATCAATAGCATCAACGCAGCATCATAAGGAATACCTTGAATTATATTATTTTCATCGCCAAAGCATTGCAAACCAGTATATACCATATCTGCACCGCTCGCCAGCATCTCTGCCATAGTCCGCTCTAAGTAAGTCGGAGCGAGCATATCATCGGCATCCAACGGCAGTATATACTTACCGTTCGCCTTGCTGATACCGGCATTTCGCGTTGCAGAAAGTCCAACATTCCGTGCATTGTGTTCCAATCGTATGTTATACCCTTGCAAATTCTGTATGTGCAACCTCACCACATTATACGAATTATCCGTGCTACAATCATCCACAATAATGAGTTCCCAATCCTTATACGTCTGCTTCACCACCGAATCAATGGTCTCCAATACATACTCCTGATAATTATACAACGGAACAACAACGGAAACCATTGGATTATCCCCCCTTCCTTGTGGGAAGGGGGCTAGGGGGTTAGGTTGAGTTCTTCCTTGTGGGAAAGGATTAGGTAGGAATGTTTGTTGCACATCCTTTTCCTTATGACCTATTATCAAATCACCATGCAGTGGAACATTCGTATACTCTATCTCCACAACGCTTCCATTAGGCAATGTAATAGGAATAATCGTATTGAAGTTCCCAGCATATATTTGCGGAAGAAACTCATCACGCAACTTCTGTTTAATAACTTCCCAATCCTTCTCCTCGCACCACTCTATTAATTGAACGAAATTAGGCATCATCCAAGAAGATGTTCCATACCATAACTCAATACACTTCGGGTCATCTGCCATTACACCCTCCGCCCAACGAACATAATATGGATGATAGAAATCCCTATGCTTCAGCACCAACTGCGGAAATAACTTATAGTTCTTTGTGGTCTCTACCGATTGAGACACCCCGTGTGACCTATAATAAAATAGCGTCTCATCTATCGGCACCACATTCAAAAAACCATATATGCCAAATCTAATCCATAACACATAATCTTGCATCGTAGAAAAATCCTCATCATAATTCCCAATTGTATCCAATATATCCCTGCGATACATACTCGCCGACTGCAAAAGATTACGCCAAGGAACATACTTAAAAAAATGCGCTGCCGGTGGCATCCAAATATGGTTTGCATCTTGAAACTGCTCTGACCGCGAATATGCTATATCCGCATTATTTGTCTCTGCAGCCGCTACATACTTCTCCAATGCAATCGGAGCAATCTTATCATCGGCATCCAACGGCAGTATATACTTACCTTTCGCATAACGTAATCCGTGATTCATAGCAGCAGCAACTCCACTATTTCGTTCATTCTGATACAAATTAATATTTATATTCGGCAAATTCTGTATATGCAACCTCACCACATTATACGAATTATCCGTGCTATAATCATCCACAATAATCAATTCCCAATCCTTATACGTCTGTTTCACCACTGAATCAATGGTCTCTAATACATACTCCTGATAATTATACAACGGAACAATTACCGAAACCATTGGGACGGTAGTTCCTACAAGTTCTTTCTTTATTTTATTTAAATATTCATTCATACACCAAATATAATCAAAAAAATCAAAAAAATTACCCATCCAACAATGATAACTCCAAATAAATTTCGTATATTGAGAGAAATGAAATTAATTCGCATCTCCGCATTCATCATTCTCCTGTATTCACTCGCTACCTTTGCTCAATCCATTGACAGAGCAGACATAGAAGCATACTTAGAAAGCGATGACGATACCGATATTACATACGAATATATGCTTGGGCAAATTGAATTCTTTGCGAATAATCCCATTGACATCTCACAAGCAACCATCAACCAAATCGCTGAACTCCCCGCTATCACTTACTTCGAAGCATATCACATCTATGAATACATCCGCATCAATAGCAATGCCAATAATAAAAATATTACTATGGCAACCATCGCAACTCACCTAAATCTAAACCCACTACAACTCTACATCCTTAATCATTGTGCCACTATCGGCACACCAATTAAGCATTTCAATGCGAAAATTAGAGAACGCTCATCCTACCAAATTGAAACACCAGTCGGTTATGAAAACAACAAATACGTCGGCGAGCAATGGAATTTGCTGCAAAACTACACCGCAAATTACAAATTGGATTTCGCTAAAATCAGCGCCGGAACTACAATTAACAAGAATGCCGGAGAAAAACATATTGACGAATACACCTCCGGATATCTTATGTTTGTCCACGAAAATGTATCACTAATTGTCGGCGACTTCTCTATTTACACAGGTATGGGAAATGTTTTCGGCAACTCATACTCAGCATTCAAGGGATATAACGCCATCGCTCCTGCTGCAAATTACACAAATAAAATTGCTCCATATACTTCTAAACTGGATTATAATTTAATGCGTGGTGCCGCTACTCGCCTTGATATTCCTATCTTTGAAAAGAATCATCTCGCCTCTACAATCTGGTATTCGCACGCACCTCGTTCTGCTACTATCACCAAAGATGGATATGTTTCATCACTCTTCACCACCGGCTATTACCGCACTACAACTGATGTTGCAAAGAAAAATTCAATTACAGAAAACAATGTCGGTGCCACAATCGAACTCTCCGGTTGCGATTATTCCATCGGTGCATTGCTCAATTACTTGGACTATGGCAAGGAAATTCGCTCCTCATCTGGACGTGCGTTTTCTGGGCAAATGGGCTATTTAAGCAGCTTCTATGGCTCTGCATACTTCGATAATGTTAATCTGTCCGCTGAATTATCTTTGGATAATCACTCTAATATCGGCTTTAAATTCGGCACCGCATACAAGTCAAAACCAGTGGATTTCGCAATACACTTCCGCTCCTTTGATGAAAATTTTCGCGCCCCTTATGGCACAATTTTCGGCGAATACTCCTATCCATCCAATGAAATCGGACTATACACCGGATTGGTCTGGCGTCCAACCAACTATATAAGACTCACCTCCTTCGTCGATTGCTTCTATTCTTACGAAAGCACATACACCGTAGATACCAATGTTTCCGGCTTCCAAATCTTCTCACAATTAGATTACAAATTCAATTCCGCCAATTCTATTTACGCACGCATCAATTACAAAAACAAAACAGACGAAGTGCAAATCAATAAAACACCGCACTTTTACCAAAAAGATAAACTAAATCTACGCCTCGAATACGAGCACTCTTTCGCAAAATATCTATCTCTGAAACTAAGAGCAGACGCCATTTACATAGGAAACAAAGGGATGACAGCAGATGAAACCGGCTTCGCATTGTTCGCCGAATGCAACTACGCAATCACGAATTGGCTCAAACTCCAACTTCGCACCACATACTTCACAACCGATACTTACACCTCCGCAATTTACCAATTTGACTACTTCTACCCGGGCTATTCCTACTCGGCAGCGCTGTATAACGAAGGAACACGCTCCTTTATTGCATTGCAATTTTCTCCAGCCGACTGGTGCAAACTCTACATCCGCTACATCAATATGTATAAGCCAGAAGCCACGACTCTCGGCTCCGGCAACGAATTAATTAATTCCAATATGCAAAACAGAATTTACTCACAATTAGAAATTAAATTCTAACTAATCAATATTTATTCCATTATTATTCGTATATTGATGGTCTATTTAAATTAATTTTTTTGAAAAATGCCAAACGATACTAACCAAATCGCAGAACTTGCTTCTGCTATTAAGACAATAAGAAAAGAACTAAAAAAAGTTATCATCGGACAAGATGATATTGTAGAGCAACTACTTATCACGCTATTTGCAAATGGACACTGCTTGCTTATCGGTGTTCCGGGACTTGCTAAGACCTTGCTAATCCGCACATTAGCACAAACAATGGCTCTTAACTTCAACCGCATTCAATTCACGCCAGACCTTATGCCCGGCGATATTAGTGGAACAGAAGTCATTGAAGACAACATCTCCACGGGACAAAAAATATTCCGCTTCGTTCCCGGTCCTGTTTTTGCTAATGTTATCCTTGCCGATGAAATTAATAGAACACCGCCTAAAACACAGTCAGCACTGCTCCAAGCAATGGAAGAACACGAAGTAACCGCTGCCGGTAATACATACAAATTGGAAGAACCATTTTTCGTCCTTGCTACTCAAAATCCTATTGAACAAGAGGGCACATATCCATTGCCAGAAGCACAGTTAGACCGCTTTATGTTCAACATATGGCTTGATTATCCATCAAAAGACGAGGAAATACAAATCGTCCGTATGACCACTACCGAGTATAATCCTTCGGTAGATAAAATACTTTCATCTACGCAAATAAAGGATTTTCAAGCACTTATCAAACGCATTCCTGTCGCTGATAACGTGCTGGAATATGCTGTCCAATTAGTTCGCTCTACTCGTCCCGATGATAATGCCACCGATTTCGTTCGCAAATATATCAGTTATGGTGCTGGACCTCGTGCTTCTCAATATCTCATACGCGGTGCTAAAAGCAGAGCAGCATTGAATGGACGCTTCGCACCTGATATTGACGACATACGTGCAGTCGCAATTCCTGTCCTTAGACATAGAATTGTCGCCAATTTCAATGCAGAAGCCGAAAATATATCCACAGCCGAAATTGTGGAAAAGTTATTGGCAAATAAATAATATAAATTACTAATATACTTGTTGTTTCATAAATATTTATTATATTTAGTTTCACTTATCATTTAACATAGGTTAAAGAATTATGCTATCAAATTTTGGTGTAATATTTGTTTTTCTGTTGGCTGCCCTTGTATTAGTAGGTGCTGCTGTTGTTACTGCTTGGTTGGTTCGTCCGAGCCATCCAAGCAAAGTCAAATTAATGAACTACGAATCCGGTATGGTCCCTGAAGGCACGCCTTGGATACTATTCAATACTCGCTTCTATATGGTTGCTCTCGCCTACATCATCTTTGATGTAGAGTTAGTTTTACTATTCCCCTGGGCTACTGTTTTCAAAGGTCTTGGCTGGTATGCGTTCTGGGGTATGGCGATATTTGTATTCATACTCTTCCTCGGCTTGTTCTACGACTGGGCAAAAGGATATTTGGATTGGGATAAACCAAAGCCATACATCCCACAATTAAAGGATTTCACCGATATGAAGGATTTCACCGACACCGATATGAAATTTATTTCAGCAAGACCTCTCAGTGAATCTGAGATACTTGAGATGAGAAAACAACCTGTATCCTGGTCTGGAACATATGATGAATTTCATTCCCAATTAAAATCAGGGAGATTATTTGATGGAATATAGTGCACAATATGATAGTAAGACGTTAGCAGATTTACATTCGATGAATGATTCGCTCAATTTTTGCAGACATTGACTCGGGCAAACTTAAAACTGTGTCTTGGGAAGAACAATTGGAATCTGCTCCATATCTCAAACACTTGGAGATGGAGCGAAAGAGAAAGGAGATGTATGCCAAATAGATATGTTGTAAATGCTATCATACAAGTTAATAATCGAATTGCAAATATGGAAAAGTGAAGGTGATTTTGATTCCATTCGCGAATATGATGAAATAAGCGAGAGCATTGCATTAGACCCTTGGCATCCACAAATTGACAAGGAAATCAAGATTGGAGGCGTTGTCAATGGTAGGAATACTTACAAAATTATTGGCAATGAAATTGAACTCGTATATGGTATTTCTGAAAACACAACTATAATCATTACTATCGTTACTCTAAAAAACAAAAACTAATTAAATAATCCAAAATTATATATAAAAATATGGGCTTATTAAATAAATTAGACCAGCCATTCGAAGGTGGCGGTTTCGCTTTGGCTACTGTCGAAGACGTCCTAAACTGGGGCAGAGCCAAATCTAATTGGTATCTACAATTCGGACTCGCTTGCTGTGCAATAGAATTTATGGCACTTAACGCATCGGATTTTGACTATATGCGCTTCGGATGTATCCCTCGCTCAAGTCCAAGACACGCCGATTTGATTATTATCTCTGGAACCGTCTCGCTCAAAATGGCGGAAGTAATAAAAAATCTCTGGGAGCAAATTCCAGAGCCACGCTATTGTATCTCAATGGGCTCTTGTGCCAATGCCGGTGGTCCATTCTGGGAGAACGGATACCACGTAGTCAAAGGAGTAGATAAAATTATTCCCGTTGACATCTATATTCCCGGTTGTCCGCCTCGTCCAGAAGCATTTTTTGATGGAGTCGTTAAACTCCAAGAGCGCATCCAACATCAAGCCATTTTCAATAAGAGAAAACGCATCGCTGAAGAGGACGCTAAATTAGGACTACCTAATTACAACTATGCCGAACCCGAGCAAATCGATATTAATAACTCTACGTATAATAATATTGCTATTCCACAATAAATTCGTATACTTATGAAAACATTAAATGAACTAAATTACCTATCCGTTCTGCTGATTTCTCCCGCTATCAAAGTCGGTGATGTTAAGCATAATACCGAACTGATTATCTCGCAGATGCAGGAACATTCCCAAAAATGCAACTTAATGGTCTTCCCTGAACTCTCCGTTACGGGTGCTACTTGTGGCGATACATTCTTCCAAACCGACCTAATCACCGAAGCCAATGCTGCGATGTATCAACTAATTGAAGCATCTTACGAAGGTAGTTCGTCCATTGTTGTCGGCGCTCCAATGCGAATTAATAATAAATTGGTTAATTGTGCGTGGTTCATTTCTGAAGGAAAAATCCTCGGTATAGTTCCTAAAAATGAAAGCAATAGATGGTTTTCCGTTCCCAATACAAAATCAATGATGATTAATGGATACGAAGTTCCAATCGGTAACGACCTTATTTTCACAAGTTTCTGCAAACTAGGTATTTGCGTTGGTAAGCCAACTATTAGTGCATTGAACAACCTCTCCGAAGCGGAAGTAGTTGTCTCCATAGATGCTTCCCAGTACTCATATACCCATAAACAACATTACAGCCATTCCGCCGATAATTACTCTACGCATACCATTTCCAAACTTACCTCGCAAGCAATATTATATGTAAATGCTAATCCTAATGAATCCTCTGCCGAAGGTATATATGATGGAAAAATGCTCGTTACCGAATGTGGCAGACAATTAGAAAACTCCTTCTATATCAATAAAGACAAGCCAGCAAATAGCGATAAAACACATCTCAAATACAACAACGACCCTGCTTCTACTGCTACTCGCTTCTCATTTGATACCCGATACTATTACGCCGATATTGATATTGACTTGATACGTGGAAATAGGCGTAGAAATTTACCAAAAAAGCCAGATGCAAAGCAACACATTAGATTTGATTTCTACAACAAGCCACAATACGAAATGTCCCGCTTGCGTAAGGATAGTCATAGCATTGATAATAACATCAATCTGAAATCGTTTTATGTTGACCCATTTCACACAAAGCAAATTTCCCAAAACTTCACTAAGGCACTGGAAATCATTGATGCTCAAGCATTTGCACTTGCTCGTCGAATGAAACATATCGGCACAAATAGCGTAGTGCTGGGTGTCTCATCCGGTATTGATTCTACTTTGGCACTTATCATATGCGACAGATGCTTTGATATACTTGGCTACGACAAAAAGAATATTTACGCCTTTGGTATGCCGGGTTTAGCGACATCCGATGAAACGAATGATATTGCACAAAAATTAGCGGACTCTCTTGGCGTTTCATATTCCGTTATCTCTATCAATGACGCAGTTAAGCAGCATTTTGCCGATATTAAACACGATGATACGAAAAAAGACATTGTTTATGAAAATGCGCAAGCAAGATATCGCACAATGCTTCTCTTCGACTATGCTAATAAAGTAAATGGCATCGTTATCGGCACCGGAGATATGTCCGAAATCGCTCTCGGATGGTGCACTTACAACGGCGACCATATGTCCAACTACGATGTGAATGCAGGTGTTCCAAAAACTGTCGCAAAGGCAATTTTACAATGTCTATTCTATACTGAACACTATCCAAACCTTGATATTACGCAAGTTAAACGCATTATTGAAAAGCCAATCACGCCTGAACTTTTGCCTGTTGACGAAAATGGAAATACACAAGATACCGAATCCATACTCGGTCCATTTGAAATACACGACTTCTATATGTATTACTACTTGAGTCATTTCCTTTCTGCAGAAAAATTGCTCTACATCGCCACTTGCACTTTTGATGAAAAATACAGCGATGAAGTGCTACAACGCTGCCTCAATACATTCCTAAAACGCTTCCGCACTAATCAATACAAACGCTCCTGTTCGGCTGATGGTCCATCCATATTTGACATTTCTCTATCTCCAAGAACCGGATTTATGATGCCGAGCGACATATAAAATCGCAATTAAAATAAAAAAAAGGACGTCCAAATAAATGAACGCCCTTTTTTCGTTTTTATCCAAAACCTATTTCTTAACAAATCCCTTTCGCTCGTAAAACGCTGCCGGTGTCGCATCCTTTCCTCTGAAATTCCTATACAATACATCCGCATCGTATGAACCACCAAGCGATAACACATTGTCTCTAAACTTCGTAGCCAAATCCTGATTGAATATATCGCCACTCTCTAAGAACGCATGGAAAGCATCCGCATCAAGAACTGCTGCCCAAGTATAACCATAATAGCCAGCGGAATAACCAAAGTCGCTTCCCCAAATATGATTGAAATACCAACTGCTGTAACGTGGCTTAATCTCCTTTATCAAGCCCATTTTCTGCATTGATGCTGCCTCAAAGTCAATCGCATTGCGTCTGTTCGTATCCGCAAGTAAATGCCAATCCATATCCAATATGGATGCCGCTATCAATTCCAATGTAATGAAGCCCTGATTAAATTTCGCACTTGCTTGCATCTTTGCAATTAAACTATCCGGTATCGCTTCGCCTGTCTTGTAATGCTTTGCGAATGTCTTCAAGAACTGCGGATGTGTCGTCCAATTCTCATGCACTTGTGATGGCAACTCTACATAGTCACGTGATACATTTGTGCCAGAAGTTGAGCGATACTTCGTATTAGCGAACAGCCCTTGTAAGCCGTGTCCAAATTCATGGAACACCGTTTCCGCCTCATCTATACTGAGCAATGCGTTGTGCAAGTCAGATGTATTGCCATCGGCTGGCGGTGTAAGATTGTGAACGTTAATGATGATTGGTGCAGAACGTTCTCCATTCTCATACCATTCTTCTTTTATGCAATTCATCCAAGCACCTGCACGCTTCGTTGCTCGTGGAAAGAAGTCAAAATAAATTACGCCAAGATGCGAATCATCTGCACGCTTCACTTCATAACATATCAAATCCTTATGATGCTTCGGCATATCCTTTAACTCCACAAACTTCAAGCCATACAAGCGAGTAGCCAAGTCAAATGAGCCCTTCAACACATTATCTAGTGCGAAGTATGGACGTATCATATCCTCATTCAAATCGTATTTCTCCTTGCGAACCTTCTCCGAATAATACCACCAATCCCACGGCTCTATCGTTATCTTATCGCCAAGTTTATCCGCCATTGATTGCAATTCCAATGCCTCTGCTTTTGCGTAAGGTATAGTCGTTTTTGCTACATCTGCTATTAAATCGTATGCTTTCTTTGCGGTCTTCGCCATATTATCGCTAATTATATAATCAGCCCATGTCTTGTAGCCCAGCAACTGTGCCTTCTTTGTGCGTAATATCGCTATCTTTTCTATCGTCTCTTTCGTATCGTTAGCATCCCCATTATTACCGCGATTCACATAGCCATTATACATCTTCTCACGCAATGCTCTGTTATCCGAGAATTGCATAAATGGTATCCAACTCGGCTTAGAAGTATTAAACTCCCATTTACCTGCTTGTCCATCTGATTTCGCTAACTCGGCAGCTGCTGTAATACTTGACTCCGGCAGTCCTTTCAAATCATTCTTGTCGCTAATAATAACCTTAAACGCATTGTTATCGTTAAGCAATTTCTGACCAAATAGAGTGGTCAACTTTGATAAATTCGAATTTACCTTCTTCAATTCCTCCTTCTTATCTGCCGTCAAATTAGTGCCACCTCTGACAAAATTCTTGTAATACAACTCCAGCAAATGATAATCATCGCTATCCAATTTCAGCGCATCACGCTTGTCATAAACCGATTTCACGCGTGCAAACAACCTCTCGTTCATATTGATATCATCGCTATGCTGAGTGAATATTGGAGCGAAAAATTCCTCCAATGCTTTCAATTCTTCATCTCCATCCGCTCCTACTACATTGTAAAATACGCTGGATGCTCTCATTAGCAATCTCCCAGAATTCTCCATCGCAAGAATGGTATTCTCAAAAGTTGCTTCCTCTGCATTATTGGCTATCACCTCAATCTCTGCACTATGTGCTCTAAGCCCAGAATCTAATGCTTGTTTGTAATGCTCTGGCTTAATTTTTTCAAATGGCGGTGCGCCAAATGGTGTGTTCCATTCCGTATAGAACGGATTATCCGATGAAGCATCGGTGGTTTCTGCATCTTTGTTTGAGCAAGCCGTTGAGAATATCATTCCGGCTGCGAGTGCTGCTGCAAAATACTTTTTCATTTTTACCTTTTAAATTAATTTATAATATATATGTTATAATTATGCAATATAACATTTTTTTTCTAAAAACTGTCAAAAAAACTTTCCACTTTGCAGATGAAACATTCTATTCCACAATCGTCACCTAGATATTGCTACGCAATCCCAAATAACCCCATTCCTTAGGCAGTGTTAAAATATTGAGTATTAGAATAATTTATACCAATGAATAAATAAATTTATACTAATTTTCAACATCTTACGGCTCTTTGAAAACCTTTTGCTCCGACGATTAAACCGCG
>JAISJI010000039.1 GCA_031261605.1 Ignavibacteria bacterium | reverse complement strand
TTGGGACCTCCACCACCAATAGTTATTCCAATAGTAGTTCTCACGCTATCCGTTATGTTATTCATAAGAGAAAAATATTTTCCTTGCGACCACCACGAACGATTGAAACAACTATCCGCCAACTCCTCCATATCTGCCTTGCTGGTAATTTGATATGGGTCGGCTTGTGTGCCGCTACCACCGCTGAATTGTGCGGATGCGGTTAATGTTGTAGCGAATATAATTGCTACGATGAGTAATACTTTTTTCATTATTATTTTCCCCGTATATATAATTCATAGTAAATCAGCATAATCTGTTTAATCATAGTTCAGACAAAGACAGATTTATTAAATACAATCGGATGTAATCAATGGCTGGATAATTCAATCCTCCGCCCTAATATCCTTAATGGAAAGTTGAGGCGTCTTCTGCCCATTGTAAATATGCGTATCCAAGTAATATACAATGGAAAATGGCTTGCCCGATTGAATGACGCTCATTTTGTTTACCAAATTTTGCCCAACAGCATCTATCACAAAATTGTCCTGTATCGCACGGAAGCGTATGCTGTTCATACCAATTAACTTCACGCCATTTGTGCTTTTCACACCTCTTGTAAGGAATAGCGGCTTGTTGTTTGCAAAGCCAAATGGTGCAAATTTGTTTATGATTTTAAAGAAATTGGGAGAGAACTCGCTGAACTTAATTTCCGAATCAATTACAATCTCCGGCGTCAGCATCTCATCCGATATTGTCTCTTTAACAATAACATCAAAGCGCCTGCTAAACTCCTCCACATTATCCACTTCCAATGAAATGCCGGCTGCGTGCTTATGTCCGCCAAATTCCAACAGCATATCCTCGCATTGTTTCAAAGACGAATACATATCAAAATTATTGAGGCAACGTGCAGAACCCTTTGCTCTATTTTCCACCTTAGTCAGTAGCACCGTCGGTATGTGAAACCTATCCACCAAACGCGATGCAACAATACCAATAACTCCAGCGTGCAAGTTCTCTCCATAAATAACGAGCGAACGTCTGCCACTCTCTATTTGCTGTGCAGCAATAGGCATCACCTCCTCAAAGAGCGTCTGGTCAAATACACGGCGCTTACGATTTTCATCTTCCAACTGCTGTGCAATGCGGAAAGCCGTAATCTCAGATGGTGCAATCATCATCTCAACTGAGCGTTTGGCTTGCCCCAACCTCCCAGCAGCATTGATAAGCGGAGCAATAGCATAAACTATATTAGATGTTGTTATATTTCCATTTTTTAGACCGGCACAATAGATTAAACTTTTGAAACCGGTGCGCGGTTCATTATTTATTTTCTCTAAGCCATAATACAACATCACTCTATTCTCTTCTAACAGCGGCACCATATCCGCAGCCGATGCAATAGCAACAAAGTCAATGTAATGCAAGGGAAGTTCGGGCTTACCGATACGGGTAGAAATCGCCTGAATGAGTTTGAATACAACTCCGCAGGCAGCGAGTGGCTTAAATGGATATGGACAGTCGGCTAAAAATGGGTCAAGGATAGCATACGCTTTTGGTAGTGTAGCACCCGGCTCGTGGTGGTCGCAGATAATGGTCTCTATGCCATTGTCTGCTGCTGCTTCCAGCATCTCGAATGAAGTGATACCGACATCTACTGTTATTAAAATGGATGACTTTTTCTTGACGGCTTCGTCAATAGAGCGATTAGATACACCATACCCATCATTAAACCGGTCGGGAATAAAGTAATCCACTTTTCCACCAATCTCTCTAATGAATAACGTAAGCATAGCTGCAGATGCTGTCCCATCTACATCATAATCGCCATGCACCCAGAACTGCAGTCCCTTATTAATGCTATCTAATATCTTATCTACCGCCTTATTCATATCATTCATTATGAATGGGTCGTGTAAGTCATCCAGCGATGGATTAAAGAATTTATTTATAGCATCTTCATCTACAAGCCCCCTGACCGCAAGAACACGAGCAAGAGTGAGAGGAATTTTTAATTTTTCGGACAAATCGGATACATTTTCTTCATCTGCATTAGTTTTTATCGTCCAACGATAGTTCAAAATATTACCATACAATTATTAATAGAACAAAAATAATATTTTTTTTCCGAAAAACAATATTATTGTGTAAAAAAATTTACACTTCGTTAATACTTTTTTCTTTTTTGCTGTCATAATAGTAATGGATGGATAAAAATATTATTTTATATTGCTTATTATTTCAATAATATTAATTATATTATACTATTCACCAATAGAGAATTATAATCACAATCAATATTTCGGAGGTTACTATGAAGAGAATTACTTTATTCCTTCTAATCTTTATTGCATTAGCTATGTGTTCCACGGCTTATGCAGAAAATCAACAAACGGAGTCGCTTGCTAAAGCAGGACTCCAACTGAGTACCGAACCAGTCCCAGAAGCAATGAAACAAAAAATGGATGAGATGTTTCTTGCTGGAGATGGCGGTAACGACTACTATATCATTTTTCCACCAAATGACTTAAGTGCTGCTACTGCTAATGGTTCTAATATGTCATTGCTAATCGGTGCTACAAAGAAAGGCACGCCTATTTACTTTGATAGAAATGGTGTCCGTGTCTGGGAAGGCATAATCCCCACTAGCTATGGAACCGTTGTGTTATGTTGCCAGCCTGGACCTAAGAACGGACAAGTAATAGTGGATGTAGAGTGGGAAATCAAAGAATTAGACGAAGACACACCTGTAGATAAGGGTTTCAGAGTTTATACTGATGAAGAATACGACATTTACGTATACCTTGGTAACTTCAGGTCCGCTACAGCAGATGGCTATATGGCTCTTCCAACAACTGGATTAGGCAACAGATACATCCATTGCAGTAGAACAGATAACTATGAAGGTGGTGGAAATGCCGCCTTCAGAACTGGTTTCGCAGCCATTGCTGTGTATCCAGATACAAAACTTACCTGCAAACTTATGACTACACAAGAATTCTGTATCACAGCAAATGGTAAAAAAGCCGGCACTATGACATCCCCTACATTGGCACAAGGTCAAGTATGGGTAATAATGAATGGTGTCAATGACATCCAAAATTCCGTTTGCGACTTCTCTGGTAGTGTAATTTATGGAGATAAGAATTTTGCATTAATATCATTCTTGCAAAGAACGGCTATTCCTGTTTCCTCCTGGATCCGTAACAGAGACAACTTATGCGAGCAATTATTACCTGTTACAAAATGGGGAACAAAACACGTATCTGTTCAGTTTAAAGGTGCTTATGAAAAAACATCAATTTGGAAAAATGGCAATCCATTAGACGATAATCCTGGACAATTATACCGTGTAGTAGCACGCGAACCGGAAACTGTAAGCAACGCAATATGGTATGATTTGACATCAATGGAATCAGTCGGCACATGGAATGTAACACTACATTTTGAGGGTGATTGGGTGGAATACATTCCAATTGCATCAGGAGAAAACTCAGCAAAACCGATACACTCAATTATGGGGGCTTGCTATTGGGAAGCTACACACCCAGTCCAATTATTGTGCTATCAAACAACTGAAGGGTTTTTCTATAACGGCGACAGTGACCCATTAATGTTGTTAATTCCACCCGTTGAGCAATACGGAAATAATACATCGTTCATAACAGCCGCTAGCAACTCTAGTGTAAATTTCACTGAACATGCTTTTACACTATATGCTGAAGGAGCAAAATTACCTAACGGCGACCCAGATACATTGGACTTCGCTAATATTAGAGAGGTGCTTAGTTCTATTACCATTAGACAAGGCGAAGGTGATAACGCACCTACTTATAAAGTAAATAATAAAGATGCAACATTTTTCGCAAATAGAATACCGGGAACAAACTACTACTTTGCTAGGTGGAATGTAGTAGATAACACACCCTATAGAGTAGAAGGTAGAACTCGTTTGTCTGGCTCTGTTTATGGCTGGGGTAGTGTAATATCTTACGGCTGGCCTGCTTCTATGAAGTTAGTTGCAACGCAAACAAACGATAACTTACCACCGGAAGTGTTTAATGGCATTGAATGCAATAGACAATCCAGACCAGATATGCAAGGCAGAATTATTATTTCTGCTGAATGGATTGATACTACTGATTGGGATAAAAGCGAGTGGGAAGATAAACAACAAGATATGGGTATCAATAAAGCACCACAAGTTATTTATGATGCCACAAACAACTTGCAATTATACAGATACTACTTCTTCGATAAAGATAGCAACCAAATTGCTGCGCCAAGCTCCCAATGGAGAACAGGAACTTACTTCAAAAGAGGTAAAGTAGAATTTACACTTAACGACCCATTTGTAGACGTGTATGCAGCAATTAAATTTGAAGATGGCGCCGGTAACGAAACCATAGACACCATAATCTATAAAGCAGATAAAATCGGCTTTATAGACGCTGATGGTAATGCTCTTACCGGAATAGATTTCGGCTCATTAGTTTTGGGCAACAAATACTACGATACTCTTTGGATAACTAATCTAGATACAACCGCTGGCGTTGTTGTTAATGTAGATTCAATTTTCCTACCTGTTAGTTCATCTGATAACGGCGCTTTCGAAATAGCAGAAGGTAAAGGTGTCGTTACACTCGGACCTGGTCAACGTCACAGAATAATAATATCCTATACACCACAAAGCTCCGCTACCGTTAGTAACATGCTTGAGATTTACACATCTTGCTTATACTTCGAAATACCAGTATTTGGCGGTGCCGGCTTGCCTCGTATCCGCGTTACTGATTGCGGATTCGGACAGGTATTCGTTAGCACCACTGCCGGACCTAATACAATAGAAATAGAAAACTTAGGTTCAATGGACCTTGTTGTCACTGGCTACTACTTTGAACCAGAGCAACAACCAAATGGTCCATTCTTCTATACTGCTCCAAACAATAATCCATATCCAACAGAAATTGAACCTTGGACTATACCGGCAAACTCAACAGCAAGCAGAAAAATAGTTAGAAACTTAACCTATACACCTTACCAAATAGGTCCAGCAACTACACGTTTGTATTTCATTACTAATGCCGACCCCGAACTTGACCCAACATATAAAGATTACGCTGTGCTTACGGGCGAAGGAATTACAACAGGTCCTAAACTTACCAACTACGATTGGGATGAGAGACGTGTAAAGACAGTTAATACAGGAGAAGTTCTTTTGATTAACGAAGGTAATACCTCCATTACATTAGCCGACTTCCCTGAAATAAATGGCTGGCATAAACGCAACGATACTCTGTTCTCAGCAGATAACTCTTACGCTGTTCCTAATTATTCCGCTTACATCGGCACAGAAGTTATGCCACACGGGAACACTGACTTACCTATAGAAGACCGCGAATTAGTAATATATGTTCTCTTCGTGCCACAATCTGAGCAAGCACCAGTAGGCACTTGCCCAGTGACTGAATCATTCTATATCAACTTCACACCCGCATCACAAGTTGAAAACAATACCATATACAGCGTTCTATCAGGCATCGGTATCTTACCTCATATAGACCCAACTGGATACACTTTTGCAACCCCTGCGTTAATGGAAACTACAAGTTCAGAAGTAGGATTCATAACAATAAAGAACCCAAGCAAAACTGCAGTTCTAAAAGTTAGAAGCATTGTATTTGTTCCCGGCTTACAAGAAAGCGACTTCATACCACAACAACCACTTGCATCCTTTGCTGGCACAATCATTGCTAAAGAGGATTCACTTGTAATACCAGTGAACTTCCATCCACTAAACACAACACCACCAAATCGTTTAGCAAAAGTCACTATAAATAGTGACGCTGAAACCGGACCAAACGTTGACCCAGTTAAACTTAATGAAGTTGAACTTAGAGCCATCTCATTTGACGAAGGGCTTGAAGTAGGTGGAATAAATTACTTGACACTTACACGTTGCGACTCTCCTACTTTGCCGATTACAGTGACCAATATGAGCACAACAACTTCACTTACTATAACTAATGTGGAAGTAGAACCGGCTTATAGAGATTTATTTATATTTCAAAACCCAGTTCAAAATATAGAAATACCACCTAATAGTTCTTACCAAATCAATGTCAAATTTAACCCTTGTATATACACTGACGAAAGCGGAAACCCAGCACAAGGTCAAATAGATGCAAGTGTAACGGTCATCTCTCCAGGTCAAACGCAGGTTACACGTATATTGGCTAATCCTATTATCATACCAGTTACAGCGTCTTTACCTACTATCACCGGCAGAGAATCAGGTCAGGTAATTGAAATGCCTATCAACATTTCAATTCCACAAACTATTGACCCATTCTTTACATTCGACAATGCTAATATCACATCGTTTGATATGGTATTGAATGCTCCTAAGGAAGCAATCAATTTCGAGGGATTTGCTAGCACAAACGGTTGGAACTTCTCATACAAGAATGTAGGCACTGATAATGTTACTATTCACGGAGAAGGAAAGGCAATAGGAGCAGCAGGCGTATTCGTCACTCCTACTGTTAGAATCCTCGTTAGCCAATACCCAGTGATACCAATAAACATTGTTAGCATTAACTTCCCGGGACGCGAATGCTGTATCTTACCAAGCACAGAGAGCGGCTCAATCAGTTGGACTATTTGTGCCCAAGATGTTCGCGGGGGTATAATCACCGATTCAGAGAAATTCTATCTCAATGCAGTATCACCAAACCCAGTATCAACGGGCAACATAGACATAGAATACGGAGTAGGTTTTGATGTTAATACAACAATTGAAATCTATAACGCAGCAGGTAGCTTAGTTAGAACAGTATATAACGGAATGCAAGTAGGCGGCGCTTACTCTGCAAACGTAGACGTAACAAACCTATCAAGTGGGGCATACACAATCATAATGAAGAGTGGTCCATTTGAAGAAACACAATCACTCATTATTCTAAAATAATTACCAATTACAATAGAGTAATACAAAACACAAAAGCCAGTCCCCACAAGGAACTGGCTTTTGTGTTACATTTACCACTCATTCTATCTAAATCTAATCGCCCTAATCGGAGTAATGCGAACAGCAATGATAGCGGGCACAATAGCAGCAATTAACGCAAATGTAATGGTCAATACAGCAACACCGACAATATATTCCCAGTGCATATTTATTGGCAAACTATCTACGAAATAAATTTTGCTGTCCAATTTAATTATTGCGAATGCGTTTTGCAAAAAAGTAAATGCAACAGATAGAGCAATGCCGATAGCCGCACCAATAGCAGCAATACGCAAACTCAACATAGCGAACATTTTCACAATGTCGCTCCCCTGCATTCCCATCGTTCGCAAAATTCCTATTGTGTGCGTCTTCTCTACGACCGTGATGATAAGCATCGTAAGTATGTTTAGCGAAGCAACAATGCTGATAATGGCGAGTACAATTGGTATTGGTTGCTTCTGCAATTCTATCCAAGCAAATATAGAGCGATTGATGTCATAATACGTAAGCGAAAATATTGGATAACCCAGCGTCTCGTCAATGTTCTTTGCTATTGCATCGACATCATCCAAGTTGCTCACCTTCACTTCTAAGTATGTAGCACAATCTCCACCTTTATCAAGGAATTTCGCCAGCGTATTGAATGGAAAGAACACCACAGAGTTGTCATATTGCTGCATTCCGGTATTATATAGCGCTGCGATTTTGAATTGAGAGTAAGTAGCCGATGAGAACGAAATGTGGTCGTTGTCCTTGATTGCATATATCATAATATTGTCGCCCAACTTCACATCCAATTTGCTTGCTAATGTTGTGCTAAGTATTATCTCTTGTGCGGTATCGCTTGTGAAGTGCTGCTTTCCGCTAACAATATTCTCAACGAAGTTTTTGTTTCCATCAGCCAAATCGATGGATTGCAGAGCAATGCCTTCAGTGTATTTAGGAGTGGAGACAATGCCTTCGGTCTGCATCACTGGATGGATAACGGTAATGCCATCAATGCTTTTGAGAATCTGCATTTTGTTAGCGACATCATATAGTTCAGTTGCGTTGATTGTTTGCACGCAAATATCGGAAGTGAATTTCCGTGCGGTGTCGTGGAGTTTCGTATCAAATCCATCAAGTATGGAGAGCGACATAATTAGTGCGATACATCCGACCACTACACTAACAAGTGCAACTATGTTAGCGAAATTGAGAAAGCGTGTATCGCTGGACTTAGTAATTTTTGAGGCGAGTTTGAATATCATTTTGTGCGAATTAATAACTAAAAAAAACTGGCATACGAGTGGTATGCCAGTTAGAGTTGATTTGTTTATCTAAAGGTGATATATAAGATTAACATTTCTTTTTTGTTCCACAAGCAGCTTTGCCTTTCTTTGCGGGCTTAACTGGGACGTTAATAGCTTCAGTTAGAGCTTTGCCGGCTTTGAATTTAGCGACCTTCTTTTCAGCAATGTCGATTTCTTCGCCAGTTTGTGGGTTCCGTCCCTTTCTAGCTGCTCTTAGGTCGACACTAAAAGTGCCGAAGCCGATGAGAGTAATGTCCTCGCCCTTAACGAGTGACTCGTGGAAAATATCTAACGTAGCTCTGAGTGCTTCTTCAGCAGCAGCTTTTGTAGATCCTGTTTTCTCTGCAATAGCAGAAATTAATTCAGCTTTGTTCATTTAGATTACCTCTGTAATAATTGAATAATGAGTTTATATATGTTTGTTTTTATTTTAATAATACTCTTAATTATTGTAATATAAAAAAAAAGAATTAATATGCAAAAGATTTTCTTTTTGTATGCAATAATAATTCAAAATAGTTATCAACATATACTTTCTAAGAGAAAGCAATAAGAATTATAAATTTCAATATAAAATAGAGCAAATGCAGTAAAATAGTGGTAACTACCGCAGCAAGCAAGTCATCCAATAGAACATAGATAGCACCGCTCTTCGCATTAATCTTGCCGATAATGCTGGGTTTCAGTATATCAAATAGACGGAATAGTGTAATACCACTGATGAAACTTAGTATTGATATTGGAATATACGGCGAGCAATAAATCAGCCACACGCCAAGCACTTCATCTATTACAACTATACTTGGGTCGCTACCTTTGTCCTTCTCTACCCTTGCTATCAGCGGAATTGCGAGGATTGAGATGATGACCACAGCAGGCAATAGAATAACAAGACGCAAGTGATTCGGAATAAGCAACACTGGTATAAATGCTACAAGTGATGCGAATGTGCCCGGTGCTTTTGGAAAATATCCAGCCCCAAAAAATGTCGTTACTAAATATTCTATGCGTCTAAGTTCTTGCATATATCAATCTTTATTTTCATCATCGCCGATAGAGTTTGTAAATGGCGGATAGACAAGGTTTTCAATGCGAATCGCCTTACCTGTCTGCTCATCGATGCGAACAGACACGCCACATATTTTGTTGTCTTCGGTAGCGGGTTCGTATCTGTGTGCAACTTGGTAGATGTGTCTATTGAGTGCGACATCCTTACGCAAGCCAAGCACCGAATCATAAGAGCCGGACATACCAACATCAGTAATGTATGCAGTGCCACTGCTTAGTATCTGTGCATCAGCGGTTTGTATATGCGTGTGAGTGCCAATTACAGCGCTGACCTTGCCATCCAAGTAATGTCCCATACTAACTTTTTCGCCGGTCGCTTCTGCGTGAAAATCAACAATGATTACTTTTAAATTTGAATCCAATTTTTTGAGAACATTATCGGCAGCACGAAATGGACAATCTATCGGTGGCATAAACACTCTACCTTGTAGTTGAAGCACAGCAATATCAAATCCCAGCGGATGAGTCACTACTGCATAACCTCTACCGATGTTGCCCGGCGGATAGTTGTATGGTCGCAGGACGAGGTTGTTGGACTTCATCAACGGCTTAGAAATCCAGTTCTCCCAGATGTGATTGCCTGTAGTTATTACGTTAGCACCGAGTTCAAATAGTTTGTCAGCTTCACGTTCAGTGATACCCTTACCGTTACAAATGTTTTCGCCATTGATTATGAGAAAATTAGCATTGTGTTTTTTTACGAGAGATTGTATATTTTCGCAAACAAAATCAAAGCCACTGAAGCCGACGATGTCGCCGATAAAAAGAAGATTGAGCATAATAATGGGGGAACAATTAAAATAAAATGGGTAGTATTGTATGGACAGATACCACCCATTGAAAAAAATAAATTTAGTAAATTACTCGGCAAAGTTAAGAATATTTTCGCCACCATCAACAGCAATAGTTTGTCCGTTAATGAAGTAGTAATCAGGGTTTGAGAGCATCATCACTGCTTCGGCGACTAACTCTGGTGTAGTATTGTGCCTATACGGATTATAATCTCTTGTTCGCTGGAGCATTGACTCAAAGCGTGGAATCTTTCGAGCAGCAGGCGTATCAGTAACACCAGCAAGGATAGCATTAGCGGATACTTTATGCGGACCGAGTTCAACAGCGAGTTGTCTGATATATGCCTCGAGTGCTGCCTTTGCAGCCGACACAGCACCATAAGCAAATGTAGAGCGAGTAGAGCCGATGCTTGTCATTGCAAATATTTTGGAATTCTCAGCGAACATAGCATTCTTAAAGCAGTCCTGCGTCCAATACACGAGCGAGTTAGCCATCACATCCATAGTCATTTCTATTTGCTTTTTGGATGTCATCTCTTCCGGATTTTCACTGATAAATAGCTTCAAAGCCCCGAACGCCATAGAGTGAACGAGCGAGTGCATTCTATGTTTAGATTCTTCTTTGGTAATGTATTTTAGGACTTCGGCGCGTTTATCATCAGCAGCAGCATTACCATTAAATAATGTAACATTGATGCCATATTTTTTTACTAAATTGTCGCGAAAATCATTAACAACGGCAGCGGCTTTACCAAGGTCTAAATGGACACCGTAAATGTTATAACCTTGCTTAGCGTAACCCTCGGCGATTGCTTTACCGAAGCCACTTGATACACCGAGTATCAATACGTATTCTTTTTTCTTTGACATTGTTTTACCTCATCAAATTATTATTCAAAATATAATATTATAAAATTAACAATCAGCAATATAATAAAAAAGCGGTATTTTTTCACTATATTTGCGTTTATTATTTTTAATTTGTCGTATTAATTAATGCTTACAGTATCAGATTTATCAGTGCAATTCGGCGGAAATTATTTATTTGATTCGCTCTCCTTTGCACTGAAACCAACAGATAGGATTGGATTGATTGGTAGAAATGGTTCCGGTAAATCAACACTACTAAAGATAATCGCAGGAGAGATGAGTCCTGAAACGGGAAATGTGCATTCGCCTAATGGCTACAAAATTGGCTATTTGCCGCAGGATTTGAAAACGCAATCGGAGAGAACGGTCTTTGAAGAAACGGCGTCCGCTCTTACAGAAATAAGAGAATTGGAACATAGACGAGAAGCCATTACATTGGAAATAACAGAACGCACTGACTACGAGAGCGATGCGTATATGCAGTTGCTCCACGAGTTGAGCGATATAGATGAGCGATTTGTGCTGCTTGGCGGACATAGTAGCGATGCCGATATAGAACAGGTGCTACTTGGCTTGGGCTTCATTCGCACGGAGTTTGACAAACTTGTATCGGAGTTTAGCGGTGGTTGGCAGATGCGTATAGAACTTGCGAAGATTCTGCTTGCACATCCGGATTGCATACTGCTGGATGAGCCAACAAATCACTTGGATATTGAGTCCATTCGCTGGCTTGAGGTGTTTTTGAAGAACTATAGTGGCTCTATACTTATCGTATCACACGACCGTCGCTTCCTTGATTACATTACCAATCGCACGATAGAGTTCTCTCTTGGTAGCGTGTATGATATGCCATACTCATATAGCAATTTTATGCAAGCACGCAAAGAGCAACGTGAGCAACAGTTCAACGCATATAAGAATCAACAACGACAAATAGCCCAGACAGAGCGGTTTATAGAGCGATTTAAGGCGAAGGCGACATTTGCATCACGTGCCCAATCTAAGCAAAAGTTGTTGGATAAAGTGGAACGTATAGAAGTAGAGGACGAGGATGTATCAAAGATACGATTTAAGTTTCCTGAACCACCACGTAGTTCGCGTCTAATCGTAGAGGCGAAGCATTTGAGTAAGAGTTATGATGGAAAGAAAGTGGTATTAGATGGCATAGATTTTGCTATTGAACGAGGAGAGAAGGTTGCGTTCGTTGGTAAGAATGGCGAAGGCAAGACCACACTTGCAAAGATATTCGCTAAGATAGAGGATTACGATGGCGAGTTAAATTATGGTGGAAGTGTAGAGATTGCTTACTTTGCACAGCATCAGGCGGATATGCTTTCGGGCGATATGACGGTGCTTGATATTATAGATAATGCTGCTGTGGGCGAGATGCGTCCGAAGGTTCGTTCATTGCTTGGAGCATTCCTATTCAGCGGTGATAGCGTGTATAAGAAAGTGAAAGTGCTGTCCGGTGGCGAGAAGGCACGTTTAGCGTTATGCAAGTTGCTGCTAACACCATCCAATTTGATAATATTAGATGAGCCGACCAATCACTTGGATATGATTTCAAAAGACGTGTTGAAGAATGCGTTGATAGATTTCTCGGGTGCATTGGTAATTGTATCGCACGACAGGGATTTTCTTTCGGAACTCACAGGGAAGACGATAGAGTTCAAAGATAGGCGTATCAAGGAATTTCTGGGTGATATTAATTATTATTTGGATAAGAATCAGATGGAGCAATTGGTAGAGTTGGAGCAATCGCTACGCAGCCAGACGCCATATAAGACAACTGAGAAGCAGGTATCTACAAGCCAGCAAGAGAGATTGGACAAAAAGAATTTGCAGAAGGAAGCGAGTAAGATTAGCAAACGCATAGCAAAGGTAGAGAGCGAAATAGAACAGATTGAAAAGGATATGGAAGAGATGGCGAAGTTATTCCAAGATAGCAATTTTATGTCCCACACGGCACTCGCAGCCGATAAGCAGAAGGAATATGAACTACTTAACTTGCAGTTGAAAGCAAAGATGGCGGATTGGGAAGAGTTATCGGAGCAATTAGAAAAAATTAATGTATAAAAAGCATAAAGAAATTAACAGCAAAAAAAAATCATAAGAGGAAGAATTATGAAAAAAATATTAATACTGCTAATAGTGTTTGTTGGCTACACTGCGAGTGCTGCCGTTACGCTATTGGATTATAATGTGCAGCAGTTTCCTGAAGTGCGGACGAAGTTTTGCATTTTGGATAATTGGAATAGACCGCTGGCAGATGAGGAGGTTAGCAGTGGTGCAATTAAATTGTTGGACAACGGTAGTTCGCTGACCATCAAGGAGTTTCGCAAGTGCCAGCAGCCGAATGGTAAGTCAGCAGTGGTCATTGTATTTGACTTGGGTATTGGCAATAGAACGAGTAATTCATCTAACTTTACTTACGCAAAGCAAGTTACGAATGAGTGTATTAGTTATATGGATGAGGAGCAGACAGAGTTGGCATTGCTTACGTTTAGCACACTTCCGAGCGTAGATGTGGATTATACCAATAGTTTTGCGGATGTTGCGGCGGTTGTGTCTGGTCTTACCTCCTATCCTACTTCCAATCTGTATCGTAGTTTTGCCGCCGTTCCGACAGGTGGCATTAGTTTTCTATCCGATAAGAATGTTGCGAATAAGTCGGTGTTGTTGGTAACGCAAGGCATTATTAGCAATGATGAGACGGAGTTGATAGTTGCACAAGCGAAGCAAGCGAATGTTAAAATAAATATCATCTACATAAGTGCGTCCGTTCCACAAAATATAAAGCGTATCGCTGATGAGACAGGCGGTTACTACATCAATAGCAAGCAGATGACAACAGCGGAATTGCCTTTTCTATCAAGTATAGCAAAGGTTTCGGAAGGATGGTCGCCATACGAATTGGTGGCAGATGCGAATTTGAATTGCGATGGCGTTCATACATTTTCAGTTGTAACGAACTATGGTAGTGGCGATTGGACGGACGAGATAGAACATCGCAAACTTACCCAAATAGTTCCAAATCCATCAGCATTGCACTATCCATCGGTCATACCGGGGACATCACAACAGAGGGACGTATTGCTTATAGCATCATCCGCACCAATTACCATTACCAACATATCCATAAGTAATCCGCAGTTTGTAATAGATGCAATGAGCAGAAATCTGCCGGTATCGCTTGCTGTGGGGGAACAGATGTCGGTTAGAATTAGTTTTCATCCGACTGATTCCAGTATTTCATTTGCGAAATTGATTGTCCAGTCGGATGCTTGCTTGTATGATACGTTGTATCTTACAGGTGGTTTTCCTAATGTTCCACCGAAGAATAAGACAATACAACTGACAAAACCGAAGTGCAATGAAACGCTTGTCATTGGCGATAGTATAGATATATCGTGGTTGGGCGTATTGCCGAAGGATGTTGTAAGCATCATAAGTTATAGCAACAATACGAATCTGTTGGATACCTTTGCTCCCAATGTAGTTGGCTTAAATAAAAAGTATTATGTTCCGGACAATGGCGAGGATTCAATACGCTTTATTATAAACCAGATGTGGCCCAACAATGTAGGAAAGACGTTAGATTTCAGGCATTCTTCAAAGGTTCGGACAGCATTCTTTAATAACTATCAAGATAAGATAATAACGACGACGGATTCGAATTTGGTGACGATATGGGATTCAAATACAGGTGAATTGATATATAGATTCCCACGCTTCAACAAAGCAATATTTTGGGCTATATACTCACCTAATCCGGCATCCATTTACGATAGATATATAGCGATAACCGGTCAGGACTCCTCTGCATATTTGTTTGATGCTACGGATTATTCGTTAGTATGGAAATATAAAGCGAACACAAGTTTAATTAATTCAATTGAATTTAGTAAAGACGGAAAATATGCAGTGATAGCGATAGGAAACGGAAGTTTTGATGTGATAGATGTAGCGACTGGTCAGAAGAAAACCAGCAAGAAAATCAATACAGAGAATTGTCGTTATGCACAATTCCATCCAACAAAGGAGTATGAGATAATGGCTATATCTTCTTATGACGGCATTATCCGCTTTTTTGATTTGGATGGTAATCAGACAGATACCATAGATGTGCGAGAGGGAGCAAATGTAATAATATCGCCTTATGCGACATATAATTGGGATGGTAGCAAGCTGCTGTTTGTCAATACGATACGTGGAACAGCACAGTTGCTCGACATAGCCAGCAAACAAATATTGCATTCTTATAGCCATAAGAAAGACACAAACTCTACATTGGTGCATTTTGCAAGTTTCTTTCATAGCGAGACAGAGGACTATGTTCTCACAAGTAGCAATGACAATACTTTGAAGCGGTGGAATGTATCCGATGGATTGCCGTCAGTTGTGCCGACCGATTTTATAGAGCATACCAATCCGGTGAATACAGGTGTGTTCAATACAGATGGCTGGCGTGCGTTAAGTGCATCCGATGACCATACGGCGAAGATATGGAATTTGAATCAGAAGACATTGCAATCGGATACAACTTGTATGCTAAAAGTGGCTTATGCTAAGGGTGTAGCGCTGGATACAATAAGGATGGGCAATAGTTATGTTAGCGACATTAGCATAAAGACGGTGGAACGTTGCTTTGAGAATACTTGCGACTTTGGTTACAATATACTTGCGATACGCATTATAGATGATGAGTATGGTGAGTTTGGCATTGCCGATGAGTTTGAATTTCCATTGCGTATAAATGGTCGGGGAACTATAACTCTTAACTTAACATTTAGACCGACAGCGGAAGGCGTGCGTAGCGCAAAGATACAGATAGTCATACCGAATGGGATGCTGGAGGTGGTGTTGGAAGGAGTAGGTATCAATGTAGGATTGAAGTCGCTTGCCGATTACATTGATTTTGGCGAAGTGTATGTAGATGATTACAAAGAGATAGTGGTGCCGATTGCAGTGAATGTATCCGGAGATACAATTTCAATTCATAGTTTAACGATTACTGGACCTGATAGCCGCTGCTTTTCATACGAATTGCTTAATAAGGATAGCGTGCTTTTGGATAATGATACTCTATCAATTTATTTGCGTTTCTATCCATTTACAGCCGGTAGAAAGAATTGCGTAATTAACTTGCAGCATAGTTATTTGCCGTTCCCGATTCGCTGGAATGTAATAGGAACAGGGATAAATGTGGATTGTGATACGATACAACTTAATATCAACGACCTTGCATTAGAAATAGGGAATGAGGTGGCGTATCCATTTACAATAGAGACCAATGGGAACAATACCAATTTGGATGTTAGCGAAATACATTTTTCTCTTTCGTTCAATGCGTCCCTGCTTTATCCAACGACTTATAGCGATGAGGTGCGTATTCTTGGAGATAGGATAGTAGGAACTCGCAAGATAATAGATATAAGCATTCCGTATAAATTGGGACGGCAGGTGATAGATGGATTGCGGTTGATGGCGACTTTTGGTAATGATACGATGTCTGCTATAACGATTAGCAACTGTGCGGTTGTGGGAAATTCACGTGTATATATTCAACACAATGCTGCGATGTATCATTTGCTTAACTATTGCGATGCAGATGGAGTTCGTTTGTATGATGAGAATGGTCGGATAGAGTTATCTCAGAATGTGCCAAATCCGGTATCGCATTCTACGAATATTGAATACGAGTTGCGAGAGAATGGCTTGGCAGAGTTAAATTTATTTGATATGTCGGGCAATATAGTGCAGAACATATTTAGCGAGTACAAGCAGAAGGGCAAGTATTCATTAACGCTTGCTGTATCAGATTTACCCGCAGGATTGTATTACTACATATTGCAGAATGGTAGCAGTAGGAAGATGCGGATGATGATGGTGGAGTGATGAGATTGAATTACAACCTCATCACCACAACCTTGATTTCCATAAAGTTGCGAGGAGTCATATCCAAAGAATTGGTATATACATAATCTATATCGAGTGTGCCGAGAGCATATCCAGCCCATATTTCTTCCGTAAATATTTGATTCATAGCGTTATACAAAGTAGTGGAATATGGCAATAGCACCCAATTGTTAGTTGCCTCATCTTTCAAATACACGAGGACAACACCGTAATCAATAACGTTGCGAGTTATAGCAGGGATATTGAGACGTCTATACCAATGCCCGTTTTCTACGAATGACCATTCGTTTTTGTAAATGGTATAGAAGTATGTATTGGAATATTGGACAGGATTATTTACGCTGTTGTTATCTGAATCGCAACTCGTTATAGTTAGCAATGCGAAGATAGCAACGAGTGCGATAGATATTTTTGTTGTAATGGTTCTCATAGATTTTTGATATAGATGTAATTATATTTTTGATATAGGCAGGGATATTTTGTATGTGGTGCCTTTTCCTTCATCCGAATATAGTGAAAATTTTCCTAAATGTTGCAAAATAATCTGTTGTGAGATAAAAAATAGGAATCTGTCCTTTACCTTTTTTTCAGATAAATCCGATAAGATTACTAAATTAGTAGCGAGTGTAGCATCCTCTGTTCCGATACCGTTATCCGTAATTATGATAGAAATTCGCTTGGCGTCGTCATTTTTAAATACTCCAATATTGATTTTTCCACCATCTGGCATACTAGACAGCGAATGCAGAATGATATTTGAAATGGCGAAAATGAGTTGAACAATAGAGCATTTTACCATTTCATTTTTTATTTCGGTAGCATCGTAATAGTTTGTTTCGAGTGTAACGCCGTATTTGCTGAGGTGCGAGGCAACGACCTCCATCGTTTTAGTAAATATTTCAGAGAAAGGATGGTTGGTGGGTTGGGATTCCTTAAATGCCCCGAAGTGCTGCATTAGTTTGTGGGAGTTTATTAGTTTAGTAAATTGCTCAATCAGTATTTCAACACGTCTTTTTGTATCGCCGACGCCCTTTTGTATCAAGTCAATATTTGTTTTCATCACTTTCATCGGCAGTTCAAATGCTTCGTTGAGAGTAACGAGTAGTTCGCTTATAGCGATTTGATTGGATGCAGATAAGATTTGATTTATCAATATGTTATGCTCGGTGCTTGCGTTTTTATTTGCAGCATCGTTTTTAATCATATCAATTTGCAGATAAGCGTTCTGGGCAACGACCAGCACAGCATTTAGCAAAGCAGGATTTACATCGTCAGGTCGTAGTTGTGTATTTGCAATGAAGAAGCCGACATTGGTTTGTCGTATTACAATAGGAATGATAAGTAACGATTTGATTTGCTCTGCACCATCCTCTAAGTTAGGAATAATCTTAACTTCATTGCTTGTGGCAGTCCATTGTAGCAATCCACGCTCCTCTAAGTCCTTGAAAACATTTTCTAAATTCACAGATGCACCGATGCCATCTATTTTGCGAACATTGTCGGAGTCGGATATATCAAAATAGTCGAGTTCCTTGATACTGCAATGAATTTGGAGGAATTGGTATAATGTCTCAAATATGTTTTGTATGGAGTCATATTTGGAGAATATAGGAAGAGGCATTTGCAGACCAACAGATTCATCCGCATCGTCATTATCAGCATTTGCTAATCTGGTGATGGCATCTCTAAGTTCATTCTGGAGTATTTGGACGGATAGTTCGAGTGTTTGGATGTAATTATCCTTTGAGTCAAACATATCGTCTATTGGCTCTTCAATTACAGAATTTATTGCAATATCCGTTTTTTCGATAATATTATTGTCATTGTTCTTCTTTTTCATAGTAATAGCATTTACGTTGTGAATAATGATTTGTCATTTGCTTGCTTACTTTCTCATATCAATAACTTCTGTATTGTCTGGAGTTTTAAATGTAAATACTTTATCTGCAATGGGTTTATTGATTTTATAATTTTTTAGCAACCATTTTTGCGTATTCCCCGCAGTAGTAATTTCCACACCATTAATTGTATTGCATTTGCTATTAAGAATTAGATTAACACTCTTTATTTCTTGCGTCTTATCTGTATTTATTAAAGACAGAATGTAAGAATTGGCATTTTTTGTAAGCGACACCGGCGTAAGATTGCCAATTACCTCAAAGAAAAATTTATCCAATGTAATACCAGCGATTTCAGGTATATATTCAGATATTACGACATTTTTTCGAGCAGGAGCGTAGTTCCAAATAGTTTTACCATCGGAGACGATAACCCTATTATCTAAGTTAATGACGTATTTATTTCCTACTTTTGCTTGCAGATAGCAGTTGTTAATAGAGCCATCGGCAGCGTCAAAAGTGGCGGAGATAGAAGTAATAGGAGAATGTTTTGTAACTAATTGTTTATAAACACTTTCTTTAGTTTGTTGGGCTGCAGCAATATAAGATAGCAGGCAGAATGACATTAATATTATCGGTATTTTTTTCATTTTCTTGTGTGAATATATAAAAAGTCCTTTGTATAATGAAGGACTTTTTATGTTGGAATAGGTTTAAATTCTTTTTTTGGTAGGCGTGATAGCAAACCATTAACCTATGCGGTTGGGGCTTATGTATGTTATATATGTTACTTCGCCAATTCATTCATCAGTAGATGCGTTGGCAATCCAGTAACTCCCGGATGGTCTTGGTTATTGACCGCCTTATATTTGCACATCTGGATGTCGTAAAAGCAATCGGTGATAGTGAAAGTGCCATATAGAATACCTGCTATTGCCCCCATATTTGTTGTTCCTTCTACTGTATTGGTATTTATACATTGCGTAATTTCTATATTACCAAAATTTGATACAGCAAAAATTCCACCATAGGCAGTGTTGCCACTTTTTATCAATCCACTATTGACGTAATCTTTGATAGACCTCATAATTGCACCTGCAGAAGTATGAGCATTAACTATTCCTGATGCTTTGCTTTATTAATACTTATTCTTTTTTGGATTAGTTGTTTGCGTAATCGTTTTTTTATATTTCAAATATAATGCTTTTTTATGAAATAATTATTATTTTAATTTACCACCCCGACAGTGCTACGCACTGCCACCCCTCCAAAGTAGGCAGTGTTAAAATATTGAGTATTAGAATAATTTATACCAATGAATAAATAAATTTATACTAATTTTCAACATCTTACGGCTCTTTGAAAACCTTTTGCTCCGACGATTAAACCGCG
>JAISJI010000031.1 GCA_031261605.1 Ignavibacteria bacterium | reverse complement strand
GCTAAAACTATACACCTCATCATAAATTAGCGGAACAACTACCTCCCCGGTTTTATCAACAAAGCCCCACTTATATCCTTTTTTCACACTACACAATCCTTCGCTAAAACTATACACCTCATCATAAATTAGCGGAACAACTACCTCCCCGGTTTTATCAACAAAGCCCCACTTATATCCTTTTTTCACACTACACAATCCTTCGCTAAAAATACGCACATAATCATAAATTAGTGGAACAACTACCTCCCCGGTTTTATCTATAAAGCCATACTTACCTTCTTTTTGCACACTACACAATCCTTCGCTAAAACTATCCACATAATCATAATTTAAATTATTTTTTTGCTCTTCTGCATTTAGGGCTGGAAATGTTGCTCCAATTACGGCGCTCGCAACAATCGCTAAGAAAATTTTGAAAGATTTCATTATGGATTTCTCCTATATTAATTAATGATATTCAGATATTCCGGCAAGAAAAAATATATTTTCTTGCTTTTGCTTGAGTGGTATAATACAAACATAATAAGAATAAATATACATATATCAAGAAAGTTATCCACAATTTAAAAAAATCATAGCAACAGAATAATATTTTTTTTACGCATAATACTACAATATTTAAAGATAATTATAGTATATTTGTGCATATATGTATAGCGAATCCAAAGTCCCCGAAATTAATCCTACTTCCGTTAAAGACAAAATTGCAGATATTATTCTACATCCAATTATTGTCTCTATAGCATTCCTTGTGCTATGCACCGGTATCACTGCATATATGCAATGGGACGCTCTCAATGAAATCGCTGTAAATGGGCAAAGCGACCTGAAAATTAGAACTAATACTATCGGAACGCATATCGAAGAAATTCTGTATAAACTCCAAAGCACTTCACAGCAACTCTCCTCATTCATTATGCTGGACTCCAATGTCTCCGAAAAACAATTCTCCAAATATGCAAATACGCTTCTCGATAATGACCGCAGAAACTGCGTTATGGCTGTGTCTTTCACAAATAATTACACTATAAAATACTCCTATCAATCTGAAGCATATCCTATTGATGTCGCTACTTCGCTTGTCGGATACGATTTAAGAGAGGAAAGAAATAGACACAAAATATTGGATAAATATCTCAGAGTCGGAAAAACATACGTGGAAGGTCCTATCATTCTACCCCGCTCGCATAGAACAAAAGGTCTATTCATTATCTCCCCCGTGTATTATACCAACGAAAGTGGCAGACACGTTATCTATGGAACTACAGTGCTCTCTGTCAATTGGAGCAGAGTTAGCGAACAATTTAAATTGTTTGAAAATAGCAGTGCAGAAGAAATTATCCTTATCGGCAACACAAACGGCGATACCTCTAATATGGAAGTCCTTGCCGGCGACTACAAAATATACGACGAATATAAAAAAAACAATTTTGAATATAGTGCCTCGCACACAATAAAATTAGGCATCGGCAAATGGATTCTCATTACATTAAAACAAAAAGATAATTGGAAAATAGAAGAAGGCATATTCTTTAAGATATATATCGGTATTGCTATCCTATCTATCCTATTATACTTCTTGATGCGTATCGCCATTGACAAAATTGGCAAAAATGCTGCTAGATATAAATTCTTAATCGAAAATGCAAATGACGCCATCTGGACCATTGATTACCAATCAATGAAATACATCTTTATTTCCGACTCCATATTCAAAATAAACGGCTTCACATACGACGAACTCGTTGGAAAACGCATCTACTCTACAATAAATCCCGACGACGAAGAAGCGTTCTATAAAGTCGTATCACAAACAAAAGAACTGCTCGCTAAACAAAATTCTGAGGTTAGAACTATCTCAAACCGAATGCTCTCCTTCGAAACACACGCATTCCACAAGGATGGCTCCCGCATCTGGTTAGAATACATTTTCAAAGTTATTTTCGATAATAAGAATAATCCAAGCAGAATTGTCGGCTCTGTCCGTAGAATTGATGCCCGCAAAAAAATTGAAATCGCTCTATACAAATCCGAGTCAAACTACCGCGCCATCATCGATAACTCTACAGACGGACATTGGACTATTGAAATCGCTACTATGAGGTTCGTATATGCATCCGAAGCTGCTCATCGCCTCACCGGACACACTGCTGCCGATTATGATAAACTCCCAATTTCACAAATACTTACCAACGACTCCGCAATATTAATGCACGAATTCTATGAAAAACGACAAAAAATATATAAAGAAACACCCAACGACCCTAATATATTCAAAGCCACTTTCGAAGTTCAACTAAAACATAAAAACGGTAATACATTTTGGACGGAAATAAAATGCTTCTCTATACCGGATGAAGATGGCAAAATCCGCGAAATACAAGGCATCTCTTCAAATATTGATGACAGAAAAAGATTGGAATTCGCTCTCCTCGAGTCCGAAAACCGATACTCCATTATCGTTAATAACTCCTTAGATGCCATTTGTGCCATTAATTACCACACTAAAAAAATCACCTTCGCTTCGCCATCTGCTCTCTATGTTATCGGATACTACCCCAATGAACTCACCGGCAACATAACAATGCGAGACATATATACTATCAAATCATACGTTACCGTCGAGGAATCATTACTAATTGAAATGGAAAACCATAAGCGAGGACTGCTCCACCATTATGTTCCTACTGAAATCCAATTACTCCACAAAGACGGCTCTAAAATATGGTGCGAAATATCCCACCAACTCACTTACGACGAATTCGGACAACCCGACGAAATAGTTTGCGTTATCAGACGCATTGACGAACGAAAAGAACTCGAACAGCAATTATTGCAACACCAAAACGAACTCCAATCCATTAATCACTCTAAGGATAAATTGCTATCTATTATCTCACACGATATTAGAAATCCTATCTCCGCTATCATCAGTATGTGCGAATACTTAAAGGCAAAACATACTGCAATGACGCCAGAGAAATTAAGAAATAACATTGACATAATATATGAAGGCGCTGCTCAAACCCTCTCACTACTCTCTGAATTGCTTGATTGGACGCGCAATTCTATGGGCATATACAAGTTCCAGCCACAAATGTATGACCTCGCTGTTATCATCAACAGCGCTATTGAAAAATATGCTACCGTATTCAAATCCAAAGAAATTACCGTTAATTTCAACGAAAATCTTAACGAAAAATTCGCATTCTGCGACTGCAATATGATAGAAACAATTATACGCAACCTGCTCTCTAATGCCGTTAAATTCTCCCGACAGAACAGCGAAGTCAATATTTACATAGACAACTATCCAGCAGACATCCAATACCACATCATAACAATAAAAGACAATGGTGTAGGAATACCACAAAGCGTTATCTCCGAACTATTTAATACACAGACGAACTCCAGTCATATCGGCACAGACAAAGAAGTTGGCACCGGTCTCGGTCTTACCATCTGCAAAGAATTTGTTGAAAAACATAGATGTAAAATATGGGTTGACTCGCAAGTTGATGCCGGCTCCAGCTTCTACTTCACATTAAGCAAAAAAGAGCAGAAGTAAATTGACTAAACATTAGCAGCAATGACTAGATAGACCTCAAATAATAACCAATAAAAAAAATATGAAAATCGCACTTATCGGATACGGACGTATCGGAATAGAAATCGCTACCATCGCAGCACAAAAAGGCATCCAAGTGACCGACATCTTTGATATTAATAAACCATTCGTCGCCGGCAACTATTCCTTTGACGTCGCTATTGACTTCTCTACCGCAGATTGCGTCCGACAAAACGTCCTCCTCGCTACCGAAATGAAAAAGAACATCGTTATCGGCACAACCGGCTGGTATGCTCATTTACCCGAACTCCGTAGCATTGTCGGTAACTCTATTGCTTGCGTCTGGTCGTCCAACTTCTCCATCGGAATGCAAATTTATTACAAAGTAATAGCCGATATGACACGCCGTTTCAATGAAACAGCACTATACGACGTCTTTGTCTCCGAGCAACACCACCGCAACAAAATAGATAGCCCAAGCGGAACAGCAATTAGCATCGGCAACATAATTTTAGAAAACTCTACGCAAAAGGAAACGCTACAAACAGAGCAACTACACCGAGCAATACAGCCAACTGAACTGCACATATCCGCTACCCGTGGTGGAAGTATTTTGGGAAATCATACGGTAACTTTTGATTCGGAATTTGATTCGGTGGAACTCACACATAGAGTAAAGGACAGACGTGGTTTTGCAGAAGGAGCGCTCTATGCAGCCGGTTGGAGCATTGGTAAGAGTGGATTTTATGAATTTGGTGAGGTATTGTCTCCACTCTAAATCCATATCCGGTGGGGAATGACAAGGAGGGACTTAGATTGGGGTCTCTTGTAGTGGTTGTGGCTATTTTACTTCGCCAACTCCTCCATCAACAAATGCGTTGGAAGCCCCGTAACACCGGGATGGTCTTGGTTATTGACTGCTTTATATTTGCACATCTGGATGTCGTAAAAGCAATCGGTGATGGTTGGAACTGTTCCGTCTAAAGTTCCAACTATCGCTCCTACTTCTCCTGTTCCTTCTACTGTAGCTGTATTTATGCATCTTGTGATGGTATTTCCAGAATGCAAACGAGC
>JAISJI010000030.1 GCA_031261605.1 Ignavibacteria bacterium | reverse complement strand
TTTTGAGATACCTATAAATAATTTTATTAATGGGATATATTTAATTATTTTAAATGCTCCCAGTGCAAAATATACGAATAAATTTATGATAATCAGGTAAAAAACAGCAGAAAATATGGAATAGAAAAAATCTTAACAATCGCAGGTTTTACCGCATCACCTGAATTCAGTGGAATTACAACAGAAAAATTGATTGCTATTTTAAGGAATATAAATTATTAACAATTTCACGGAAGGCAGAAAACTTTTACAGTTGAGGGCTACAACACTCGAATACGGCACTATTTAGCGAGGTTTCATAGGCGGGACATAATATTTTCAAAATTGGCCAAAAATGATAGTGGCGTTGTTGAATTTGTTATTTTTGAAATTGAATGGAGAATTGTATGAAAACTATATGTTTTCAATTTAACAATACCGAACAAAGTTTCAAATGTAGTGTTTTTTTTATCGAATTTTATCTATACTATTTCGTTGTTTTCAGAGAGAAATAGAAAGTGCTACCTTTTCCAACTTCCGACTCTACCCAAATCATAGTATTGTGGCGTTTAATAAACTCCTCACAAAGTTGCAATCCAAGTCCTGTGCCTTTTTCTCCCGTCGTTCCTATTGTTGTCATCTTAGAATGAAATATATTTGCGGCTATGTCTTCTTCCATTCCAACCCCTTCGTCTCTAACAGAAATAACGACCACTTTTTTATCCTTGGCTTCGTTCGCTGAAATTATAATATTAGAATCACGAGGCGAAAATTTTATTGCATTAGATATTAGATTTCGCAACACTGTTACTATCATATTAAAATCGCAATATACAGATAATTGTTTGTCAGAGTTTTCAAAAATGACCTCAATATTTTTTTGGGTTGCTTGTCCTTTTATTTGGTTAATAACATCATCTACGATTTCGTTTAATATATTTTCTTGCTGGTCGTATTTCATTTCGTCCATATTTATCCTTGCCCAATTTAATAGGTTTGTTAATAGAGCCGTCACGTTGCTTGACATTTCTACTAATCGTTTTGTTTGTTGCTCAATTTGGATGGCATCCATCTGGCTATGGTGGTCAGATAGGACTTCGGCTGTATTATTTATTGCTGTTATAGGATTTCGCAAGTCGTGCGAAATAATTGAAAAAAGTTGTATATTTGTGGAATTGGCTAATATTAATTCGTTTGTCCTTTTTTGCAGAATGTTAAAATATTTATTGACAATTATGTAGGTAGGAGATACAATAGCAAGAAGGATTAGGAACATCCAAGAGTATGATTTAAACACCCTTGTATAATTCATCTCTGTAACACAATGCACTTTCCAATTATGAAGTGGATAATCAAGAATATGCGTGGATGCAATAGCATCTATAGCCGCCTCATCTCCTAATACATATTTGTCTTCGTTTGTCAATGCCCATTTGATGTCTTTGTCCGGATAATCTGCTGCAATTAATTTCATCGTAGAGTCAAGCAAGGTTAATTGTATTGCTCCAATAAAATATCCTCTTTGATTAACTCTGTCAGATGGTTGCATAAAAGACCTTAATTGTGGTGGGGAAAATTCAACTGTTCTTGTAAGTGGAACAGCAAAAAGAATGTAAACCGTGTCTATATCGGCTATTATTTTAACAGGACCAAATGTAATACAATTTTCATTGTCAGGAAAAGGTTCCGACAATATTGAATTATTTAGCACTGAGTCAATAAAGTGTGTAGATGGAACATCTTTTTTCTCACTATCTTCATTACAATATTTATCAAGGTAAACCCCATTGCCGTCACCTTTTTCATTAGGCATTACACCGGCAAACAGCATTTTTGTCCTAAAAGGCACACTATATTTGCTTACCGTCTTGACTCTTCCACGATTTACTTTTGTCATTATTTCCTCTGCTGTGCCGGTTTTTGATAGTTTAATGGCTGTGGCTTTGTTGTATACGAATGATACTTCGCGTGCAGCAATAGCATTTAATTCTACATTTGCGATGTGAGCAAATTCTGTGGCTCTTTCTTCTTTTTCCACATTTGCTTTGAAATATACATATATCATTACCAATATAGTTCCTACAACCAATACTGACACTGCTAGTATTATCGAAAATGTATTATTCTTTGTCTTTTTATCTGTATGGGAATGTGCGTTTCCTATATGTAACGCTAAGAGGTTATTTTTGTTCTTTTCTTTTTTCATATTATAATTGATTAAGGTTTAAGACAATATATGAGACAGAATTTGCTTGACAGCATTTTTCTCCGATGTATATGTGTATATTAAATTCGTTTTAGTATTCCAAAAACGGGTATTTGCATTTAGCTACACGTCAATGAATACTATATGAGCCGAAATAAATCTCGCTGAGTTCTACTTAGCGAGCACAAATATACTATTTTTTCCACAATAGATTTCTATTTGTTATCTAATTTTTGTAAATTATTTTAATGTGGAGGTTATATAGCGATACTCTATCAACTTTAGAGCAAAAAAAATAAGCCCGTAACTTTTTTCCAACTGCGAGCTTACTTCTTTTTAGGGGTATTATTTGCGGACGATGAAAGGAAGGACACTTCTTCTATAACCATAGTCAATTACAACAAAGTAGCTGCCATTTTGCAATGCTTCTACGCTGATGTGTTCTGTGTAATTTCCGCTATTGTAGAATTTGCGTTGGATGGGAGTCAGCAGATGTCTGCCAAGGGCATCCATAACTGATACAGATACGTATGAATCTGTATCAACATTCAATTCAATGTCTATATGCTTGTCCGATGGATTCGGAGCAACATTTTTTTCGCCCAATTCGTTGCCGTTTGTGCAATATAGTATCTTAAATGCTGCTTCTAATTCTGCAAAACTATCTTTGGAGGCAGGACTATTAATTGGATGTGCCATATTAGCATCTTCAAGTCCTAATAGTTCGCCGATTTGGTGGGTAGCAACATCTACCAAGTTGTATATTGCGATGTCGTAAGTATCAGTTAAGTATTGTGTGGCTGTTATCTGTTCACTATTCATAATAACCCTGTTAGCAATGCCGTTTTTCACATTTGGATTATGTGGAGCGCCTTCGCGGAATTGTGTTGTATTATTGAAATAGATATAGTAACCACGTAAACCACTGGAATCTGTTATTACCATAGAGGAAATGTCTTCGTATGGGTTTTTAAATAAATTTGGGTTGTCACTAAGTATTGCTTTAATAAGAGTTCCACAGCCATTGCTACTACACATATTGCAAATAGAATTCCATTTGTTTGCTGCAGTAGTTAGGTCATTTGCGGATACATTAATGCTATCGCCGTTGATTGATATACATAGAGGCAACGCTATACTATTGGTTTGTGCCCTTAAAGCATTGCCAAAACAAATAGTTAATACAACACAAAAAAGAATTCTCTTTTTCATAGTACACCTCCTATTCGCCGTAGTTTTTTACGGAATTAACAAATGCATTTACGGCATCTTTGAATTGTTGTAATGGGACTTGCTTTCCTAATCCGAACACGTTGCTATAATCAGTTACATAGCCATTTTCTATAGGGAATATTCCATCGGAATTATCTCCATTAAGCATAGTAGGTCTAATTTCGTAATATTGCGTTCCGCCGGTTGAGCACCATCCAATTAAGCGAGCAAAAACAATATAATCTTTTTCTACTGCAGGAATTCTTGCCCATCCCCTAGTAAAACTAAAAAGAAAATCTGTTGTTGCTGGAAAATTGGAGTTTTGGCAAACTATCTCACCTTCTGAATCCGCTTCTTTGATAACAATGATACCATTAGTGAATGCAGGTAAAATTTGCCCTTTTATTGTGTCTGTAACGCTTGTATGAACAACGATGGTATAAGAATTATCATAATCCGGCGCTGTTCCGTAGTCGGTAATCGTCTGTGTACTGTTTATGTGCACCTGTAAAATGTAGTCGGCTTTAATGACTTCTTCGTATTTAAGCCCTTTTACCTTGCGAATGTGTTTCGTAAGGTCGCCCAGCAACGTCATCGGTTGCCTCTTTGTGGTTTGTGGAGTGTTGAGAAAAGTATAGTAAAGGATAGGATTGTAATCCTGCAACCGATACAGATACTTTAGTGCATAATTGAGAGTGTCGCCCGTGGCGGTAAGTCCATTAATGAGTTCCGCTTGTGAACTATAATATGGATACAACTCTCGGATATGTGCTATTATACTATCCATAACTATATAGCCAACTAAGACGTCACACGGCATATAGGAGTATAGCACAGGTGTGTAGTTGTATGCAGGCGTGGAATAGAACGCTCCGCACATTTCAGGGTAGCAAGGTAGCCCCTGAGCATTAGAATTAACGCTGAACATTGACGTCAGCATAACAGCCGCTGCGATGGTCAATGTTTTGAGCAATACTTTGGGAGTACTGCCTCGAGATTTTGCTTCTAATAGCATAAATCCTCCGTTTATTATTTGTTTTTCGCACAAAAATTGTGCTTATACGTATAACATAGATCGCTCAATATAATGATATTTTTTGAAATCCACACTATATTGATAAAAAAATATTATTTATATGTTTTTTTTATATACTAGGGATATGTAATATGTTTCGGAATATTTTATTGAATATTGGGGAAAAAGTGTTAATTTGCAATAAATAACTTAGGAATGGTATGTTAATTTATAATAAAGATGCGGAGCTTTCTTTTCAGGAGTTCATCAATATAAGCAATGAAGAAGGTGCTGCGGTGCTGATAGATAAGGCAGTTGGATGGACTTCATTTGATGTTGTGGCAAAGTTGCGGCGTATTGTAAATGTGAAGAAAATTGGGCATTGTGGCACGCTTGACCCATTTGCTACTGGCTTGTTAATTCTATGTTTAGCGAAATCTACGAAGCGAATTGTGGACTTTCAGTCGCTTCCAAAGCAATACGCAGCAACGATAAAACTTGGTGCAACTACGCCGTCATTCGATACAGAGACAGAGGAGGAGAATGAAGTAGATGTCCAAAGCATCCAATCGCTGTATATTGAAGAGATTGTGAAATCTTTTGTCGGAAATATACAGCAGACCGCACCAGCATATTCCGCAAAAAAAGTAGGCGGAAAGAAAAGGGCGTATGAACTTGCACGCAAAGGACGTGAAGTAATAATCGCTCCTTCGGATGTGGAAATTTACTCTATTGATATAACCAAAATCGCATTACCCTTTGTAGATATAGTAGTTAACTGCGGAAAGGGAACGTATATTCGTGCATTGGCAAGGGATATTGGAGAGAAGTTAGGTGTTGGTGGATATTTAACTGCTCTTCGTCGGACGAAAATCGGCGAGTATGATACTGCAACTGCTTGGACTATTAGCGAGTTAGTAGAAAAGAGTGGCGTCATTTAATAACTTGCAATGGCACAACAAATGGAATTCTCAATCTGCTTATACAATCCCACGTATCCCCCATTGAAAATGATGGCAAATATAAGTGCATCGCCGGCATTTGTTGTAACAAAACCCGCTAATGACGATACATTACTGAGGGTTCCGGTTTTTCCTCGCAAATTATTTTCGGCATTTGTTCCGATAAGACGCTTTTTGAGAGTTCCATCAACTCCAGCAATAGCGAGAGTTGCAGCGTAATCATTCCAATATGGCTTATTTTGTGCTTTAATGAGAATGGTCGCAAGCCCTTCTGCATTGATAGCATTACGCCGAGATAAGCCAGAACCATCGTTAAAAATAAAGCCGTTACTTGGATTTGGGATGCTATTTGCTTTTAGAACAGCCATTTCAGCAGATGTAGCACTTTTTGCAGTATTTGGATGAGCATTTGCAATAGCACCATTGATTTTGAATAATGTCTCAGCAACATAGTTATCGCTGTTTTTATTCGCAATAGCCACTATATCATTGATATTTCTATTGAATTGGTATAGTATAACCGCAGGTGCTAAGGATTTTTTGAACTTGCTTTCGCCAAATTGTCCATTCACATTTATTCCCACAGCAGTTAGACGTGCCTTTAGAGTAGCAGCGACGACAAGTGCCGGTTTTTTAATAAAATGTTTGTATGAGAGTGTTCTATTTGGTGGGATGGTGCCGGAAATACGGAATATTTGCTTTCCATTTGCATCAATAGTTGTAGTTACGGATATTCCCGTTTTTTTCTTTTTAGAGATGGTGGAGTTATTCACAAATGCAAAGGCATCGGATTGTGGAACGGATTGAATATTCACCTGTTTTCCCGCAATATTCCCAGATGTAATGATTATATTCGCTATGTTTTGAGTAATAGGCAATGCAGTAACAGGAGCAGTTGCTTGCACTTCATCTAAATCGCCACTATAATGAAAGCGATTTGTAATGGAATCGAAGAAAGAGGCATCGCCATATATATTTCCATTAATGCTTTTGATACCGAGTTTATGCAATTCGTCTGCAATTGCTTCTAAGTCATTGACAGATAAAAGCACATCCCCATTTCCAATGATATACAAATTCCCATTTAGCGTTCCATCAGAAACAGCGCCATCCGTTGCAATAGTGGTTGTTATAAATGGATTATTTCTAAGGAGTTCGTAAGTGGAGAACGTGGTAACGAGTTTTGTATTAGATGCTGGAATGAGGAGTTGTTTAGAGTTATTAGTATATATCCAAGTGTTTAATTTTGCAGAGTATATAGCGATTCCAAATTTTGTCTTATTGAGTTCCTTAGCGTTGAGCAAAGAATTAATATTGGCATTGATATTCGCATAAGTCGCTTGATTAACAATGGAATTTATAGGAGTAGCGTTATCGGAATATTGTTGTGCGACAAGGTTAGTAGCACATAGTATAAGTGCTACTTGAAGTAGTATGTATTTGTATAGATTATTCATAATTTGTATGCTGCGTTTGGAAGGAAGTGAGTTACAAAAATAATAATTTTTTGTCAAATAACAATAGAATGAAGTAAATTAGTTATATTATATGTTTTTTTGAACGCAATTTTTTAATTTAGTATAAATAGAAGTAGCATTGAGTAGAGTAAGTAGGTATATAATACGCGCAAGTGTAGCGCCATTCTTTTTTGGAAGTGCTACGGTTATCTTTTTGTTTTTGATGCAATTTCTGATGAAGCAATTGGATAAACTTGTTGGTAAAGGTATAGATAACATAGTGATAGTGCAGTTGATTACTTACAATATCGCTTGGATGGTTATATTGGCTATTCCGATGGGTGTGCTATTCGCATCATTAGTAGCATTCGGAAATATGTCAGCCAATCACGAGATAACTATACTCAAAGCCAGCGGTGGCTCGCTAATTAGAATGATGTGTCCATTGCTATTAGTATCCGTTTTTGTCTCTTACGCATTGTTTTTGTATAATAGTGAATTGGTGCCGGAGACGAACCATTTGGCGAAGGTATTGCTTTACGATGTGCAGCGAAAGAAGCCGGCGCTTGCTGTGGAAGCGGGACAATTTTGCAATGAAATAGAGGGCTATACCATATTGGCACGCGAAATAGATACTACGGATAACACATTGCAAGGGGTTACGATATATGATACCAAGAATAGATTGACTAACAGAACGATAAATGCAGAGAGATGCAATATTGCATTCTCGCCAGATATGACGAAGTTAGTATTCCATTTGCAGAATGGAGAAATGCACCAGTCCGCCAATGGTAAAGTCAATAATTACAGATACGCAAAATTTGTGGACTACACGATAATGACAAACACTAATGGCTTCGGCTTTGAACGTAGCGAAGATGGCTCTGTTAGCAGAGGAGATAGAGAGTTATTTAATTGGGAGATGGAAGAACGCATTGCAGGTTGCGATTCAAATATAGCGCGGGAGCGTCAAAATATGGATACACTACTAAATGCCAATCTTGCGTATTTGATTTCGGGAACGCATTTCAATATGCCTCAGTTCATTTTCAGATTGCAGAATACTTATAACAACATAGAAAATAATATAGAACGCGCTAACAGCTATAAAGTAGAGATACATAAGAAGTATTCTATACCATTTGCTTGTGTTGTATTTGTATTGATTGGCTGTCCTTTGGGAGTGATTACCAAAGGCGGAAATTTCGGTATAAGTGCTGCAATTACATTGATGTTCTACATATTGTATTGGGCGTGTTTGATTGCCGGAGAAAAACTTGCGGATAGGAATTTGGTAGACCCAGTGCTTAGTATGTGGTTTGGGAACATCGTAATAGGTATAGTTGGCATTATCATTACACTTAAAGCGAATAACGAAAATCTATCTTTTTCACCCAGCAAACTATTTAGGAGGCAAATTGGCACAACTACTATATAATACCGCTTATGAAACTTATCCTATAGAAAATACGTATAACATAAGTATAGACGCTTTTTTTGCACATCTTTCGCAGATGCCACATCCCGAAAATGCAATGCTAATTCTGCCAACTCATAAATGGGTAACACGTGCAAAAAAAGATTTTATAAGATATAACTATGATAAAAGAGAGCGTGCGACAGGTAAATTGCAATTCTATCGCTTGCTGGATTTTGCTCACAATTGCCTTGATAAACTTGGTTGTAAATACAAATTATTATCCGATGCCGCTATTCTATCCTTCATAGAAGAAGCAATGGCAGCCGAAAAGGATAATTTAGAATATTATGGCAATACCTCGCTAAATCTTTTGCAGAAAATTAAAGATGTGCTACTGGGCTTGAAAGAAGACGGCATAACGCCAGAGAATATGGCTACTGAACTGACAGAAAGTCAGAATGTAGTGTCTGCCGAAAAAAGATTTCACGACATTACAACAATATACAAGCGATATAATGAATTGTTGGGCGATTATTACTTAGATGAACCTGCTATATATACTAAATTATTCAATGAGTTACAGCGGACAGATATAGATGATTTGCTTAATACTGAATTTATGTATATACACGGATTTAGCGAGTTTAAATTGCCAGAAGTTGCCATTTTGTCATATTTATCGGACAGCAAAACGCCGACACTTATAGATATTGATTATACCAGAAGTGTCGGTCCAAATGTGGAAAGTTTGCCAGAAAATGTTCGCCGCTTAGTATTAAATTCCCATTTCAATCAAAAATCAACGAATGAAGCGGATGCTAATACAAAAACGTCCCAATATCTTCGTAAGTGGCTATATAAAGACAATTACACGAAATATAATGACGAATTACGCAAGCAAATTATAATTTTAGAGAGCAAAGATAGAGAAACGGAAGTAAAGAACTTAGCCAAGTTAGCAATTCACTTAAACTCTGAATATTCAATGAATTATTCGGATATATGTATTTGTTCTCGCAACCCAAGCAAGTATGCCAATTTGTTCCGCGAATTTTTTAGCGAAAGCGGAATTGTTGTCAATGTTTCCGACAGGTTTCCATTGGCAACTGCGGTTCCCGTTGTGCTGATTTTTGCGTTGTTAGAGATAGTTGCTCGCCGCTGGAAGCGAGTGGATATTGAGCGAATTGCCCATTATTCTGAGGTTGCGGATACTATTCCGAACATCATTACGTTCATTAATATAGCAAAAAAATATCGCATAATCGGCGGAATTTCAAGTAGTTATTGGGAAAGCACTCTGGAACGCTATCGCGATTCTACCATTAAGCGACTGAATTGGCTACAACAAGACGAGACGCGTGATACGCTGGAAGATGAGAGATTGAGCAAGGAAATTGCTATGCTTGAAGAGGCAATAAAAGCGTGGCGAAAGTTAGATAACATATTGGATTTGAAGGAGGATAAATATACTTTTTCCGATTTTGCTAACATCATTAGAGAGCGACTACTCAATGGCTTTGGTATAAAACAGAGTATCATTAACAAATGCAATGACTTATCACAAAAAAGCAATAAATATAGCATATCTAATTTCCAATTATTAGAGGAACTGGAGAAAAATATTAAGGCGTTAGAACAATTTGAAAAAGTTATAAATGAAACAGAAGACATTGAAATAGAAAGAGATAGAAATAAGAAATACAAATTGGATGAGTTGATAGATAAACTGAAGGTTGCGGTCGCTGGTGCAAAATATCAGATTTCGGAAAAGAACTCGCTCGGCATCAATATTACTTCCATTGAGCAAACGCGTGGTATTCCGTATAAAGCAATGATTTTATGTGGCTTAGTTGATTCAGAGTTTCCACTTCCATTTAGGATGGATACCTTTATTGGAAAGGAACTCCCAAATAGTGAGGATTTGCACAATGATAATGAGCGAGTATTGTTCTACCAATTTTTGACTAACAATTTGAAATTGCTGGACATAGGAGAAATGAAAATATATATTTCATATCCACAATTGGACGATGGTAAAAAACTCATAAGAAGTTCATTTATAGATGACTTATGCTTAATTTCCAACGAAAAGGCAATAAAGGAATATATAATTAATATAGAAGAGGAGTTAAAACATAATAAAATAAATGACTTACGCTGGATTAACTACATAACACTGGCGAATGAAATATTGTTGCAAAATTCAAATAAAAAAAATAAAGAAGATTATAAAAATAATATAGTTAAACCAATTAAGCGAGAATATTTATCTGCTAATTCACTTAAATATATTGAAAATTTAGATGATAGAGTTTATTCTATATCGCAATTGGAGAGTTATGTGAATTGCCCATTTCAGTATTTTATGCAATACATTGTGAAGCCGGAATTGCCAGAAACTTACCTTGATGATGAGCTAAGTGCCTTAGATGTAGGGAATTACCTCCATAAGATATTGGAAGAATTTTACAAAAATAACGCTAAGTCCCATAATTACAACGTTTATGGCTTCTCTTCATTTGACGTATCTCCGGAGACAGAGTTAAGAGATAGATATTTCAATGAGTTAGTAGAGATAGCGAAATCCTTATTTAAGGAATTGGATTTTCCACTATACAGATACGAGATTGAGCGAATTATTGGGAAGAATGGTGTTCTAAGTACTTGGTTAGACAATGAGTTAGAGAAAAGAGATGCGGGTTGGCTATTCTCCTCTATTCTGTTTGAGCAAAAATTTGGAGATGGCGCTGGCTATACATTATATAATGCCGAAAGACAGACGATAAAATTAAAGGGAAAAGTTGATAGAATAGAATTGATAAATAACGACTTAGATGGAAATGGCAACAAATATTTCATTATATCTGATTACAAGCGAAGTATTAGTGGAATCAGTAAGTTAGCAGACATTAGAGATAAACAATCTCTCCAAATACCAATATATCTTTCAATTATAAGGGACTTATACAAAAACAATGAATTTGTTCCGTATGGCGGTCTATATTATGTATTGATAGGAAATCGCAATAAAGATAGCAAAAATAATTATGTGAAATGGGCGATGCGAGAGGATAATGAATATATTAATGATAAAGACAATAAGTATATGAAAGAAGTGAAGAATTCTTCTGCTCTGCCAACAAATGAATTAGAACAAATATTGGACGATGCCATTGAAAAAGCAATAACTTGCAAGAATCAGATAACGAATTTGGAATATACTCCAAAAAATAAAAGCGATAAATCTTGCAATTATTGTAAATACAATCACTTATGCAAAACTGTTTATAAATAATATTTCAAAAACAAGGTAATATATTGACATATAATAATTTACCATCTTATACATACACAATTTATACTATTGATGAATTAGAAAATTTGGTTATTTTCGCTGATGAGGTACTTTCAGAAAAAGATATTCCATTAGAAATCAATAGCATAATACATCTTGTGATAGACGAAATTGCCCTGAATGTAGTTGAGCATGGCTTCAGCAACGTTCCGACTAAGAATGGCTTGCTTACTACAATAGTTTTCAATCCAAACGAAATTGTGCTTTCTTTTGAAGATGACGGAATTCCATTTAATCCGATACAGCATAATGTGGATTTGCAAATGGATAAGCCATTGTTAGACCATAACTTAGGCGGTTTAGGCATTCATATTGTTCGCCATTATGCAGATGATATTGAGTATGAGTATGTGAATGGAAAAAACATATTAGTTTTCCACAAACGCTGGTAATTTTTCCACATTTTCAGTTTTGGTATGAAATTGGTATAGAATTTGTGTAATATTCATTATACCAATTAGTTAGTAATCACCGCCAAATTGTCATATATTTTGCAAATTAGTATGACAAAATGGCAAAATATAGACAAAAAATGACAAATAATTTTTCCCATAGAGTCAATGACATCATCCAAATAAGTCGCGAAGTGGCAGTAAATCTCGGACACGACTACATTTATGTAGAACATTTGCTGTTAGCCATCATCCAAAAAGGAGATGGTATGGCAATTAAGATATTGAAAAACTTAGGCGTAGATATGGATAGTTTGCGCTATCAACTCGAAAGTTCAATGCTATCTTCCGGCACAACAATCGCTTTTAACAATGTTCCGCTCACTAAACAAGCCGAAAGGGTATTGCAAATTGCGATACTTGAGGCGAAGTTGTATAAGTCGGAAGTTACCGGTTCTGAACATCTGCTACTCGCAATTTCTAAGGATGAGGCAAGTTATGCAGCGAAATCGCTTGCTGCATCGGGTGCTACATACGATGGCATTCGCAAATCGTTGGATGAAACATTGAGTGGCAAGGTTACTCAAGCCATTCCAAATCCACTGTTTCCAAAAGATAAACAACCAGCAAAAAACAAAAACAATAAGAGAGAGGATAAGCCAAAAACACCCGTTTTGGATAATTTTAGTCGCGATTTAACAAAATTGGCTATGCTTGGAAAACTTGACCCTGTTATCGGTAGAGAGAAGGAGATTGATAGAATTAGCCAAATATTATCTCGTAGGAAGAAAAATAATCCGGTGCTGATTGGCGAACCCGGTGTTGGTAAAACAGCGATAATTGAAGGACTTGCGATACGTATTGTGGAAAAGAAAGTATCACGTAGTTTATTTGATAAGCGTGTGGTATCATTGGACTTAGCAGCTATTGTTGCTGGAACAAAGTATAGGGGACAATTTGAAGAGCGTATGCGAACAATATTGCTGGAATTGGAGAAAGCCAATGATATAATATTATTTATAGACGAGTTGCATACATTGGTAGGTGCAGGTGGAGCATCCGGCTCGCTGGATGGTGCGAATATGTTTAAGCCGGCACTTGCAAGAGGCGAACTGCAATGTATTGGTGCGACAACGGTGAATGAGTATAGGCAATTTATAGAGAAGGACGGTGCATTAGAAAGGCGTTTTCAGAAGGTAGTTGTAGAAGAGCCATCTGTAACCGAAACGCATCAAATAATTGCTCGAATTAAGGATAAGTATGAGGAACATCATTCGGTTAAGTTCTCCGATGATGCAATAGATGCTGTCGTCAAATTATCTGAACGCTACATTACAGATAGAATGTTTCCCGATAAAGCGATTGATGTATTAGACGAGGCAGCCGCAAAAGTTCATATATCAAATGTCGTAGTTCCCAAGAAAATGTTGGACTTAGAAGCGGAACTGGATAATATTAGAAACGATAAAAATAATGTTGTTAGAACGCAAGAGTTTGAAATGGCAGCGGTATATCGCGATAAGGAAGTTAAGTTATTGCAAGAAATAGAGCAAGCAAGAGTGGAATGGGATAGTATGATTGCGGTTAATACATTGCCGGTAACTGACCAGGATGTATCCGATGTTGTGGCTATGATGACAGGTATTCCGGTAAGTAAAATTGCCGAAAGCGAGAGCAAGCGTCTGCTAAATTTATCCGATGAATTGAAGAAGCATATTGTAGGACAAGATGATGCAATAGACAAATTGACGCAAGCAATACGTAGAGCCAGAGCCGGTCTTAAAGACCCCAAGCGTCCAATTGGTTCGTTTATGTTCCTTGGTCCAACTGGTGTCGGTAAAACGGAATTGGCGAAAGTCCTTGCAAAATCAATGTTTGATAGAGATGATGCAATTATCCGCATTGATATGAGCGAGTTTATGGAGAAATTTACCGTATCCCGTCTTGTAGGTGCTCCTCCCGGATATGTCGGCTACGAAGAAGGCGGTCAACTTACAGAAAAAGTTCGCAAGAAACCATATAGCGTGATTTTGCTCGATGAGATTGAGAAAGCCCACCCAGATGTATTTAACATTCTATTACAAGTGTTAGACGATGGCATTCTTACAGATAGCAATGGGCGTAAGGTGGATTTCCGTAATTCCATAATCATTATGACTTCGAACGCCGGGACCAAGGATATTAAATCCGGTGGAAAAATTGGCTTCTCCGAGATAAAGGATAGCACCGATTACGAAAATATGAAATCGCAAGTAGAAGATGCGGTTAAGCAAATATTTAATCCGGAATTTATTAACAGAATGGACGAGTTCATCATCTTCCATAGTTTATCTAAGGAGCAAATTTTGTCCATTATTGACTTGAATTTGCAAGAGATAAAGAATAGATTATCCGCAAATAACATTACATTTGAAATATCCGATACCGCAAAAGAATTGCTTGCTACCGAGGGCTTTGATGAAAAGTTTGGAGCAAGACCATTACGCCGACAAATCCAGAAGCATATAGAGAATCCGCTATCAGAAGAGATATTGCGTGGTAATTTGCCACCATTTTCAAATGTATTTGCGGATAAAGTAGAGGATAAGAAGGAACTTTCGTTTATCATCACTCCCCCATCCAAAGTATTAGAAAATGCTTTCGCTACTATTCCAGATAGCGATAGAATGGTTGCTGTGGATGAACTTTCTGATATAGATGGCGTTACCGCGGCTGCTGGCAATATTTACACAGAAATAAGTAATAACTAATTGGCATAAATGAAAAAAGTAATTATATATGATGAACTGCTGCAACTCGCTACCAACGCCGAGATAGTTGTCCGAAAGGATAAGTTGTCCTCAACACGTGGTGGCTATTGCATTTTAGATGACAATAAACTTATATTACTCAATAAAATGCTTCCTGCTGATGTTCAGGCGAAAATGCTTGCACGATGTCTCGGCGAAATAGATATACAGAATTCTGGTATGTTCATTCCGCCGGTTGTGAGAGAATTTATTGAAAATGAAATGGCTGTCACTCGTAAGGAAGAAGAGATAGAATTTGTTATTGAAAAGAAACCCGAAGAAATGACAGAAACAGCGGAAAATATAGAAGAATAATAAAAATATTTTTTTATCATACAACCCAAATTAATCCCCAAAATTTTTAATCATAAAAATACACAATGTCCCAAAAAGATTATTACGAAGTGCTTGATGTTTCAAAATCCGCTTCCACAGACGAAATAAAGACCGCATACCGCAAATTAGCAATGAAATATCATCCAGATAGAAATCCAGATGACCCGCAAGCAGAAGATAAATTCAAAGAGGCATCCGTTGCTTATGATGTTCTTAGTGATACTAACAAGCGTCAAAGATATGACCAATACGGCTTCGCTGGCGTTACCAATACAACCGGTGGCTATGACCCATTTAGTAATATCAATGATATATTTTCGCATTTCAGCGATATACTTGGTGGAGGTGGCTTTGGCGATATATTTGGTGGCAGACAAGGTAGAAGCAGACGTAGTAGTTACGGAGAACGCGGCTCAGATGTTAAGATAAAAATGCCATTAACATTGGAAGAAATTGCTTTCGGAGTAGAAAGAACAATTAAAATAAAGCGATTGGTAAGTTGTCCCAAATGCAAAGGAAGCGGTGCAAAAGCCGGCTCCAGTAAGTCCAAATGCCCTACTTGTGGTGGCTCCGGCGAGGTGCGGAATATTAGTCGTTCAATGTTCGGACAATTCGTCAATATTACTCAATGCCCTACTTGTAGTGGCTCCGGTGAAATAATAAAGGAGAAGTGCGAGCATTGTAATGGCGATGGACGTATCCCATTGGAAGATACATTTAATGTTACAATCCCATCTGGCGTTGAGGAGAGCAACTACATCCCACTACACGGCAAAGGAAATGCCGGAAAAAATGGAGGCGATGCTGGTGATTTATTAGTCATAATCGCAGAGAAACCGCACGAACACTTTAAGCGTATGGGAGACAATGTGTTATACTCTCTCAACGTGACTTTCCCCGACTTAGCAGTAGGCAGCGAATTTGAAATTCCCATTTTAGACGGAATGGAGAAAATAAAAATAGATGCCGGCTCCCAACCCAATGATACTATAAAATTAAGCAATAAAGGTATAAAAGGACTACATACAGGACGTAGAGGCGACTTTATAGTATTGCTTAACCTCATAATTCCAAAGAAGTTAAGCGCTAAGGAAAAGGAACTCATTACTGAGTTATCCGGTCAGGAAAATTTTAGTAACAAAAACATTAAGAAATCACGTGGATTCTTTAAATAATTTGGTATGATTTTTGCTTATCTTGGTTAGAAAATCGTTTTGATAAAAATTGTTTCACTAAATATAATAGGATTATGAAAATTATTCGTTATTCACTTCTAACTATCGCTTTTACGCTGCTGTTTTTAAATATCTCTTTGGCAGATGACCCTGCATTTGAAAATGATGAGCAGATAAAAATATTTAATAATGCGGTAATAGAATTTAATAATAAGAACTATTCTGCTGTAATTGAAGCCGTCAATCAACTAATGGCTGTAAATCCGAATGTAGCACAATCATATAATTTACGTGGCAATAGCTACTTCGCATTAGGAAAATATGATTCTGCCATTGCCGATTTCACAAAAGCAATTGAGATAAATAAGGGCTTTACAGAGGCATATCGTAGTCGTGCAGAGACCTACAGAAGCCAGCAGAAGTATGATTTAGCACTAAACGATATGAATCGTTTAATTGAAATTGAGCCAGAGAATAGCAACTACTATTTCAATAGAGGTATTCTCTTCCGTGAAAGCAATGATTTAGCCCATTCGTTCAGTGATTTATCCCGTTCCATCGCACTAAATCCAAAGAATACAAATGCTCTCCTCGCTCGTGCCGATGTTTTATATGCTTTAGAGGATTTTGTTCAAGCCAAATTGGATTTGGATACTTGCATTAAATTCAATGATAAGTCCTTAGATGCTTATAAGTTACGTGGAATGGTAAATTATAGATTGAAGGACTACGATGCTTCTATTGCGGACTATGCCCAAGTGGAGAAATTGGATAGCAAGGACGCAAGTGTATATTATTACAGAGGAGCGGTGTATTTGGAGCAAGGAAAATATACAAATGCTCTGACAGACCTTACAAGTGCAATAAATAAGGGATTTACAGCTGATGATATGATTTATTACAATAGAGCGGTGGCATATTATTATTTAGACGAATCTGATAAAGCCATAGCAGATTTGAATATTGTAATGAAAAGCAAGCAGGACATTTATCTTTACGATTTGCGAGCATCCATTTACTATAAGCAAAAGAAATATAACGAAGCAATTGAGGATTTTAGCAAAGTTCTCACAGCCAATCCAAATAACATAGCAGCCATTAAGAATAGAGCGAATTGCTATTTCAATTTAGAGAAATACACAGAAGCAATTAGCGATTTTACAAAATCCATTGTAGCAGACCCAAATGACGCATCACTCTACCACAATAGAGCAAATTGCTACCGTGCATTGGAACAATATGCTGCTGCAATAGATGATTGCCGTAAATTTGTAGAATTTGCAACGGGTAATCCGGAATACCAGAGTTATGTGGAGGATGTCCAGAAAGAAATAGAGTATTTGGAATACAAAATGAATGAGAAATAGAAAAAGTATTTCACAAAAAAAGGATTATAGAATTTTTCACAAACCTTCTATAATCCTTTTTTTATTGCATAGAGCGAACTACACTACTTTCAATTCCTTGCCTATTTTGATAAATGCAGCGATTGCTTTATCCAAATGCTCATCGGTATGGGATGCTGATATTTGCACTCTAATTCTATCCTTGCCACGAGGAACAACTGGGAATGAAAATGGCGTAACATATATTCCTTCATCCAATATCTTATTAGCAAATGTAACAGCAAGTTCAGATGAATTAGGATATTTTCCAAACATAATAGGAGTGATAGGATGCTCGCCCGGGATAATATCAAAGCCAGCAGCAGTCATTTCCTTGCGGAATTTTTTCGTATTTGCTTCCAATCTATCTCTTAATTCCGTTGATTTCGTTAGAATATCCAATGCCTTCAAAGTAGCACCAACCACAGCTGGTGGCACAGTATTGGAAAATAAATATGGACGTCCCCTATTACGTAGCCAATCAATAATTTCCTTGTGTCCGGATACGCATCCACCGGAAGCACCACCAAGTGCCTTACCGAATGTAGTTGTGATAATATCTACACGTCCGACAACACCGCAATGTTCCGCTGTGCCACGACCTTTCTTCCCCATAAAGCCAGTGGAATGGCTATCATCCACTAATACAAGGGCATCGTATTTTTCAGCAAGGTCGCAGATACCTTTTAGATTTGCAATATCTCCATCCATAGAGAACACACCATCGGTAACGATGACTTTGTAAGGACATTTCGCTTCATCGGCTTCAATCAAGCAACGTTCCAAACCCTTTGCTAACTTACCAGTAGTGGGGTCTTCTTCCTCAACATTGCGCATATCGCTATGCTTATAGACCCATCTTTTTGCTTTTGACAGACGCACACCATCAATGATAGAAGCGTGGTTGAGTGCATCCGTGATAATGGCATCATCAGCCCCGAAAAGTGGCTCAAATACAGCACCATTAGCATCAAAGCAAGAACTGAAAAGGATAGTATCATCTGTTCCTAAGAACTCAGAAACCTTTTGTTCCAACTGCTTGTGTATGTCCTGAGTTCCACAGATGAAGCGAACGGATGACAAGCCATAGCCGCGATGGTCAATCATTTCGTGAGCCGCTTTCACCAACTCCGGATGTGAAGACAAGCCGAGATAGTTATTGGCACAGAAGTTCAGCACCTTCTTGCCTTTCACCGTTATTTCGGCGGCTTGGACGCTTTCGATAATGCGTTCGTGTTTATATAATTTTTGGTTTTCTAAATCTTGCAGTTGGTTAGCAAGATTGGATTTCATTTTACCATACATAATGTATTTCTCTAAAAAGTTAGTATTGACAATTAATAATTCTGTTCAATATACAAAAAAAAATTAAATATAGAGTTGTTTTACATAAAAAATAATTACCCTGATAAATCCAGAATTTGGAAAATTGAATCAAATACCTGAAACCATTGTGATTAGGAAGTTAAGTCGCCGATAAAACTATGTTGGGAACATTCAAACAAAAAAAAACTCCCAACCAAGTAGATTAGTCGGAAGATTTAATTTTTATCTGTACATAATTATCTATCCCTGATGTCTATTAAACCGTCAGCTGTTCTTTTGCATAGATAGATTGGTTATTGTTGCTAAAAAATACTATTTCACTTATAAGTATCTCATTATTATTTCCTAAAATTTGTTGATAAATATTTTATTTAATACATTCTGAATTATTTATACACATACTAAGTTACTTCAAAAATGAATTCATTATCTGGTAAGAAGTAGCAAAAAAATTAATGTCTATGTCCAGTGGTTTTACATAGAAAAAATCATTCCTTCCACTTGCATAATTTAAACGAAAGCAGGTCTATTGCGAAAAAGAAGATGAAGCCCAACAAGGATAATATTAAAATTCCACTATACATCTCCGTATATGCTAACCGCATCCACGCATCTACAATGTAAAAGCCCAAGCCGTAATCCGTGCCAAATGTTTCGGTGAAAAATAGGACGGAGACCGCTGTGCCTATTGCTATTCGCATTGATGTCAGTATTTCTGGCAATATTGCCGGAAATGTGAGCCATCTCAATACTTGGGTTTTACTCGCTCCAAGTGATGTGAGAACATTATAATTTTCTCGCGGAATATTGAAAATACCATCTCTAACAGCGACAATGATTTGAAATACTAATATTAGGACAAGCATTGTGATTTTCGCTGCTTCGCCGATGCCCATAAGTAGCATCACAATAGGAAGTAGCGCAAGTTTTGGTATCGGATAGGAAAAGTATAGTAGCGGGCTTACAATTTTATTGATACGTGGTTGGTCAGCGATAATAATTCCGATTGGTATCGCAATTATTAAAGAAATGATAAGCGAAATGAGTATTCTGAATGAACTTGCGATAATATGCGTCAGCATCGTTGTGGTTACAGTATTGCCGATAGATTTATAAACATCTATCGGGCTTGTAAGCGCATCGGAGTTAATACAGACAGCGAGAATTAGCCAAAGAATATTGAAACTAACAAAGCCGTAAAGGAACATACGTAATTGCTTACTCATCGCCTCTCCATAATGTTTTCATACGCGAAGTAATGTGTTGCTCTATATTTTCGCCAGTATTTTGAATGATTTCCATAACATTGGTCGGTTGGTCGGATAGCAGGACGATATAATTACCTATACGCACCGCCTCGCTAATGTTGTGAGTGACAAACAGCGTAGTCGTTTTCTTTGCATTGTATATTTGGGTAAAGAGTTCCATTGCAGTTGCTGCGGTGAATGTATCTAAGGAGGAAAACGGCTCGTCCATTAGCATTACATCGGGGTTTAGCAACAATGCACGAGCCAATGCAACGCGCTGTTGTTGTCCGCCACTTAGTTGATTGGGATAGCGTTGCAGCAATTCGCTAATACCGAGTTTGGACACAATTTCATCCTTAACATCGGAGATTTTATTACGCTTAATTCTATTTACTAGCAGCAAATTTTGCTCTATTGTGAGCCATTGGGATAAGCCGTAATTCTGCGGTATATAAGCGATGGCGTGGATTATGGGATTAATTTGCGTGTCATTCAACATCACGTCTCCTTCACCATTGACAATACCGCATATCGCTTTTAGTAAGGTGGATTTACCACATCCGGACGGACCCACTAAGCAGTAGATAGAGCCGTCTGGGATGGTGAGATTGAAGTTGTTCAATATTTGTTTTGTGCCGTATGCAAAATTGAGATTGCTAATTGTTAAACTTGCCATTCCATTATATCGTGTTATTTATTCTTGACAAAACGCTCATCAAATATATCTTTCATATCTACATTTTCAATCAATTTTTTCGCCTGCAACCATTGGACTACCTTTTGAATATCCTTGGTATTCGGCAGTTCAGCGTGTGTGTATGTTGGCAGAATCACGGAAGAAATTAGTGGTTTGGGAAAGCCAATTTCTGCCACCAAAATATCTTTAATGTCATCTATTTTGTGCGAACTAATGTAATCCACCGCCTCATTATATGCTTTATAGAACGCATCTATTTCCTTCGTTTTCTCATTAATCGCATTGGTTCTAAACATAATTCCGGTAACAGCGTAGCCAAGTTCGTCCATTTTAACCAATGTTTTCGCATCTTTACTCGTAGCAATAGTCATAAATGGGTCGGGCAATGCAGTTGCATCTGTCTCGCCCTTTAGTAGCATTTCGAAGCGAATCGGTATTTTATTTATCTCCTGCTTCTTCACATCATCGGCAGTGAGAGTAACGGATTGGAGAGCCATATCAATGCAGAAGTCAATCACAGTATTTCTTGATACGGAAATCTTCTTGCCCTTTAGGTCACTCAATTTTGTGATACCGCTATTGCCAGCGGTCATCAGCGCAAAAGTGGAATTGCAAGCGGATGTAATTTTCAAATCCATACCACCATTTTTTTGCAGAATAGCACCTGTATAATCAATGACAGTGCCGTCTATCGCTCCACTTTGGAATGCAGCATCTCTATCATTGGCGGAATAGAATTTCTGTATTTCTACAATTACATTATATTTTTTGAAAAGATTCAATTTTTGAGCCACAGCCAGCGGCACATAGTCCATAGATGACATTACGCCTACTTTAAGGATTACCGGAGCATTGGCGGTATTATCTTGCTTGCAGGCAGTAAGACAAAGGAGAGTGAAAACAGCAAGTAATAAAATACGTTTCATATTATTAAATTATATAATTCCGCAATTTACAAATATTTTTGCAAATAAACATTATTTATGCAAAAAAAAGTAGGGACTCAATTTTTTTTTGAATCCCTACTATTATGTGTTCTAACAAGCAATTACGCTATTGTAATGCTGTTGTCAAGATATACATCTTGGATTGTATTGAGCAACTTAACTCCTTCTTCCATTGGTCTTTGGAACGCTTTGCGACCGGAAATAAGTCCCATACCACCGGCACGCTTATTCACAACAGCGGTAATAGCAGCTTCAGCGAAATCGTTATCGCCAGACGCACCGCCACTATTGATTAAACCTGCTCTACCCATATAGCAGTTCGCTACTTGGTAGCGGCATAGGTCAATTGGATGGTCGGTAGTGAGTTCGCTATAAACGCGTTTGTCAATCTTACCATAGCCCGGATAATTCTTTTGAACAGCAAGATAACCACCATTATTTTCTGGCAATTTTTGCTTAATAATGTCCGCTTGAATTGTAACCCCAAGATGGTTCGCTTGTCCCGTCAAATCAGCGGATACGTGGTAATCCTTGTCTGTTTTGAAAGCATTGTTACGGATATAGCACCAGAGCACAGTCGCCATTCCAAGTTGATGTGCATACTCAAATGCTTCTGCAACTTCAACTATTTGGCGTCTGCTATTGTCCGAGCCGTAGTAAATGGTAGCACCGACAGCAGCAGCACCCATATCATACGCTTGGTCGATTTTGCCAAACATAACTTGGTCAAATTCATTCGGACAGGTAAGCAACTCATTGTGGTTGATTTTTACCATAAATGGGATTTTGTGAGCATACTTGCGCGATACAATTCCCAGCACGCCGAATGTAGATGCAACAGCGTTGCAACCGCCTTCAATAGCGAGTTTAACAATATTCTCTGGGTCAAAGTATAGTGGATTCTTTGCGAATGATGCGCCAGCGGAATGCTCAATTCCTTGGTCTACTGGGAGTATGGACACGTAGCCAGTTCCAGCCAATCTACCGTGGTCTATGATGCGCTGTAAGCTACCAAGGACGCGGTTGTTGCGGTCTGATTTAGTAAAGATTTTGCAAACAGAGTCGCCTGCCGGCAGATGTAGCAAATCTTTGCTGATTTTTGGATTATTGAATCCGAGGAGGTAGTCGGATTTATCGCCGAGTAATTCAGTGATTTTTGATGACATAATAAATTCCTGATTTGTTAAGGATAAATTTAATTAGTAATCCCGTAATATAGTAAATGTTGAGCAATAAAATGTTATGCGGATTAAATAATTGCGATTATTCTTCCCATATTCTTCCTAAAACGGCGGCACCGCCAAAGCCAATATTCCGCACAAATTGTATATTGCTCTCATCAATTCCGCCTAACGCAATGACTTTGCTATCGATATATCCCTTTGAGACGGCTCTATACAATTCCGCTTTTGAGAATGCGGCGTTATAGTTTTGTTTGGATATACTATTGAAAATGGGAGATAGGAATACATATTCGTAACTCGCTTTCACCTGCACCAATTCAGCGATGGAATGGCAGGATGTGCTAACAATACGGGCATTTTTCTTGGATAGTTGCGGATATAGATGGCGAGTTTTCTCCGTTAAATGGATACCTTTTAGGTTAAACTTATCGGCAAGTTTGTAATGCGAATGGAGGACGATGTTCGGATGGAACTCCGGCGGAATCTGCATAATTAGGCATTGCATCTGCTTATAAGACACATTTGGTTTGCGTAAGTGCAGCAGTTGCATAGCGCTACCGAACAGCGAATTGATTATATCGGCTTCGCCATTGAAGAGCGTAGGTGCAGTAAAGACAATTAGTTTGAAGTCATCCGCCATACACAGCTTGTATAATAATTACGTTGTCATTCGGAGCAAGCGCAGTGGTATGCAGAAAGTCCTTTTTTACAATGGTACTGTTGATAGCGACAGCAGCGCTAGTGTTTTCGCCATATTTAGAGATTAGTTCCTGTGCAGTGAAGTTATCGGGAATGTCTATTGTGTTATCGTTTAGTGTGATTTTCATAGTTGTAGAAAAATAAATTAGATACAAAATGCAAAAATACATAATTTTAAACTAATAATATCGCAGTTTTTTTGTAAATTTGCAAATAATAAACAATAAAATTTATATGGCAAAGAAAACCAAAGCAACAATTTCGGACAATCTAACTGATAACATAGACGATTCATCCGCTAACGTAGAAATTCAGGAAGAACCTAAATCAAAGAAAAAAGCAGCTACTACAACTGCTACCAAGACAAAAGCAAAAGAATCTGCTAAAGCAGTCACAAAGGAAACCGATAAATTAACTGCAAAAAAACCGACTAAAGCAGATAAGAAGGAACCCGATAAAGCAACTACGAAGAAAGCAGCAAAGGCGACTAAGTCGGCTGTCGTTGAGGAGGACGTTGTAGCAAACATTATAGATGCACCTCCCCCACCCCCTAAGACAAGAAAGAAAAAAGCGGTCGTAGAGTCCATTGTAGAAGAGCCGGCGGTCGTTGAGCCAGTAGCCGTAGAACCGGAGAAGCCGAAAAAACGTGTTGCCCCTAAGAAAAGTGAGATACAATCCTTATTCGCTGAGGTAATAGCATTTGCTGATGACGCCGATACAAAAAATAAACGCAAAAAGTCAACAAAGAAAGCAATCACCGAACCATTGCCATCCCCAGAACCTGAACCGATAAAAGATAAACCTAAGAAAACAAAGAAATCTGCTCCAATAGTGGAAACAATGGATGCGCTGGAAATTCCAGCACCAGAGCCAGTTATTGCATCTGCCCCCAAACTCAAAGCATCAAAAAAGGGAAAGATAGAGGAAAAGAGTGAACCTGCTCCTATCGTTGAAGAATATGTTATTGAGAAAGCGGAAGAAGAATTTGAAGAGGAAGTTGATACTGAGGAATCGGAAGATGTAGCAAATGCTGTTCAATCCGAGCAAAATCTGCCGCTATCTAAGAGTGCGAAACGACGTGCAAGAAAGAAAGCGAAGAAACAGAAGGAAATAGAACTCGCAAAATTGCAAGCACCGAAGGAAGTTAAAAAGGAAGTTGAGAAGCCAAAAGCAGTTCCGCAACCTCCCGCCAAGGATAATAAACAGCAAAATCAACCAGAACGAAAGGAAACAAAAAACAATACGCCAGAAAAGCAATACCAAAAACCTATAGCGTTGGATAATTTATCCATTGATATAGACGACATTCTGATGGCTGAGAATGAAACAACCGTTGAGACAGTTCCAGCAAATAAATATTCCCCAAAGCAAAAAGAACCATTTCAAAAAAAACTACTCGTCCCCGACCAGCATAAGAATGATACGCAAAAGAAGGATTTGCCAAAGAGTGTAAGTGCGGATATGCCGTATGAATACAAGGAGCAGTCCAATAAGAATGCGGAAATACGCAACATACCCTTTTCAAAATCGATTAAGCCGATACCATTCGTTGATTTGAATAAATGGAAGGATGACCGCAAGCAGAAGGATGTGAAAGAGGTTACAGAGATAGTTCCAATAAATCCGGAGCGCTTGCTTACACCGGCACAACGCAACGACCCATTTTTTCAAAATTTCTATCGCAAAATAGAAAAATTTGTTGTTACGGAGATGCTTGTAGAGAAGGGCTCAAAAGTCGTTGTTGGCGTTAGTGGTGGCGTGGATTCTGTCGTAATGTTGGATATAATGGCAAATTTATCGGATAAATACCACTTCGCCCTATTCGTAGCACATTATAATCACAATTTACGCGCCGAAGCATCCGACAACGATGCAGCATTCGTTAAAGAACTTGCAGCATCCTACAACATTCCGTTCTATTGGGCAAGTGGGAAGGTTGCTCAATACGCAGAGAAAAATGATATGAGTATAGAGGAAGCAGCACGCTTCTTACGCTACTTCTTCTTTGAACGCACCACCCGCACAATTAAAGCGGATTTTCTTGCTACTGCACATAATTTGGAGGACTCCGCCGAGACATTTTTGCTCAACCTATTGCGTGGAACCGGTCTTACAGGTCTTAGTGGTATTCCGGCTAAGCGTCAATTTATTAAAGATGTTATACTCATTAGACCACTCTTAACTATACATAAGCAGCAGATACACGAATACGCAGAAAAGCGCGGTTTGGAATGGCACGAAGACGAAACCAATGTGCAGTTGAAATACACACGAAACAAAATTAGATTGGACTTATTGCCCAAACTATCGCAGGACTTTTCACCATCTGTTGTGGATATAATAAATCGTTCAGCAAAATTAATACAAGGCGCCGATAGAATAATTCACGACTACGTTCGGACGCATCTACCGACCATTCTATTTGACGTCAGCAATGACTCAATATCCATCAAAGTGCCGTTATTTAAGACATTTGACGAATTTATTCGGGGCGAAATGTTGCAGACAATTCTTATGAAGTATTTCCGAATGATGCCTCCATCAATGAAAATGATTGATAGAATATTGAAGTTGGATAGTAGCGATACCGGTGCTGTTTGCGAAATAAATAAAACAATTATGGCTGTCAGAGATAGGAATTCCATAGTTATCACCAAAAAGCAAGTCCCCACAATTACCAATGAAAAGATAAGTAAGACCGGCAAGTTTCAAATTGCCAACCTCACCTTTGTCTTAAAACAAGTTGCGTTGGAAGAGGTGGAATATAACGCTAATCCGAAAGTGGAATTCGTTGACTACGACCTTGTATCCGAAGTCCTTACCGTTCGCAACTGGGAACACGAAGACATAATTAATCCACTTGGAATGGATGGCTCAATGAAAATTAGCGACTTCCTTATGAATGAGAAAATACCCGTCTTAGACAAGCCCAATGTCCTTGTTCTCACAACAAGCAGCAACGAAATAATTTGGGTGTGCAAGTATAGAATTAGCGATAAATACAAGGTTACAGATACCACACAGCACATTTTACGAATTGAATTGAAAGAAAAATTGAAGTAATGATATCACGAAGGAGTTTTTTAGAACTATTAGGAACAGCACCGCTTGCCTTAAAATCCGGTGCTGACGATTCGCTGATACAAAACACAAAACATACACCGCAAGATAATCCCAGCACAGATAGCCAACTTCCTCTGCTCATTCCTCCTAAACTACAGAAGGGAGACCTTGTTGCTTTTACCGCTCCCGCTTCTCCTGTGAATTCTGCTAATATAAGCACTTATGTCAATTATTTTAAGGAACAGGGATGTCGTATTCTAATTGGCAATACCATAAAAAATCAGTCCAACAATTTCGGCTTCTTCTCCGCAGAAGATAAATTTAGAGCCGATGAACTTAACACAATGTTCGCCGATGACAATATTAAAGCCATTGTTTGCGGACGTGGTGGTTACGGCGTTATGCGAATTCTTCCGGATTTAAATTATGAACTTTTTCGCAAAAATCCAAAAATTGTAATCGGTTACAGCGATATTACTGCTCTCCATACTGCTCTCCAAAGTAGAAGCAAAGTTGTTACATATCACGGACCTGTTGCCGTTTCAAAATTAACTCCACTTCATAGGAATTCCCTGCAAAATGCCCTCTTTTCCTCGCCGTTCGATATAAAATATGCTTTACCGGAGATGAAAGTTCTTGCACAGAATGGAAATAATACGCTGAGCGGAAAGTTGCAAGGAGGAAATCTCACTCTCATCTCTACCACAATGGGAACTCCATACGAGTGCGACCTCGAAAATGCCTTGTTCTTCTTTGAAGATACCTCTGTCAATGCCCACGAAGTAGACCGAATGCTAACGCAACTACTTATCGCTGGTAAATTTGACAAGTGCCGTGGTTTTTTAGTGGGAAAAATTAAAAATATGGATAAACGCGAAAGTTTTTATCCATCGCACGGCTTCTCAATTCTTCAGTGCATCGAACAAATTGCTCAGAAGGCAAATCTTACTTGTGTGTTCAACCTTCCGTTTGGTCACGTAGAATCACAATTAATCCTTCCCTACGGCTTATTTGCAACGCTCGTCATAAAAAATAAATCGCTTGTTGTAAGTTAATTTTTTCTCCCGTCTTAGCCATTATTATCTCCTCCGCAATCTCCACTATGCCTGCGTTTTTTTTGTGTAGAAATGTTGCTGTGGAATAATTTTTTTTATGCGATGTAGTTATTAATTCTGTGAAAAAATGTATATTGCGTGTTGTTTTTATAGTTAATTAAATAATTTAAGGTGCAAGAATATGTCAGGACATAGCAAATGGGCTAATATAAAACATAAAAAAGGTAAAACTGACGCAAAACGCGGCAAAGTATTTACCCGTATATCTAAAGAAATTACTATCGCTGCTAGAGAAGGTGGTGGCGACCCATCCGGTAATCCACGCCTCCGCTTAGCAATGCAAAATGCCAGAGCAGTGAATATGCCAAACGACAACATTGTTAAAGCAGTTAAAAAAGGCACCGGCGAAATAGAAGGTGTAAATTATGAAGAAATAACTTATGAAGGATATGCCCCAAATGGTGTTGCCGTTATCCTCGAAACCGTTACCGATAACAAGAAGCGAACCGTTGCCGAATTTCGTTCATTGATGACAAAGCACGGTGGCAATCTCGGTGAAGCAAACTCTGTCGCTTGGAATTTTGAGCGAAAAGGCGTCATCACCATCAGCACCAAAGGTAAGAGCGAAGACCAGTTGATGGAAGTAGTATTGGAAGCAGAAGCCGATGACTTGGAATACAGCGAAGATACTTCACGCGTCATCTGTCCGATGGAGAATTTCGCCATAGTCAATAAGTATTTCGATGAGCATAAATACGAAATCACAGAAGCGAAATTGGAATACATTCCCAAACAAACCGTTAATATCACAGATGTATCGGCTGCACAGAAAATACTTAAATTCATTGATATATTTGAAGACCACGACGATGTGCAAAATCTATTCTATAATTTTGAAATAGATGATAGCATCGCTGACCAAATAGATAATGATTAATTTTTGAAGAAAGTTAATAAACAAGCATCTAAAATAATGCACGAGTTAATTTGGCAAAATGCCTTAAAACGCTACTTTGAAGCAAATAATACTTCATTACTTACTCAAAGTGGGAAAACAGTGAATATACTCTCAATAGGTAAGCATAACCATTTGGGAGGTCCTGATTTTTCCAGCGCTTGCATTGTTGTCGATAGCGAATTAAGAGTCGGCGATATAGAATTTCACAAATCCAGCGGTCTTTGGTTCTCCCATAACCATCATACCAATCCAGCATACTCAAACGTTATATTACATATCGTTTTTGAAGATGACCAATTATTTGATGCTAACTTTGAGACATTAGTCGTTACCAAGCAAATGCTTAGCAAATACATTAGGACAGAGGTAGTTAATACCGATTATGATACTGCCTCTTACGATGACTTCCAGCAATTCGCTATGTCCCGCTTGCTTCGTCGCACATCAGAAGTATATTCACTTCTCCAAACGCATTCCATTGAGGATGCTCTGCGGAGCGTAACTGAGAACTTTCTTACACGCTACTTTACTTTGCGGACACGACATAGATACCAAGCAGACGAACTCTCCCAAATGCTAACCAACTTCTCTAACTCCAAATTATTCAAAGGTATTTGCAACGGCAGTTATGCCACAAAGGATTTAGAAAAGCAGTTTGACGATTTCATAGAAAAAGAAAAAATAAAACATCTGGGTAGCCATCTTAAACAAGAGATTCTTACAAATGCCGTTCTTCCACTCACGTTTTGTATTGCAACTTCTTTGGAAAAGCAACATTTGCTATTGTGGTATTGGACAGCAAAGACGCGTGCTTCTTACAGCGTTCTATATCGCAATTATCCACTTATATCTCAAGAATATATTTGGCAGCAGCAAGGTATGCTCGAATACTACAAAGAATACACTAACCGCCAGCATTCAAATCCTGCTGACCTACTCATTAACTACTCCATTCCGGACATAATTTCCTACTACACTCTCAACAAGCCACCTTACTTTAATGAACATCTCCTATCCATATCAGAATAGGAGTGAAGCGAAAGTTATGCACAAAATATTTTTCCCAAGATTTATCATCATCCCAATCATAGCATTTATGTGCCTTTCTCCAACAGCGGTTGCAAAGCCGATAAGCGTTCTGTTCATCGGTAATAGTTTTACGAAGATGAATAATTTTTCCGAAATGGTAGTTAATATTGCGGAGGAGAATGGTGATACGGTTTATGCCGACTTCGCTGCTATTGATAGTTACACTTTGGAGAAGCATTATGGTGATAAGAATACGCTCGATAAGATAAATAGTTATTGCTGGGATTATGTTGTGTTGCAAGAGCAAAGCCAGCGTCCGGTGATGGATAGTGCAATATTTTATGGGAAAACGTTGAAGTATGCGGATGCTTTGGCAACGGTGATATATAACAATAACGAGGAGACGCAGATATTGCTGTTCGAGACGTGGGCACGTAAATATGGCGATTCGGAGTTGTGCAGTAGATTCAAATGGACTTGCACCTTTGAAGATATGCAGAATATGCTTATTTACCGCTATGAATTACTTGGTAATGCAATGGCATTGCCCGTAGTTCCTTGTGGAAAGGCGTGGTTTTACTTTGCTCCCAATAGTAGCGAGCATATAGACCTTTACTATCCCGACAATAAGCATCCAAATGAGGTGGGTTCGTATCTAAATGCTTGTATTTTCTACACTTATTTAACGAATCATTCTCCCATTGGCACTTCTTACAATCCTGCTTTCCTTACTTCTGAAGAGTTGTTAAAGATACAGGAAGTGGCGTATAAGGTTGTTCTACGGAATGTGGAAAAATAAATTGTAATAAATTGGATAAAAAATATTATATTTGTAATCTGTATTAACAAAAAAAGGAATGACAATGTCAGTATTTAGCACATTTTTATTAATGGCACCACCGCCCCAAGATGGACAACAACAAGGCGTAGGTTCAATGTTACCAACACTTATAATGTTTGGTGCAATAATTGTAATCTTCTATTTCTTTATGATAAGACCGCAAAAAAAGCGTCAATTAGAACATCAAAAGATGATAGATGCGCTTAAACCGGGCGATAAAGTAATAACCTCATCAGGGATGCACGGAACTATTGAGCAAGTAAATGATAAGACAATGGTATTAAAGGTAGATACCGTGAAATTTACTTTTGAAAAATCCTCGATAGTAAACAAAGTTGATTAATTCTGCGGATTTTTTTTCAATTCTATAGAGTTTTTTTCAAAAAAGATGCTCAGTATTTGGAAAAAAAGAAAAAAAAGATTAATTTTGTAATCTGTAAACGATTCGCATAATTCTACTTAATTGAAGTGAATTATTGCCGAATTGGGCCTGTAGCTCAGTTGGTTAGAGCAACGGACTCATAATCCGTCGGTCGGGGGTTCAAGTCCCTCCGGGCCCACTTATCTATGAACTATCTTCATTTTGCCTTGTAACCATTAGTTACAAGGTTTTTTTTATGCAGAAATTAGTAGCGAATTACTCCACACCGTGTTTATGAATTCCACGTTCTCTTGCGATGAGCAGAGCGGAAAATACCACGCCGATAAATCCTAAACTTGTGAATACCCACATACCACTTTCATACCCGCCGGTTGATTCGTTGAGTTGTCCGATTATCCAGTTGAACGCCATTAGACCGAAGTTCTGGAGCATTGTCATAAATCCGAATGCGGTTCCAACTCGTCCGTCTTGCACAATAATTGGCACACAGGGCCACATCGCACTTGGAACTAATGAAAATGCTAAACCGAGCATTATCATAGGGATAACGAGGGATATAGTTTCTCCGCCAAGTGTTATATCCGAATGTGTATATGCCATAATCAAATACACAGGCATCATCATTATGCAGCCAAGCACCATCATAGACGCTCTACGCCCGACTTTATCAATTAAACCACCAAGTATTGGAGTCAATACCATTGCCGCAAATGTTATGATGCTAATTAATTTTCCGGCGTTTGCCAAAGTTACTCCGTGGTGAGCGATAAAAAATCTTGGAGCAAATGTAATGAATGGGAAAATTCCAGAGTAAAAAACTAAGCAGAGAATACTCACATATATCAATGACTTATCGAAACTTAGGATGTCCCGTAATTTTATTTCGTCCTGCTTTTCTTCCACAACGTTAGCAACTTTCATATATTTACGCTCGCCATATTTATCTAAAATCCAGTAGCAAAAAGCCATAAGTAGCGAAAAAACGCCGACAAATGTAGCAAAAATCAATGGCTTTTGCCAATCGTCAAACATAGATGCACCCCAAGTTGGAGCGTTCTCACTTGTAAATGAGCCTAGTCGTGCGATAGTTAGTTCAAGTCCCATTGCAAGCGATATGAAAGAGCCCTTAAACCATTTGGTAATTGAAGCACTTACAGCGATTATCATTGTTTCAGCACCGACACCAAAAATTAATCTTCCGACTGCCATTGTTACGAAATCGCCTTTCAATGCGGTTATACCAGCGCCAAGTGCGAAGATTGCTGTAAAAATTAGCATCGTTCGGCGCGTGCCAATTTTGTCAATAATGATGCCGCCAATTAGGACAAGCACAACATTTACAGCGCTATACCAGAATTGTAAAGTGCCGATTTGTGCATCTGTGAAGCCGAGTTGGTCGGCAAGTAATTCGCCAGAAATCGGAATTATGTCGTATATGAAGTAATTTCCGCAGACCGCAAGAGCAACAGAAGCAAGCACGAGCCAACGAAAAATCATCGGGATTTCTTTTTTATTATTTTGCATTTTTATTCTACAGCAAAAGAAAGGAATGGCAATCCCCTACTTCTGTCTTTTTTGTTAATTACCTAACGATTGTGAAGTTTTTTTATGTGCAAATATAATATTTTTTTTTCTATACATAATAAAGTGGTGCATTTTTTTATTTTATTTTACAGATATGATGTTTATTTGGAGAAAAAATTGTAATTTGCAGGATATGAATTTAGAACCAAAATATAAACATCACGCTCAGGTAAATTCCACGAATGACGCTGCTTTTGAAATGCTGAAGGAGAATGATTGCATTGTTGTTACCGCCGATTTTCAAAATAATGGAAGAGGTAGAAATAAAAAAAAGTGGCTCGGAAATAAAAATGAGAATTTATTTTATACATTTGGAATAAATCATCAAATTATTGAAATTCCTGTATATATGTTTCAAATTATTGGTGGATTAGCAGCATTTTATTCACTTAATTCTATAAAAAAAAACAGCGCAAATTTTCGATTAAAATATCCGAATGATGTGTATGCAAATGGAAAAAAAATTGCAGGAATTATTTCGGAAAGCAATGTAAATCAAGGGAATTGCTCGTCAATTATTGGAATTGGAATTAATAATAAGCAGGTGGAATTTTCGGATGAAATTGCAGAAAATGCAATTAGTTTAATTTTGCTTGGAATTGAAATAAATACGAGTGATTTGGTAGAATTGCTAACAGATAATATTATCAAGATGTTAGGAATGAATTATAATGAAATATTTGAGTTATGGAAGGTAGAATTAAATTTAAATAATAAGGAGATAAAAATAATTTCAGAGGATAAAAATGAGAATTATTATTTGAAAAATTTTTTGGAAGATGGGCGATTAATATTGATTTCGGAGAATGGAGATGAGCGAATTATTAATAACGGCGATTCCATTCGATACAAATTATAACATTAGTATTTTCATATACTTACACACCGATAGCGTCTTCTCCCCAAATAATTTTATGGAGTTGGATTTGCATTCGTAAATATTTTTTATACTCGGTATTTTTTGAATTTAAAATTAATTCCGCTAATTTTTTATGAGAAATATATTCCGTAACAGCAGAAAAAATTAAATTCTTCGTTCGTTTCCATAATTCATTCATTTCTATAACCTTACATCCAAAATAATAATCATTTTCGCTTGCGATGACAAATTTTATTTCATCTTGCTCGGTAAGTTCTTGAAAATTATTATAGTTATTGTATTCAGACATTCCTGATTCGGGACATTTTACATCCATTATTTTAATTATTTTTTTATTTAATTTATCCAATAAAATAGAGCCATTTGTTTCAATCGCTACTGTGAAATTATTTGCCAATAAAATTTCAGTAAGTCCATATATTTCATCCTGTAACAGCGGTTCACCACCGGTAATTTCTACAAAATTGCAATCATATTTTTTTATTTCATTAATTATATTTTCTACTGAATAATTTTTGCCATTTAATTTATTTATTGCATATTTTGTATCGCACCATTTGCATAATAAATTGCAACCGGCTAAGCGTATGAAAACACAAGGGATGCCTGCTCTTGTGCCCTCTCCTTGCAGTGAATAAAAAATTTCGTTAATGCAGAGTTCCATTTATTATTTTGCTCCTATTTTACTAATTCATCATACATTTTTCGTAATTCTTGAACATCCTCCCAAACAGGTCGTTTCCAATTTGGGTTACGTAATAATGCTGCGGGATGGTATGTTATCATCGTTTGTATTCCATTGAAATTAAGGAACTTACCTCTAATATCTCCCATCTTAAATTGCTGATGGAAAAGTGCCTCGGCAGCAGTGAGACCAAGTGCAAGCATTATTTTTGGCTGGATAATTTCAATTTGTTTATGCAAATATGGCTCGCAGCAAGTAATTTCATTAGCCATTGGCTTGCGATTACTCGGCGGTCTGCATTTACAAATATTTGCGATATATATATCACTGCGTTCAAAATTTATTGCCTTCAAAATATCGGTCAGCAACTTTCCAGCCCTACCAACAAATGGCATTCCTTGTTCATCCTCATCAGCACCGGGCGCTTCGCCAATTACCATTAAATCGGCATTTGGATTTCCCTCTCCGAAGACCAATTTATTGCGAGTAGCTCCCAAGATGCACTGCTTGCAATTTGCGATACCGTTGCGGAGTTCGTCAAGCGTTTTATATGGTAGGTTAGGCGATTTGAATTCAGTTTTTATATGTTCTGGTTCTTCATTTATAATTTTATTTTCAATTATTTTTTCGGCGAGAATTTGAGGTGGAATTGGCTTTGCAAGCGATATATGCGGCTTTGGCTCAGCATTTGCAGGGACATTATCAAAGTATAGTAGAGTGCTGCCGGTGCTATTTATTGCTTCGAAATAGTTGAGTATTTGTTCTTTATTTAGCATTGCGTATTTTTTTTGATTTATTTAATTATTCCAAATATACGAAAAAAAATATAGAATGTTATTATAATGTTAAATATATTTATTATATTGCGGGCTACTTAAATTTAATAGAAAATATGAAAGACAAAGAATTTGAATTAACCATAGATACCATTGGGTTTGAAGGTATTGCTATTGCTCGCAAAGATGGTCAAGTATGTTTCGTGAAAGGTGGAGTCCCTGGTGATAAGGTGCTTGCTAAGGTCAGGAAAATTAATAAGCGATATATGGAGTGTTCCATTTTGGATATGATAGAACCCTCTCCCCATAGGATAGAGCCGATGTGCAAGTATTACGGCTCTTGCGGTGGATGCACTTGGCAATGTCTCACTTACGAGCAGCAGTTGCATTGGAAGAAGCAACATACGATAGATGCTTACAAGCGGATTGGTAAGATTGACATAGATTGCTATATGGATACGCTTCCTTCGATTAACCGTTTGCATTACAGGAATAAGATGGATTTTTCTTTTTCTGCTAGTCGCTGGCTAACTACAAGTGAAGTGGCTACGGGTGAAGAATTTGATACGCATTTTGCACTTGGTCTTCACATACCGGGGAGGTATGACAAGGTTATAGATATTGAGAACTGTGAGATACAGCCGGTTTTGTGGAATGATATATTGGATGCAGTTCGTAAAAAGGCGTTGGAATTTAGCATTGAAGCGTATGATACGCGAAAGTTCAAAGGATTTCTCAAAGGACTTACTTTTCGTCATTCTGTCCTTAACAATGAGACGATGCTTATTTTAATTACTGCGGATAGGACGGATGGTAATGCGAAAAATGATGAGAACTTTCTTAATTGGTTTAGGTATGATTTGCGTAAATTGTATCCATCTATTGTATCGCTTACACATTGTATTAATAACAATAATGCAGTGAATAACGGGGATTTGCAATGGACAGAAGGAAGGGAGTATATTTCGGAAAAGATATTGGGTATTGAGTATCGTATCTCACCATTTTCTTTTTTCCAAACGAATACTTCGCAGTTAGATACGTTTATTACGAAAATATTGGATGCAGCTAAAATTGGAGTTGAGGATATGGTATGGGATTTATATTGTGGAACTGGCTCTATTACGTTGCCGGCATCAAAATATTGTAAGGAGATTTATGGATTTGAACTTGTAGAGAATTCTATTGATGATGCGAAGAAGAATGCTGTAAATAATGGAATTACGAATGCGTATTTCTTCGCAGCGAATTTGAATAACGATAAAAATGTGAGTGAAGTAGCATCGTATCCGCATCCCGATACGATAATTCTTGACCCGCCTCGTAGTGGTTTGCATCCGGATGTTGTTAAATTGCTATTGCAAGTGTCGCCCGAACGCATTGTTTATGTGAGTTGCAATCCGACTACACAAGCGAGGGATTTGGCGATGTTGCAGGAAGCATATACTATAGCATCCGTTCAGCCGATAGATATGTTTCCGCATACATATCATATAGAAGTGGTTACGGAATTAATTCAGATGTAAGTTTAAGCCACTATAAATCCATTTTCACGGGATGGATTTTTAAATTGCACCCTTTCCACGAGGAAGGGGGATTTTTTTATTGTGTAAAACTTTTTGCATAGATTTTTTTCTACATATTCATACACAATTATTATATTTATATTATGAACAATAACAATTATGGTTATATAGTAGCCATTATTCTTTTGGGCTCTATGGGTTGCTTACACTGATGTTAGTATTAATATTTGTTTATGTGATGGTTCAGGGGAATGGATAGAATCTGATTTATCCGGTCAATCTACGGCTATTATTGACGCTGGCAATACTTCCGAAAAAAGTGTTGCTATTACATATTCCTATAATCCCCCTAATATTGCAATAAATAAAGGAGATGAGGTAATTACGGGAATAATAAGTTACAATACTATGACATTAACAATATCGGGTGAAGCAGTAGAATTTGCCTCTTGCAGTAATCGTGCAGGAAGGATGACTATCAGGAGGTTGCGAGCAAGACCACAATGACATTCATCCCATCCCCTTCCACGACTGAAGGAGATGGGATAAATATCCACCATTTTGTGAGAAGTTTGTTATGCCGTGACCTACTTAATCCATTTGGACCTTACCGCGGAATGCGCGATAGACAAATACCGTATATGCAAGCACAATGGGAACTCCAATTCCCGCTATGATTAACATTATTTTTAATGTCTCTTGTGAGGACGAGGCATCGTAAATATTTAAATTATACGCCGTGTCTATGGTGGAAACCACGAAGTTAGGAAATACAGTATAGCCAATGTTTGCTATATACAACAGCGCTATTAAGCCGGAAATAACAATGGATAACCCGCATTTCTTTTTTGTGAGCAAGTATAGCAATACCGCTAATGCAACTACATTGAATACGTTATCTATAATATTAACTATGGAGTAGTTGCCGAATACAAAGAACGCAAGAATGAATAATCCGATTGATACAGATGCTAATACTTTGGCTTGCCTGATTAACTTCGCTTGCAAATCGCCTTCCGTTTTCATTGCACCATAAATAGCACCGTGCATTGCGAAAAATGCAACGCTAAGCAAGCCCATTATAAGTGGAAATGGCGTAAACAATAGCAGAACGTTAATTTGTATATTGCCCAAAGCATCTATTGGCAGACCTTGCATAAAGTTGCCCACCGCAACTCCAAACACAAGTAATATCAAAATACTTGAAACTGATATGGCAATGTCCCAACGGCTCTGCCACTTAATAGAATTCTCTTTATTACGGAATTCTAATCCGATACCACGGAATATAGTTCCAACCAACAATAGCATTAATGCAATATACAATCCGGAAAATATTGATGCGTATGCGTATGGGAATGCAGCGAATAACGCTCCCCCACCAGCAACTAGCCATACTTCATTACCGCTCCAGAACGGAGCAATCGCCTTGAGTAGCAATGGACGAGAGTTCTCTCTATTGTGAGTTAAGTATAGAACGCCCATACCTAAATCAAAGCCGTCCAATACGGCGTATCCGATTAATAATACTATAATGAGTATAAACCAAATGATATTGAGTTCCATTATATCACCTCCACTTTATTTATTGGCAATTCGGGTATATCCATTCCTTTTTTCATTGTTCGGATAAAGGTATAGATGAATATTAGTAGCGTAAATATGTAAATTAATGTAAATAGTATGATTGAGAAGAGGACTTCGCCAGCACTGACTGATGCTGATAATGCGTCCTTCGTTCGCAATATGTTATATACTATCCACGGCTGGCGTCCGACCTCTGCTGCAATCCAGCCAAATTGATTCGCTATATGTGGAAATATAAAGAGTATGCTCATTCCCCACAAATACAATTTATAATTCGGCAACTTCTTCTTCCACCATAGGAATAGCGACAAAGCCGATACAGCGAGGAATAGAATACCCAACGCCACCATTATGTGGTATGATTGAAATACTACTTGTATATTTGGTCTGTCTTCTGGTGAAAATTCCTCTAATCCCTTCAATGGTGCGGTGCAGTCAAATCTGGCTAAGAACGAGAGCATGCCGGGTAGTTTAATTCCATATACCTTTTCATTATCAACATCTACCCAGCCGATTAGATACATATCTGCCGGACCTGTTTTGTAGTGTCCTTCGAATGCAGCGAGTTTTGTTGGCTGGTTATCCGTTACCATTACTGCGTTTGAGTGCCCGGTAACTAATTGCAGGACAGAGGCAACGACCAAAATAGCAACACCGATTTTTAGTGACGCTAGCGAATGTTCCTCATATTTTTTCTTCAATAAGAAGTAAGCGGAAACGCTTATTACGAGTGCAGCACCGGTTAGCCAAGCGGCTACCACAGTGTGCGTATATCGTTCTATCGTAGATGGGTTGAATACCATTGCCCAGAAATCTATTATCTCTGCGCGTGCAGTAGAACCGGAGCCGACGATATGAAAGCCAGTTGGTGTCTGCATCCACGAGTTTGCTATTAGTATCCATAATGCACTAAGATGTGCCCCGAATGCGACCAATATTGTAGATACAAAATGGGTTTTCGTTGATACTTTGTTCCATCCAAATAGCAATATTGCTAAGAATGTTGACTCTAAGAAGAATGCGAAAACCGCTTCGGCAGCAAGTGGTGAGCCAAATACGTCGCCAACATAGCGACTATAACCAGCCCAATTAGTTCCGAATTCAAATTCCATTACTACACCAGTCGCAACACCGACGCCGAATGTTATAGCGAATAATTTAAGCCAGAACCGAGTTAATTGTTCGAATTTCTTTGATTTTGTTTTTACATACATTCCCTCAAACACAACTAAAATCAGTCCTAATCCGATGCTCATTGGTGGATATAGGAAGTGGAAGCCGACAGTTAAGGCGAATTGTATGCGAGATAGCAATTCTACATCCATATTTTTTCCTCATATAAGTTAGTAATAATGTTGCCTTAATATAATAAAAATGCGATAAATAAGCACTATTTTTTTTGTGCAATATGAAATATTTTTTTGTGCGACAGATAATCTATTATTCAATAAAAGCAAAAATCCCTTGCAAGTTGTTAATTTACAAGGGATTATTACGTACAGTACACCCGAAGGGATTCGAACCCCAAACCTCCTGATCCGTAGTCAGGTGCTCTAATCCAATTGAGCTACGGGTGCATCACTGCATATATTATGCAGTTTTGAGTTTTTTCACAAGAGCGGAGAGAGCTTGTTTACGATTTGATGCGTAGTTCTTATGAATTACGCCGTGAGCAGCGGTTCTATCCAAGATGCTAGTCGCTGTCGTAAGTAGCTTCATACCTTCTTCGTAGTTGGTTGCCTCGCGGACGTTACGGATAGCGAGTTTCATTGCTTTCTTATTAAGACGGTTATAGAGTTTTTTAGTTCTTGTTTGTCTAATTCTTTTAAGTGCTGATTTGTGGTGTGCCATTTTTATTAGAATAATTTTTTAATTAATAGATTACAAATATACCGCTTTTTTTTCAAACTACAAAACATTTGCTCTATTTTAGCAAAAAAAATTTTTGGGTAATAATTTGGTTGTGATATAATAATTATGTTATGGAAAATAGTTATCTTTGTAGCCAAACTATTTTATTGAAACCTAATAATAAATAACATAAATGAATTTTTTCAAATTTCTTAACATTTTTCACAACGACTTAGCTATAGATTTAGGCACAGCCAATACAGTCATCTGGAAAAATGGTGAAATTGTATTGAACGAACCCTCTATAGTTGCTTACGACGACAAGCAGATGAAGCTAATCGCTATTGGAACGGATGCCAAGTTGATGCTTGGCAGAACTCCTAAGGGTATTGAGATAATGAAACCGATGAAGGATGGAGTAATTGCAAATCCTCAAATAGCAGAAGCAATGTTGCGTTCATATATTAGTAAATTGGCTGGTAATTTTGCTAGACGTATTATTGTCTGTGTGCCTGCTGGAGTTACAGAGGCAGAGAAGATAATAGTTCGTGATAGTTGCGAACACGCCGGAGCAAAGGAGGTTCATCTTATTGCTGAACCTATGGCTGGTGCTATTGGTTTAAATCTTGATGTGCTAGGTCCGCAAGGAAATATGATAGTAGATATAGGTGGCGGGACAACAGAAATAGCAGTAATAGCGCTTGGAGGCATTGTTTGCAATCAATCCATTAAGGTTGCCGGGAATGTTCTTACCGATGCTGTATTGCAGTATTTTCGTGATGTTCATCAATTACGCATTGGTGAAAACACAGCAGAGGATATTAAGATACAAGCTGGTTCGGCTTATCCATTCAAGGGGGAGAAGGATTTGCAGGTGAATGTAAAGGGTAATGATATTGTAAATGGTATTCCAAAGATGATTACGGTATCGCCAGCAGAGATTAGGGAGAATGCGCTTTCTCCACAGGTGCAGAATATAATCAATGCAATATTGAAGTTATTGGAAGAGACACCTCCTGAGCTTGCAAAAGATATATATGACAGAGGTATTATGCTGTCAGGTGGTGGCTCACTGCTTAGGGGATTAGCAAAACGCATTTCAAATGCGACTCATTTATCAGTAGGTATTTATAAGGAAATATCGCCTTTATTTGCAGTAGTAACTGGCACAGGCATAGTATTGGATGCAATCAACAAAAATCATAACGAGTATCGTTCCGTTCTTATTAAGCATAGCACTTATTTGTAGTGTAAGAAATTATGTATAAACTATTTAAACTGTTCAATGATTTTAAGGATTATTTCGTATTAGTCATTCTTATAATAATAAGTTTACTTCTAATATCTGAAAATACATCCTCTAATATTGGTGGTTTTCGCTCCATTATTATTGGAAGTATTGGTAATATACAAAATCTATTTTCTTGGATTCCAAATTCTCAGGCACTAAAAAATGAAAATAGAACATTGGTGGACTTGAATGTGGTTTTGTCCAATGAGGTAGCAGTGATGCGTAAGGCGTTGCAGGAGAATACTGAATTGCGGAATATGCTACAACTGAAATCCAACTCCCAATATGACCTCATTGCTTGCGATGTGACCAGCAAGAACTCTATCCAAATGCGTAATTATGCTACGCTTAACAAAGGCGAATCGGATGGAATAAAGATTGGAATGGCTGTATGCTCTGACGCTGGACTTGTTGGCAGTATCATAGGCGTAAATAAGTATATGTCTATGGTGGAGTTGCTAAATAATAGGAATGTAAAGGTATCGGCGAAACTATCCAAAAGCCAGATTGAAGGCGTAATTAATTGGGAAGGCGATGACTACTTGTATCTTAACAATGTGTCCAAGTCCTATACTATTGATACAGGTGAAATCGTTACTACTTCCAATTTTAGTTACAAGTATCCGCATAACTTAACCATCGGTAAGGTCGTTAAAGTTTCAGAAGACCCGGGCTCTCATTTCAATAAGATATATGTAGAGCCCGCCACAAAATTTTTCCAATACACCCAACTATTCGTAGTTAATTACGTCCCTGATACAAATGAAATTGAACTCATAAAAGAAGTTGAGGACAAAATTAAATTGATGGAAAGGCGTAAATAACTTCGTAATCCACATAAAAGAAATTTCACAACAAAATTAAATATATCCAATGACACATAACATAAGTCCCGAAAAACTCACTATTGAAAAGGTAGCTGAAATCATTAACAACAACTACAAACTTGCTCTATCCAACGAAGCAACTAAGCGTATAGAGAAGTGTAGGCACTATTTAGATGAGAAAATGAAAAGCCAGAAAGAGCCGATTTACGGCGTCTCTACTGGCTTTGGCTCGCTATACAACATCTCCATTAATAGCGAGCAACTTTCTACATTGCAACGCAACCTTGTAATGTCCCATTCCTGCGGAGTTGGTGATGAAGTTCCTTGCGAAATTGTAAAATTGATGCTGCTATTGAAAATACAATCGCTCGCATACGGCTATTCCGGCGTTCAACTTGTTACTATTCAACGCTTGATAGATTTCTTTAACAATGATGTCTTGCCTGTCGTCTATCAACAAGGTTCGCTTGGTGCGTCGGGTGATTTAGCACCTCTTGCGCATCTCAGTTTACCGCTCTTGGGTTTGGGGAAAGTCCATTTTGAAGGGAATGTAGTTGATGCAAAGGAAGTAAATGTAAAATTCGGCTGGAATGAAATTGAATTGCAATCTAAGGAAGGTCTTGCCTTACTTAATGGCACGCAATTTATGAGTTCATACGCTGTTTGGAATATTATGAAAGCGGAGAAGTTATCCTCTCTCGCAGATAAAATAATGTCCATATCATTAGAAGCATTTGACGGACGCATTGAGCCATTTTTCGACGAAGTGCATCTCGTTAGACCGCATAAAGGACAATTACAAACAGCACGGAATGTTCGCCAATACCTTGACGGCAGCGAAATTATTAAACAACACAAAGAGCACGTGCAAGACCCATATTCATTCCGTTGTGTTCCTCAAGTTCACGGAGCATCTAAGGACACAATTGAATATGTGAAATCAGTCATTACAACTGAAATTAACTCTGCTACGGATAATCCAACTGTCTTCCCCGATGAAGATATGGTAGTATCAGCCGGTAATTTTCACGGGCAACCGCTCGCATTAGTTATGGATTTCCTTGCTATTGCTGTTGCTGAACTCGGCAATATATCCGAAAGGCGCATTTATCAACTCATTTCCGGCAAAAGAGGATTGCCAAACTTCCTCGTTGCAAGCCCCGGTCTCAACAGCGGCTTTATGATACCGCAATACACCGCTGCATCCATCGTTAGCCAATCAAAGCAACTTTGTATGCCGGCATCGGTTGACAGCATTGAGTCATCGCAAGGACAAGAAGACCACGTTAGTATGGGTGCGAATGCTGCGACCAAATGCTATAAAGTAATGCAGAATACAGAGCGTGTGCTTGCTATTGAATTATTTAATGCAGCGCAAGCATTGGAATTTAGATGCAAGATTAATGATTTACGCACTTCGCCGGTGCTACAATCATTCGTGGATGATTATCGGAAGAGTGTTCATTTCATCAGTGATGACGAGGTGATGTATTTGAACATCCACAAGTCCGTCGAATTTTTATCAAAACAATAATTGGATAGTTCGCTTGGTAATATGTTAGAGCAGCTTGCTATTAACATAGCACATCTTAATTATGAAGTTTCACAAAATGTTGAAGGTCCATTGCATCCCAAACAAACTCAAGCAATAGCAGAATGGCTATGATATTGTGTTGGATGAGTATAAAAAACACTCTAATGTTATATTGCGTTCATTAGAAAATATAAAAAAAGAATATTTGGGGGAATAATGGAAAAATATAAAATATACAATACTGATGCATTATTGAAATTAAAAGAAATTCCTGACAAGAGTATTGATTTGATACTTACCGACCCACCATATAATCTTAGTGGGTATTCTACAGGTAATATGAAATTTGATTGGAGAAAAGATATTAATAATGATTTGGCAGAATGGGATAAAGATTTTAATCCTGCTAATTTGCAAGATGATTTTATGCGAATAATAAAGCCAACGGGCAATATTATAGCATTTTGTAGTTATAATTTAATTGGCAAATGGCATACTACATTTGACCCCTTATTTGACACATTTCAATTTTTTGTGTGGCACAAGACAAATCCTATTCCGAAATTCAGAAAGGCAGGTTTTCTTAATAGTTGCGAGTTAATTGTATGTATGTGGAACAAAGGACATACTTGGAACTTTGGAAAACAAAACGAGATGCATAATTTCTTTGAATCGTCAATTTGTATGTCACCAGAAAGATTAAAAGAACCAAATCATCCAACTCAAAAGCCGGTAAAATTGCTTTCTCATTTATTAAAGATTGCGACAAACGAAGGCGATATGATACTTGACCCATTTATGGGTGTAGGTTCTACGGGGGTTGCGGCATTAAATAACAATAGAAAATTTATTGGAATAGAATTAGAGCAAGAATATTTTGATGCAGCAGAGAAACGACTATTAGAATCTGAGTCGCATATTTCTTTATTTGAAAATAATGAAATAAAAGTACGTTAAAAATAATAGATAATTGCTGGTGGTAATACCTCTTAGCAATTACAGATTATTTAAAACATCATCCCCACAAGGTTAATAAATGCAACTATGAACGAAAAACAAAATATCATTGAATATTCACGCACTTTGGGCTTTGATAAAATTGGTTTTGTAAAGCCCAATGCTTTACCTAACGAACTCCAACACTTAGAAGAATGGCTCGCAAGCGGATACAACGCATCTATGGAATGGTTTCACAAGCGGAAAGATACACTTGCAAATCCCTTCGCTCTGTTAGATAACTTGCAGACAATAGTCGTTACCGCTAATGCTTATCCTGCGAAGGTGGATTTCGGAAATACAAAGATGAAAATCGCAAAATACGCTGTTCTCCCCGATTATCACAAGCGAATTAAAGCATCGTTGAAAAATTTGGATGCTTTTTTGTTCGAGGAATATAATGCCACAAGTCGCTATTTCGTTGATTCCGGTGTTTTGCTCGAGAAATATTGGGCTACTGCTGCTGGTATCGGCTGGCAAGGTAAGCATAGTTTGATTATCACTCCGGAGTTCGGCTCTTATATCAATATCGGAATATTGCTTACAACGCTTGCGATTGAGCCGGATGAGCCAGCGAAAAATCATTGTGGAAATTGCAGTAAATGTATTGAAGCGTGTCCATCAAATGCTATTGTGAAGCCCGCCGTTATTGATTGCAACAACTGCATTACATATCACAATATAGAAAATCGTGGCGAGAGAAGTTCGCAAATTATGGCTGCGATACGAACAAGTGAATATATTTATGGCTGTGATATTTGTGCGGACGTATGTCCTTTTAATAGTAAGATTGCTACTAAATCGGAGGAATTTCATTTTGATTTACCGGAGTTATTGTCTGGCTTGAGCAAAGAAAATTTTGATGAAAGGATGTCTGGTTATCCGTTGAAGCGTCCCGGATATGAGAGTTTGCGGTTATGTATTGCTGCGATGGAGTGAAATGCAACCTGCGTTTATCCTCAAAAATAATTTTACTCTTATAATAATTATTTCACCAAAAAAAGTTAATTTGCGCAAATCAAAATATAACTATGCAAGAATATGCAAACAGAAAGCCAATCAATCAGTGATGTCATAATGAGAAATGCGACTTCATTCTTCATTCCTCCATTCCAACGCGCCTACGCTTGGGGAAACCCCGAGATTCAACGCTATTATGACGATATAATCCGCATAATAGAATCGGATTTAGATAGCAGCCAAAAGGACAAATTAGAGCACTTCTTCGGAACAATAGTAATAAAAAAGGGACAGAACGCTGGACTTGCCAATAAATTTGTGGTCGTAGACGGACAACAACGCCTCACTACCACACTTATTTTTTTAATTGCATTACGCGATATTGAAGATGACACTACACGCAAACAGCAAATAACGGAACTTTACCTAAAAAATAACGCATCCAATTTTGACGATAAAATAAAACTCAAACAAGTCACCAAAGATTGGGACGCTTATAAAGCGCTTGTTAATGGCACTGAACCAATTCCTGGGAATATTAAACATTCATACAAAATCTTTACAAAACTGATTAGGGATACTAAATCTACAAAAACAGATATAGAATTTGACCACTTTATCACTGCAATAAAGAGATTTAATGTTGCCGTCATATTCTTAGACGAAAGACCGTTTAAGGGCGAAGACCCACAGATTATTTTCGAAACATTAAACTCGCTCGGCAAGCCATTAGTGCTTTCCGATTTAGTCCGAAATTTTATTCTGCTCCGGCTCGATAGTCAAATTCAATCGGAATTGTATGAAAAAATATGGCAACCTAAAATAGAAGCCATATTAACTTCTAACTCCTCAAAATTCTATCGCGACTACTTACAATACAAAATGGCTACATCCATCAAAGTTGTAAGCGATGAAAAAAGCGATAGCAACACAAAGGAAGTGTATCAAATATTCAAACAATTCTTCGCCGAAAAGTTTAAAGGTAGTAAGGAAGATTTTGTTTATGATATTGTCCGTTTCGTCCCTTGGTATGACTGGATTATTTCAGATATCGTAACCGCTCCCATCTCTACCAATCCCATAAATGACAAACAAATAAAAGAACTGCTCCGTAATATCTTCCACGATATTTAATCAGAAGCGTTCAAGCCCTTTGTTTTGGGTATGTTTGAATACTATAAAGATGGGGTTAATGGTATTAAAATGAGCGAAGCACAATTCATTTCAATACTCACTACTATACGCACTTATCTTATTCGTCGCCGTGTCTTAGGTCTATCAAAAGGAGAAAATAAAAATATTGTTCTGCAATGTCCAAAAATTGCAGAACTCTCAAATTCCTCAATCAAAATGATAGAAGTATTATCCGGTATGTTCTATCAAATTAGAATGCCAAATGATAATGAAATCCGACAAGAACTACAAACAATGGATTTCTACAATGGCACAAAGAAATATTCCAAATTCATTTTAGGAAAAATTGAAGAACATAACACCAAAGTATCCGTTGATTTCCGAAACGAAAAAATTACCATTGAACACATAATGCCACAAACCCTCTCTAATAGTTGGAAACAAGAACTGGGCGATAACTTTGAACATATACATATTACATATCTCCATAATCTTGGAAATTTAATCTTAACAGAATTCAATAGCGAAATAGGAAATAAACCATTCGCCGATAAGAAAAATAAACTAAATAACTCCTCACTTAACTTCCGATTAGATGTAATAAACCGCAACACTTGGAACGAAAATGATATAAACGAGCACCTTAACAATATGATTGCTTGGTTTCTTGATACATTTCCGCTACCTGAAGATTATAGAACCGCCAACAATTGGAACATTACAAAAGGCGACGACAATACCGATAAAAACTTCTCTCCTCTTGATGACGAAGCAGGCGAAATTGCTAAAGGTAGAACACCATCAAAATTAACCATCGGTAATGAACAAATATCTGTAAAAACATGGCAAGATGTCTTTATAGAATTTCTTAAATGGATAAAGGCGACACCAGATTATGATTATGAAACAATATTTGTCAATCAATACAAACTTTTATCCAAAGAAGACGCTATCATAAAATGGAAGGAATTTGAATCTATGCTCACTAATGAAATCGATAAAGACGATGAAACCCAAAGGAAAAAAGTAGGTTTAAGAATGAGATATAAAACATTTGATGGAAAATTCTGGGATAAAGTCACTCTTTTAGATGATGACTTGGAATTTGTTCATATTAATATATCTGCAAGCGGATGCATAAGACGCATCGCAAATATTATGCTCCATTTCGGCATAGAGGAAAATTTTGTTGAAATAGCATTGAAAGAAAAAAAATTCCAACTCCTTGAGGAAATTGAGGATATAGAAGATATGGATTTTTAGAGCATACCATAATATAGGAGATAATAAAATGAAAAAAGTATTTTCATTTAGAAGTCCAGATTGTCCTGCATATTGTTGGAGACGAAGAGCAGATAATCCTTGTAAGCACAGTTAGGTAGCGTATTTGTGTAATCCAGCAGTTGCTTCCGTGCGATAAATTTCATACGATATGCTGCCTCTTCATAGCAACCAACCTTTATGTTATGCCTCTGTTCAATAGATGCGATAAAGTTGCTAGCAGCAAGTAGGGAGTCGGGTGTTCCGCTGTCAAGCCATGTTACGCCTTTATTTAGCAGGATAATATCTAAATTGAATTGTTGCAAATAGTGGTTATTTATATCTGTAATTTCCAATTCGCCGCGATTTGATGGCTTTAATTTAGTAGCGACCTCTACGACAGAACTATCGTATATGTAAAATCCTGGGACAGCGTAATTGGATACGAAATTCATTGGCTTTTCAATAATCTTATTGGCTATATTTTGAGCAGAGAACTGCACAACACCATATTGTTCGGGGTCTTTTACGTATAGAGCGAAGATTGTATTATAGCCACGCTCGATTTCCTTTCTAAAAATCTCATCACAACCATAGAAAATGTTGTCGCCAAGAATAAGCGCCACGTTATCCTTACCAATAAAGTCCTTACCAATGATAAACGCTTCTGCGATGCCATTGGGTTTTTCCTGCACAGCATATTGGATTGTTATACCGAGGTTATTTTCGGTGGAGTTTTCGAATAATTTTTGGTAGAATGGTATTGTGTTGCTGTCGGCAATGATGAGGATTTCCTTGATGCCTGCATTTATTAGTGTAGCCATCGGATAGTAAATCATTGGCTTATCATAAACGGCGACTAATTGCTTGCTATATACTTTTGAGAGCGGATATAGTCGGGAGCCAGCACCACCAGCGAGCAAGATTCCTTTTGTGTTTTTTGTATCCATAATGTTTTCTTTAAGTTTGTCCGTGTCCTGTGATTACGCACCAGACGGTTCGTATAATGATTTCGAAATCTAATTGTAGGGAGACATTTTCTATATAGTAGAAGTCGTCTTTTGTTCGGCTTTTTATTTCGTTTAAGTCGAGGATGTGAGATTTATATTTCACTTGCCACCATCCGGTGATACCTGGTCGGACGATATGTCTTCGGTTGTAGTATTCTAGTTGTGTTGCAAAATCTTCTACGAATTTTGGTTGTTCAGGGCGAGGTCCTACAATGCTCATATCTCCGATGAGGACGTTATAGAATTGCGGTATTTCGTCTATATGGGTTTTACGGATGAACTTTCCGAATGTAGTAACTCTTGGGTCTCCGACTTTTGTCCATTGTGGATTATCGGGGTCTGCACATAGAGTTTGAGTCATAGAGCGGAATTTGTAAATGGTGAATGGCTTGTTATTCTTACCGATGCGGGGTTGTGAGTATATAGGAGAGCCCTTAGATTCTATTCTAATGATGAGGCATACGAGCAACCAGAATGGGATACCGATAATGATGACGCATAAACTGAATAGTATGTCAAAGGAGCGTTTTATTAGAGATTGCCATTGTTTTAGTAGTCGTGGAGTGACTTCTATGAGTGGTATTCCGTAGATGTTTTGAGTGCGGGTTCTTCCGGTGAAGTGGTCGTATAGATTAGGGTTAATTAGAATATCTATTTTATTTTTTTGACATATTGTTTCTATTCCGAATAGTGTTTTAGTGTTTGGGATACCGGAAGAGAATATGACGGCTTCTGGCTGGTGGTTGTCAATGATGTTAGCGAAATCGGTGATAGTTCCTAAAATGGGAATGTGAGTGGTCAATAGTTCATTTTCTTGCTCTGTTGGCTGTTCAAATAGAATTATGCCGATGATTTTGAATCCCCAATTTTCGCTTTTCTCTGCATTATTGGCTATTTCTAATGATTTTTTTATGTTGCCGATGATGATGGTAGGAATTTGGACGATTTTTCGTTTGCGTAGTGATACTTGTAGTTTGCGTGCGATAAATCGGAATAGCGTAAATGTGAATGCAGATATAGAGAAGTATACGAGGAATAGGACTCTGATAGATGATGTATTGGTAGAAAATATTAGGAATATGATGATTAGTGTGCCGAAGAAGACGGTTTTCAATATTGCGTAGAATTCAGCGAATGGAGAGCGTATGTGCCAATTTTTATACATACCGAACATAGCAAAGATAGTCAGCCAGAACATTGTCATCACCAAACTTCCGGATATGTAGTCAAAGAAGTTGGGATGTGCAGTGGCTTGAATTAATCCGGAGAAGAATCGTATATATAGTTGTAAAGCAAATGCGACCCAAATTGCCACTAAGTCAGCAGCAATTTGGAAGAGTATTTGGGATTTTTTACTATTATGTATTATTTGCATTTTTGGCATTCAGTATTAAGAGCAACCGCTTGTAGTTCCGCAATCTTCGCATAGCAAGCAACTTCCGTTACGTTTTACTCTCATAGAGGAGCAATTTGGGCATTGTTCTCCGGTATAACCCATTGATTTCGCACGTGAGTAGTTGTTGTTATGAGTGGGAGTGGGAGTAGTAGCAAAAGGTATTTCCATAGTATCTTCTTGTGTGATATTAGCCACTTCTTCCACTTCGGCAAGTAGTTTATCTATAATTGACATTTCCGGCTCTACCTTTTGTGGCTGTGGCTTAGGTGGAGCGGGCTTTTCTACAATGGGAAGAGGTGGGATGTCCTTTTTGCTTGTATGCACGAAATCAGTTCTATTTAAGTAGTCGTATCCGAGTGAGCGGAATACGTAGTCAAGAACAGAGGAGGCGAATTTGACTGCTTCGTGTCCTTGGACAATTCCTTGTGGTTCAAATTTAGTAAATGTAAAGGTGTCCACCAATTCGTCGAGTGGGACTCCGTATTGAATTGCTTTAGAAGTAAGGATAGCGAAACTGTTGAGCATACCACGGAACGCCGCACCATCTTTATACATATCAAGGAAGATTTCGCCCAAAGTTCCGTCTTCGTATTCGCCAGTTCGTAGGAAAATCTTTTGTCCGCCGACAGTTGCTTCGCGAGTTATACCTTTGCGGAGTTTTGGTAATTTTCTACGAGTGAGACGGTTTGCTTGTATTAAATGGATTTCTTTAGGTCCCAAAGTTTCGTCCAATGTAACTTCATCGCCGAGCGTAACAACTTCGTCTAATCCATCTAACATAGCGGAATTGAGTGGTTGTGAGAGTTTAGAGCCATCGCGATAGATGGCAATGGCTTTGAGCATCATTTCCCAAGCGGAGATATGAACATTGCTAACTTCGTCTACAGTAGCATTAGCAGGCATATTGACGGTTTTTGAGATAGCACCGGTGATGAATGGCTGAGCAGCGGACATAATGCGCAAGTGAGCCATATAGTCAATGAAACGTTGTCCCTTCTTACCGCACTTGCTGGCACAATCAAATATAGCGATGTGTTCTGGCTTTATATGTGGAGCCCCTTCAAGCATCATCGTTCCACAAACATAGTCATTTGCAGCATCAATTTCTGCATCTGTGAAGCCGAGCAATGGTAGTATTTCAAGATTTGGGTTATCAATTTCGGCTTGACTTAATCCGAGTTTGGATAGGATTGCATCTCCGAGTATGAATTTAGAGAAAGCGAATCTAATGTCAAAGACGGAAGCAAGTTGTGCTTCAATTTTGTCAATATGTTCGTCGGAGAAACCTTTTTCCAATAACTTATCGGAATTGATGGACTTACATCCGGCAAGTGTTCCGTGTCCGATGGAGTATTTTTCAATATCATTAATTTGGCTTGTTGTATATCCGAGGTTATTTAGCGCAAGTTGGACGGATTGATTTACGATTTTGAAGTATCCACCGCCTGCGAGTTTTTTATATTTAACGATAGCGAAGTCCGGCTCTATGCCCGTTGTATCGCAGTCCATAAGTAGTGCAATAGTTCCGGTAGGAGCGATAACGGTGACTTGTGCATTTCGGAAGCCGTATTTGGTGCCGAGTTGGAGCGTATTATCCCAGGAATTTTGTGCTGCTTGGAGTAAGTATTGCGGACAATATTGCTTGCTGATACCGGTTGGCTTAACGGTAAGTCCTTCATATTCTTGTGCATTACCGCTATAAGCAGCGTTGCGGTGGTTTCTTATGACTCGCAACATATCATTTTTATTAGCCGGATAATGCAGGAATGTTCCCTTTTCATTAGCGATTTGTGCAGAAGTAGCATACGCTTCGGATGTAAGTAGCGAGGAGATAGCCGAAGTAATAGCGAGTGCTTGTGGTGAGTCGTAAGGGATACCGCTAATCATAAGTAGTGAGCCCAAATTTGCGTATCCCAAGCCAAGCGTCCGATATTCGTAACTGAGTTCGGCGATACGTTTGGATGGGAATTGAGCCATTAATACCGATATTTCAAGGACTAAGGTCCATAATTGGATGGCGTGTTTGTATTCATTTACAAGGAATGTCTGCTTTGTGTTATCCCAGAATTTCACTAAGTTTAGCGATGCGAGGTTGCAAGCGGAGTCGTCGAGGAACATATATTCGCTGCACGGGTTGCTGGCATTGATTCTACCGGATTGTGGGCAGGTGTGCCATTCGTTGATTGTGGAGTCGTATTGCAGACCGGGGTCAGCGGATTTCCAAGCACAAAGGTTAATTTTATCAAAGAGTTGGCGTGCTTTTACAACTTTAGCAACGCCCTTACTTGTTCTGAACTTCAGTTCCCATAAGTCATCATTAGCGACTGCTTTCATAAATTCGTTTGTGAGACGAACGGAATTATTGGAGTTTTGTCCGCTAACGGTAAGGTATGCTTCGCCTTCGAATTGTGTATCGTAAGCAGCGAAGTTGAGATTTGTAAAGCCAAGTGATGTTAGGTCAAGTATTTTATTTATAGCATTGATAGGGACGCCGCGGTTGAGTGCCTTCTGTATTAATGCACGTAATCTAATGTTATTCTGTGGATTGCTCCCATTTGCTATGGCTTCATCAATGATTGCTTGCATAAAGATAGCATAGATTTTGGAGCCGGAAACGAGTGCAGCAACTTTATCTTCTTCTTTAGATTTCCATTCAATAAATTCCTCTATATCTGGATGGTCAATGTTAAGGATGACCATTTTGGCAGCGCGTCTGGTAGTTCCGCCGGATTTGATAGCACCGGCTGCTCTGTCGAATACTTTGAGGAAAGACATAAGACCGGATGAGACGCCTCCACCGGATAGATGTTCGGATGCAGCGCGTAGTGAAGAGAAGTTAGTTCCTGTGCCGCTACCATACTTGAATATGCGTGCTTCCTTGCTGAGCAGGTCAAATATACCGCCATCATTTACTAAGTCATCGTTGATGGATTGGATGAAGCAAGCGGATGTTTGTGGTCGGGAGTATGCGTCCTTTGACTCTATCGTAACATTAGTATCTGGGTCTACGTAGTAGTGTCCTTGCGAACTTCCTGTTATGCCGTAAGCCCAGTATAGTCCGGTATTGAACCACTGCGGAGAGTTTGGAGCAGCCATTTGGTTAAGTAGCATATATGCAATTTCGTCATAGAATGCAACAGCATCATCTGGCGTATCAAAGTATTCGTAGCGTTTTCCCCAGTCAGTCCAAGTGCCAGCGAGGCGATGCACTACTTGTCTGATGGATGTTTCAGAGGTTGTTTCGCTGTCGTTTTTGATTAAGATATTGCCACCATCTTCGCAGGATGTAGGATAGTTATCATCATCGGTAGGAGCGGATTGTTCAGCCGGAACGCCTGTTTTACGGAAGTATTTCTGTGCCAGAATATCGGTAGCGAGTTGCGACCAATGGACGGGAACTTCAATATCGTTCATCTCAAAGACCACGCTACCGTTGAGATTTCGCAGTATAGAAGAGCGTTTTACATATGTAAATTTATTGTAAGGGCTCTCCCCTTTTTTAGTATATATTCTTGATATGTGCATAGCTAGTTTGTCGTTTAATTGGACTACAAAGATAAGAAAAACTAAACACTTTTCACACTAAAAACATTTCAACATTATTAAGAATATGGTGTATGTTATGAAATATCAGACGCTTTTGTAGTATTATTTTTTTTTGTTATATATGGAGTAAGAAACTTATGAGACCCACATAAAAGATTTTAATTTCATACGGCGTTTTTTTTAATTCTTCCCAAATAATAGTGAAATAGTAATATTGTGGATAAATATTCTTATATTTGGGATTAAATAAATTATGATGTATAGTATGAAAAAAACATTAATTAGCATTTCTTGTGTTCTGCTCACAATTCTGGTGAGTTGCTCTGTAAATGAACCACCGGCAATGGTAGATATAACCGGCAATTGGCGTGTATATATTGGTGGGGAGCATTCAATGGTAACGAAGGATATATCCATTAATTTGGACGGTAATTCGTTCACTTATGGTGGCGTATTATTCGATAATTTTATTGTGAAAGGAACGACAGTGGATGCAGAGAAGCGTTACGGAAGCGATTCCACCCTAACGCTCCATATAACGCTGACTTACGAGCCGGAGTATTTTTATGGCTACGAGTTGTTGGATAGATATTGGTCAAAGGATTCCACATATATATTTGGCGAGCGAATAGATACATCTTTATCTGAATAATATTTTTGTGCAGTAATTTTATTATATTGTGGGTCTTTTTAATCAACCTTTTCGCAATCTGATGAAATATGTCTTGTTACTTTTATTCGCATATAGTTTTGTATGTATAAGTACATCTACTATGTATTGCAATACTTCATCTCAACATTGCCTTCCATATAGCAATCAACTTCAATCTGGCGAGCAATATAAGAACATCGGCAGTTTTAGTAACCTTGTTGTTTTCATAAAATTTACAGGTGATACGGAATTTGATACTCCCCTATCGTATTACGATTCGCTGTTCAATTCTACCACCGGCGTGTCTCTTAGCGATTACTACAATGAGGTATCTTATGGACAATTCAATGTGCATAGTTACTTCATAACTCCTTCTAATAATGAGCAAATCATTTCCTATACCTCTCCAAAAATTCGCAACTACTTTCGTCCATTTTCAGCTGCTAATCCCAATGGATATAGCACTTCGGAAGATGCGGAATTGCGTAAGAATGAATTGCTTTTAGCGGCTTGCAAGTATATAGCGGCAAATATCAGCAGTTCAATAAATGTGGATTGTGATAGCAATGGAAGTGTTGATGACATTACATTTATCATAAAAGGTAGCACAGATGGTTGGAATGATATATTGTGGCCCCAAGCAGGAAAAGCAACAAATGGCTCTGGTTTTATGTATAGCATTGACAGGCATCCGGTGGGAAATTACATTATACTTACAAGCCAGCAGATAAATTTAGGAATAGTATGCCACGAATTTTTTCATACGCTTGGCGCACCTGATTTGTATAGATACGAAAATGCACTTGGAATAAATCCTGTATATTATTGGGATTTAATGGATTGCCAGACGGTAGTTCCGCAATCTATGAGCGTCTATCTTAAATATAGATATGGAAATTGGATAAAGAATATTCCGACTATTGATTTACCCGGCGAATACTCGCTTAATCCTATTACTAAAAGTAGTAATAACGCATATTTCATTAATTCCACAAATCCAAATGAGCGCTATTTATTAGAATACCGCAAGACGTCAGGCAAGTATGAGCATTCGCTTGATTCAATATATAACGGAGATACAAAGGGTTACAATGCTTTTGATGGTGGTTTGCTTGTCTATCGTATCAATAAAATAGCCGATGGCAAAGGCAATGCACAAGCAAATGCAAATTATCCCGATGAGTTGTATTTGTATCGTCCCGATGGAAATCGGTATGTTAATGGAAAGCCATATTTCGCTCCATTCAATGCAAAATATCTTCGTCCGGCTATCAATAGAAATACCAATCCGGCACCATTGCTATTTGATGGAAGCGATGGTGGATTAAATATCTCCCATATATATGAACAAGATAGCATATTGCACTTCACTGCCCATTTCAAGAATATTACATATATAAAATACCCATTTCAAGGAGAAGTTGGCGTCTCGCTTACGCCGTATGTTAAATGGGATTTGCTATTGGAGTCGTATATTTATAGAATACAGATTTCGTCCGTTCATAATTTCGCTACGGTTGATGTAGAGGGCAGTATTACCAATGATTCTATGTTTTATGTGAAGGATACGCTGCTTCCAAAGACCTTTTATTACTTGCGTGTTGGACCTCTCGAGGATGATGGAAATGTTAAGTATTGGAGTAAGGTAATTTACTTTGAGACAGCGGATAACATTAGTATTATCAATCCATTCTCCAATATTTGTGCTAATGATAATTACAATTTGCGGTATCAGGTTCTGTCCGATTTCCCTGCCAATAATAAATTTACCGTCCTATTATCCGATAAAAATGGAAGTTTTGCACAGCCGATAAATATTGGAACTGCGAATTCAAATAGGAGTGGCACAATACAAATTCATATTCCAAGCGATATTGAAACGGGACATTTTTACGCTATAAAGATAATTAGTAGCACCAAGCCAGACGTGATTAGTATGCTGAGAAACATAGAGATAGAAGGATTTCCAACTGCAAATATCCAGCCAATAGATAGCAATCAATGCCGGAATACGATTTCCGATATACCATACTCGCTGGCACTAGATAAAGTTCCCGATAGTTATTATAAATATGAATGGCAAGCCACGAATTGTCAAATACTTAGCGTGAATGATACGAACATTAGCGTAAAATGGGACAAACTTGGCTATGCCGATATAAATCTAATACTTACGAATGCTAATGGCTGCACAAATGAATTTAAGCAGATTGTTTATGTCAATGAAATGTCTGCTATTACTTTTATAAAAAAAGATAGCGTATGTCCTTTGATACCAATTACTTATTATCTTCCTGATGTGAATTTCGCAAAGACCACAATAGAGGTTATAAATGGAACATATTCCCGCACACACAAGGACTCTATAACTATTTTTTGGGAGAATAAACCTTTGGGATATATAGCAGTTAGTCGGACAATGAATGACATTTGTAAGGATTCCATATTTGTTCCAATTACAATTTTGTCATTACCACAAATTAATATTATAGGCAGCCCATATTTTTGCACAAACGATACCGCTACCTATTATATATCTGAAATTGATGCAAATTTTTATGGATATAAGTGGAGCGTTACAAATGGAGAAATTCTTGGAAGTAATGAAAATTCAATGTGTTATCTTACTTCTACAGCGGATACGATAGACCTGACTCTGATGCTCACCGATAAGAAAAGTGGATGTAGCACTTTTGAAAGCAAAACTATTTCTGTCTTCAATTCGCCAGAAGTCCCTTATATTACAGAGGTTGCAGGTGTTTTATATTGTCAATCAGATGCGGTTATGTATAAATGGTATCATAATGAAAATGAAATAAGTAATAGTAATTCCAATATGTTAGTGCCAATAGATAGCGGAAGTTATAGTGTGGAGATTATAAATGATGTTGGATGCTCTGCAATATCAATGCCTTATCATATTTTTACATCAATTAATGATGCTTCTTATGCCTATACAATCGGCGTATCAGGTGCTACAATAAAATTTACACTACAAAATGAAATAACTACTTGTAATTACGAGATATACGATATGTTGGGCAGAAAAATTTATTTTGATTTTATTGAGCCCGCACCGACAATGAATATCCCAATAAATCTGCTAAGTGGCTTTTATTTCATTAAGTTAAACATCAACAATTTCACGTATTACCACAAAATATTATGTTTATAGAAAATATTACGCGAATAGAGAAAAAAATGCGTCCGTTAGTGTCAAAATTACTGCCACCAGCGCTCGTTTCATTTATCTATTCTAATGGTCGTAAGTATGCTATAAATCAATTAGTTAATGCAAAATTTAATGCGGTGCATTTGTCCGAGAGTGCGAATGTGAAATTGTGGGATATTTCGTTCAACTGCGGATTGTTCAATGCTGCAGGTATGTTCAAATATGGCGAGGGTTATAACGTTTCTGCGAAAATTGGTGCAGGTGCATATTTGGCTGGAACGACCACAATGCTGCCTCGTTCTGGGAATACTAAGTCATTGATAAAACATCCATTTATGCCGTATCCGTTCTCAAAATCATCGTCCAATTGGATGGGGCTTCCAAATCCCGGACATTCAGTGGTTGCTAAGACGCTTTCTGAGTTGCAGAAAATGCCGAATTGTCCAATTGGAGCAAGTGTAGCAGAAAACCCAGAAGTCATTGATAATATTGAACGTATGGATGGAATTGTGGATGGGATAAAAATGTATGAGAAAGCAAATGTTGATTTTATTGAGTTAAATTTCAGTTGCCCAAATGTTCCGCATCAAACTGCTAACAATATAAAATGCAATGGCTTAGACAAATCTATGGTGGATAACCTAACCTATATCGCCGAAAAATATATTAATCATAAAAATAAAAATTTGCCCATAATTGTAAAATTTTCCAACGATATTGATAGCGTCCAATTGCTGCAAGTCATTGATTTACTTATAGATTTGCGATACGATGGCATTAACATTGGCAATACTTCCACCGACTACGCAACTTATGCACAAAAAATAATTGGCTCGGATGCTCGTTTGTATAAATATTTTACGGAAAAAATTGGCGGCGGATTGAGTGGTGAAATCCTAAAAGAACGCTCGCTTGCTATTTGCAGTATCGCTATTAACTATTTGAAAAATAAGCAATTACAAAAAGAATTCCACTGCATTCGAACCGGCGGAGTATCCACACCAGAAGATATATCGCAATCAAAAAATGCCGGTATATTGATGAACGAGTGGTTCGCTGGTTTTTTTGAGCAATTTTCAAATTATGGCTTTCAAACTTATTCTTATCTATTTGGAAAATAATGACTTATACTATAATACTTATATCAATTATTCTTTGCTGTGCTATTTATTTAACTCGCGTTCTGGTTATTATGTTAGCCGCAAAAAGATGCAGAAATAAATATAACTACAATAATATCAATAATATAGACGATTTACCTACTGTTTCTGTTGTCGTGCCGGCAAGAAATGAAGAGAGCGTGATTTCGAACTGTATAAATTCCATTTTGCAGTCGGATTATTCGGCGGATAAATTTGAGATTGTTATCGTAAATGATAGGTCAACGGATAATACGCAAGCCGTTATTAATCAACTATCTACGGCGAATAAAAACATAAAAATTTGCAATATTACAACTGAGACAGCGAACCCAAATTTGAACGGAAAACCAGGGGCTATTGAAGCAGGAATTATTGCTGCTTCGGGCGATATTATTATGATGACCGATGCCGATTGCGTTGTTGGTAAGGATTGGATACGGACGATTGCGAGCGTTTTTATGGAGAAATCTAACGTAAAGCGCGGAATTGGAATGGTTTGCGGATATACAAATGTTGCTACGAAGACGCTTTTTCATTGCTGTCAGGCAGCGGAATGGGCGTATATGCACACTTATGCTTGTGCTGGAATTGGCTTGAATACGATTTTGGGCTGTTTTGGGAACAATATTTCAATTACTCGAGCGGCGTATTACGAACTTGGCGGATTTGAGCATTTGGAGTTCAGCGTAACGGAGGATTATGTATTGCTAAACGCTATATTTAACGCAGGTTACGAGATTCGCTATTTATGTAATAAGGAGTCCGTTGTGGAGACCTTGCCTGTGAAAACATTCCGCGAATATTTAACACAGCGCCATCGTTGGTCATTAGGAGCCATTGATTTGGGCTGGAAAGCGTTTTTGTATGTGTTTTCGTCCGCCTGTTTGTGGTTTGCTATGATACTTTCGCTATGTATTGGCAATTATTATTTATTCGGATTATCTGTAATTTTGCGTTTTTTGGGCGATGCTTTAATATTATTTCCGGTATTTAACATATTGGAAAAACAGAACTTAAAGAAAGGAATACCATTTTCCGTTTGCTTTTATTGCTTGATAGAATTAATTTTGCCATTCACATTATTAAGCAAATCGGTGAATTGGAAAGGACAAAAATTCAAAGTATAATACAAGTATGAAAATCTTATAACTCATTATGAAGCAAAAGTTTATATTTCGCAAAGTGCTAAAATTGCTTGCGTATTGTATTAGCATATTCGTTGCGGTAAGTTGCTTATTTGTAGTGGCTTACAAATTTATTAATCCACCTATAACTCCACTAATGCTAATGCGCTCAATAGAAAGTATTGGCGATGATGATTTTGTAGGTATAGAAAAAAATTGGTGCGATTGGGATGAAATATCTCCGCATTTTTTTCGGGCGTGTATTGCAGCAGAAGATGCTCGCTTCCTAAGTCATAGTGGTATTGATTGGAAAGCCGTTGAAAATGCAAAGAGATACAACGAAATTCATAAAGGAAAACGCGTTCACGGAGCATCCACAATATCTATGCAAACAGCGAAAAATACTTTTCTCTGGCACGGTCGTAATTTTGTCAGAAAGGGATTAGAAGCATATTTTACGGTGCTGATAGAGGCAGTTTGGGGCAAAAAGCGGATTTTAGAAGTATATGTTAATGTGGTTGAAATGGGGAATGGAATTTATGGGGTAGATGCAGCAGCACAGGCGTATTTCAACAAGAAAGCGGCGAAGTTGAACAAGCATCAAGCCGCATTGTTAGCGGCGATACTGCCCAATCCACGAAAATATTCTGCGAAAAATCCCAGTGCATACATACAAAATAGAGCCGCATTCATAGAAAAGCGTATGAACAGCATTGCTTTACCTAAATGATTCCGTTGCTTGCTTAATTTGTTTTGTTCAATATCTCAGCGGCAAGTTCCAAATAATTTGCAGCACCCGAACTTGTAGAATCATATAGTATAATTGGCTTACCATAACTTGGTGCTTCAGCCAATCTAACATTGCGGTGGATTACCGTTTTGAATACTTTATCCTTAAAATGATTTTTCACTTCCTCTACTACTTGTGCAGATAGACGCAGACGCGAGTCAAATAGTGTAAGTAGCACTCCTTCAATATCCAAGGTCGGATTTATGTGCTGGCGAACAATGGAAATAGTATTGAGCAACTGCCCCAATCCTTCCAATGCGTAATACTCGCATTGCACAGGTATAAGCACAGAGTCCGCAGCCGACAGAGCATTCAATGTAAGTAACCCCAGCGACGGCGGACAATCTATCAACACGTAGTCAAAATTATCCTTTACCGATGCAAGTTGTTTTTTCAAAACCAAATCACGTTCTGGCACATTAATCATCTCTATCTCAGCACCTACTAAGTCAATATGAGATGGCAAAATGTGCAGATTAGGCATTTCCGTAGGAATGATAGCATCCGCTGCCGACACATCATTCACAAGTATATCGTATATTGTGTTCTCCAATGTAGCGGTAGTAATACCAACACCGGATGAGGCATTGGCTTGCGGGTCAATATCTACAAGTAGGACTTGCTTATCATTGGCAGCGAGTGAAGCGGATAGGTTAATGGATGTAGTGGTCTTCCCTACTCCACCTTTTTGGTTGGATATGGTAATGATTTTTGACATATATATTTTTATTTATTTTCGTGTATGGCGTAAAAATACAATGCAGACATTACTAATGAATGCTGTATCTTTCCTTCTTCTATCCATTTATGAATATCAGCAAATGGGATAGTTAGCACATTTATATCTTCGTTTTCATCTAAATTCTGGGAGTGTCGCAACTGACAACCTGTCCATAAGTAGTGATAGCAGTAGTTATCTAAGAATGCCGGATTGGGACGCACTGCTCCCAATAGTATCGCTTGTCCATCACCTACATAGCCGGTCTCTTCGGTACATTCTCGTTCGGCTGCAATGCGAGTGTCTTCGTCTATTTCCACAAGACCAGCCGGCAGTTCAATAGAAATATCATCTGTTCCGTGTCTATATTGCTCCACCAGCACAACTTCGCCATTCGTAGTTATCGGAATTATATTAACCCAACTCGTTGCGTGAAGCGATGTGAAAGTGCTGATGCTCTTGGTAATTGGATGAATACGCTTCTTCTTATAGAGTTCGAACACTCTGTAGTTGCCGCAATTCTCTGTCTCTATTGTTTCCCATTTTTTTATCATAGTATACCTCTTGCAAATTTACTAAAAATACTGCAATTTATTTTCATTTAAATATTATTTTCATATAATCACCTTGCCTCCACATATCAAAATTTTACTTTGATGGTAGCACCAAAACTGGCTGGTCTGCCCATTTGGAAAAATCTATTACCTAACGATTCAAAGTAAAATGTATTGTATTTTGTATTGAGCAAGTTATTTGCCCATATTTCTAATGTAATGCCTTCGCCATCCATTGTATTTGTGCCGTAGTGTAGTGCGAACTTTGCATTCACTGTGTTATAGTATTTCTGCGATAGGGAGTTGGCTTCATCCCAATAAATATTTCCTGTTCCTTGGTATTGTGCGGTTAATTGAGCGCAAAGCCCTTCTGTTATGCAACGCATATATTGTCCTACAATACTTAGCGTTTGCTGTGGAGCATACGGAACACGCTTGCCGGAATAATCAATTTCGTAAAGAGAGTCGTTAATGGTAAGCGTATCAAGGTAGTCAGTAAATGTGGAATATGCGAAACCATAATCCACTGATATATTTAAGTTATCTATTAGGCGAGTAGATAAAGATGTTTCAAAGCCCTTGCTAGTAGCAGAACCGGCATTAGAAAGCATTCTACCAAATCCGTTGGGAGAGAATTTGGTAAGTTGCAAATCCGTTACATCCATATAATACACGGAGAGTTCGGCGGTAAGTTTGCCGTTTAGGAAATTCATATAAGTGCCGAGTTCTAAGTTCAGACACTGCTCGGGACTATACCACAACATATTGCCCAGCACACCCGGCATAGTATCTATTTTCTTAAAGACCGGTAATTTGCCAAGCACTAAGTCAATGATTTGCTGAGGAACACCAACTGTAGCCATCTGCTTGCTAATGCTTCCTTTCAATTCGTCAATCATATTATAGCGCAAATCGTTTTGGGCTAAGTCGGAGAGCATTTGTATATTATAGCCACCGCTTTTCATACCACGAGCAGCAGATACATACAAGCGAGCATTATCATTAAAGTTATAGTTAAATGACAACTTCGGTAGCACTTGGAAATTATCCTTATTGGTTTCACCGGTAAATTCCAATTTTGTAGGCAATGTATCTATGATTGTAAAAGGACCTTGTATCATATTATAAGATTGAGTTAGCGATGCACCGGTGTTGTAACTCAATTTATTATGTGCATAATCAAAACGCAAGCCAGCAGTAATCGTCAACCCGTCCGTTATGAAATTGTCGTAAGAGGATTGGTGATAGAGAGCGAGACCATAAGTAGGATTTTTGAATGTATTATCTATTCTAAAATTTGTATCCAATATGTCGTAAGTTACATACGTAGGGATATTGACCTGAACATTGCTTTCTATTAATTTGTTAATGCCATCGTTTTTAAAAAGCACTGTTGCATTTGGAGTTAGATTATCGTAAAAGCCAAAGAAGCCGGTCGTCCATTTGTAATTACTACTTGTCTTGGACTTGAACAACAATTCTTCTGTGATGGAATTTCTATTTTGCATTTGCTCTAAAGTGAATATCGGTGCAGATGTAAAGTCCTGGTCCATTATCATATCGTCATAGTAATTTGTAAATGCAGTAGTTGATGTAGCAATAAAATTGCTATATGCTTTCTCAAAATATTGGTTGATGGAAATGGTGTTCTG